>NZ_DAIRVN010000010.1:0-81085 GCF_036802785.1 Pararhodobacter sp.
CTTCATCTGTTCACAAATATCCCGGGGGGAGGCGCGGAACGCGCCGTGGGGGGCAGAGCCCCCCGGCGGGCCGAGCCCCCTCGATGGGGGCGAGGCCCGCGCGCCCGGCCCGGGTCAATACGCAAGCCCTGCGCACAGAACGCTCAGCCGCCCGTATGGCTCATGTGGCGGCTGACCTGACCGGCGACGCGCTGGCGGGAATAGTCGAAATCATGCCCCTTGGGCTTGCGGGCGATCGCATCGCGGATCGCGTGTTCGAGCACCGCATTGTCAGGGCTTGCCCGCAGCGGCGCGCGCAGATCGGCCATGTCTTCCTGCCCGAGGCACATATACAATTCACCCGTGCAGGTCAGGCGCACCCGGTTGCAGCTTTCGCAGAAATTATGCGTGAGCGGCGTGATGAAGCCGATTTTCGAGCCGGTCTCTTCCAGCCGCACATAGCGCGCCGGGCCGCCGGTGCGCTCCGTGAGATCGGTGAGGGTGTAGCGTTCGGCCAGACGCGCGCGCAGGTCCCTGAGCGGCCAATACTGGTCCAGCCGCGTCTCTTCGCCCATCTCGCCCATCGGCATCACTTCGATGAAGGTCAGGTCATGGCCCTCACGCGCGCACCATTCGGTCATGGTGAACAGCTCATCCTCGTTGAAGCCTTTCAGCGCCACCGCGTTGATCTTCACCCGCATCCCCGCCGCCTGCGCTGCCGCGATCCCTTTCAGCACCTGCGGCAGCCGACCCCAGCGCGTGATGGCCGCGAATTTCGCCTCCTCCAGCGTATCGATCGACACATTGACCCGTCGCACCCCCATCGCCGCCAGTTCCGGCGCGAAACGCTCCAGTTGCGAGCCATTGGTGGTCAGTGTCAGCTCTTTCAGCGCCCCGCTTTCCAGATGCCGGGCCATCGCCCTGAAAAAGGTCATGATTCCCTTGCGCACCAGCGGCTCACCGCCGGTGATGCGCAGCTTTTCCACCCCCAGCCCGACGAAGGCCGAGCACAGGCGGTCCAGCTCTTCCAGCGTGAGCAACTCTTTCTTGGGCAGAAAGGTCATATGCTCGGCCATGCAATAGGTGCAGCGGAAATCGCAGCGGTCGGTGACCGACACCCGCAGATAGCTGATCGGACGGTGGAACGGGTCGATCAAGGGTGCTTGCATGGGACGGGCCTCCTCCATTGGCTGACAAGCTAGTGAGAAGAGGGGGTGCTGGCAAGGGAAGGCGTTGCCACATTCGCGTGCCGGGGCTAGGGTCTGACGCATGCGGATACTGGTTCCTACACTCATTCTCGCCCTCTCCGGTTGCGCCGGTGGACTTTCCCTGCGCCCGGCGGCGCCTGAGGTGCCGGTGGCAGTGACTTATGGCCCGGACGAAGACGTCCTGCGCCCTGCCCCGCGCCCCGGCACCGCCGCCGCGCCGCTGCGCGCGCAGGGCCGCACGGCCGATGCGCTGGACACCAGCAGCGCGGCTGAGCGCGCCGCCGCTGTCAGCACTCCCACCGGCGGGCACGCGCTGGGTGAGACGCTGGCGGGGCTTGGCCCGCCGGGTGAGGCCGGTTTCTGGCTACGCACCGGGCTGGTCAGCGACACGCGCGCGGGCCGTGTGCTCAGTGCGGGCGGCACCGCGGTTGCCGTTGAACTGCGGCCCTCCGGGCGCGGTGCCGGGGCGGGCAGTCAGATCTCGCTCGCCGCGCTGCGCGCCCTTGGCCTGCCACTGACCCAGCTTGCACCGCTGACGGTCTTCGCGCTTGATTAGGGCGTGATCGCGAAGCGGAGAGCGTTCAGGAAGGAGGGCATCATGACCAGCGCCGAAAGCGTGATCGCGCGTTTCGCCCTTGAGCCGCATCCCGAGGGCGGCTGGTATCGCCAGACATGGCTGGCCCCGGCCAGCGGCGATGCGCGCCCGGCGGGAAGCTGCATTCTGTTCCTGCTCAGGGCCGGGGAGCGCAGCCACTGGCACCGCATTGATGTCGACGAAATCTGGCTGTTCAACGCGGGCGCCCCTCTGGCGCTGTCGGTTTCGGCCAGTGATACAGGCCCGGCGCGCGACTGGCGGCTGGGCGGCGATATCGTGCGCGGCGATCATCCACAGGTCATCGTGCCCGCGCGGCACTGGCAGGCGGCGCGCACGCTGGGGGACTGGTCGCTGGTGAGCTGCCTTGTCTCGCCCGCCTTCCGCTTTGAGCATTTCGAACTGGCCGCACCGGGGTTCGACATTCCGGTGGCCTGAAACCTTCCCCGGGGGGCCGGTCTGCCCCGGCCTTGCACCGGAACCGCGCGCGGTCTATCAGGCGTCAACCCTGAAAACCCGCCAGAAACCCTGAGGATATCCGATGATCCCCCGCTATTCCCGCCCCGAAATGGTCGCCATCTGGTCACCCGAGACCAAGTTCCGCATCTGGTTCGAGATCGAGGCGCATGCCTGCGATGCCATGGCCGATCTGGGCGTGATCCCGCGCGAGAATGCGCAGGCGGTGTGGAAGGCAAAGGATGTGGAATTCGACGTGGCCCGCATTGATGCGATCGAGGCCGTCACCAAGCATGATGTCATCGCCTTTCTGACCCACCTGTCCGAGATCGTGGGCAGTGACGCTGCGCGGTTCGTGCATCAGGGCATGACCAGCTCTGACGTGCTGGACACCACGCTGAATGTGCAGCTGGTGCGCGCCACCGACCTGCTGCTGGCCGGGATGGACCGGGTGCTGGCGGCGCTGAAAACCCGCGCGCTTGAGCATAAGGATACCGTGCGCATCGGGCGCAGCCATGGCATTCACGCCGAACCCACCACCATGGGCCTGACCTTTGCGCGCTTCTATGCCGAGATGGCGCGGGGCCGCGCGCGGCTGGAGGCGGCACGGGCCGAGGTGGCGACGGGGGCGATTTCGGGCGCGGTGGGCACATTCGCCAATATCGACCCGCGTGTGGAAGAGCATGTCTGCGCGCAGCTTGGGCTGGTGCCCGAGCCGATCAGCACACAGGTGATCCCGCGCGACCGGCATGCGATGTTCTTTGCCACGCTGGGGGTGATTGCCTCCTCCATCGAGAATATCGCCATCGAGGTGCGGCACATGCAGCGCACCGAGGTTCTGGAGGCCGAGGAGTTTTTCAGCGCGGGGCAGAAGGGCTCGTCGGCGATGCCGCACAAGCGCAACCCGGTGCTGACCGAGAACCTGACCGGGCTGGCGCGGCTGGTGCGCATGACGGTGGTGCCAGCGATGGAGAATGTGGCGCTCTGGCATGAGCGCGACATCTCGCATTCCTCGGTCGAGCGGGCGATTGGCCCGGATGCGACCGTGACGCTGGACTTCGCGCTGCACCGGCTGGCCGGGGTGATTGAGAAGCTGGTGATCTATCCGGACAACATGCTGGCGAACATGAACAAATTCCGTGGGCTGGTGATGAGCCAGCGGGTGCTGCTGGCGCTGACCCAGGCCGGGGTGAACCGCGAGGACAGCTACCGCCTTGTGCAGCGCAATGCGATGAAGGTCTGGGAAGAGGGCAAGGATTTCAAGACCGAGCTGCTGGCCGACCCGGAAGTTACCGCCGCCCTGTCGCCCGCCGAGATCGAGGAGAAATTCGATCTGGGCTATCACACCAAACATGTCGATACGATCTTTGCCCGCGTCTTTGGCAAGGCCTGAGCCAGGCGCCCGGGGGAACGCGATCAAGTAATCGCGTTCCCAGCGCCTTCGAACGCGCTTTGGCTCGGTGGCAGCGGCGCGCACTGCGCCGGTCAGTCCCCGTCGATCCCGGTTAGCCCGCCAGCCGCGCGATGGTGTCGATCAGTTGCCGGGTTGACCCGTCGCGCCCCTCGGGGCTTTGCCGTCCCTCGACCATCGGCAACAGCTCGCGCGCCAGTTCCTTGCCCAGCTCCACCCCCCATTGATCGAACGAGTTGATGCCCAGCACCACCCCTTCGACAAACACCCGGTGTTCATAGAGCGCCAGCAACGCGCCCAGCGTGGCCGGGGTCAGGCGCGGATAGAGCAGCATCACCGAGGGCCGGTTGCCCGGAAACACCCGGTGGCGTGCCTGCCGTTCCAGTTCCTTGCCCGACAGCCCCTGCGCCTTCATCAGCGCGCGCGCCTCCTTCAGCGAGCGGCCGCGCATCAGCGCCTCGGCCTGCGCCAGACAATTGGCCGCCAGCATCCGGTGATGATGCGCGAGGTTGGGTTCATGCCCGCTGGCCGCCAGCAGAAACTCGCACGGCACCGGGCAGGTGCCCTGATGGATCATCTGGAAGAATGCATGCTGCCCGTTGGTGCCCGGCTCCCCCCAGACCACCGGCGACGAGGGGCGCACAAGGTCGCTGCCATCCATCGCCACGCTCTTGCCGTTCGATTCCATCTCAAGCTGTTGCAGATAGGAAGGCAGCCGCGCCAGCCGCTGGTCATAGGGAATGACTGCGCGGGAAGGGTAGCCGCAGATCTGGTTGTGCCAGATGCCGGTCAGCGCCAGCATCACCGGCATGTTGCGCTCTGGCGGTGCGGTGCGGAAATGGCTGTCCATCGCCGACGCCCCGGCCAGGAAGGCCCGGAAATGGTCAGGGCCGATCGCAATCATCAGGCTCAGCCCGATGGGGCCCCAGACCGAATAGCGCCCGCCCACCCAGTCCTCGAATCCGAAAACCCGCGCCGGGTCGATGCCGAAGGCCGTGGTCCGCTCCAGCGCGGTGGACAGCGCCACAAACTGGCGCGTGGGGTCGCTGAGGCCGCGCGACATCCAGTCACGCGCGGTCTGGGCATTGGTCATCGTCTCCTGCGTGGTGAAGGTTTTTGAGGCGACAATGATCAGCGTGGTTTCGGGGTTCAGCGGCTCCAGCACGTCATGGATATGCGCGCCATCGACATTCGACACGAAGTGGCAGCGCGGCCCGTCATGATAGGGCCTCAGCGCCTCAACCGCCATCGCCGGGCCCAGGTCCGAGCCGCCGATGCCGATATTCACCACATCGCTGATCCGCCCGCCCACGCCACGGATGCGCCCGTCGCGCAGGTCGCGCGCAAAGGCCTCCATCCGGGTGAGGGTTTCGCGGATCCCTTTGGTGACATCGACGCCGTCCACCACCACCGGGCTGCCCATTGTGCGCAGTGCGGTATGCAGAACGGCGCGATTCTCGGTCTCGTTGATGCGCGCGCCGGTGAACATGGCTTCACGCCGCGCCTCCAGCCCGCTTTCACGGGTCAGCCCCACCAGCAGGTCGCGGGTTTCGGCATCAATCCCGGTCTTTGAATAGTCAAAGAGAATCTCGCCAAACGGCTCGGCGCCCAGCGTTACGCTGAAGGCGCCCGCGCGGGCGGGATCATCGAAAAGGGAAGCGATTGGCCGGTCAGATACCGTTTCAAACCGCGCTGCAAGCGCCGTCCAGCTGTTCATGGCAAGCCTTGAATTTCTTTCTTCGCCCCTTCATGCCAGTAAGCGCAGCCGTTGCCCAGTATAAAATCAGCCAATCCCGCTGACCGGGAAGCTGTCCGGGAAGCTGCGCCGGGTTTTCCCATGGCGCCAGCGTACCGCCCCCCTTGCGATCCGGAACGAAAGCGGTGCATTTTGCAGCGCATGAGCATCGGACGCATTCTGCACAGTGAGGCCTGCATGGCCGAGGGCGCCGCCTGGCTGGGCGCGCAGGAGCCGCGCTTTGCCCATGCGCTGGCGCTTTGCGGCCCCCCGCCCCTGCGGCGGCGCGACGACGGGTTTGCGGCGCTGATGGGGGCGATCGTCAGCCAACAGGTTTCGGTCGCGTCGGCGCGCGCCATTCTGGCCCGGCTGGAAGGGGCGGGCCTGACAACCCCCGCCGCCATCGCCCTCGCCGGGGATGAGGCGTTGCGCGCGGGCGGCCTGTCGCGCCAGAAAGTGCGCTATATCCGGGCGCTGGCCGAGGCCGGGCTTGATTTTGACGCGCTGCGCACCGCCCCCGATGCGCAGGTGGTGGAGGAACTGATCCGCCTGCCCGGCATCGGCCGCTGGACCGCCGAGATCTACGCCATGTTCAGCCTTGGCCGCGCCGATGTCTTCGCGCCCAACGATCTGGCCCTGCAGGAGGCGGCGCGCGTTCTGTTTGATCTGCCCGAGCGCCCGCGCGAGGCAACGCTGCGCCGCATGGCCGAGGCATGGGCGCCGTGGCGCACGGTTGCGGCGGGTCTGCTCTGGGCCTATTACCATGTGGCGAAAGAACGCGAAGGCGTCGTCTGAAGGGAAAAATTCATGGTCCGCACACTCGAATCAACCCGCAAGGGCGTGGCAAAGGGCGAGGCGCGCTCTGCCGTGATCTTTCTGCACGGCTATGGTGCCGATGGCGCCGACCTGATGGGCCTTGCCGATCCGCTGGCGCCCCACCTGCCCTACACCGCCTTTCACGCCCCCAACGCCCCTGAGCGCTGCGTGAACAACCCCTTCGGCTATCAGTGGTTTCCCATCCCGTGGCTGGACGGCTCCAGCCAGGAAGACGCCGAAACCGGGATGCGCGCCGCCGTCGCCGATCTGAACGCCTATATTGACCATGTGCTTGCGCAGGAAGGGCTGGAACCCGAAGCGCTGGCGCTGGTCGGCTTTTCGCAGGGCACGATGATGAGCCTGCATGTCGCCCCGCGCCGCGCCCGCCCGCTGGCCGCCGTGGTGGGTTTTTCGGGCCGCCTGCTTCAGCCCGAAGCGCTGGCCGATGAAACCATCAGCCGCTTTCCCGTTCTGCTGATCCATGGCGATGCCGATGAAATGGTGCCGATTGCCGCCCTGTCCGAGGCCGGGGATGCGCTGGTGGCGGCGGGGTTTGAAACCTATGCGCATGTCTCCAAGGGAATGGCGCATGGTATTGCGCAGGACGGGCTGTCGCTGGCGCTCAGTTTTCTGCACGAGCGGCTGCCAAAATAGCGCTCGTTAAAGCACCCTGTCGCGCAACTGTTACCCTGCGACACTAAACCCCTACATCAAGAGGCTTGTCAGGGCGCGAACGCTGGATATAGTCTGTTCGCAGAAGGCCCGGGCACTGTTTCGCAAACAGGGGAGCGACGGCGGATGGACGGCGATTTCAGGCATGAGTTCGTACACGAACCGGCAGCACTGAAAAGGTACCCGGCACTGGTTCTCAATGCCGATTACCGCCCGTTGTCCTATTTCCCGCTCTCCCTCTGGCCATGGCAGGAGGCCGTCAAGGCCGTCTGGCTGGACCGGGTTGATATCGTGGCCGAATATGAGACGACGGTGCGCAGCCAGCGGATGGAAATCCGAATACCTTCGGTCGTGGTGCTGAAGGATTATGTCAAACCCAGGAAGCGCGTGGCATTCACGCGCTTCAATCTTTTTCTGCGGGACGAATTTGCCTGCCAGTATTGCGGCGCGCGCCATGACCTGACCTTTGATCATGTGATTCCGCGCGCTCTGGGTGGTGTGACAAGCTGGGAAAACGTGGTTGCCGCCTGCGCCCCCTGCAACCTGAAGAAGGGCTCCAAGACATTGCGCCAGTCCGGCCTCAGCCTGCGCCGCGCGCCCCGCCGCCCCGGCGCGCAGGAGCTTATCGACATCGGCCGCCGCTTCCCGCCAAACCACCTTCACGAAAGCTGGACCGATTTCCTCTATTGGGACGCTGAGCTGGAGGCGTAAGCCCCGGCGCTTCCTGCCCTTTCCGGCCGGGACAGGCCCGCAAATTCCTTCACAGGTGTAACTTCGTCTGGCGCTTCCGCCCCAAGGGGCTATGATGGCCGGAAGCGAAGGGAGTGCACTATGCAGTTGTCGGCAGACCGGGTGGCAAGACAGGCGCTGGTCTATGCGGGGGCGATCGGCTGTGGCTGGATCGGCAGCCTGATCAACCTGCCGCTGCCATGGATGATCGGCGCACTGGTTTTTGCCACGGGGCTGAGCCTTTCGGGCGTGGTGGTCCGCGTGCCGCAGATCACGCGCCCGGTGGGGCAGATCGTGATCGCAGGCTCGGTGGGGCTGGCCTTCACGGCGGCGGCGCTGGAAAGCGTGGTGCAGATGTTCATACCGATGGTCCTTGCCGCGCTGGCCACGCTCATCGCGGGCTTTTTCGTGGCCTGGGTGCTGACCCGGCTGGCCGGGGTTGATGCCGTGACCGCCAGCCTTGCCTCCATCCCCATGGGCCCGGTGGAATCGGCCAATCTGGCGCGGCACTACGGGGTTTCGCCGGGGCCGGTGATCTTTACGCAGACGCTGCGGATCATGGCGCTGATTCTGCTGATCCCGCCGGTGGTGCTGTATTTCAATGGCGGGCTGGGCGGGGCGGACAACGCCCTTCGCTCGCTGCACTGGACCGCGCCGGGCGCCACGCTCCTGATCGCGCTGGCGGTGGCGGGGGCCTATCTGATGAAGCTGGTGCGGCTCTCCAACCCGTTTTTTCTGGGGCCGCTGGCGGCCTCTGCCGTAGCATCGGCAGTGGGCTTGCCGGTGACGTCGGTGCCCTACTGGATGCTGGCGGGGGCGCAGGTGTTGCTGGGGGTCTGGCTGGGCGCGGCGATGGACCGGACGCTGTTTCAGCGCGCGGGCGGCTTCGTGGCGGCGGCTGTGGCCTCAACATTGCTGATGATCGCGCTTTGCGTGGCCATGGCGCTGGCCATGGCGGCGGCAACCGGGTTTTCATGGAGCACGATGGTGCTGGCCTTCGCGCCCGGCAGCGTCACCGAAATGGCCCTGACCGCCAAACTCCTGCATGCCGATATCGCGCTGGTCACCGCCTTTCATCTGGTGCGGATCTTCATCATCCTGCCCACTGCCCCGCTCTTCACCCGCTGGGTCGCCCTGCTGGTGAAATGAGGCACCTCAGGCCAGCGCGGCAAGGATGGCATCCAGCCCGTCGGTCAGCGCCGCTGGCCCCGGTTGCAGGATCACCGGTGATTTTATCTCGATGATCCGCCCGTCGCGGACCGCGGGTATCGCCGCCCAGCCCGGGCGCGCGGCGATCTTCTCAGGGCGCACCTTCTTGCCGCACCATGACGCAAGGATCACGTCGGGCCGGGCCGCGATTACCTGAGCGGAGGTGACGATGCGGTCGCGCGCCGCTTTTTGCGCGGCAAGCGCCGGGAAAGCATCGCGCCCGCCCGCGATGCCGATCAGTTCAGACACCCAGCCAAGGCCTGCGATCATCGGCTCGTCCCATTCCTCGAAATAGACCAGCGGGCGCGCGCCCGCCCCGGCCTGCGCGGCAATCGCGGCCAGCCGGGCCTCATAGCGCTGCGCCAGCGCTTCGGCGCGCGCGGCTGCGCCCACGATAGCGCCCAGATGCCGGATCATGGCCAGAATCCCGGCGATATCGCGCTGGTTATAGGCCATGACGGCGACACCGGCGCGGATCAGTGCGGCGGCGATATCCGCCTGAAGGTCCGAGAAGGTGAGCACCAGATCCGGCTCAAGCGCCAGAATCTTCGGGATATCCGCCGAGGTGAAGGCCGATACCCTGGGCTTTTCCCGACGCACACGCGCCGGCCGCACCGCATAGCCCGAGACACCGACAATGCGGTCTTCCTCGCCCAGCAGATACAGGGTTTCGACCGTTTCTTCGGTCAGGCAGACAATGCGCCCGGGCGGGAAAGCTTTCATGCGCTCACCGCGCCGCGCGCCGCGCCCGTGCACCGCCGCGCCTGCGCAGCACCGGCAGGCAAAGCGGCAGCGGTCCGGGCGGCACCGTCATGGACAGGCTCAGCAGATCGCAGAACACGCCCAGCGCAGGTGAGCGGTGAATGAGCGGGGCGGCCATGGCATGCGCGCGCCTTGCCTCACCCCGGTATTCGGCACCGCCGGGCAAGGCGCCCAGCCATTGCATATAACCCAGCTGGCCAAGCTCCTGCGCCCGGGCGGGCGGTAGGGGGCCGATATCCAGTTGCCTTATCGTCCGTTCCAGCAGCATCGCGCCCTCCGCGCAAGGGCGTGGTGCAGCGGAAACGGCGAATACGTCGGGCCAAGGCGGTCCATCCCGGTCTCTCCGTCCCAAGGCACCCCGCCCGGGTTGTGGTGACGACGGCGCAAGGCTTGCGCCTGAGATGGCAGGTCTCCTGACTTGCGGATCATCGCTTCCCCGACCCTTCCCGGGCGCATCTGCCCAGTGGTCTTTCTCGGGGTCGCTCACCGCTTACAGTTGCGGGGGCAGTCGTGGATTAGGGCCAGAAGCCCGCACCACATTCCCTTTTCAGCCGACCCGCGAGGGCCGGACACCATCAGCCGCAACATCCCATATCCGCGCATCGATGTCCAACACGATCCGCCTGGGCAGGCTTCGTTTTCCGCGATCAGAACGGCATTTCCAGCGTTTGAAGGGTCATGCCCTGTCCCGGGTTATCGGCACCCTCACCCGGTTTCAGACGCATGCGCAGCATCGCAAGGTTCTCATGCAACTCGGATCGGGGAATATCGCGCGCGATGATGACCACGCGGCTGGTGCGGTCGCCCTCGGGCCAGTTTTCCAGGGGCACCGGCGCGTCAAAGATATGCTGGACCCCGTGGAACACATGCGGATTCGCCACTCCCACCAGATGCACGATGCCTTTCAGGCGCAGGATATCGGCGCCCTTCAGGCCGATCAGCGTTTCCAGCCAGAAATCAAACACCGCAGCCTCGATCGGCGCGTCGATGATGATGGAGGCCGTGGCGATCCGGTCATCCGTGGCATGGTGCGACGGCGCGACCAGATCAACCGCAGGCGCTTTCGGCACGGCCAGACCAGACAGTCCGGCGAGCGGATCAGCAGCCGCCGGAGCGCCCAGCCACGCCAGCGCATCATCATGCGCCACCGCCTTGCGCATCGCGCCCAGGCCGAACAACACGCCCGAGGGCACCGCCCCCCTCTCGGCCCATATCCGCCCCGCGCCGGGGTTGAACTGTGCAAGCCGCGCCTCCAGCGCCCGGCGGGTGGCGGCGGTGGTAAGGTCGCGCTTGGTCAGCACAAGGCGGTCGGCCATCGCCACCTGCGCCTGCGCTTCGGTATGCCGCGCCAGCGTCGAAAGCCCCAGCGCGCCATCCACCGCGGTGACAATCCCGTCGAGCGCGAAATTGGGCGCCAGCACCGGATCGACCAGCAGCGTGTGATGCACCGGGCCCGGGTCGGCAAGGCCGGTGGTCTCAATCACCACGCGGTCAAAGGCCAGCTCCCCGCGCCGCCGCCGCTCCAGCAGCCCGATCAGGGTTTTCGACAGATCGCCGCGGATGGAGCAGCACAGGCAACCGCCCGGCATCAGAACCACATCCTCGGCGGCGTTTTCGATCAGGTCATGGTCCAGCCCGGCCTCGCCAAATTCGTTCACCACCACGGCGACGCGCCCGGCGGCCGGGTCATGCAGCAGCCGGTTCAGAAGCGTTGTCTTTCCTGCGCCAAGAAAGCCGGTGAGCAGGGTGACAGGGATCGGATCGGACATGGCGGGCATCGGTTCCTGTAGCGGGGCACGGGTGATATTGTTATATTATTACACTAACATCGACAAGCCCGCCCGTGGCCCCTCCTCCGCTTCCTCGCCCGTCGGACTGCCAGAAAACCGCGCCGCATGGTTGCCGATTGACCAAAGCTGACCCCGCTGCTAAGCATTGCCCATGTCCGTGAAGCAGCCCCTTGCAAACCGCCTTGCCGCCGCGCTTGTCGCGCTGGCGCTGGCTGTTCTGGGCTTTGCGCACAGCCCCGCACCGGCAGCGCCGTCCGACCCGATGATGGCGGCGTATCTGCAGGCGGGCGGAGTGCTGGACGATCTCTGCGTTGCCGACCCCGGCAATTCTGATCACAACCTGTATCAGGATTGCCCGGTCTGCGCGTTGACCAAGGCTTTCGCGCTGGCCGCCTCCACCACGGCACCCCGGCCCGGCACCCGCCTTGTCGCGATGCCTCTGCCGCATGCAGTTGCGCCTCTCACCGCCGGCCATACCCCCCGCGCACCACCTGCACGCGGCCCTCCTGCCTCTTTCGTCTGAAACCTGACACCGGCGCGGCCCTGCGGCCCGTCGCATTCAGGTTCAGCACGTCACTGGCGGCGCATTGCGCCCGCCTGATGGCCGGTGATCCCGATGCACAGGCTTTGCCGGCTGCTGCCGCGCCTGCGACAGGCCGCTCTCGATAAGATCACCCGCGCGCCCGGTGCATTCCCTTTCACATTGATGATCGGCTCACCAGAACGCCAGCCCGACAAGGATTTCCTTGCCGGTCCGGTCCATGCCGGGGCCTTGGCCCCGCCCGATACAAACCCTTCATGAACAGGAGAAAAACCATGAAGAAAACCCTGAACACGCTTGCCATTCTGGCGCTTTCCGCACCCGCCGCCCTTGCCCATGCGACCTTCGAGCAGACCGAGGTCACGCAGGATGCAACCGCGCGCATGGTTCTGCGCGTACCCCATGGCTGCGGCGCCGAGGCCACCTTGCGGGTCCGCATCGCTATCCCTGACGGCATCCATTCCGTCCAGCCCATGCCCAAGGGCGGCTGGGCGCTTGAGACAGTCCGCGGCCCGCTGGGCGCAACCTATGAGCGCTATGGCCGCGAGATCACTGAGGGCGTGCGCGAGATCGTCTGGGCGGGCGAATTGCGCAGCGATTTCTACGACGAGTTCATCTTCCGCGCCTATGTCACCAGCGATGTCCCTGCGGGTGAGACCCTTTATATTCCCGTCGTACAGGAATGCGCGAGCGCTGCCGAGCGCTGGATCGAAATTCCCGCCGCCGGGGAATCAGGCGACGACCTGCGCTATCCCGCGCCGGGGGTAATGGTGGTGACCGCCGCCGACCATGATCACGGTCATTCGCACGGCCATACCCACGGAAACTGAATGCAGAGGCGCGCAGGCACCCGTTCCCCTGCGCGCCTCCCTCCCCGCCGGGCGCAACACCGGGACCGGCGGGCTATTGCGGATCAACACATCATGCTGCGCATCCTTCTTCTGACCCTGCTTGCCCTCTTGCCCCAGCAGGCTGCGGCCCATGCCCAACTGCAATCCGCAGACCCTGCGGCAGGGGCGCTGATGGCCGTGGCCCCGGCGCAGGTGACCCTCACCTTCAACGAACCCGTGGCCCTGTTGCAGGCGCGCTGGTTTGCGCCCGACGGCACCGCCACCGAGGCGGAGGCGCGCAGCGAGAACACGGCGCTGATCATCGCCCCGCCCCCGGGCCTGAGCCCGGGCACCCATGCGCTGAGCTGGCGGGTGGTCTCCACCGACGGGCACCCGGTGGGTGGCACGCATGTCTTTTCCATCGGGTTCGAGAGCGGCGCGCCGGACACCGCCACCGCCCCCGTCCCCTGGCCCGCCGCGATTGCCCGGGGGCTGGTGACGCTGGCGCTGGCCTTTGGCGTGGGCGGTGTGCTCTGGTCTGCGCTGGCGCGCCGGGCCGGGCGGCGGGCGCGCATTCTGGCACTGGCCGCCCTGCCCGCCGCCGCGCTGATGCTGGCCGCGCAGGCGATGGACATGGCGGGACAGGGCACGGCGGCGCTGGCCAGCCCGGCGGCATGGTCCGTGGCGCTGCACAGCCCCTATGGGCTGGCCGCGCTGCTGGCAGCGCTCGCGGGCCTGATCGCCTTTGGCGCGCGCGACCTGCGGGTCATGGCTTTCGCGGCATGGGGACTGGCAGCACTGTCTTTCGCCGTTGCAGGCCATGCTGCGCGGGCTGAGCCGGTGGCGCTGATGGGGGCGCTGGTTTTTGCCCATGCGGCGGCGCTGATCTTCTGGGCGGGCGCGTTGCCGGGGCTGATCATGGCGCTGCGCGGGCCGGATGCAGCGGCGCAGATGGCGCGGTTTTCGCGGCTGGCGCTGCCGATGGTGGCGCTGCTGGTGGTCAGCGGCAGCCTGCTTGCATGGCGGCAGCTGGAAACCCCCGCCGCGCTGACCGGCACCGCCTATGGCACTGTGCTGCTGGCAAAACTGGTGCTGGTGGCCGTGGTGCTGGCGCTGGCCGCCCGCCACCGGCTGGTGCTGACCCCGGCGCTGGCGCGCAACCCGGCGCGCGCCCGCCCGGCCTTTCACCGCTCATTGCGGCTGGAGCTTTGGCTGATGGTGGCAATCCTCGCGCTGACCGCCGCCTTCCGCCTGACACCCCCGCCCCGCGCACTGGGCACTCTGCCTGAGACGCGCGCAGAGGTACATCTGCATGGCATTGATGCCATGGCCGATATCACCCTGATCCCCGGTCGCCCCGGCCCCAACCGCGCCGAGATTGTGCCGCTGGACGGTGATTTCCAGCCCTTCACGCCGCTGGAAATCACCCTCTTCCTCAGCCGTCCTGCCGAGGGGCTGGAGCCGATAGAACTACGCGCCGAGCCGGGCGAAGACGGCATCTGGCATGCGGCCCCCTTTCATCTGCCGCAGGGTGGTGCATGGGATGTGGTCGCCGATATCCTGATCAGCGATTTCCGCAAGGCGCTGATCGGCGGCGAGATACGCTTGTTGCCCTGAATGTGATACTGTAACAGCGCCGCCATGACCCTGCCCCTTCCCCTCCGCCAGACCGCCACCCTTGGCGCGCTTTTCACCCTCTCGGGGGCGGCGGCGCTGATCTATCAGGTGCTCTGGGTGCGCGAACTGGGGCAGCTGTTTGGCTCCACGGCGCAGGCGGCGGCACTGACCATCGCCATCTTCTTCACCGGCATCGCGCTGGGGGGCTGGCTGTTCGGGCGTTGGGCCGGGCGCATGCGACGCCCCCTGCGCGCCTTCGGGCTGGTGGAGGTGGGTGTGGCGGCCACGGCGCTGGGGCATTTTCTGGTGGCGGATGCCTATGTCAGCCTCTACCCCGCGCTTTATGCGGTGGTCGGCGGCGTGCCGGTGCTGGAGATCGCGCTCAAGGCGGGGGTGGCGGCAACGATCCTGCTGCCCTCGGCCATCCTGATGGGCGGCACGCTGCCGCTGATGGGCCAGCACGTCATCCGCGCGCGGGCCGATCTGGGGCGGATGGGTTCCCTCCTCTATGCGCTCAACACCGCGGGCGGGGCGATGGGCGCGCTGGCGGCGGGTTTTTTCCTGCCGATGTGGCTGGGGTTTTCGGGCGCCTATCTGCTGGCGGTGGGGTTCGATCTGTTCGTAGGCCTGTCAGCGCTGCTGCTTGCGCGCCGGGCGCTGCCGCTCATCGCCGCCCCCGCGCCTGCCCGCGCTTCCATCCCCACGCGCCTGTGGCTGATTGCCTTCGCCTCGGGCTTTGCCACCCTCGGGGTTGAGGTGATCTGGACCCGCGCTTTCGCGCAGGTGCTGCAAAACTCGGTCTATACCTATGCGCTGGTGCTGACGGTGTTTCTGGCAGCGCTCTCGCTGGGTGCGGCGCTGGCGAATGCGCTGGGACGCCTGCCTCTGCGCCCTGAAGGGGTGATGACGGGCCTCTTGCTGGCCTCCGGCGCGGTGATCGCCGCCACGCCGCATCTGTTCCACCATCTGACCGGCGGCATGGCCTATCTCGGCGGGCGGGCCGATTTTGCGGGCTATGTCTGGGAGGTGGGGCGCGTGGCGGTGCTGACCATGCTGATTCCCGGCACCATTCTGGGCGCCGTGCTGCCCTATCTTCTGCGGCTGATGCAGGGCGGGGCCGCGCCGGGCGCGGTGCTGGGCCGCCTGATCGCGGTCAATACCACGGGGGCGATTCTGGGCGCGCTGGCGGCGGGCTTCGTGATCCTGCCGCTGGCGGGCGCGTGGAAGGGGCTGTGGCTGCTGGGCGCGGTCTATGGCTTGCTGGTGCTCGCGCTCTGGCGCCCGGGCTACGGACCGGCCGCGCGGCTTGCCCGGTTTGCGGCGCTGGCCGGGGCGGTTGTGCTGCTGGCGGGCCAGCCGGGGTTGCAGGCCACGCGGCTCAACAGCGGCGAAAGCCTGCTGGCCTTCCGCGAAGGCCCCTCGGCCCATGTCGCCGAAGTGGAACGCGGAGAGGCGCGCTTTCTGCGGGTCAACAATTTCTACACTTTGGGCGGCTCCGGCGCGCTGGTGCCTGAGCGCAACCAGACCATGATCCCGCTTCTGACCCACCCCGCCCCGCGCGAGATTTTCTTTCTGGGCATGGGCACCGGCATTTCAGCGGGCGCGGGGCTGTTTGCAGAGCCTGAGCGGATAACGGTCTGTGAACTGCTGCCCGATGTGGTGACCTTCGCGCGCGACTGGTTCGCGCCCTATGTCAACGGGCTGTTCAGTGACCCGCGCGTGACCATCCACCCTGAGGACGGGCGCCAGTGCCTCACCCGTTCGCGCGCAACCTATGACATGATCATCGCCGATCTGTTCACGCCCTGGCGCACCGGGGTGGGCAATGTCTATACGGTTGAGCATTACCGGCTGGCGGCCTCACGCCTGAACCCGGGTGGCGCCTATGTGCAATGGATGCCGCTCTATCAGGTCTCGCGCGCTGAATTTGCCATCATCGCCAACACCATGGCGCAGGTCTTCCCGGAACTGACGCTGTGGCGCGGCGATCTGTATCCTGAGCGCTCGATCCTCGCGCTGGTGGGGCGCAATGACGCCGCACCGCTGGATCCGGGGACGCTGGCCGCACAATGGCGCGCGATGACAGGCGACGCGTCCCCGGACGCAGTGCTGAGCGACCGCGCACTGAAACTCTACGCGGGCAATGCGGCATCCGGGCTGTTCGCGGAGGCACCCGTCAATACCGACGACCGTCCGCTGATCGAATACCTCGCGCCGCGCACCCACCGCGCGGTGATCGCCGGGCGCGCGCGCTGGCTGACGGGTGCACAGCGCGACCGGCTCTATGCCGAACTGCTCAGCGCCCTGCCGCCCGAAGAGGACCCCTATCTGGCGCAACTCACCCCCGCGCAGCGTGACCTTGTGCGCGCCGGGGCCGTTTACGCGCAATGGCGCGGCCTGCGCGCCGCCAACGACCCGCAGGCACCCGCCGAATGGCAGACCTTCCTGTCCCTCACCACGCCCCATGCCCGCAACCCTGACAGCCCGGCCGGACAGGTTGCGCGGGGTGGCATGGCGTTCGGCGATGCGGTGGAGTGAGGCACTGAAAATCAGGACGGCGGCGCGCTGGTTCCTGGCCTCCCGGACGCTCAGATACCGAAGGGAACGCCGCCGGACACGGGAAGACTGATGCCGGTGACGTAATTGGCTTGCGGCCCGGCCAGATAGGCCACGGCATTGGCCACATCCCCGGGCAGGCCTGCATCGCGCAGCGCCACATGCGCATACCGCTCTTTCTGAACCTCGGCCACCGACAGGCCGCGCTCTTTCGCCAAGCGGACATTCGCGGCCCTGTGCATATCGGTCGCGATATACCCGGGGCAAACGATGTTGCACAAAATGCCATCCGGCCCGAACTCGGCCGCGAGGGTTTTTGTCAGGCCGACGAGGCCATGTTTCATCGCCGTGTAGGCACCGAAACCCGGTTCGGCGCCAAGGCTGCCCGTCGATCCGATATTGATGATCCGCCCGCCCCCGGCTTTGCGCATGGCCGGGATTGCCGCTTGTGCAAGCATCATCGGGCCCAGCAGATTGACACTGAAGCTGAGCTTCCACTGCTCCGGCGTGGTGGACAGAAAGCTGTCTGAACCGGCCAGCGACCCGGCATTGTTAACGAGGATATCAAGCTTTCCAAAGGTCGAGAGCGTTTTTTCAATGGCCGCCGCGATATCCGTGGCGCTGGTGACATCAAGGGCCAGCGCAAGTGCCGCCCCACCACCCGCCACAATATCGGACACAAGCCCTGCCAGCAGATCAGACCGCGACACGGCCTTTCCGTCAACATCCATGACGCCACCAACATCCGTCACAACGACGGCGGCACCCTCCTGCGCAAGTCTGCGGGCGATGGCGCGGCCAATTCCCTGTGGCGCGGATACGCCTGTCACCAGCGCGACTTTGCCTTCCAGTGGTCTCATCTCACAGTCCCCCGGAGTGGAATTACCCGGGCATCGCTACACGAACCGCCCGGAGCATCAAGGGCGTTCCGTTGTAGCCACGCGCTACCGCGCGCCCTGCCCGTCCACCAGCCTCCAGAAGCCGTATTTGCGCCCGTGCTTCTGCCGCAGCGCCTCCACGAACTGATCATGCGTGGGGAAATCACCATAATCGCTGATGGCCGCATCGCAGAACCGGGATTCGGCCAGATGGCGGGCGGCATGGCGGTAGCGTTTCGATTTCGCGCCATCGAGGGTGTCTTTGATCATCGCGCGGCGCATCAGGGTGGCGGCGAGCGGATGCCCGGTCTCCAGCGCAGTGGCGGCGGTTGAGAGGGTGTCATAGGCATTGCCGTCCAGCGCCCCTGCGCGCGCCAGCACAACCCTTGCTGCATGCGCGTGGGCGGGCCAGCCGATCAGGAAACTGATCGCGGCGCCGGGGTGGGGGAAGGTCTCAGCGAAATCCAGCGCCTTTTCCTCGGCCTCCATATCATCAAAATCCGGCAGCAGTTTCAGGTATTTGCGCAGGCTGCGCGCGTTCAGGGTCTGATGGAACGTCTGCCACAGGTGTTGTTTCAGCGCATCCACCCTGCCCAGCTTTTCAAGGCATTCCTCATAGACCACATCAAGATCATGGCGGAACATCCTGAACGGCTTTCCCTCTTCCGCCGCGCGCGCGCGGGTGACGATGCCAAAGGCCTCGTCGATCCGGCCTGCATCCAGCAGGCGGCGTGCAACATCCGGCGCGATGGTGCCAAAGGTCAGCTGTTCTGCCGTGTAGCGCGCCATATAGGCGTCAACATCGCCCTGCGCGTCGGCAATATCGGCCAGAATGATTGACCGGATGGCCTGCCTGTTGCGCTGAATGCTCTGCCCCGGCGCGGCTGACAGACCGCTCTCGCGGTATCGCGCCAGCTCCTGCGCCGTCGGCGGCTGCGCGGCCCATGCGTTGGTGATCTGCTTGAGGTGCTCAAGGCCCTCAGCGCCCAGCGCCCCGGCGGTTGCGGGGATGATGCCGTCGAACTCGCCGTAACCGGCATCGGCCACGGCCTCAAGAATACGGGCGGCCAGTATTTCCGGATCTTGCGAAATACGGGGCGCGAGGCTGGCGATGAGCGCCATGGTCTGATCCATCACACCGCCGATCGCCCCGTTGCTGTCATCGGTGCGCGCCAGCAGCGCGGGGGCGAGTTGCAGAAATGACCAGAGAAGTTCAAACGCGTCAGCGCCATCTTGCGGCGCGATGGTGTTCGCGATCATTGCCAGCGTGGCTTCAAGATCCTTCACCAACGCGCGCTGCTTGCGCCCGTTCAGCGAGCTGGTCGCGCGCCGGAGGGACACGAACCGCTTGCGGATATCATCGGCCACCTCTTTCGGCCCCTGCGCCGCGCTCAGCGCCATCCGCGCGCGCCGCTGAAGCGCCGCGCTGCCCTGCACCAGTTCCATCACCAGCGCGGCGAGCTTTTCCGCGCCGAGGTTTTCGAGATTCGCCTTGTTGAGGGTCTTCTTGGACATGAACGCGGCCCACTGTTTCAGGAGTGCCCTAACTGGCGGGCGACAGGGAGCAATGTCAACGCGCAAGGGCAGCCGTATGCGCAAAGGGGAACGGGCGAAGCGCTCAGCAAATGACAGTGTCGCGCGGCGCTGACAAGTGCACACTCTGGCCTGAGGGCCGGGCGGCGGGAAAGGTCAGCGACCAGCCTGCCCGCGCCAGAGCGGCCTCGGCGATTGCAAGGCCAAGCCCGCTGCCCTTGCTGTTCGTGCCGGTAAAGAAGCGGGCTGTCACATGCGGCAGGTCGCAGGGGGCAATGCCCGGCCCACAATCGCGCACCGTCACCCCGTTTTGTGAAAGCACGACATCCACCGCAGAACCGGCGGGCGCGGCAAGCACGGCGTTTTCAACCACATTACGCAGCGCCAGCCCCAGATGCACCGGGTCGGCGGTCAGGTTGCTGGCACCGCCACTGATCTGCAAGACAACGTTGCGGCCGCGCGCCAGATCCTGCAACGCGTTCACCACCCTTCCGGCGATGGTCTCCAGCCGCTCTGGCAGGACGGGCGCGGGCTGATCATCCTCCACCCGCGCCAGATCCAGAAGCTGGCCCACCAGCCGCGCCGTGCGGTCCACCGCGCCGACCAGCTGATCCAGCGCATGCTGCTGCACCGGGCCTTCGGGTGCCGTCCTTGCAACCTGCGCCTGCGTGCGGATTCCGGCGAGCGGCGTTTTCAGCTCATGCGCCGCATAGACAATGAAATCGCGCTCACGCTGCCGCGCCTGCGCCAGCCGTGCCAGAAGCCCGTTCAGGGCCGCGCCCATCGGCTGAATTTCAGGCGGCAGCGGGCCCGGGGCGACCGGCGCGAGATTGTCATCATTGCGGCCCGCCAGCGCGCTGGCAAACACACTCAGCGGGCGCAGCCCCCGCCCGACGCTCAGCCAGATCGCCAGCGCAAGCAACGGCGCGATCACCCCGATGGGCCAGAGAAGCCCGGCCCGCACATCGGCCACCAGATTTTCGCGCATGTTCAGGCTTTCACCTACCACGATCTCGACGCCAAGATCATGGTTGATGACGGTATAGACGCGCCAGTTGCCGCTTTGCGTCCGGGCCTCGCTGAACCCTTCCACCGCTTCGGCCAGCCGCACCTGCGGCGCGCCGCCGGATTGGCCCAGCAACGTGCCGCGCAGTGACCAGACCTGACAATGCAACTGCCTCTCGATCCCGCCGTTGAACACCCGGAAATCCGGCAGCGCCAGCGCGCCCTCGACGTCCTGGCTGACAGCCTGCGCCAGCCCCTGATCGGACAAAAGCGAGGACACCATATGCCCCGCCTCGGCCAGCCGCGAATCCAGCACACGCTCGATCTGCGCGCGGGTCGAATGCTGCAGCCAGACCACTGCCGAAAGCCAGATCACCCCTGTCGCCAGAAGCAGGATCGCAAAGAGCCGCCACCTTATGGATGTCACAGCGCGCCCCCCTGCAACTGATAGCCCACGCCGCGCACCGTGCGGATCACCCCGGCGCCCAGTTTGGCGCGCAGATTGTGCACATGCACTTCCAGCGCGTTGCTTTCCACGCCCTCCTGCCAGCCATACAGCCGGTCTTCCAGACGGGCGCGCGCAACAATTGCGCCGGGCCGTTCCATCAGGGCCGCCAGCAGCGCATACTCGCGCCGCGACAGGCTGACCGGCTGATCCTTGCGAAACGCGACCTGCCGCGCTGGGTCCAGCGCCAGGGTGCCAAACCGCATGACCGGCTCGGCCCGCCCCTCCTGCCTGCGGGCGATGGCGCGCAGGCGGGCGGCGAGTTCGTCCAGATCGAACGGTTTGCCCAGATAATCATCCGCACCGCGATCGAGCCCGGCAATCCGGTCGGCCACGCTATCCAGCGCGGTCAGCAGGATCACCGGGATGTGAAGCCCCGCCTGCCGCCAGCGCTTCAGAAGATCGAGGCCAGAGCCGTCGGGCAGCATCAGATCCAGCACCACCGCCGCAAAGCCGCCAGCCCGCAAGGCGCTGTCGGCATCCGCGCAAGTGCCTGTCAATTCAGGGACAAATCCGCCCAAGCGCAAACCGGCGACCAGCCCGTCGGCCAGCGTTTCATCATCTTCGACGATCAGAATTCTCATGAAACCTCGTATCGGCTTTCCCGGACGAGGGCCAGATGTGGCGCGGCCAGCTTAAGCCTGCCTTAAGCTGCGCCCCTGATCGGGGCGGCATGACAAATGAACCACGCCTGCCCCAGATCAAGCGTCTTGGCTTTGCCCTCCTTGGTATCGTGCTCCTTGCCGGTGCCGCGGCAGCCCAGCCGATCCAATGGTCCACGCCCGCCGGCGGGGCCCCCCTGCCCCCGCAGGAAGCCTTCGTGCATGAGCATGCGGTGATGCCGGACGGCGCGCTGCAACTCAGCTGGTCGGTGACGCCGGGCTATTACCTCTATCAGGATTCGCTTCAGGTCAGTGGCCCGAACGGGCCAGTTGCGCTTGATCTGCCGCAAGCCGAGACGACCGAGGACCTGACCTTTGGCGAAACATGGGTCTATCGCGACGACGTTCTTCTGACGCTGCCATCCCAAGCAGGCACTCTGACCGTTGAATGGCAGGGATGCCAGGACGGCGGCATCTGCTATCCGCCGCAATCGGCCGAGATCAGCCTTGCCAGCGCCTCGACCGCCCCACAAAGCCTTACGCAAACTACGATGACATTGGCCGACGAACCGGGGTTGATAGACCGGCTGGGCGCGCGGGGCCTGCCGATCCTTCTGGCGGCGTTCTTCGGCTTCGGGCTGGCACTGGCCTTTACGCCCTGCGTGCTGCCGATGGTGCCTATCCTGGGCGGGTTGCTGGCGCGCGATGGTGCCGGGCTGACCCGGCGGCGCGGGTTCATGCTGTCTTCGGCCTATGTCTTTGCCATGGCGGGCGCTTTTGGCCTGCTCGGGCTTGCGGCAGCGGCGACGGGGCAGAACCTGCAGATGGCGCTGCAATCGCCCGTCGCGCTGGGGCTGATCATCGGCCTGTTCGCGGTCCTTGCCCTGTCGATGTTCGGCCTGTTCGAGGTCAGCCTGCCGGGTGCATGGCTTGCACGGCTGCAAGGCCCGGTCGGTGCGCGGCGCGGCACGCTGGGCGGCGCGCTGGGGCTGGGGTTCACCTCGGCACTGGTGGTCGGGCCTTGCGTAACGGCACCGCTGGCCGCAGCGCTTCTTTACATCGCGCAGACGGGCGACATGGCGCTGGGTTCCGCTGCGCTGTTCATGCTGGGGCTGGGCAAGGGCGCGCCGCTGATCATCTTTGGCACGCTGGGGGGCCGCTACCTGCCGCGCTCCGGCCCGTGGATGGTGCGCGTGAAACAGGGCTTCGGCTTTGTCTTTCTGGGCCTCGCGCTGTGGCTGGCGGAACGCGTCGCGCCCGGCCCGTGGTTGGTGGCCTTCTGGGCGCTGTGGCTGGCCGCAATCGGCATCTTCCTGCTGCGCGCCGTGCTGGCCGATGCGCAAACGCCGGTCGGGCGTGGAGCGGTGCGGCTGCTGGCGGCGCTGGTGCTGGTGCCCGCGCTGCTGCTGGGCGTGATGGCCGCGCGGGGTGCGCAAGACCCGTTGCGCCCTTTCGACGCCGCTTCAAACGGACAGGTGGCACCCCTGCGCTGGCAGACGGTCTCTGCTGGTGCCGGGTTTGAGGCCGCGCTTGCAGCCATGGAAGGCCCGACCGTGATCTATCTCACCGCCGACTGGTGCATCACCTGCCGCACGATTGACCGCCGGGTGCTGCCCGATGCGGATGTCGTCGCCGCGCTCACGCCCCTGCGCCGCATCAAGGTCGATCTGACCGAATTTGACAGCGACGCTCAGGCGCTTATGGCCCTTCTGGGTGCAGCGGGGCCGCCGACCATGATCTTCCTTGATGCCGATCGGCGCGAGCTGCCCGGAACCCGGCTGGTGGGCGAAACCCGCATTGCCCCGGTGCTCCAATCAGCGCAGCGGGTAACGCCATGAGCGGGATCACCCTTGGGCCGCTTGTGCTGTCGGTGGATCGCTTTGCCTTCATCGCCGGGGCCGTCGCCTTTCTGATGGTGATCAACCTCATCCGGCGCTTCCGCCACGCCGATCCGGGGCTGGACGGCTGGGGAACGCTGACCCTGCTGACCGGCGCCTTCGCAGCACGGCTGAGCCATGTCGCGCGCAATCTCGATGTCTATGCGCAAGACCCGTTGACCGCTTTTGCCTTCTGGCAAGGCGGCTTCGATGCTCTGGCCGGGCTGGGGGCGGTGGCGCTTTTGCTTGCCGTTCTGGCGCTGCGGCGGCGAACGCGCGTCGCCGAGGGGCTGGTGGCGGCAAGCCTTGCGGGCCTGCTGGTCTGGCAGGGTATCCTGCAGATGGCCCCCGCGCCGGATATGCCGTTGCCCGCCACCCGTTTCGCCGCGCTCGATGGTCCGCCCGCGACACTGGCGGGCGTGGCGGGCGGTCCGGTCGTCATCAACCTCTGGGCCACATGGTGCCCGCCCTGCCGGCGCGAACTGCCGATGATGATGGAAATTGCCGAGGCCCAGCCAGAGGTGCGGGTGGTCTTCCTCAATCAAGGCGAGTTCGGCCCTGACGTGCGCCAATATCTGCTGCGCGAAGACCTCGCCACCGACCGCGTGCTTCTGGACCCTGCGCGCGAGGCCATGGCGCATTTTGAAACGCCGGGCCTGCCCGCCACCCTTTTCTTCTCATCCGATGGCACGCTCGAAGACGTGCATCTGGGCGAGATCTCGCGCGCGGCGTTCCAGTCGCGCCTGCAATCCCTGAGGTAATTTCGTGAAACACCACCCTGCCCTGATCGGCCTAGCGCTGGCCGCGCTGCTTTCCGCATGCGCCGCACCGACCCCACCCATGCAAGCGGATGAACCCGTTGTCCAAGCCCCTCAACCCCTGCCGCCCGACGTGCTGGCGATGTATGCGGGTCGCCAGGACGGCGACATCTGGATCGAACCGGTCGATCCGCGCTACCTGACGATGGACACAATCCGCCAGGAGGTCGATTACTGGACCGACGCCCGCCCCGGTTCCATCATCGTGGACCCTTGGGACAGACGGCTTTACCTGATCCTCGGGGGCAACCGGGCGATGCGCTATACAGTCGGCGTAGGCGATCAGGGCCGCCAGTTCGCGGGTGATGCCCACATTCCCTACGGGCGCGAATGGCCGCGCTGGACGCCAACCGAGAACATGCTCAGGCGTGACCCCGAAACGAATGAGCGTTTCCGGCACGGTATGGAAGGCGGCGTTGACAACCCGCTGGGCGCGCGCGCGCTCTATCTGCATCGCGGCGGGCGCGACACGCTCTATCGCATCCACGGCACGCCCTATCCCTGGACGGTGGGCGAGGCGAGTTCCTCGGGCTGCATCCGCATGTTCCAGCAAGATGTGATCGACCTGTATGGGCGCGTCGGCACAGCGCGCGCCCGCGTCACCGTCCTGCGCGAAGATCAGGCAGGGCGCGGCACCGTGCCGCCGGGAGCCCGGCCGCCCGACACCAACCAAGGCACAATTCCCATGGCCGAAGCACAGACCCTGCAGCGCATGGCCAATGAGAACGATCTGACACTCGACATGCTGCTTGGCAGCGACTGACCCCAAGACGGAGAGAATGACATGCTGACACGCCGGACCTTTGCCCTTGCCGCCGCGACCGGACTTGTGGGCGGCGCGCTTGCCCTGCGGGGCTTTGCCCAGAACAGCGCCGAGGCTGGCGCGGGCCCGACGGTTGAGGAGGTCCTGCATGACCCCGACCAGCCGGTGCTGGGCAACCCGGAGGGTGATCTGACCATCGTCGAGTATTTCGACTATCAATGCCCGTTCTGCAAACGATACCACCCCGACCTGATGCGCGCGGTGGAACGCGACGGAAATATCCGGCTTCTGATGAAGGACTGGCCAATCTTCGGCGCCACATCGACCCGCGCAGCACAGCTTGCACTCGGCGGACTCGCTGATGGCAGCTATGCCCGCGCGCACGACGCGTTGATGGCTACCGAAGGGCGGCTGAGCTTCCGGCAGGTTGATGACACGCTTCAGGCCGCGGGCCTTTCGCCCGATACCTTGCAAAATGGCTATCGTGGCGCGCGTGAGCGCCTCGATGCGCTGCTGATCCGCAACGCGCGGCAGGCCGCGGCCTTTGGCCTCTCCGGCACACCGGCCTTCATTATCGGCCCGGTAATCTATCCCGGTGCCATGCGCGCCGATGATCTGGATCGCGCCATCCGTGAGGCGCGGGGGTGATCCTGTCTGGCTCCCTCCCCGGCGTTGCGCGTTTTCCGCGTGCCGGACCCGCGCAGGCGACTACGCGTGATCACCCTTTGCGCGCAGACACAGAGCGACCAGCAACCCGGCCATTGTCAGCAAAGCCGCCCCGAAAAGAAAGGGCAGTTGCGGGCCGCCCAGATCAATCAGAAATCCCCCGCAGAGCACGCCTGTGGCAATCGCGCTCTGCATGATCGCGAATTGCATGCATCCGGCGTTTTCGGCGTCATGCCCCAGCTCGCGCGTTACCCAGGTTGTCCAGGCCACCGGAATAAAGCCAACCGAAAACCCCCATGCTGCCATAAGCCCGCAGTAAAGCCCGAATGTCGGCTCTCCCAGCAGGAACCCGATGGCGCAAAGAGCGACCAGAACCGGTGGCACCGCCAGAGTCATCTTCAGATTGCGCACGATCATCCATGAGGAAATCGCCGTCCCAATGAAATTGGCCGCCCCGAATACAAGAAGAACCGAGGAGATATCAGCGATCCCGAACCCGCCATACTGCTCCAGAAGCGGGCGGATATACGCGAAAAGCGAGAATTTGCCCGCAAAGGTGCAGAACAAGGCCGCCATGGCCAGCGCAAGCCCTTTGTGCCTGCGCAAGGCATAGATTCCGGCAATATTGCCTCCATGCTTCGCGGGGAGCGGAGGCAGGGTCAGGGTCTGCAACAGCAGACAGAGCGCGCCGAAGGCCGCCGCCAGCAGAAAGACGCCGCGCCAACCCAGAAGCTCACCCAGAAGACTACCCGCGGGCACCGAAATCATCATCGCTACCGGCACGGCACCGAAAATCAGCGACAGCGCCTTCGGCACGTCCCTCGGCAGCGTCAGGCGCAGCACCAGCGACACAGACATCGCCCAGAATGCGCCAAGGCCAAGGCCGAACAGCACGCGCCCGGCCAGCATGACACCATATCCCGGCGCCAGCCCGACGGTGAGCGCGCCCAGCGCAACAAGGCCGGTGCAGGCCAGCACCACGATGCGCCGGTCCAGTCTGCGGGTGAGGGTGGAGGCGAAGAGACTGGCGAAGATCGCCACGAAAGCGGACATCGAGATGGCCTGCCCCGCCATACCTTCCGACACGCCAAGGCCCTGCGCCATGGGACTGAGCAGGCTGGCGGGGAGCAGTTCTGATGTGACAAGACTTGCGGCCCCGAAAGCCAGCGCCAGAACGGCACCCCATGACGTCCGCTGCAACTGCGCGGATTTCGGAAAGTAAGCCTCGGTGGTGGTCATAGGGGCTCCCGGCCTGAAAACAGGCGCGTCATTGATCACGCTCCTGACCGTCGGAAAGACGCTCAGGAGCAGATCAGGGCTTTAGGTTGAGGGCCGTTCGCTGGCCTCAGGCGACGCGTTCCTGGAAATTCCAGCCGCGTGCGGGCACCGCATCAATCAGGTAGCGGGTATATTCATGCTCAGGCGTGGTCAGAATATCGACCGCGCGCCCCGCTTCAACCACCTGCCCGTTGTGCATGACAATAACGCTGTCGCAAAGCTGGGCGGCCACACGCAGATCATGGGTGATGAACAGGATGGACACGCCCAGGCGATCACGCAGATCAAGCAGCAGGCGGATCACCTGAGCTTGCACCGAGACATCAAGGGCCGAGACCGCCTCGTCACAGATCAGCACCGATGGATCAAGCGCCAGTGCCCGCGCAATGCAGATCCGCTGGCGCTGTCCCCCTGAAAGCTGATGTGGATAGCGGTCAAGCATCGCCGCCTGCAGGCCCACCGCCTCAATCAGTTCAACGCAGCGCCGCCGGATTTCAGCAGCCGGAACACCGAAATTGACCATCCCTTCCGCGATCACATCGCGCAGTTTCATGCGCGCGTTCATCGAGCGGTAGGGATCCTGAAACACGATCTGAACATCCCGCCGGGCACTGCGCATCTTGGCCGCCGAGAGGCTGGCAATATCGGTGCCGACCAGCCGCACACTTCCCGCACTAGCCTTGACCAGCCGCGCAACACAGCGCGCCAGCGTGGTTTTGCCCGAACCGCTCTCTCCGACAACGCCCAGAATTTCGCCTTTGCGCAGCGAAAAGTCTGTGGGATGCAGGGCGTTGAGCTGCCGCCGTTTGCCGAAGCTTCCGATGGTGTATTGCTTGGCCATGCCCGCAACTTCGAGCACCAGATCTTCCGCCATGTCACGCGGCGGCACCGGCACGAGACTTGGCACAGACGAAATCAGCATGCGGGTGTAGTCGTCCTTGGGGCGTGTCAGAATGTCGAGCCGGGCGCCCTCTTCCACGACATGCCCCTTGTTCATCACCAGAATGCGGTCGGCGATATCATGCACCACGCCAAAGTCATGGGTGATGAAAAGCACCGCCGTGCACATCTCGCGCTGCAGCTCAGAGATCAGATGCAGGATCTGCGCCTGTGTCGTCACATCCAGCGCCGTTGTGGGCTCATCGGCAATCAGCAGCCTGGGCCGCAGAATGAGCGCCATGGCGATCACCACGCGCTGCCGCTGGCCGCCCGAAAGCTCGTGCGGGTAGGAGCTGAATATCCGTTCAGGGTCTGGCAGCTTTACCGAGCGGAACATCTCCAGCACCCGCTCATGACGGCCCCTGCGGTCCCCGTCGTTATGGATGTCGAGCACCTCAAGGACCTGATCGCCTATCCTTTCGACAGGATTGAGGGCGGTCATCGGCTCCTGAAAGATCATCGACATCCGCGCCGCGCGCAGGCTGCGAAGCTTGGCCGGGCTTGCTTTCAGAAGATCCACGCCTTCAAGGCGAATTGATCCTGAGCTGGCCCGAAGAGCGGCGGCGTCAAGAATCTGCATCACCGCAAGGCTGGTTACGGATTTCCCCGAACCGCTTTCGCCCACAATGCAAAGGGTCTCGCCCGCGTGGACCTTGAAGTTGATTCCCGAGACGATTTCAGGCCCGCCATGCAGCGAAACCGAGAGGTTCTCAACTTCCAGCACCACGTCTTGTTCTTTGGCTGCGGTCATGTGTCAGATCCGTTTCACGAGCTTGGGGTCAAGAGTGTCGCGCAAGCCATCACCCAGCAGATTGATCGCCAGCACCGTTAGCGACAGAAAGATGCCGGGGAACAGCACCAGCCCGGGGAAAAGCTGGAAGAACCGGCGCCCCTCAGCCATGATATTGCCCCAGGTCGGAATTTCCGGCGGCAGGCCCACACCGAGGAAGCTGAGCGCTGATTCAGTCAGGATGGCCGAGGCAATGATGAAGCTGCCCTGAACGGTCAGCGGAGCCAGGGTGTTGGGCAGCATGTGCAGCAACAGTATCCGCCATGTCGGCGTGGCCATCGAAATGGCCGCCTCGACAAACGGTTCGCTGCGCAATGACAGCACCACTGAGCGCACAAGGCGCGCAACGCGCGGCACCTCGGGCACCACGATCGCGGTGACCACCGTGGTAAAATTGGCCCCCATGACGGCGACCAGTGCCACCGCAAGAATGATCGCGGGGATGGCCATAATCCCGTCCATCAGCCGCATGATGACCCCGTCCAGCGCCGGGAAGTAACCGCTCACCAAACCGATCATGAGCCCCACCACCAGCGCGATCAGGGCCACCAGAAGGCCGACGGCCAGCGACGCCCGGGTGCCGATAAGAACCCTCGCCCAGATATCGCGCCCCATCGGATCTGTGCCAAAGAGGAACTCTGCCGAGGGTGGCCGCAGACGCACCGCCGGGTTGATGAAGTGCGGATCGGTCGAGCTGAGCATGGGCGCGAAGATACCCGCCAGAATCACCAGTCCGAGCACGGTTACGGCGAACACGTTCTGCCGCAGAAACATCCCGACGCGGCGCAGGCGAATGGCATGGATATTCTGCCCCTCGCCGCCTTGCGGATGAGAAATCGAAGTCATTTGTCCCCCAGTCGCATCTCAATACCGGATGCGCGGATCGAACACCGAGTAGAGAATGTCGGTGAGAAGATTGATGCCGATGTAGATCAGCGAGAGCAGCAGGATCAGCCCCTGGATCAGGGGATAGTCCCGTGCCAGAACCGACTCGACCACAAGGCGCCCCATCCCCGGAAGGTTGAACACGCTTTCCGTAACCACCACCCCGCCGATAAGAAAAGCAGCAGCAGACCCGGCAACGGTTATGATCGGCACCGCGGCATTGCGCAGCGCATGGCGCAACAGAACGCGGCGCTCGGTAGCGCCTTTCGCGCGTGCAGTCCGGATGAAATCTTCGCCAAGCGTTTCAAGCAGGCTGGAGCGCGTGATACGCGAAACAAGCGCGATATAGGCCAGCGAGAGCGTGATGGCAGGCAACGTCACCGTGCGCACAAAGCGAAGCGGATCATCGGCCAGTGGCGTGAAGCCCTGCACCGGAAACCAGCCTGCCTTCACGGCAAAAATGAAGATGAACGCATAGCCGACCACAAACACCGGCGTGGAGAAGCCCAGAACCGCGACAGACATCACGGCCTTGTCGATGAACCGCCCGCGCGCCCATGCCGCAAGGATTCCCATCGGAATCGCAAGGAGCAACGAGAAGATGATCGTCACGATCGCCAGTGAAAGCGTTGTGCTGACCCGCGCCCCGATCATCTCGGTGACGGGCCTGCCCGAATGCAGCGACGTGCCCATATCGCCGGTCACAACCCGCCCCACCCATCTGGCGAACTGCACAGGCAGCGGCTGGTCCAGCCCCATATTCTGACGCATCCGCGCCAGTTGCTCGGCGCTGGCGGATTCACCGGCGATGATGACCGCCGGATCGCCCGGCGCCAGGAAAAGCATACTGAAGACCAGCAGCGCGACCACCCCCATGACGGGGATGGTCGCGACGATCCTGCGAAGGATATAGAAAATCATCCGTTTATTCCGCAGCCTTGGAAACGTTCCAGAACACGGTCGGGCCGTTCGGAATCAGCCCTTCCACTTCGGTCCGCCATGCGTTCAGGCGGCTGCTCTGACCCAGCGGCGCATAGATACCCTCTTCATAGACGATCCGCTGAATACGCGCCGCGATTTCGCGGCGGTCGTCGAGGTCCGGCTCGGTCAGGAAGGCATCGATATTTTCCTGAATCTCGGGCACATCGCCCCAGCCTGCGTAGCTTTCCTCACCGCCTGCCAGGATCATGAAGGAGCGCAGCGGGTCAGAGATTTCGTTGACCTGCCAAGAGGTTACGAAAATGCTCCACCCTCCGTTCTGCACCGATTCCTGCGACGCTCGCCGCGAGAGCATGGACATGAAATCCATCGCCTGCATCTCGACAGTGAACCCCGCAGCGCGCAGTTGCTGCGCCATGACCGGCGCGACAGCAGCCATCGCCTCGCTGTCGGTGACATGCAGGATCATCACGGGTTCACCGTTATATCCTGCCTCTTCCAGCAGTGCCCTCGCTTCTTCGGGGTTGGCCTCAATGGCGATCTCGGCCAGTTCGTCAGACTCGTAGGTCGTGCCACAGCCGAACACCGCGCCGCAGACCATGTGGTTCTCGGCATCGCCATACTGGGCTTGCAGGATTTCACGCTGTCCGATTGCGTTCAGTGCTGCAAGCCGCACAAGCCGGTTGTCGAATGGCGCGTGCAGAAAATTCAGCCGGTAGCCGTATTGATAGCCGTTCTCATCAAGATGCCCGGACGTGATGGAAGGGTTGGCCTCTACCAGAGGGGCAAGGTCAAGCGGCACGGTCTGAACAAAGTCGATCTCGCCTTCATTGAGCGCATTGACCGCCGTCAGCGCATCGGCAATCTCGATGCGTTCGATCCGCTCTACCCGCGGCACCTTGCCACCGGCCATTCCGCTCGGCTCTTCCGACCTCGGCTGGTAGGCTTCATTCCTCTGATAGACGCTTCTCACGCCCGGCACATATTCGGCTTCGACGAACATGAAAGGCCCTGAGCCGGTGTAATCCGTGATCGCCTCAGTCACCGGGGTCGCCGCAACTGACGCCGGCATGATGAAAAGCGGCACCCCGCTGGGTTTCGCAAAGGCCTCGATGACGACACCGGAAGGGGTGTTCAGCTCCATCACGAAAGTCAGATCATCCTCGGCGGTGATGCTGTCCGTCAGGCCCATGATCGCCATGCCCATGCGGTCACGCTGCCCCCAGCGCTGAATGGAGGCCACCACATCCTCGCTGGTCACCGGCGAGCCGTCATGAAACGCCAGCCCCTCACGCAGGGTGAACGTGTAGGTTCTGCCATCCTCGGAAAGAGTGTGGCTTTCGACCATCTGGGGCTGCGGCGTGCCGTCAGCGTCTTCGCTGAACAGCGTGTCGTAGATCATGTAACCGTGTTCGCGGGTCTGGTGCGCTGCCGAAAGAATCGGGTCAAGGTTGCCCAGACGCGTTTCCATCGCAATTCTGAGATCCTGCGCAGACGCCGCCCCCCAAAAGCAGGTAGACATGAGGATTGCGGCAATACCGGTGCGTTTCATCTTTTCATTCCCTGTTGGTTGGACAGATGATTTCGCCGCGCCGGTCAGGCGGCGCGGCAACGATTTCGCGCTTCAGAGCGCGCGGAATTCGGGAAAACTGGAGGGTGAGAGCTGCTCGATATCGCGCTTGCCCCAGTCGGTCACATGCATATGCTCCCACATATGCTGGGCGCCGGCCTGAAGGTCTGACGCAAGTTTTTCAACATCGACGCCCGGAATGATGCGGTTTTCCATCACCATCCGGCCATTGATCATTGTGGAGTGCAGATCCTCGGGCGTCGCCGAATAGACGATATTGCGGATCGGATCGCGCATCGGGGTCATGAACAGGCCGCGGCCCGCCCAGAACAGCAGATCCGCCTTCGCACCCTTGGCGATCCGGCCCAGATCGTCGCGGCCCAACGACTTCGCCCCTCCGACCGTGGCCGAGTTGAAGACATCGGCAGCCGTGGCAACCTCGGTACGGCGATCCTGGATCTTTGAAATGACCGCCGTCCAGCGCAGGGCCTCGATCATGCTTTGCGGGCAGGTATCGGTACCAAGGGCCATGTTGATCCCTTTGGCGAGATACTTTGAATAGCTCTCCATCGCGATACCGCGACGGGCAAAGACCCAGACGTTATGTGCCACATGCGTGCCGGTTTCCGCCAGCAGTTCAAGATCATTGCCGTGGTAATTCACCCAGCTTGACCCGGTGGGCATGATGACATGACCCAGCAGCACGTTTTCGCCCAGAAAGCCAAGCTGGTGCAGCCACTCCACGGGTGAGCACCCGTTCCGGCGCACCATTTCCTGAAATTCCGGCACAGATTGCGAGACATGGAGGGCGACGGGTACCTTCATGTCGCGCCCGATCTCGGCGGTACGCTGCAGAAGTGCCGCCGAGCAGGTATCGACCTGTGCGGGGGTCAGGAAGCCCTTGAGCAAGCCATTCGCCCGCCCCTCAAGCTTTTCGATGAAGCGCACCGCGTGGTCCATCCGCTCGCGGCCGTCATCTTCCGCCCATTCGTATTTCACGCTGCGCCCGTCATCGGTAAACCACCGGCCGGAGCGGTACATTTCACCGATATAGGCGCGCAGACCGACCTTCTCGCATTGCTCTGCAACGTAGTCGCCGTGGCTTCCCATTTCCACGACAGTGGTCGTGCCCGTGCGGATCATCTCGGGCACCGACATGGCCACTGACGCACGGCGCGCCTGGTCGGTGATGGCGCCGTCACGGGCGGTGAGGAACTCGAACAGGCCCGACAGATAGAAATTGCGCGGCCCGCGATCCTCGACAAAGGAGCGGTCAAGCGGGCTCTCGCTCATGTGGACATGGGTGTTGATGAAGCCCGGCGTCACGATCTTGTCGCTGGCATCAATGATCTCGTCGGCGTGCCCGTCGAAGCTTTTGCCGACGAAAGTGATGCTGTCATTCTCTACCACAATCACCCCGTCGCGCAGATGCGTATGGGTGCCGTTCTGGTAGGCGACGATGTGCCCTGCCTTGATGAGCTTAACTGTCATTCCCTGATCTCCTGTCCTGTTCGAACGGAGCCTAAAATGCAGTTTGCATTCGATCAACACTTTTATTTCAGGTTGCAGCCATTTGCGCCGCTGAGCCTCCCCTTGCGGCACCGCCTGCCCCCAGCCCGCCCTGAAGCCTGCCGCACCGCCGGAGACAGATGCGACGAGAGCACGGGGTCGCTCAGAAAGCGGAAAATCGCGCAAAAAACCTCAAAATCAACTGCTTACGTTGCGGAAAGCGAGGGGTGGCCTTTCAGGCTATCGCCCAGCGGCGGCCCGAGGATGCGCCTTAAAGGCAGCCGACATGCGCCCCGGCTGCCCGGTCAAAGAATCCTCACACAGGCGGCGCTGGCGAATATTTGTGCACAATGCGCACCGAAATCAGAAATAGAAAAACCGGAACATACCGACTGTTTCGCGAATCGCGGGCATAGGCGCACCGCATCCGTGCCCTGTTTGCGGCGGGAATCACGAGAGGGAACCCTAGGCTTCCATGAACTCGCGCCAGCGATGGGTGAGGTAGGTGTGCTCATCCATGAACGCATTCCAGACGCGGACACTGGCCATCCGTTCGCTGTAGGAACCACCATCGCGCCGTTGGCCCCGGGCGATCACCGGCCGTCCATAGACATCGCTCAACGCCTCGGATGCTTCCTGCCCATCATACCAGTAGCCCCATTCCGCCGCGCTGAGATAAGGCTTCGCGGTTTCCGGCAGGATCGTGTAGTAACCCTGCCGCGATGCTGCGGCCCCCGGATAGCCGGAAAGCCACCAGTCGGCATAGGCATAGGCGGCTTCCAGCAACTCACCCCGCGTCGTCGTCGAGATGCACAGGTCGCTGTGCCATCCCCGCCCGCCCTCGACAGCATTGGCGATCACCAACGGATACCCTTCGCCGCGCAGCCGCTGCACGGTCGGCCCGAAAATGCTCTGGGCCAGAACGCCCCCCCGGCGCATCAACCGCGCCGATTCCTCGGAATCCGCCCAGAACCCTTTGAAATGGCCCTGCTTCTTGCGCTGGATCAGGCCGTCAACGACATGATCAATTTCCTCGATCGCAAGATTGGCGAGGTTGCTGAACTGGATCCCGTCAGCAGCCTCGGTTGCCAGTGCCGCCTCGATCATGCCCAGAACCGGGTCGGCGACCAAAGCCACATGCCCGCGCAGGCGCGAATCCAGCAGCCAGCTCCAGCTTTCCGGTTCATCCGCTCCGATTTTCTCGCGTAGCGAGCGGTGGTAGCCGAAGCAGTCCACCCCCTGCGTGATCGGCAGGATCGCCGTGCGGCTGGTCGGCGCACTTCCGAGCCGTCCGTCCGGCTGAACGAATATCCCCGCGAACGGATGGGCGCCAAGCGGGCGCCGCGCCCTTGCGAGCAGCGCCTTTCCGAACCTGAGCTTGTCCAGATCAAACGGCTGAATGGCCTTGGCAGTCCACATCAGGTCAACCGTATGCCACTGATGATAAACGTCAAAACTGTCCGGCTGGCTGACAACCCTTTGCAGGCCTTTCAGGCTGTCGATCATCTCGAACTGGATCGGAAACGGCAGCTCGCTCTTCGCACGGTCCATGATCGGCTGCGCGACCATTTCACTGCGGACGATGATGCGCAGCGCGGGTCTTTGGCGGGTGTTCATCACAACTCCTTAGTTCGAAAGACTGAGCCACGACGGCGTCTTGCTGTCCTCGAACAGCGACAGAACCTTCAACCGCGACCGGGTGCGCGCATGGTCTTCATGCAGATGATGGCGCAGGGCCGCTGCCGCGCCGCACCCGTCACCCAGCAACAGATGATCGACCACCAGCAGATGCTCGGCGATCATGTCACGATCATCGGGCGTGGTGACATACTTGCGAAAGGAGTCATTCACGACATGATCCAGTTGCAGACGCATCAATATATCGAACATCTGGCGATTTTTCAGCGCTTCAAGGCAACTGATATGCAGCGCGCTCTCAAGCTCCATCAGTCTCGGCGGCGAAAGCGCCGGTCCCTCATTCGCGGCATTGCGCAGGACGGTGCGCATATTCACCAGCTCGGCACGCGGCAGGTTTCGCGCGACTTGCGCCAGGGCGGCAGGCTCAAGCAGAATGCGCACGGCATGCGCATCATCCAGCATCTGCACGGAAAGCGGGCCCGTCGTCCAGTGCGAGGACCGGCTTTTGCTGACCAGACCTTCGGAATCCAGCCGCGCCAGCGCCTCATGTGCCACCGTGCGCGAGACACCAAAGGCCTCGGCGACGGCACTTTCAGAAATCTGGAACTTCCCGAAGGGAATAACCTTGAGAAGCTGATCCTTGAGCTCTTCATGCACCTGCCCCCAGCGCGGCGCCAGAGGCGTGCTGTTGAGATTGTCCATCATCGACAGATCAAGGTCGAGCAGATGCAGGTTCTCGCGCACGAGCGCTGTCTGGAAATCGGCGCTTCCGACGCAATACCCCTGCCCCGGAAGGGCGCTCAACATCCCCTCCTGCATCAGCAATTCCATTGCGCGTTTCGCAGGCGGACGGCTTACGCCAAGGCGCTCGGCCACAGCCGCCGTGAACAACCGCATCCCCGGCGGAAGCTTTCCGATTGTGATGTTATGAGCCAAGACATCCCTGACCATCTCATAATAGTTCTGGCGCATGGCAAGCCCGGTGTTAAGCAACTAGCTCTGCGCGTCTAGCATGCGCGATGACAGTTGTCATTTGCCTCGCAACCGCACATTGCGCGGGCCATCCTCGCGCCAGGCCGCGCGGTGCAACCAGACGCGCCCCTCAGGGTCCTTCTGCCGTCGGGCGCCCTGCGCGATTAGCGCTGTTGCGCGCGCGGCGAAAGTGGCAGTCTGCTGCGCGCAGCTGTCAAGGATTGTGTCCGTTTTGAACCGCCCGGAAGTATTCGACGCCACGCCTTCGGGCAGGTCCGTGCCATGTCTGTCCGCCTGATCCTGACCCGCCGCTGGCTGCGGGAGGAGTGGCTGCTCGTGCTGCTTCTTGCCCTGTTGCCGGTCATGCTGTGGCAGGTGCCGACCGGACCCAGGGCAATTGTCGCGCTGGTGGACTGGAAGACGATCGGCGCGCTTGCCGGGCTGATGGTGCTCAGCAGAGGGCTTGAGGCGAGTGGGCTGATTGACCGGGCCGGCCGGACGGTTATCGCGCGATTGCGCAGCGAGCGCAGGCTGGCGACAGCACTGGTCTTGTTCGCGGCGATGCTTTCGGCAGTGGTGACCAATGACGTTGCCCTTTTTGTCACTGTGCCGCTGACGCTTGCCCTTTCGCGCCACGTGGCCCTGCCGACCGGACGGTTGGTGATCTTTCAGGCACTGGCGGTCAATGCGGGCTCTGCCCTCTCGCCGGTGGGCAACCCGCAGAACCTGTTCCTGTGGCAGGTCTCGGGCGTTGGGTTCGGAGAGTTTTTGCTGGCAATGGCGCCGCTGACCACCGTCATGATGGCGATCCTGTTGGCGCTGGTCCCTCTGGCCTTCGGCAGACGGCAACTGGCCCTGACCAGAATGGAGACGCCGCTGGCGTTGCAGCCAGGGCTGATGGCAGTGTCGCTGGCGGCCTATCCGCTGTTCCTGTTTCTGGTGAACGCAGGCCTGGCGGTACCGGCTGCCGGGGTCGTGATCGTGCTCTACCTCATCGCCTTCCGGGCGGTGCTGCGCTGGGTGGACTGGCCGCTGCTGCTGGTCTTTTTCCTGATGTTCGTCAATCTGGGTCTTCTGGGCCGGATGCCCGCCATTGCCGCAGCGGTGCCGGCGGCGCTGGAACTGCCCGGCGGCGTCTATGCGGTGAGCGCGGCGCTGTCACAGGGAATGTCAAACGTGCCGGCCGCGATCTTCCTGGCACCATTCACCGGGGACTGGCGCGCGCTGGCATGGGGCGTCAGCGTCGGCGGCTTCGGGCTGGCGATCGGCTCGCTCGCCAACCTGATCGCACTGCGCCTTGTGCGGGAGGCGGGTCTGTGGCGGCAGTTCCACCTCTGGTCAGTGCCGATGTTCGCCCTGAGCTTCGCTGCCGGACTGCTCCTGACCGCGCTTTAAAAGATCCCGCCGCAACGGACCTGCAGGGCAACGCGGCAACGCGCGCATGCAGTCCGGGATGCAGCACGGCGGCAGACGTGCCCCTGCGCCGCCTTTGCCTTGACATGCGGCGCCTGTCCGTTCAGGCGGCGCCGTTCATCGCGCCAAGCGACGCTGGCGCGTCAACGGAGGCCATGAGGGAAGACGGAAGCAGATACCTGCCCGTTACCTTCGGCCACCGCTGTCGCATGCGGCGGGTTGCAACGAGGACATGAGCCGGGGTCGCCTCCGTGAGCACGTGGTCAAGGTTGCGCGACAAATTCTGCGGTCTGGCACTGCCCGGTGACACGGCGTGAAGCGGTGTCCGTTCACGTCGGGGCCTTGTGCCCGAAGGCCAAGCGGTTAGAACAAAAGGGCAGTCCCGGAAAAACGGGGCTGCACGGAACGACGGAGACCCGCTCTTGCACAATCACAGCTTTCTTCAGCGGCAATGGCTCAAGGTGTCACGTCTGGCCTTCTGGCTGGCGGTTCTGCTGCCCTTGTCGGTGGCGATCGGATCGGCGGTCGCGCTGTTTCTGTGGTCGCTGGAGCGGGCGACGCAGGCGCGGTTTGATCTGCCCTGGCTGATCTTTCTGATGCCGGTGGCAGGCTTTGCGATGGTCTGGGCCTATCAGCGGTTCGGCGGCGCTTCGGGCGGCGGCAACAACCTGATTGTCGATGAAATCCACCAGCCCGGCGGCGGCGTGCCCTTGCGCATGGCACCTTTCATTCTGGTCTCGACGGTGCTGACCCATCTGGTCGGCGGCTCGGCCGGGCGTGAGGGGACAGCGGTCCAGATCGGCGGCGCACTGGCCGGGGGCCTCGGACGGTGGCTTCATCTGGACGCGCCAACCATGCGCATTCTCCTGATCTGCGGGATCGCGGCAGGCTTTGGCGCGGTCTTCGGCACGCCGCTGGCCGGCGCTATCTTTGCGCTGGAGGTGCTGATGATCGGGCGCATCCAGTATGACGCGCTGCTGCCCGCGCTGCTGGCGGCGCTGATCGGCGACTGGACGGTTCTGGCATGGGGCGTTGGCCATGTGCATTACGAGATCAGCTTCATCCCCACCGATGTGGTCGGCTGGTTCGGGGTGGACATGCTGCTCTTGTCCAAGGTCGCCGTGGCGGGGCTGATCTTCGGCCTGTGCGCACGCGCCTTTGCCGAGGTATCGCACGGGCTGACGGCACTGTGGTCGCGGTTCGTGCCTTACGCGCCGCTGCGCCCGGTCATCGCCTCGGTGCTGATCATCGGCCTGGTCTATCTGCTGGACACCCGCGCCTACCTGGGCCTTGGCGTCTGGAGCGCGATCCCCGGCGACCCCACGCTGATCGGGTTTCTGCAGCCGGACCAGACAGATTACACCAGCTGGTTCTGGAAGTTCCTCTTCACCGTGATCACCCTGTCCGCCGGGTTCAAGGGTGGCGAGGTGACGCCCCTGTTCTTCATCGGCGCCGCCCTTGGTGTGGCGCTTGGCTCGCTGATGGGGGTGCCCACCGATCTGATGGCCGCCATCGGCTTTGTTGCCGTCTTTGCCGGGGCCACCAACACGCCGCTGGCCTGCGTGATCATGGGGATCGAGCTGTTTGGCGCAACTCACGCCGTGCCGCTGGCCATCGGCTGCTTCGTGGCCTATGCCGCCTCCGGCCATGCGTCGATTTATGGCACGCAGCGGATCGCGGTCCCCAAGACGCGCATCGCCCGGCAGCCCGACACCGCAACACCCCTCAACCAATGGCGCCGCTCGCGCCGGTCTGGCGCGAACAAAAAGGATCCGGCCGATGACTGATCTTCCGACCCGGCAGGGTGGATCGCAGAAAACGCCGACAGCCTGTCCTTACTGTCGCGACGGGTCCATCTCTGCCATCGCGAACCTGCAGCACCCATATTTTTTCTGAGGTTATGTCGCTCCGGCGGCGGACAGTCTTGCCACTTCGTCGGGTCATTTTCTGCCACGACGATGCGTCCGCAGAAACAATGAAGCCACTCTGATAGGCGAATTGCCGCCAGCAAGCACTCTCACGTGACCCTGGCTTGACGGAGGGCGGTTTTGCGGATTTAGCGTAAATTCGCTGCGGTTGTGCCAAAGTGCTTCTACGAAGCCTGCGCCATGCTCGCAATTTAGTGGCGGCATGGCGCGACGGCTTCAACCATCACCGCCCGCATTCAAGCCGCGTTGGCGATAAGTTCAGTCCTAGCGGCAAGGCAACGGCGCACCATCGTCTGACTTTGCTATCGTGTGCCGCGCGAAGCCCGACGTAAATCTTCCGCACTTGTCCGGCGCTTGTGTCGGATCGTTGACAGCACGCTCAGGACGACGACAAGCACGGCTGTCGCCAGAAACAATGCGCTGACCGGAGAGGTCAGAAACACAACAGGATCGCCACGGCTGATCAAAAGCGCCCGCCTGAGGTTTTCCTCCATCATCGGGCCGAGGATGAGGCCGAGCAGGAGCGGAGAAGCGGGGCAGTCAAGCTTCGACAGAAGATATCCCACCGCGCCGAGGCCAGCGAGAAGCATGACCTGAAACGGGCTGTTCGCAACGCTGAACACGCCGATGCACAGAAAGACCATGATCGCGGGAAAAAGCAGCCGGTACGGGATCGACAGGATGCGCACCCAAATCCCGATAAAGGGAATATTCACCAGGAGCAGCAGGATGTTTGCAACAAGCATGCTGGCGAGCAGACCCCAGAAAAGCTCAGGATGCTGCGAAATAACGCGAGGGCCCGGCGCAATGCCGTGCATAATCAGCGTACCGAGTATGAGGGCGCCGACAGCGTCCCCGGGAATTCCAAGCGTCAGCGTCGGGACATATCCGGTCTGGGCGGCGGCGTTGTTTGCCGCTTCCGGTGCGACCACTCCCTCAATCGCGCCCGTGCCGAATGTTTCGGGTCTGGATGAGACGCGCCTTTCGACCATATAGGCAATGAACGAAGATACCGTCGGCCCCGCGCCGGGCAGCGCCCCCAGAAAGGCGCCGACACCGGTCCCGCGCAACATCGCACCGACCGAGCGCCGGGCCTCGTCACGGCTGGGCAGTAAACCGCGCCAGTTCAGTTCCGGCCTGATCTTTCGCGGCTCTTGATTCGATTCAAGGTTTCTGATGACCTCGGTGAGGCCAAAGAATGCCATCGCGACAACGATGAAGCTTAGCCCCTCAGACAGAATGGGCGTGCCGAAGGTGAAGCGGCGCGCACCGGAAACGATATCCGTGCCCACCAGACCCATCAGCAAGCCCAGAAGCACCATGCCGATCGAACGCAACAGATCACCGCTTGCCGCCGCTGCCGCCGCAACAAGCCCCAGAAGCATCATGCTGAAGTATTCGGGCGCACCGAAGCTGAGCGCCACGCGCACGATGGACGGCGCGACGAGGAACACTGCCAGCAGCGCCACGCATCCGCCAACGAATGAGGCCACGGCGGTCATGAACAGCGCAACCCCTGCGCGCCCCTGCTGGGCCATCGGATAGCCATCCAGAGACACCACAGCCGAGGCCGGGGTGCCCGGCATATTGAGCAGGATGGATGATGTTGAACCGCCGTAGAGTGCCCCGTAGAGAATGCCCGAAAGCATGATCACCGCACCGACCGGATCCAGCCCGAAGGTGAAGGGAAGCAGCATCGAGATTGCGGTGACGGCGCCCAGACCGGGCAGCACACCGACCAGCGTACCGACGACGACGCCAACCAGGCAATAGAACAGGTTTTCCCAACTGAGCGCGACGGTGAAGCCGAGTGCGATATTGTCGACGAGTTCCATCACCACCTCCAGATGCGCATGGGCAAACCAAGCAGTTCAATGAAAACCACCCATGAAAACGCCGCCATGCCGATTGCAACCAGCACAATCTCGCGCCAGCGCGTCGTGGTGCTGGCGGCACCCGCCAGAACGACGCACAGGACACAGGCCACCACCAAGCCGAACCTGTTGATCGTCAACGCAAAGGCAAATACCGACGCGGTAAGCAATATGAGCGGGCGAAGATAAAGCCGCGGAACGGCGGTGCCGGCTGCGGCCTGCACAAGCGCCTTCACCATCATCGCGGTGCCCACGAGGCACAATACACCGCCAATACCGACCGGCAGATAGCCGGGACCCATCCGCCTTGCAGTACCTAAACCATAGCTGGTGCCCATGTAGGCAAATGAAAGACCGATAAAGGCGAACACGAGGCCTGCTGCGAAGTCCTTGCTCCGCAATCTCATTGACCAGGCCTGTCCGCCCTCAGACATAGCAGGGTCCTTCGATCAGCGGGTGACGGCGCACGAAGTCCTCATCGACCTCCACGCCCAGGCCGGGCCCTTCGGGTGCAAGCACAAGCCCCTCCGCATCGACATCGAACCTCGTATCGGCCAGTTCCGTCCTGAACAGGTTATGACCGGACACATCGGCTTCGAAATAGCCTGGATTGTCGATCGCGGACAGAACATGCAGCGAAGCAGCCATGTTGAGCGAGGTCATCGAGCTGTGCGGATTGAGGGCCATACTTTTGGCCGAGGCCATCGCTGCAATACGCATGACTTCGGTTACGCCTCCCGATTTAGAGATGTCAGGCTGAATGATCTGCACGGCGCCCTGATCGAACAGACGCTGGAACTCGAACCGGGTGTAGTGGTTCTCACCTGCGGCGATAGGCACCGTTGTGGCCCTTGCCGCGCGGGCGTAGGCGTCGTCGTCATACGGTGAGAATGGCTCTTCGAGCCAGCCGATATTGGCCCCTTCCAGAACGGGCGCCATAGCGCGCACATCGGATATGCTATACGCTGTGTTCGCATCGCATAGCAGTCCGATCCCGTCGTCGATGCCATTGCGCACGAAGTTGATGCGTTGTGCATCCCTGTCGATCCTGTCGCCAACGCGCAGCTTGAGCGCACGGTAACCATTGGCGATGTGCTGCTTCGCCTCATCCAGAAGTGCTTCCGGAGCCTGGTATCCGAGGCTCAGCCCCCCGCCATAAGCTTTCACAGCCCGCCGCCCACCGCCGAGCATCCGGTAGAGAGGCCAACCGACAGCCTTGCCGCGCAGGTCCCAGATTGCCATATCGATGCCGCTCATGGCAATTGCGGTCCCTGCCCCAAAGCCATGGGATGAAAGATGGCCACGATGCAAGGTCGTCCAGGCACCCACCACATCAAAAGCATCCTTGCCGATGATCATTGGCGCCAAGGTCGTCTCGATAAGCTTGGCAATGGCGCCGGGTGAGCGACCGTGATGGGCCTCTCCCCAGCCGACAAGGCCATCTTCGCCGCTCACCTTCACCAGAACGGCGTCGCGCTTGACCATGCGACCGACCCCCATCCTGAATTCGGCGTTTTCAGGCATCAGATGCGAAACCGGAAACACATCGATTCGCGTTATCTTCATATCCGTTCCCTCATGTTGTCGCGGTGCATTTTCCGGCTCCGCAAAGTCTCTCTTGCCAAAAGCTGTAATATTCCATAACAGCTTTAGCAAGACAAAACAGCGAGGTTCTTCGATGCCCAAACAGACCCTGATGAAGCGCGATCCCTTATGGGTCCCGTTGCTCTCGCATTATCGCGACGATGGCAGCATTGATCATGACCGCATGAAAGCGCATCTGGATCAACTTGCCGCGCACGTGACGCAGATCATGCTGGCAGGCTCAACCGGAGATGGCTGGGAGATCGGAAACGACCGCCTTTCCTCACTGGTCGATTTCGCGGCGCGCGCGATGGGCGCAGGCACGCGCCTGATGGTCGGAACGCTGGCGCCGGGCACCGATGATGTTATTGCGCGCGTCAATCTTGTTGAAAGCCAGGTTGCCGCCGACCCTGCCCTTGCTGAGCGTTTTGTAGGGGTTACGGTTTGCCCGCCGGTTGAGCCCGGTGCAGATCAGGAGAGGATTATGGCGCATTACAACGCGGTGTTCGCGCGCACATCAAGTCAGGTATCGGTGTATCAGTTGCCGCAGGTAACCGGATGCACGATCATGCCTGAAACGTTCAGCAAGCTCGCAACCAACCCGCGTGTCATCATGTTCAAGGATAGTGGCGGCTCTGATGAGGTTGCCGAAAGTGTGGCGGATTGCGGGCAGGTGTCCATGCTTCGCGGCGCCGAAGGAGGTTACGCAGAGGCTGTCAGTGGTCAGGGATACGGAGGCTGGCTTCTGAGTTCCGCCAATGCCTTTGGCAAAGAGTTGCGCGAAATCGAGGCGGCACTGCGCCAGGGTGACATGGAAAAGGCAACGCGCCTGTCTGACACCTTGGGCAAACTTATTTCACGCCTCTTTGCCGCAGCCAGCGATGAGAGTGGGGCGAATGCATTCTCCAACGCGAACAGGGCCGCTGACCATCTTCGCGCCTATGGGAAAAGCTGGAAATCCGCACCCGCGCCCTATAAGCAAAACGGTGAACGCCTGTCGCAAAGCCTGATTGCACAGGCTGCAGACATATGTGCTGAAATGATCGACCTTGCAGAGGCGGGCTATCTGCATCGGTAACCAGACCTTGGCGAGGTATGCCACGTTGACATGGACAAGTATAAAGCCGGCTCAACAGCGACGCCTCGGTGATGCGGTTTATGAAGCACTTGAGCGCCTGATCCGAAACGGTGAGTTGCGCGCGGGCCAGAAGCTGGCCTCGGAAGAAGAGTTGAGCAATCGGTTTGAAGTGTCGCGGCCTGTGGTGCGCGCGGCGCTCAAGCAATTGCGTGAACAGGGCTTTATCGTATCACGCAAGGGCTCCGGGTCTTTCGTTTCGACCGACAGGCCGTTTCATGAGCCACCCAATGCCGCAGCACTGCGTCTCAAATTGACGCTCCATGCGCTCGAATACCGAAGAAGCGTTGAACCGGCGGCCGCACGCTATGCGGCGCTGCGCCGCGGCAGCGATGAGTTGCGCGCCCTTGACAAGGCCCTCGATGCTTTCAGGACATCCGTGAGTGGACCGGATCCATCGCGTGTCGATTTTCTTTTCCACACGGCTGTGGCGGCAGCCTCGCTCAATGATCACTTCGTTCAGGCGATAGCACTGATCGGTTATGATATCGATCTGGGCATCACGCTTGCCACACATCTCAGCAAGATCGGCCATGAGGAGCGTCGCCGCGCCATCTTTGTCGAGCATAAGGCCATCGTCGATGCGATCCGCAATCAGGACCCTGAAGGGGCTGAGGCCGCCATGCTCCGCCATCTGGAGTATGCTCAGGCCCGGGTGATCGCTCGCGGCGAGGCGGTGGGTGCGACTGCCTATTGAGAGTCCTTAAGCCACAGGGCTGTTGACGTCAAAGCTGTAATAACAGATAACAGCTTTAGGGGCGCGGGAGGCGAACCATATGAAGACATCAGCGGGAGGAAATATAATGACATACAGAAAGCCATTTCTTGGCGTGCTGGCGGGGATTGCCATGCTGGCGGGCTCGCCCATCGTGGCGCAGAATTTTCCGAATGACACCATAACCGTCGTCGTGGCCTACCCACCCGGCGGCTTCAACGATACCGTGGCCCGGATGATCGCGGAAAGCCTCAGTCAAACGCTGGGTGTGTCAACCGTGGTCGATAACCGACCCGGTGGTGGCACGGTTGTGGGAACGGATGTTGTGGCACGGGCCGCACCCGACGGATACACTATCGGCATCTCGCCTTTCGCTTTTGCCGTGAACCCCGGCCTGTTCGACGATCTTCCCTATGACACTGACACGGACTTCGATCACGTCATCATACTGGGGGATTCGTTTAACGTCCTGGCCGCCCGCAATGACTTCCCGGCGGACAATACTGCCGAGTTGGTCGCCTATGCGCGCGAAAATCCTGGTGACATCAACTATGCTTCAGCCGGAAACGGGTCTTCAAACCACCTTTCCGCTGAACTCTTCAACTATCTGGCAGGGACCGACATGGTCCATATTCCCTACGGTGGCAGCGCGCCCGCGCGCACAGACCTGATCGCAGGGCGGGTCGACGTGATGTTCGACAACTACACGAACCTTGCCGAACTCGTTGCCAACGGCGATATCAAGGCGCTCGGCATCACACTGCAGGAAGAAAGCGATCTCATGCCGGGAATTGCGCCGGTTTCTGATGCTCTGGAAGGATACGAGGTCACAACCTGGTGGGGCGTCCTCGCACCGGCGGGCCTTTCCGAGGAAGCCATGGGCACCCTGAATCAGGCGCTGAACGCGTTCCTCCAGGCCGAATCCACCATCCAGGCGTTTGCCCGCGAAGGCGCAACCATCATCGGTGGCAGCCCGGAAGATGCGGAAGCCTATGTGCGCAGGCAGGTCGAGCAGTGGCGCCCGATCGCTGAAGAAGTCGAAATGTCCGTCGACTGAACCGATCCGCCTGAACCGGACATCGAGAGGACCATGAAGTGAACGGATCACAGATCAGCCACGACAGGCCGGGCGGGCGCCCCACCATGCCGATCGTCCTCTTGACCGACCCGATAGACTCCGTCGCGATCGCGCCGCTCAAGGCGATTGCGACGGTTGTCACGCTGGGGGAGCCCGGCTTTGAAACGTTCGATCGCGCCATGCCGAAGGCGGAGGTGGTGATCGTGCGCAGGAACATACCGCCTGAGACCCTCGCGAGCGCGACGCGCCTGCGCGCGCTGATCAGGAACGGTGTCGGACTGGATTTCATTCCGGTCGAACTTGCCTCCAGGCAAGGCATCGCGGTGGTCAATACGCCCGGCGTCAATGCAAGAAGTGTTGCCGAGGCCAGCATCGGCTTGATGCTGGCAGGCTTTCGCGGCCTTGCACACAAGGACCGGATGATCCGTGTCGGCCAATGGCAGGACTTGCGGCAGGCCGCTTTCCACGAGCGCGAGATCTCCGGAATGAAGCTTGGGCTTGTTGGATATGGCGCCATCGCCCGCGAAATCGCGCGGATCGCCCATTTTGGCTTCGGTATGGAGGTGAGCGCGGTCAGCCGGTCGGGGCACACCGAGACTGCGATTGCGCGCGCGACAAACCTGGATGACGTCCTGTCCAGCAGCGATGTCATCATTCTTGCGTGCCCCCTCAACGATCAGACACGCGGAATGATCGACGGCGCAGCCCTCGCACGCATGAAGCGAGGGGCGGCGCTGATCAATATCGCGCGCGGACCGGTTGTTGACGAAGCCGCGCTCATTGCGGCGCTGCGCACCAAACATCTGGCCTTCGCGGCGCTGGATGTCTTCGACCAACAGCCGCCTCATGCGCAAAATCCGTTGCTCGCGCTGGAAAATGTCGTGATGTCACCGCATACCGCAGGCATAACCCGTGAAGCGATGCGCAGGATGAGCGATTTGTCGGTCGAAGAAGCAATGCGCGTTCTTAAATTGAAGCGCCCCATTAATCTCGTGAACCCAGACGCGTGGGAGCAGATCACCGCGAGATGGCATGAAAGATAGAACCACCCCGCGACAACCGGTCGAGCATCTGTTGATTGCCACTGAAATTTGACCCGGCATTGTTGAGCTACACCCCGAAAGGCGTAAGCATCCGGCCAAGGCCGTGGACGGTGGCGGTGCTCAGGGTGTGCCTTTGGGCGCTTTGGGTTTGCCGGGCCGCGGAAGCCGGCGCCACCGGCCCTGCCCATTGCCGCCTGGACCACCGCATGCAGCCGACCGCTTCCAGCGCGATAGGCGAGATCTCTTCGGCCCCCTTCTTGCCCTTGCGGGCTGTGGCCTTGATGTCGGCCAGTTCGAAGAACTTGCGCCGTGCATGCGACCAGCACAGCGCGCTCAGGACCGGCGCGGGCCTGTGGCTGGCATGATAGAGATCGTTGTAACTGCCGTAGGCATCGGCTTGCAGGGTGCCGGTCCGGCCCGCCAGATGACGGGTTGGGTGTTCTTTCCTGCGGTCGATTGAGAAGGAATAGAGCGCTGCCGGCGGCAGCGCTCGGCCTGCCGGTTCAGGGGTTGGTGCTGGCCAAACTTCTCAAACAGCACCATGGCCGGCAGGCTGGGACCGGCCCATCCCCGTGGGGTGGAATGGCCGCCGGCGGCTGGCTGATCCTCTCACAATCCCGGCAGATGCTCGGGGAACGGCTTGCGGGCGGGACGGTGGCGATCAAAAGCCGCGACCGTGGTCTTCGCAGCAGCGGCATCCGCCTTTGCCCGATCCTGCTCAAGGTCCGTCTTGAGGTCCTCAAGCTGCATTTCGAGTTGCTCGACAGCCGGGCATGACGTTCGGCGCTGTGGCCATATTGCTCGCGCCGAAGTTGCCACAAAAGCTTAATCAGGTCGCCCCTGCGGCCGACGAAGCGCAGCAATACGGCTCTGACGTCGCTCTGCCCGGTGCTGACCGCCAGGCGCGCGTTGTTGCCGGGATGCAGTGCCCACTCCGCGAAATGAGCATGCAGACTCATCGGTTCCTCCTCGTCGTCAAGAAGCGGTTTTTGTCCCCGGTTAGCAGCTAAAATAGCGCTGCCACTCAAATTCGGTGATGCGTTGAGCCTGCCAGGTTGCAAAGGCCTCCATCTCGTTGCGGCGGCTGGCGGCGTAATGGCTGTGAAAAGCGGGGCCAAAGCTATCGCGGCAGAAGGCGGAGGCCTCGAAGGCGGCAAGCGATCCGGCCAGATCGGCGGGCAGTGGCGTGACGCCCTCGCAACCCTGCGGATCACCGGCGCAGGCGGGCGCAGGCTCCAGCGCGCGTTCGATCCCGTCTGCCCCGGCATGGAGAATGGCGGCGGTGGTCAGATAGGGGTTCACATCGGCCCCGGCGAGGCGGTGCTCGAACCGGCAGGCCCCGGCATTAGGGGTGGTGATGGCGCGAATGGCGGTCATGCGGTTCTCATACCCCCAGGACACATCCTGCGGCGACCATGCGCCCCGGTCAAACCGCCGGTATGAGTTGATGTTGGGCCGGAAGAACACATGCGTTTCCTCCATATGCGCCAGCATCCCGGCCAGAAACTGCCGCCCCGGCGCGCTGATCGCGCCCTGCCCGGCTGCCAGCGCGGGCTTATCCCCCTGCCACAGGCTGATGTGGTGATGCGCGCCGCAGGCACTGTGCTTGCCCGGCGGCTGAAAGCGGGTCATGAAGGTGGCGACCAGCCCGCGTTCGGCACACAACTCGCGCAGATGCAGCTTGGCGCGAACCGCGTCATCGGCGGCCTCCAGTGCGGGTTTCGGGGTCAGGGCGAATTCATACATGCCGTAGCCGTATTCGGTCACGAACGAGGCCACGCCGATGCCCAGGGACTCCAGCCGCAGCATGAATTCGCGCACCAGATCCTGATAATCGCCCGAGCGCACGAGATCATAATTGGTCAGCGTCCCGCCCCAGGGCTTCAGGCTGCTGAACCGGCCCTCGCGCATCAGATCCTGATCAGCGAAGAAGATGCCGAATTCGTATTCCAGCGCCACCCGGGCCTCATACCCCAGCGCGCGCAGCCGCGCATCAGCGGCGGTCAGGATATGGCGCGGGTCCATCGGGCAAGGGGTGCCATCCAGCATATAGCCGCTGGAAATGACCGAGGCCGTATCGCGCTGCCAGCCATGCTGGCGCAGGCTTGACGGATCGGACAGGGCGCAGATGTTGGGATAGCCGTTCTCATCGCAGGCCAGCGGGCTGGGAAAAGCGGTGTCGCCGATGGGCTCGCCGTCGCCATAGGTCACGCAATAGAGGATGGCATTGAGCGCATCGCCACTGACTGACACCTTGAGCGGCGACAGTTTGGAGCGCAGGCCGCCATTGGTATCGACCACATGGCTTTGCAGAAACTGCACCCCGTCGTTTTTCAACCGTTTCACCAGCGCCTCGATCTGCGGCGCATTGGCGGCTGCCTGTTCGGCCATATTCATTGGTCTGCCTCTCCCGTTGTGCGTGTGGCATTGCCGCTGCGGCGCCGCGCGGCCTTGCTGCGTATGTACTCATCCAGTTCCATCCGCCCGGCCAGCCCCTGCGGCCGCAGCGCCATGCCCAGCACGATCACGAACCCCAGCGCCACGCCTGACAGGCCCAGCATCTGCGGCAGTGCGATCACCCCCAGATCGACGCCGCTTTCAGCATGGCGGATCACCTCCAGCCCTGCCGACAGCAGCACGGTTCCCAGAACCGCGCCGGTGACCGTGCCCATCCCGCCAAGGATCAGCATGGCAAGCGTCAGGAAAACCTGCTGAAAGTAAAAGGCGCGCGGGCTGATGGTGCCGGTCAGATAGGCAAACATTACCCCTGCCCCGCCGCAAATCAGCGCCGAGACAATCCACGCGCGGCGGCGCAGGCCGGTAACATCCAGCCCGATGGCGCGCGCCGCCTGCGGGTCTTGCGCCGTGGCGCGCAGCTGCATGCCGGAGCGGCTTTCGCGGAACACACGCGCCAGCACCACGGTAGCCGCCGCGCCAAGCGCCACGCCCCACAGGCCCAGTTCCCGCGGGATGCCGAAGAAGGCCTGATTGCCCTTGAACAGCGCGGGCCAGTTCAGGAACATGCCGTGGCAGATGATCAGAAAGGCAAGGCTGACAATGGTTGCCGCCACGCCCGAAAGCCGGGAGATGATCAGCCCGCTCACCAGCGCAATCACCCCCACCACCGCCAGCGCCAGAACCGCTGCCATCAACGGCGAAAACTGGACATGTGCCAGCCCGAAGGGTGCGTTCGGGATCGACAGCGCCTTCATCGCCAACGGGGTTGCCAGAATCGCCGCGCCGTAAGCGCCCAGCCCGACAAAGGCGCTGTGCCCCAGATGCACGACGCCCGAATTGCCCATGTAGACCTGCAAGCCCAGCACGATCATCAGATTGATCATCGCCGACGCCGCAAGGTGGCGGTAATAGCCCGGTGCCGCGACGTCGATCAGCAGCGCCAGTGCCAGCACCGGCAGCGCCGTGATCAGCCCGCCGACAAGGGCGCGCTTCAGCCAGCGGCGGCGCGTAGCGGGGAAGAGTGCGGATGTTGTCATCGCTCAGGCTTCCTTGTCGCCCAGTTCGCGCCGCGCGCCGATCAGCCCCTCAGGGCGAACAAGCAACAGCGCGATGACGATGCAATAGGTCAGGGTTTCCTTGATGCCGCCGTATTCGGCAGGCAGTGCCACCAGCAACCCCACCTCGATGAAGCCCAGCACCATGCCCCCCAGCGCCGCCCCGGCCAGCGAGCCGAAGCCGCCGATCACGCAGGCCACAAACGCCTTGAGCACCAGCACAAAGCCCATATCCGGCGCCACGCTGCCGCGCCGCGCCAGAATGAACACCGCCGCCACCCCGGCCAGCAGCCCTGACAGCGCAAAGGCCCCCGCGATCACCCGGTTGGCGCGGATGCCCTGCAGGCGCACCATGGCAAAATCACCGGCGGCCGCGCGCATCGCAATGCCCAGCGTGGAGTGGTTGAGAAACCACACCAGCCCACCCCCGGCGACAACCGCTGTGGCAAGCTGCATCAGTTGCAGCGACGACACCGCATAGGGGCCGATCATCAGCGTCTGATTCAGGCCGTTGAGCAGCGGCATCGCCTGCGGGCGGGGCGATATCAGAAGCTGGAACAGGTTTTGCAGGATGATGCTGACCCCGAAAGCGGTCAGCAGCCCGGTTGTCAGCGGGGCCTTGCGCACCGGGCGGAACGCCACCCGCTCCAGCAGGACCGAGGCCGCAACCCCCATCGCCAGCGCCAGCACGATCGCCCCAATGGGCGAGGCCAGGCCCACCGCCACCGCCAGCAGCACCGCATAGGCCGAGGCCGCGATGATCTCGCCATAGGCGAAATTGACCAGCCCCATGATGGAGAACACCACCGCCAGACCAAGTGCCACAAGGGCATATTCAGCGCCAAACGCCAGCGCGTTGAGAAACTGTTGCAGGAAATATTCCATGGCCCGCCTATCCCCCGATATAGAGCGTCATCAGCGTGTCCGGGGCCAGCGCCTGCGCTTCCCCCGCATAGCGCAGCCTGCCCGCGCCCAGCACATAGGCCCGGTCAGCCAGCCGCAGCGCATGGGCGGCATTCTGTTCCACCAGAAGCGTGGTCATCCCTTCGGCCTTCAGATCGGCGATGACCTCGAAAATGCGCTGCACGATCTTTGGCGCCAGCCCCAGCGATGGCTCATCAAGCAGTAAAAGCCGCGGGCGGGTCATCAGCGCGCGGGCGATGGCCAGCATCTGCTGCTCTCCGCCCGAAAGCGTGCCCGCGTATTGACGCAGCCGCGCGCGCAGCACCGGAAACAGGGTCAGAAACTGCTCGGTATCGCGCTTCACGCCCACCCGGTCACGCCGTGTGGCGGCGGCAAGGCGCAGGTTCTCGGCCACCGTCAGGTTGGCGAACACGCGCCGCCCCTCGGGCGAGAGGGCCAACCCGTGCCGGACGCGCGATTCAGGCGGCAGGGCGGAAATGTCCCGCCCGTCCAGAACCACGCGCCCGGTTGCCGGCACGAGGCCGGTAATCGCCCCGATGGTCGAGGATTTGCCCGCCCCGTTCGGCCCCAGAAGCGCCACCAGCTCACCCGCGCCGACCGTCAGGTTCAGCCCCTGCAGCGCCTGCACGGCACCATAGCGCACCGAAAGGTTCTCCAGCGTCAGCACCGCGCTGCCCCGCCCATCAGCGGCTCAGTTCCAGGCCGGAACATAGGCCGGCGCCTCGTCACCGATCAGCACCCGCGCGCCCTCGCGAAAGCCGATCACCGGAACCGATTTGAGCGGAAATCCGGGGTTTTCGGCGTAAGAGATATTCGGCGCGGTGACCCCGGCATGCCCGCCCTCGGCGCGGATGGCGGTGCGCAGGGCCTGCGGGTCTGTGCTGTTGGCCATCATGGCGGCGGAATGGATGACCTGCACCATATCGGCCCCCAGCGCATCGAATATCCCGCTGACCCCGAAGCCTGCCGCCGCGCATTCAGCCAGAAACGCATCAATCGCGCTGTCCATACCGGTCATGCCATGGGTGGCGAACATTACGCGCTCCAGCGCCGCAGGGTCAGCCACTGTGCCCTCAAGCGACGGGTCGTCGAACCCGTCAGAGCCGATAACCCAGCCCTCATAGCCATTGGCGCGCAACTGCCGGATCAGGATGCCGACATCCGGCAGCATCGCCGAAAGATGGATCGCATCCGGGGCCGGGTCGATGGCGCGGATGCGGGCGATCTGGGGCGACCAGTCCGAGGTGCCGAAAGAATGGGTCAGTTGCCCCACCACCTCGCCGCCCAGATGCGTGAAGGCCTCACCGAACCAGCGCGGCAGCATCTCGCTCCAGGATCCGGCATCGGCCGAGGTGATGATCACCGCGCGCCGGGCACCCGCATTATAGGCGGCCTGCGCCGTGGCGGCGGCGTTGATCGGATCGGGCACCGCCCCGGCGATGAAATTCTCAAACCCCGCCACCTGCATTTCGACTTGCGTGTTGGGCGCCGAAAACACCGTTGCACCATAGGGTTCGGCAAGCTGGGTCATGGGGATCAGCGAGTCAGGGAAAGGGATGCCGGACACCACCTGCGCGCCCTCATCCAGAAACCGCTGCGCCAGCGCCACCGAAAGTTGCGGGTCCGAGCGTGTATCCTCGATCAGCAGGCGGATGCGCGGCCCCTCGCCCGCCGCATTGAGCCGCTCGGCCATGCAGCGCGCGCCCTCGGATTCGGCATAGGGCGCATAGGCGCCGGTCAGCGAAACGGCCATGCCGATGGTGATGTCCTGCGCCTTCAGCGGGGCTGCCAGCGCCGCCGTGGCAACCGATGCCGCCAGCACTGCCTTGTAGGGTACCTTCATCTCATCCTCCGTGTTGATCAATGCGTTCTGTTTGTATTGCCGGATACAGCCGGAGCCGCGGCCGGAGTCGTCGGTGGCGATGCGCCGACGTAGATTTCAATCACCTGCGGGTCTTTCCAGATCACCGCAGGCGGGCCGCTGGCGATGACCTTGCCATGGTCCATGACCACCAGCCGTTCGCACAGCGTGTTGATGAAGGACAGGTCATGATCGATCACCACGATCCCGCAGCCGTGCTTCTGCCGGATTTCGGCAATCCGCCCGGCCAGTGCGGCAGTTTCTGCGTCATTGAGGCCCGCCGCAGGCTCATCCAGCAACAGATAGGCCGGGGCCAGCGCCAGCGCGCGGGCGATTTCCAACAGGCGCTGGCTGCCATAGGCGAGCGTGGCGGCAAGGGTGTCGGCCTCATGCGTCAGGCCACATTCGGCCAGCAGTGCATCAGGATCGATGGCCGCGCCCTGGGAGCGGCGCAGTTCAAGGCAGCGAGAATGCGCCACTTCCACGTTCTGGCGCACACTCATGTCACCGAACAGACGGCTTGTCTGGAACGTGCGCGCAATGCCTGCGCGCACCCCGGCCATCGCATCATTCCCCGCCACTTCGGCGCCATCGACACGGATGCGCCCGGTGTCAGGCTTCAGAAACCCCGAGATGACATTCACCAGCGTCGATTTCCCGGCACCATTGGGGCCGATCAGCCCAATCAGCTCGCCCTGCGCGCAGCTGAGCGAAACCCCTGAGAGCGCCGCAACACCGCCGAACCGCTTGCCGATATCACTGACTTCAAGCATCCGTTTCCCCCGGTGCCGGGCGCGAAGCTTGCTGTTGAAAGCCGCCCTGTCTGAGGGAGACTAGACAGCGGCTTCCGGGCTGGCAAGAAATATTTTCTAAAAGTGCAACTTTTGTCATTTGTGAAAACACCTTCCGCCCGGGGCCGTGGTTACATCCGCATCAGCAGCCCGCCATCCACCGCCAGTTCGATGCCGGTGATATAGCTGGCGGCATCAGACAGCAGAAAAAGCGTGGCCATCGCCATGTCCTGGGCCGTGCCAATCCGGCCCAGGGGGGCGTAGCGGGCGACCGCCTGAAGGGTTTCGTCAGTGTCCCAGCGGGCCTGCAACGGGGTCAGCGCCATGCCCGGGCAGATCGCGTTCGAGCGGATGTTTTCAGCCGCCAACTGCATCGCCAGCGATTTTGACAGCGCGCAAACCCCGGCCTTTGACGCCTGATAGGCGTCCTGCGGGTTGGGATCGCCGCGATACCACTGGACGGTGGAAAAATGCACCATCGCCCCGCCCCGCCCGGTTTTCCGCATGAAAGGAACGGCATGGCGGGCGGTCAGCACCATGGCGCGCAGGTTTATGGCGAAGACCTGGTCCCAGACATCCATATCCATTTCCAGCGCCGAACGGTCGCGCCCGAACCAGAGCACCCCCGCGACATTGGCCAGATAATCGATCCCACCCTGCGCCGCACCGGCCTCGGATATCGCGCTGGCCACGAAAGCGTCATCCGCGATGTCGCCCTGCCGGTAGCGCAGCGCAGCGCCGAAACCGCCAAGGCTTTCGGGCTGCGGTTTGAGATCCAGCGCGGTTACGCTTGCCCCGGCCTTCAGCAGCTCACGGGCAATCGCCTCGCCCATTCCGCCGCCTGCCCCGGTCACCACGGCGTACCTGCCAGTAAAATCGAATCGGATCATCCTTGCCTCATCTCTTGATATTTCATGCAGGATATCCTTGAAACGAATTCCATCAAGCAAAAAGAGAAATAATTTGCCAAAATAGAAAATCTGCATATGCTGGCCCCGGACCCCTCCTCCGCGAAAGACACAGCACAGATGAACACAGATCGTTTCACCGTCATCTCCCCCATTGACCTGTCGGTCTATGCCGAGCGCCCCTATGCCACCGCGCGGCAGATCGACGCCGCGCTGGAACGCGCGCGCAAGGCGCAGCGAAGCTGGGCGCGCACCCCGCTGGAAGAGCGGCTGGAAGTGGTGGCGCGCTTTGATGCCGCGATGCGGGACAAGGCGGATGAACTGGCGCAGGCCGTGACATGGCAGATGGGCCGCCCCCTCTGGCAGGCGGATGAAACCGGGCGGTTGAGCCTGATCACCACCCAGATCGCGGGTTTCGCCGCCGAGGTGCTGACCGATGCACCGCTGGAAAGCGATGCTCAGATCCGCCGCTTCGTGCGCCCGCAACCCGGCGGACTGCAACTATCGATCTGCGCCTGGAACTATCCGACGGCGATGATGGGCTCGCTGGTGATTGCGCCGCTGGTTTCGGGCAATGTGGTGATCTTCAAACACTCGCCCCAGACGCCGCTGATTGCCGAAATAGCCGAAGCCGCCTTTGCCGCTGCTGGCGGCCCCGAGGGTGTGTTTCAGAGCCTGCATCTGTCGCATCCTGACGCTGAAAGGCTGATCGGCGCGGGTGCGTTCGATACTGTCAGCTTCATCGGCTCGGTCGGGGGCGGGCGGCGGGTGCATGCGGCGGCGGCGGGCACCTTTACCACCGTCCATCTGGAGCTGGGCGGCAAGGACCCGGCCTATATCCGCGCCGATGCCGATGTCGATGCGATCGTCGCCGATATCGCCGAGGGCTGTTATTCCAACGCCGGGCAATCCTGCTGCTCCGTTGAGCGGCTGTATGTCGATGACGCCGTGCATGACCGCTTTGTCGAGGCGCTGAACGCCGAGACCGCGAAATGGACGCTTGGCCACCCGGTTGAAGACCGCGCCATGCTGGGCCCGGTGGTGCGCCCCGAGGCCGCAACCCGCATCCGCGCGCTGTGCGACGCAGCGGTGGCCCAGGGGGCGCAGCGCGTCACGGCCACCGCTGAAACCCCGGGGCCTGCCTATGTCGCGCCGACGGTGCTGGCCGGGCTGGACCATTCGATGACCATCATGCGTGACGAGCTGTTCGGCCCGGTCGCCTGCGTGCAGCGGGTGCGTGGCGATGCCGAGGCGCTGGCCCTGATGAATGACAGCGACTATGGCCTGAGCGCCAGCATCTGGACCGCCGATGAGGAACGCGGGCTGGCGCTGCTGGATCAGGTAGAGGCCGGGACCGTCTATCTGAACCGCTGCGATCATGCCGATCTTTACCTGCCCTGGGGCGGGGTGAAGACCTCGGGCATGGGGCGGACCAACGGGCGGCTGGGGCTGGCCGGAACCACCTATGTCAAGGCATTCCACATCCGCAAACCGGGAGCCTGAGCGGTGGCGCCTGATGTGGACGGCATCAACCTGAACGCGCTGCGCGACGCGGCGGTGGAATGCCTGCCCGGCGCGGCAGGGCATCCGCTGGTCATGGTCTGCGAACATGCCGGAGCGCTGGTGCCCGCGCCCTGGCGCGATCTGGGCCTCGACAAGGCGTATCTGAAAACACATTTCGCCTTTGACCCCGGCGCGGGGGCCATGACGCGCGCGCTTTGCGCTGATCTGGGTGCGCCGGGGGTGCTGGCGCGCTATTCGCGGCTGTTTCTGGATTACAACCGCTACCCGCAGGACAGGGAGCAGATGCGCCCTGACATGGGCGGCATTCCCGTGCCCGGCAATCTGGCGCCGGATGACGCCGAGCGCGCGCTGCGCCACCAGATCGCAGCCGCCCCGCTGGCCGCCGCCATCGACAGTGCGGCGCAGGGGCGGGCGGCGATGGTGGGGGTGCATTCCTTTACCCCGGTGATGAACGGCCATACCCGGGCGCTGGATATCGGCGTTCTGGGCCGGCGGGACTGCCGTTTTCTGCGCGCGCTGGTTGACGCGCTGCAGCGCGCGGCGGGCGGGTTGCGGGTGGCGGCGAACGCGCCCTATGACTGGCATCAGGTGGAGGCGTTTTGCCTGCATCACCACGCCGAGGCCCGCGCCCTGCCCTGCGTCGCGCTGGAATTCAACAATGCCGCGCTTGCCGATGCCGGTACTTTCGCCGCGATCCGCGCGTTGATGGGCACAACCCTTGCGGAAGTGGTGGAAAACCTCGGGTTTCGGTCGCATCCGGTGGCCGCTTCGGGCACAAGTGCTGGACGGGCGGGCTGATGCTCCGATATGACACCCGCGTTGGATCAAGGAAAGCCGTATGGAGCCGTTGCTGGGTGAGATGATACGCAAGGTGCGCAAGCAGCAGGGGCTGACGTTGCGCGCCCTGAGCGAGGGCACCGGCCTGTCGATCTCGCAATTGTCGAAGCTGGAGAACGGCAAGCAGCGCATCTCGGTCGATCTGGCGCTCAAGCTGGCCGGGGCCCTGCGGGTGCCGGTCACCACCTTTCTGTCGCCGCCCCGCCCCAATTCGCAAGCCCGCCGCGCCATCACCCGCGCCGGGCAGGGCCTGCGCCATGAGGCCGGAAACCTGACATTCGAGGTGCTGTGCAATGATATCCGCGACAAGGCCAATCTGTTCTGGCGGGTGACCGTGCGGGCGCGCACGCTGGACGAGGCCGGTGGCTGGCGCGCCCATGCGGGGCAGGAATTCATTCATGTTCTTGCCGGTCAGCTTGAACTGCACACCGCATTCTATGAGCCGCTGGTGATGGCGCCGGGTGACAGCATCCTGTTCGACGGTGAGATGGAACATGCCTATGTCAGTACCGGCGAAGAACCGGCTGAAATTCTGATGTCAAACTCGACACTTCGTGAGATGTCGATGCTGATGCCGGAAGACGCGCGCAACGCCTGACCCTTGCCCGTAGGTGGTTCCGTCCACTCCCGCTTCACCTCGGTGCGGATGAGACGGCCTGCGGGTTTCTCAGCACCGAGCCCGCGACGGCAACGGCGGCGGCAACCTGAAAGAAGCGCCCTCGCGCCAGAAACCGTGAAGCCTTTGCTGCGGGCAACTGCCCGAAGTGCTGAGCCGGGACGTAACCGCCGGCAACGGCTCCCCGCTCGTCATAACCCGTATTCGGGATTTACGTGTTCTCGAACGGCGGGCGCAATATCCGCATCACCGTTAGGCAAGCAGCCAGCACGCCGTTTTCCGGCTGCCGAAAAATCCGGCAGACTACCTTGTTGCCTCGTCACCGGCCCGCTGTTTCGTTTTTTGCACCGTGTGGTGGGCAAACAGCTTTGATAGTGGCGACGATGACGGCAACCTGCCTGTGTTCTGGTTTCGCCTCAAAATGGCGCTCCGCCAAGAGGGACGACGGCGAACGGACGGTGCAAAGCCGCACCACCGAAGCCGCAGTTATTTTCAGATCGATCCCGTGCAGCGCTTGGCGGCCACCACGACGGTTCCATTCGGCTGGCGCTATGACGACACAATCGAATCAGCCAGCACCCCCATCTGTCCGATGAAACGCGCCCCGCCTGCCAATTCCTGCGCGAGCATGGGGTGTTTTCAGGGGTGACCATTCCCATTCATCTGCCCGGGGGCGATTTTGCCACCGTGACGGGTGTTGGGCTTGGCCGCCGCGTATTGTGGGAGCATGACGAGGGGAACAGCGCGCACTGGCTCAAGCGCACGGGAGGGGGCAGAGCGTTTCGGTTGGAAGCGGCGCCAGGCGACACCGGGCACGCAGCGGGATGGCGAATGGCGCATCGGCATGCCCCTGCATCATCATTACCTGCTGCAAATGTGGTTGGCGGTCGGTATTCAGCGCTGCCGGCAGGCGGCGGCGCACCTCCAGAACGTGGTTGCGCATCAGCAATCCTACCAACTCGCCATCACCCGGGTCCATGCCGGAAGCACCCGTGCCGCGCGAACGCTCGTTTCAGTCAGAGAAACGAGCCGAAATTCACCGCGCCTCTCGGTGCTGCACGCCTGATAGTGGCGCAGAGCACAGATGAGGATTTCCATGGCCAGCCAATCAACAGAAAATGTCGGATTCCGTGACCGGCTCATCGCGAAAGAGCGCCTTGTCGGCACGTTCATCAAGACCCCCACCAGCCACGCCTGCGAGATACTCGGCGCCCTCGGAATGGATTTTGTCGTCATCGACGAGGAACACGCGCCCTTTGACCGGGCCCAGATTGACTCGATTCTGCTGGGTTGCCTTTATTCCGGGATAGCGGGTCTGGTGCGGGTGTCCGAGCCGACAGCGGCCAGAATCCTGAGTGCGCTTGATTGCGGCGCGACCGGAGTGCTGGTGCCGCATGTCAACAGCGCTGAAAAGGCGCGTAAGATCGCCGCCGCCACACGCTTCGGGCGCGGCAACCGGGGCTTTTCCAACAGTCCGCGCGCCGGGGGCTATGGCACGCGCACGATGGCCGAACATATCCGCCTGTCCGATGCGGCGGTCACCCTGATCGCCATGATCGAGGATGTCGAGGCGCTGGACGAGATCGACGAGATCCTCGCGGTGGAGGATCTGGACGGCGTGTTCATCGGCCGGGGCGATCTGGCCGTGGCGATGAAGGCCGAAAATGCCAATGCACCCGAAGTGACGGCGGCGGTCGAACAGATCTGCGCCGCTGCAAAACGACGGGGCAAGCCGGTCGCCGTCATGGTCGGCTCGGCCGCAGACAGCGCGCGGTTTCGCGCGATGGGGGCCAGCGCTTTCATCGTCTCGTCGGATCAGGGGCTGATGAAGCAGGCCGCCGCGCGGGTGCTGCGCGACTTTGCTGAACTTTAAGGCCGCCCGTCACGGGCGCACAGAGGAGGAACCCATCAATGTATGCCAAGAATGACCCCCGCGCGGCGCTGAACACCGCATCCGCCAGCCCCGCAGCCACAGAATTTGTTCCTGCAAGCTATGGAAAGTTCTATGAAACCGCCCCGCAGGAGGAACGCGACGGCGGACGCTTCTGGTATCATCGGGCGCAGAATTTTATCGTCGTTTATGTCGAGATATCGGGCGAGGCCAGCCTTGAGCGCAGTGGCCAGCCGGATGAGTGGGTGGTGCTGGTTCCCGATGATGGAACGCTCAATGTCGAGCTGCGGGCGGGGGGTGATACAAAGGCGACGCGCGCGGCATCAATGCTCGTCGTGCCGCCCGGTGACAGCCGCATGACGGCGCGTGGGCAGGGCAGGCTGACGCTGCTTTTCACCACCCGCTCACCGGATCTCTGTGCAAAATGCGCCAATGCCACGGAGTATGCGCAGGCACATCCCAATATTCCGCCCTTCGTGCCCTGGCCTGACCCGCCTGCGGGCTTTGCCCTGCGGCTCTATCCGCTGAACGTGCCACCAGAGGGGGGGCGGTTTGGCTGCATCTACCGCTGCACGACCTTCATGGTGAATGCGTTCGAGGTGAAACCACCGCGGGATGTCACCGCGCTGTCGCCGCATCTGCACGAGGATTTCGAGCAATGCTCGCTGGCGCTTGACGGCGCCTATATCCACCATATCCGCTGGCCCTGGGTGTCAGATTCCACCCGGTGGATCGACGACCACCATGAGCATTGTGCCTCGCCCTCGGTGGCGATCATCCCGCCGCCCAGCCTGCACACCTCGCAGGGGATATCGGCGGATGGCAACCGGCTGTTCGACATCTTCTCGCCCCCGCGCCGCGACTTTTCCGAAAAGCCCGGCTGGGTGCTGAACGCTGCCGATTATCCGATGCCCTGAGGCTGCGCGCCTCGCCCTGTCGAAGGACACCAAGATGACCACTCCGATTGATGAAACACAGGTCTTTCCGCCCGCGCGCGAGGCCGAGATTGCCGCACTGATGGTGGATGCGGTCGATCTGCATTGCCACAGCGGCCCCGCCGCGATGCCGCGCATCCTTGACCACCTTGAAGCAACGCTTGATGCCGAGGCGGCAGGATTCAGCGCGCTGGTGTTCAAGGATCACTACTACCTAGGCAGCAACCATTGCGCGATGATGGAAAAGCTGATGCCGGACCTGAAGGTGCGGCTGTTCTCGGGGATCGCGCTCAACAACGCCTGCGGCGGCATCAATCCGCATGCGGTCGATCATGCGATCCGGCTGGACGGCAAGATCGTCTGGATGCCGACCCTCGCGGCGAAGAACCACATCGATCAGAGCGCCAAAGCGACCAAGAACTTTCCCTCTGCCAGCAAACCGATGCTCAAGGCCATTCCGCTGACGGTGCTTGATGCCAACGGCGCGCTGACCGATGAAACCAAGCAGGTGCTTGACCTTATCGCAGAGGGTGACATCATCCTTGCCGGCGGCCATCTGCATGTGAGCGAGCAGGTCAAGCTGTTCGAGGAAGCGATTGCGCGCGGTGTGCGCAAGATGCTGGTGAACCATCCGACCTATGTGATCGAATGCAGCGACGAGGATATCCGCAGCTTTGCGTCCATGGGCGTTCATATGGAGCATTCGATCTGCATGTTCGTGGATGGGCGCGGCTACAAATGGGGGGGCGACCGGCTGGCCGAACTGATCGGTCTGGCCGGGATCGACAGGACGGTGTTATCGTCGGATCTGGGCCTGACGGGCTCGCCCCGGCCGGTCGAAGGCTTCCGCCGGGTGCTGAACACGCTGCTGGATCAGCAGTTCACCCATGCGCAGATCCGCACCATGATCAGCACCAATGGCCTGCATCTGCTGAACCTGGCATAGGGGGCAGGCCTGCGACCGGGGAATGAGCCGATGACAACAAGCGCGCCGGATGGCAGAACAGAAACGCTGACCAGCGCGCTTGCCGCAATCGTCGGCGCCCGGCATGTGACGACGGATGCCGACGAACTGCGCCAGTCGCTGCGCGATGTGCTTGGGCTTTATCGCACCGCACCGCTCTGCATGGTCGCGCCTGCCACCACTCAGGAGGTCGCGCAGGTGGTGCGCCTGTGTGCCGCCCATGGTGTGCCGGTCGTTCCGATGGGTGGGAACACCGGGCTTGCGGGCGGTGCGGTGGCGCAGCCTGACGGGCGCTGCGTGACGCTGTCCCTGCGCCGGATGCGCCGCATCCGCGAGATCGCTCCGACCGGCCAAAGCATCACTGTCGATGCGGGCTGCATTCTGGCCGAAGTGCAGCAGGCCGCCGCGGAGCGGGGAAGGCTGTTTCCGCTGAGCCTGACCTCTGAGGGAAGCTGCCAGATCGGCGGCGCGATTTCGACCAATGCCGGCGGGGTCAACGCGCTGCGCTACGGGGTGATGCGCGATCTGGTGCTGGGGCTGGAGGTGGTGCTGCCTGACGGGCAGATCCTCGACATGAACCGGCGGCTGTTCAAGGACAATGCCGGGCTTGACCTCAAGCAGCTTTTCATCGGCGCCAATGGCACGCTGGGCGTGGTCACCGGCGCGGTGCTGAAGCTGTTCCCGGCGCACCGGGCCGGGGCGACGGCGATGGCGGGGCTTGGCAGCATCGGTGACGCGCTGGCGCTGATGCAGCATTTGCAGGAGCGGTTCGGCACACGGCTGACAAGCCTGGAACTGATCGACGAGGCGACACTAGCGCTGGTGCATCAGCACATACCGGGCAGCCGCCTGCCGTTTGACAGGCTCTGTCCGTGGCAACTGCTGATCGAACTGGCCGATGTAGACCCCGCCGCGCTTCTGAGCGATGCGCTGGAAGAGGCACTTGCCGAAGGCCTTGAGGCCGGGTTGGTGCGCGATGCGGTGGTCGCCCGGGGGCAGGCGCAGTCAGCGGCGCTGTGGAAACTGCGCCATGACACATCCGAGGTCATGCGCCATTGCGGCCCCCGGTTTGCCAACGACATTTCCGTGCCCGTCGACGCACAGCAAGATTTCGTCACCACCTTGCGCGCGCGCCTCGGCAGCCAGTGGCCGGAGCTGACGATCCTTGTCTTTGGCCATATCGGCGACGGCAACCTGCATGTGATGGTCTGTTGCCCCGGCCCTACGGCCCCCGCCCCCGGGGCGTGGCAGGCAACCCGCGCTGCTGCCGAGGCGGTGATCGACGAAATCCTTGTCGGGATGGGAGGCAGCGTGACCGCCGAGCACGGCATCGGCCTGACCTATCGCCACCGGCTGGTGCGCAGCCGCCCGCCGCTGGAGGTCAGTCTGATGTCGGCCGTCAAACGGGCGCTCGACCCCGGCAATCTGATGAACCCCGGCAAGATCTATCCCGACTGACCGGCGACTATTGATTTTGCGTGACCGGGCGGCGCAGAACCAGTCCCCATTTTTGCGCGACAGACGCTATGTGAAAAGCGGGGCCCGCAGACCCCGCTTGCGCTTTGCACCCTCGCCCGCTCAGCTGCCGGTGAACTGCGGCGCGCGCCGCTCGGCAAAGGCCATCTCACCCTCGCGCTTGTCCTGACTGGCGAAAATCGCCGAGATTTCCTGCTGCGCTTCAAGCATCAGCTCTGACGGCCCCCGGGGCATGGTCCGCGCGACAAAGCGCTTGATCGTGCGCAACACCATCGGCGCAGCCCCGGCAAGCTCGGCAGCCATCTCCAGCGCGGCCTCCACCTGCTTTCCCTCCGGCACCACGCGGTTGATCAGCCCGATTTCCAGCGCACGCTGCGCCGGGATGCGGCCGCCCATAAACAGGATCTCCATGGCAATCTTGTGGGGGATGCGCGTGGCCAGCGCCGCAGCGACACCCCCGGTCACGCCCACGCGGGCTTCCGGATAGGAGAAACTTGCGGTTTCGCTGGCGATGCACAGGTCCGACATCACCATCGTCATCAGCGCCCCGCCAATGCAATGGCCCGCCACGGCGCAGATAACCGGCTTTTCGCTGACAAAGCCGACATTGGGCATGATCCGCCAGATCTCGGGCGGGTCCTTGATGTCGGCGCCTGTGGAAAAGGCCTTCTCGCCCGCGCCGGTCAGCACGGCGACACGCTGGTCTGAAGCCTCGAACGCGACGAAGGCCGCCTGAAGGTCCAGCGCCGTCTGCGCGTCGATCGCGTTGAGCTTTTCCGGGCGGTTGATGGTGATCAGCCGGACTTTGCCCGTATCGGTGATCTGGATGGTGGACATGGCGGTTTCTCCGTTGGTTCAGGCTCTGGCAAGGTTCAGGATGTCGCGGGCCTGATCAGGGGTGGCGACATCAAGGCCAAGGCTTTCGATGATGCTTACGGCACGCTCGACCAGCGGCGCGTTGCCGGGGGAAAGAACGCCCTTTCTGAGATAGAGATTGTCTTCCAGCCCGACGCGCACATGCCCGCCCAGCAACGCCGATTGCGCGACCATCGGCATCTGGTGACGTCCGATGCCGAAGGCCGACCAGACGGCACCCTCGGGCAGCAGCGCGCGCATCTGCAACAGCGCCTCGACCGTGGGCGGCGCGCCCCAGGGAATGCCCATGCAAAGCTGGAACAGTGCATCAGACGGCAACTCGCCGCGCCTGACCATATCTGCCGCCTGCCAGACGTGACCCAGATCAAACACCTCGACCTCGGGCTTCACCCCGGCGGCGCGGATTGTCTCGGCCATCGGGCGCAGATGCGATCCCAGATTGACGATGGCAGCCTCACCGAAATTCATCGTCGCCACGTCGAGGCTGCACAGATCGGGGCGCAATTCGGTGATATGCCGGGTGCGGTCCTGCGGCGTCTGCGGCACCGATCCGTCCTGCGACAAGGTCGGCTCATCCAGACGCGGCATATGGCGCGCACCCGGCCCGGTTGTCAGGTTGATCAGGATGTCGGTTCCGGCTGCGCGGATCAGCTCCACCGTCTCGCGGTAGAGATCGAGCGACATGGAGGGCGCGCCCGTCTCCGGATCGCGGACATGGATATGGGCGATTGCGGCGCCTGCACGCGCGGCGGCGACGGTTTCATCGGCAAGCTGGCGCGGCGTGACCGGAACGAACTGGCGCCCCTGGTCGTTCAGGCGCGCACCGCCCGTCAGCGCACACGATATGATTACGTTGCGTGTCATGTTCACTCCGTTCAGGTCAGGTTCAGATTGTTCGGGTGGCTGCCCGGGTCAGAAATCCGGCTCGCCCGGTGCCCTCGGCTCAGTGGGCGTGACGGTGCCGTAATTCTCGGCAACGCTACGCTCGATCGCGTCGGCGGTGTCGCGCAGCGGGCGGAACAGTGTTGCTTCGACCTCGCTTTGCGGGACGGCAGAGGTGAAATAGCCCAGCCCGATGGTTCCCAGCACCTTGCCCTGAAACCGGATCGGCACCGAGATCGTATCGACATTGAGCAGCTTGCGGTGCGGGGCCTTGTGCGCGTAGCCCTTGGCGCGCACGCGGTCGATGAGGTGCCGGATGGCTTTCTCGCGTTCCGAACGCTCATTTGCGGGCCCGCGGTTCAGCTCGAATTCCAGCAAGGATTCCCGCTCGTGGTCAGGGCAGAAGGACAGATAGGTCCGGCCCATTGAGCTGGTGAAAAGCGGCAGTTTCATGCGCAGGCTGGTCATCGGCATCGACCACGGACTATGACGCGCGGTGGTGAACTGGAGGCGCATGCAATACCCCTCCAGCATGCCGACACCGACGCCCCACTTGATCCGCAGGGTCAGATCCAGCGCGTGGGGATGGGCTGCCTCGATCACCATGGGCGCACCGAAATAGCCGTCGCTCAGATGCTGCACATTGGCGGTAACCCGGTATCCGCCGAAGGCCTTGTCGCGGGTGACATAGCCTGCGGCCATCAGCGTCTCCAGCATGCGCACCACGGTCGGCTTCGCGATGCCGCTGATCTTGTGCAGGTCGCTGACTGACGCGACGCGCAGCATGTTGACCAGCTTGAGCAGTGCCAGCGCCCGCATGACCGCCTCAACCGGCTGATAGGAGCGTGGCTGATCGGCGGGATCGGTCGCCTGAGTGGTGTCGATCAAGGGGACGGGATTGGGATACATGACGCTTACATCACTTTTTTCGATCTTGACTTGCGCGAGGCATCCCAGAACAGCAGCCGGTCACCCAGAAAGCCCACGGCCTTGTTCATTGTCAGGCCGATGGCCGACAGGATGATCAGGATCGAGAACTGCCCGGCCACATCAAGCGTGGCGTTCATGCTTTGCAGCAGCATCCCCAGCCCGGCCTCGGCCCCGATGAACTCGGCCACGATGGCCCCGAGAAGCGCCATGATGATGCCCACCTCAATCCCGGCCATGATGAAGGGCAGTGCGCCGGGAAACTGCAGCATCCGGAAGACCTGCCAGCGTGTCGCACCGAGTGAGCGCATGAGGTTGATGCGGTCCAGATCGGCTGAACGCAGCCCGGCGATGGTATTGACCAGGATCGGAAAGAAGGTAATCAGCGCGACGGTCACGATCTTGGAGGTGATGCCCAGACCGAACCAGATCACCAGAACCGGCGCCAGCGCGACTTTGGGCATCGACTGGAACATGATGATGTAGGGATAGACATAGGTTTCGATCGTGCGGTTGAGGGCAATGAAGACCCCCAGCACCAGCGCCAGCACCAGCGCAATGCCGAAGCCGACGAAGACTTCGGTCATCGTCGTGACGATATGGCGTGTGTAAAGCCCCTCGCCCAGCCCCCGGACCAGCGCGAAGTAGACGTCGCTTGGCGTGGGGATCAGATAGGACGGGATTTGCTTTACCCGCACCACGGTTTCCCAGGTCAGCATGAGCGCGGCAAAGACCACGAGGCTGATGCCGACAGTCTTGATTTTTTGAACCAGCATCAGCCCACCGATCCTTTCGCGTTCAGAAGACTACGTATTTCGGCGGCGTATTCCCCGAACTTTGGCGAGGACATCACCGACAGGTCGCGCGGGCGCGGCAGGTCGATTTCCAGCTCGATCCTGACCCGGCCGGGGCGTGGCGTCATGACCAGCACCCGGTCGGCCAGAAAGATCGCTTCCGAGATCGAATGGGTGATGAAGACCACGGCGCGCGGGCGTTCCATCCAGATGCGCTGCAGTTCAAGGTTCATGTTCTCGCGCGTCAGCGCATCCAGGGCGCCGAAGGGTTCATCCATCAGCAGCATGGCGGGTTCGTGCACCAGCGCGCGCGCCAGTCCGACACGCTGCTGCATCCCGCCGGACAGCTCCGACGGATAGCGATTGGCGAAACCGGAAAGGCCGACCATCTCGATCAGCCCCTCGGCGCGGGCGCGGCCTTCGCTCCGGTTGAGTTTCTGCACGTCAACCGGCAGCATCACGTTGTCCAGCACCGTGCGCCAGGGAAAGAGGACCGGCGACTGAAAGACAATGCCGATATCCTTGCGCGGGCCGGTGATCTTTGTGCCGCGCAGCCGGGCCTCGCCCGATGTCGGCTGATCAAGCCCGGCAAGGATCTTGAGCAAGGTGGTCTTGCCACAGCCCGAGGGCCCGACAATGGCGATGAACTCGCTCTCCGCGACCGACAGATTGACCTGATCAAGCGCTACAACCTCATCCGCGCCGGTGCCGAACCTTCGTGTCAGGTCACGGATACCGATCGCCTCGGCCCTCGCTGGCGGGTTCTCCGTCGCAGGCGCATTCAACACGGCTGTTGCCATGGTCTCCTCCCTCCCCCTGGCGCTGTCCCGCCCGCGGCCCCTCCTCAGGCCAATGCGGTGCGTCAAACGCCGTCTCTTGCTGCAACCGATCTTAGAACCCGCGCGCTTTGACACAAAGAACTGGGTCGAAGCATTTCAGCAGATGAAACACTGCGTTTCAACTCTCGGACAGATCGGCGGCTGTGGCAACCGGCATCGTGGCCGGATCACCTGCGCCCCATTCGGCCCATGAGCCATCATAGACCGCGAACGGGCGCCCGAAAGCGCGTTCACCCGCGAACGCCAGAATGCACGCCGTCACGCCCGACCCGCAACTCGCCACAGCGGGGCGTTCAGGGTCAAACCCGGCATCGGTGAATGCCTCTGAGATCGCCCGGATGCCACGAAACCGCCCGTTTTCAAGCAGCCGGTCGAAGGGCAGGTTGAGCGCGCCGGGCATATGTCCCGGGCGCAGGCCGGCGCGCGGTTCGGGCGCGCTGCCCGCAAAGCGCGCGGGCGGGCGCGCATCGACAATCTGGTGCTGGCCCTCCGCGATGGCCCGGCGGATCGTTTCTGCCGAAGCTACACGCTCCCGCTGCGGGCGCGCGGTGAAACTGCCCAGCCGCACAAGTTCCGGCGTTCCTTTCTGCAGCGGATAGCCCGCAGCCTTCCAGGCGGGCAACCCGCCGTCCAGCACCACCACATTGTCGTGCCCCATGGCGCGGAACATCCACCAGGCCCGCGGCGCGGCAAAGATGCCCGCGCCGTCATAGACCACGACCCGGCTGTCAGCGCAGATGCCAAGCCTGCGCGCGTGGCTCTGAAACTCGGCGGGCGAGGGCAGCATGTGGGGCAGTTCTGACATCTGATCCACCACCACCCAGTCAAAATCGAAGCGTTGGGCATGCGGGATGTGTCCGGCCAGATATTCGGCATCGGGATCGCGGTCATGGGCGGGCAGATACCAGCTTGCATCAAGGATCACATCCGAGCGCGACCACGAACCATAGAGCGCCGCCGGGTTGATCAGCGGGCTGTTTCGGGAAAGGTCAGGAACCATTCGGGCAACTCCGGTTGCAGCGGGCTCAGCGGCCGGTAAAGGCGGCCGGGCGCTTTTCGACAAAATGGCGGACCCCTTCGCGGAAGTCCTCGCTGCGAAAACTTTCGACCATTTCACGGTTGGCCTCGGCCACGTTTTCCCACAGCGTCTGGAACCGGGCATTCCAGAGCTGCCGTTTCATCACCCGAACCGAGCGCGGCGACGCATTGGCGGCGAGGTCGCGGGCATAGGCGAGGGTTTCATCCAGAAGCGACTCGCGCGGGTAAAGCCGGTCGACCAACCCGATGCGCAGCGCCTCGGCGGCGTCGAAACGGCGGGCGGAATAGAGCAGATCGGCGGCCACCCCGGGCGCCATGCTGTGCTGCATCAGCCATGCGATGCCATGCTCGGCAATCAGGCCACGGCGCGAGAACGCGGTGGAGAACACCGCCTTGTCCGAGGCAAACCGCATGTCGCAGGTCAGCGCAAACACGATACCCAGCCCCGCCGCCGCGCCATTGATCGCGGCGATCACCGGCTTGGAGAGCGCGGGGAAATACAGATAGCGCGCCTGAAAATCTGGCCGCGCCTGCGTGTCAAAGGGGCGCATCATGGCCGGATCATGGATGTCGCCGGGCGCAAGGGTTTCCAGCTCGCCCATGTCCATCCCGGCGCAGAAGGCGCGCCCCTCGCCGGTCAGCACGATCACCCGCACGGTGTCATCGGCATCGGCGGCGGCCATCGCTGCGCGCAGCTCGCCCTCCATGACGCGGGTGATGCCGTTCATCTGGTCGGGGCGGGCGAAGCGGATGACGGCGACGTGATCGTCGATTGTGTAGCGGAGCTGGGTCAGGTTCATCATGCGGTTCCAATGGCCGGGGGCAGTTGCAGGGAGCGGTATTCAAGGAAAGAGGCGAATCCGTAGGTGCCGTTTTCGCGCCCCATCCCCGAAAGGCCGAAGCCGCCAAAGGGGGCCTCGGGGTTGAAGGGGGCGCCGTTGATGTCGATCTGGCCTGCGCGCATCTGCCGGGCCACCGCCATCGCACTGACATCATCGGGGCCCCAGACCGCGCCCGCCAGCCCGAACCCGGTGCCGTTTGCGATCCGGATGACCTCATCCGTGTCGGCATAGGGGATGATGCACAGGACGGGGCCGAAAACCTCGTCCCGCGCAATGCGCGCGGCCGGATTGACCCCGGAAAAGATGGTGGGACGGACGAAATTGCCCGCTTCCAGCCCTTCGGGCGGCTCGGTGCCGCCACAGACCAGTTCGGCGCCCCCGGCCAGCGCGGCCTCGATATGGGCGATGACCCGTGCCTTCTGGGCAGGGGTGGCCAGCGGCCCGAGTCGCGTTGCCGGATCGAGGGGATCACCCGGGGTGAAGCGCGCCGCCGCAGTGCGCGCAAGTTCCACAATCGCCGCCTGCATTGTTGCGGGCACGATCAGGCGGGTGATGGCCGAACAGGTCTGGCCGGCGTTCAGGAAGGCGCTGCCAAGGGTGGCGCGCACGGCCAGCGGCGCATCGCAGCCGGGCAGCAGGATTGCCGCAGATTTGCCGCCCAGCTCCATGCTCACCCGCTTCATGGCACCTGCCGCACTGGCCGCCACCTGCCGGCCCACGGTGGTGGAGCCGGTGAACGAGACCACGTCAACCTCAGGATGCGCGACCAACGCCGCACCGCAGACCGCGCCGTCGCCGATCACCATGTTGAACACGCCCGCTGGCAGCTTGGCGCTGATCACGGCCTCGGCCAGCGCGATGGCCGCTGACGGTGCGATTTCCGAGGGCTTCAGGACCACGGTGCAACCGCAGACAAGCGCCGTTGCGATCTTGGCAATGATCTGGTGCAGCGGATAGTTCCAGGGCGTGACGCAGCCCGCGACCCCCAGCGGCACCCGCTCTACCAGCGAATGGCCGCACTGCCCCGCCCAGGCAAACGCCGGGGCAGCGTTGGCCGAAGCGCGCAACGCCGCGACAGGGGCTGCGACCTGAATGCGCACGGACAGTTTCAGCGGCATCCCCGTCTCGCGGCTGATGGCGCGGGCCAGATCGTCCTGACCGGCTTCCAGCGCGTCGGCAATGGCGTGCAGATAATCCACCCGCACCGCGACCGGCAGCGCGGCCCAACCGGCAAAGGCGCGCCGCGCGGCCAGACAGGCCACCGCGACCTCGGCCTCTCCGGCCAGCGACAGCGTTTGCAGGACGGCGCCGGTTGCGGCTTCGGTCACATCGAACGGCACCGGCGCTGCGGGGCGCTGCCAGGCGCCATCGACAAAGAAACTGCGGTCACAGGGCATCTGCGCTCCTTGAGGGTGGGAAAGGGGAAAAAGGGGCCGGGGCCGTTCCCCGGCGGCTTGATGGCCACCGGGGATCTGCGTCACGGCCGAGCCGGACTGAGTCAGCCGGGCTGGCGCGCCATGGCGTCGGCGCGGATCGCTTCGGCGTCGAAGTTGTTGATCTCGTCGATCAGCTCGTTGGTGATGAACTCCTCGGGCTGAACAACCCGGTCCACCAGCCCCCAGTTGGCCAGATTCTCAAGATAGGCCCCATACATCGGTATGGCGCCATAGCCCCATTGATGGTTCATCGCCTCGGTCGGCTCCCAGATCGCGCGGCGCATCGCAATGAAATCCAGATCGTTCTGCATCAGCTCGGCCCGGTCCATCCCCGGCGTGCGGGTTTCAGGATAGACCTCGTAAAGGATGTTCAGCGCGGCTTCGGGGTTGGCGAGGGTGAAGGTCGCACCCTTGGCATAGGCGCGCGCTATTCTCGTCGCCTGGTCCCTGTTGGCCTCGAAATACTCGGCTGACGAGAATAACGCCAGCGAGGGTGCGTCCAACTCGGGCACATCCAGTTCGCGCAACGGGCTGCCAAGACGCCCGATCACCGCATTGGCAATATCCCACATGGCAATCGCATCGACCTCGTTGCGGCGCAGCGCAAGGGCCGCGTTGGCCGGTGCGCCAACGGCGATCAGCGAGACATCAGCTTCGGGATCAAGCCCGGCGTTGGTGAACAGGCCTTTGACAAGCGTCACCATGACCGAAGACATGGAGGTAACGCCGACCCGCCTGCCGCGAAGATCGGCCACGGCCTGCGCATCCGATGCCTCGGGGACGGCCACGCGCCATGTCGGCCCGCTATAGAGGGTAAAGAAGCTGCGGCCCTCAAACCCCCGGGCGACGATGGACACGACGGGCTCCAGCGCGGGCAGCGCATAGGGAAGCTCGCCATTGGCCACGAAGGTCACACAGTCATTGCCGGATGAGACCGGCACCAGCCTGAGTTCAAGCCCTTCCTCGGCGAAGTAGCCTTCGCTTTGCGCGACCGCCCAGGGCACGGCGCCGCTGTTGATGACATTCGTGCACCAGCCGATGCGGACGGTCTCCAGATCTGTTGCCGCGCCGGGCGCCGCCGACAGGCAGGCCATGCCAGAGACAAGGGCCGCACCGAAGAGCTGCCTTCTGGCTATCGTATTGAACATGGTCGATCCTCCCAATGGATATGCGCGGGCGGTGTCAGTGACCGCTCCTGCGCATTTGACTGTAGTTGTGTGCGCGCGGAAAGGGTGAGGGCTGAACTGCGCCGTTTCTGACCATGAAACGGCCCGCCACGCGGCCCTGTGCGCCATCGGCGCCTTCATGCTCCAGATCAGGTTCCGGGCCCATTGCTGACCGCGCCGCCCGGCACGAAGGTTTCGCCCTGTCTCAAAGGCACCGAAAGCGGATCGAGGAGGCATTTGGCCGGGTCAAAACCGTCGGAGCCATGACGTTGCTCAACCGGGACAGGCAAACACTTGCATGAGGACCGGGCGCATCAGGAAACCAGACAGAGCGGCCCCTGGGCAAGGGCCGCTCTGTCTTCTGTCCAGTGCTTATATTATGCGACAATCCGGCTTCGGTGCTTTCGCGACACGCGCTACAGCGCTTCTCCTTTTCGCCGAAAACGAAGAAGCGCTGTAGGCTATTGTATTGGCATGATTTCAAACGAAAAAGTCTGCGATCTTTTTCTGAAATCGCCTTAGAACCGGGCCGTGAACCCCAGCCGGGCGGTAAGCCCGCGCCCGCTGCGGAGTTCACGCGCCTCCATACCGGAACCGGCATAGCTATAGGCCACGTTGGTCACGTTTTCGACGCTGAAATGCGCGCGGATGGTATCTGTCACGTCATAGGAGGCATAGAGATCATACAGCCGGTAGGAATCTGTCGGCTGGACACTGCCGAAATAGGCCGCCTGCCCTTCTCCGACATAGCGCATCTGCGCGCCCAGTGTCAGCCGCTCGTCAAAGAGGCGCACACCACCGCCGAGGGTGTAATAGGTATCGGGCAGGATACCGGAGTCGCCGTTGCCGATACCGGCGCCCTGCCCCACGGGCTGATCGGTCCGCGCTTTGGTAAAGGAGGCATTCACAAAGGCGTTCCGCATATCATAGCTGCCTTCAATCTCCCAACCGCGCATATGCGTGGTTCCGGGCCTGTTGACCCACATCGCTGTCACGCCACGCCCCGGCACATTGACAAAATCATTGACAATGAAGTTGTCGATCCGGCTGCTGAAATAACCGACGCGCAAGCGCAGGGCATCGCCATGGCTGAAGACATTATCCCGGGCAAGGTTGGCGCCCAGTTCCCAGCTTCGGGCAGTTTCAGGCTCAAGGTTCAGGTTGTTGGCAGCGCCCGTGCCAACACCCGCGCCGATCGGAATGAGCGAGAACAGCATCTCCTGCACGGTTGGTGGCCGGAAGGTATGCGAATAGCCTGCGCTGAACTGCAATCCCTGTATCGGCTCGGCAGCAAGTTGCAGCCGCGGCAGCACCCGTCCGCCCGAGCGGTTGACCGTCGCATCACCGCAGGTCGGACCGCCCGGCGGGCAGTCACCAACCCCGGGCGCAATCGGCGGTTGATAGCCCGACATGCGCCAATGGTCATAGCGCAGACCCGCGTTCAGCGTGTAGATACCGCTCTGCAGCGTCGCCTCGGAGAAGGCGCTGGAACGCCTGAGCTCTCCCGGCGGGTTGCCGCCGCGCAGCGCGTTCACGCGGTAATCATCTGCCCCATAGGAAATTCCCGTAACCATGGTTCCGGATGCCCCGCCGAGCGAGAAACGCGCGGTGTTGGTCAGGTTAAAGCCGTATCCCAGGTTCTCTGTCTCGCGCCCCCGGTAAGAGCCACCGATCTCACCGTCATAGGTCATATCGGTGTCGTTATAATATGCGCTGAAATCAAGGTTCAGAAGCGGATGCCCCGAACGGTATGAATAATCGGCGGTGAAGGTCGAATTTGTCAGCCCCTGCCGGTAAGAGCCATAATCGAATTCATTGTCATATCCCCGCCAGCCAAGGCGGAACTCATGCTGGCTGTCCGGCGCGATTTCCACTTTCAGGATGGCGCCCGTCGGGCTGTTGGCGGCGTTCAGGCCCGCTGGCAGCTCTTCGCCGTCGCCCGGTCGATCGCCGCGTCCTCTCTCATAGTTCGAAAAGTTCGAGCGGGCGAACCCGGCCATGATGCTGAACCGCCCCGAACCATCCGCACGCAGGGCGCCGCGCATCGCCCCCGCAACCATGCCGGAATAATCATAGCCGTTGGTGCCAATGGTCTGGCGCGTCAATATACCGCTGTTACGGCCCTCAAGCAGCACGTCATCGGCGCTGAGCGTCCGGAAGTTGGCGGCACCTGCCAATGTGCCGGCCCCGGCAGCCCCCGAAACCGGCCCGCGGACGACATCGATACCGCCCAGAAGCTCTGGCTGCACATACAGCATCGAGCCGCCGGACGAGGCATGGCCCGCGACGTTCCTGAAGGTTTGGGGCACGCCGTCAATCATGGCATTGACCCGCCCGAACCCGCTGAGCCCGCGGATATTCACCTCGATCCCCGGCTGGTTGCTGACCTGCCGGGTAAAGGTGCCGGGTGTGGCGCGCAGCGCCTCCTGCGGGTTGCCCCCGAACCTTAGCTGCACGTCCTCGCCATCGGTCGAACTGACCGGCCCGGGCCCGGATACCGTGCCCGGCGCTTGATTGAGAACCAGCGGCGGAAGCACGGTCCGGCCGCGCTCTGGCGCGGCGTCACGGGTTTCTTCGTCAACCTGCTGGGCAAGCAAGGGAAACGGGATGGCTGCCGCCGCGAATAGCGCGATGGCGGATGCCCGCAAATAATATGCGGATAGACGACCTGACATTCAGACCTCCTGAGTTTACGGGAAACGGGATGCCTTGGTGTGTCTGGTGAATGGTCACAATACATTCCTGGGTGTACGGCAATGCGCCTGACCGCTTGCCGCCTGTTAAGTGAATAAGGGTGCAGCCGGACATATCCGGCGGGCCTTCATTCCTGACGGCCCGTTTACCCTTTGATTGGCTGGGGAGACGTGACAGATCCACGCCGCATACAAGTCTGTCGGCCAGACCTGCTGGCGGAATCTGCTCTTCGGCGATCCGCCGCCCTTGCGGAACCCGCTATGCGGGCAATTGAGCTGGCCTGTTGCTTGCCGGGCAGTTACTGACTGAATTACTCAGCTATGTCAAGCGGATGATCCCGCCGGTACCGGGCCAGAACAGCGGAACAGCAGGAAAAAACGGGGCCGCTCTACAGTGTTCCGGCTTTCGTTGAATCAGAAGATGCGTAATCTGTTTCCGACCTGTCGAACCCCCCAACCAAAAAACGCTGCCAGCCTTCTTTTAATTTCTCTAACGCGCCAGCGCGGGCAGAAAGGTGGCGATCTGCGGGAAAAAGACCATCAACAGGATGACCGCAAAGATCGGCAACAAAAACGGCACCACCGCCAGCGCCACCTTTTCAAACGGCAGGCCGGTAATTTCGGTCAGTACGAACAGCACATTGCCGAAGGGTGGCGTGATCACTCCACAAGACAGGGTCAGCACCATCAGCACGCCGAAATACACCGGGTCGATCCCCAGCGCCTGAATGGTCAGCATGAAGATCGGCGTGAAGATCAGGATCGCCTCGACCACGCTCATGAAACAGCCGACGGCCAGAAAGAACAGCACGATCGCCAGCAGGATCGTGGTGTTGCCCACCTCAAGCCCGGTCATCAGTATGGCCAGTTCCTGCGGAATGCGCAGCCGTACCAGAAGCCAGCCATAGAAGGTGGCGATGCCGATGATAAAGAGGATGATGGAGGAAAAGCGCACGGTGCTGGACAGAACGCCCAGGAGAAGCTTCCAGTTCAGCTCCCGGTACACCACCGTGCCCAGAAACATCGCGTAGACACAGGCAATCGCCCCGGCCTCGGTCGGGGTGAACATCCCGGTCCAGATGCCGCCGACGATGATGCCCGGCGTCAGAAGCGGCGGCAGCGCGCGCCAGAACAGCCGCGCCAGTTCGCGTGCGGCGGGACGTGGCGACAGCGGCATGGGCAGCCAGAACGACATGATGAAACTGGTGATCATGAAACTCAGGCCCACCATCAGCCCCGGCACCAGCCCGGCCAGAAACATCGACGCCACCGAGGTGCCCGATTGCCAGCCATAGACCACCAGCGCGATCGACGGCGGAATCATCGGCGAAATCACCGCGCTGGCCCCGGTGATGCCCACCGCAAAGCTGCGCGGATAACCACGCTCGCGCATCGCCTTCAGCTCAAGCTGGCCCAGCCCGGCGACATCGGCCACGGCGGTCGAGGACATGCCGGAAAACATCATCGAGGCCAGCACATTCACATGCCCCAGCCCGCCCCGCACCGACCCCACCAGCGCATTGGCGAAATCAAATATCCGCGCGGCGACGGTGCCGACATTCATCAGCGCGGCGGCAAAGATGAAGAACGGAATGGCGAGAATGGGAAAGTTGTTGAGCCCGCGCAGCATCTGCAGCGCGAACAACTCGGCCGGGATGGCGGTGATGCCCTCGCGGATCACCAGCACCGCAAGGCAGGTCAGGCCGATGGAAATGGCGATGGGAACGCCGATGGCGAACAGAAACACCGCGCTTTGTCGGCCGCCCCGGTTGAGCGCAAGTCGCGCAGTCCGCAAGGCGGGGAAAGCAACTTCATCAGGAGCTTCGAAATCGAGTCAACCAAGTTTGGCGAAGTCGAGCCGTTGAACGTTGAGCTGTGGACGCGACGGGTAGGCCAGAGCATATCCGACTGCTGTGCTCATGTCGGGATTGCCCAGGTGCGCCAGGCAAAGGACCCATCGATTTCTGGTCCGTCGCGTGATTCACCGCTCCTAAAACTGAGCGGTGACATGTCTGATCTCTTCTGGCTAAGCGAGGCGCAGATGGCCCGCTTGGAGCCCATTTCCCGAAGTCCTCGCGCCATCCTTCCAGCATCTCGACCGCGTTCCAGTCTCGATTCTTCGGCCACTACCGCGAACGGCTCAAATGCGAGTGGGGTGGGCAGGTCGCGGGCATAGACCGCCAATTGGCGCAACATCGGCCGCAGCCCTTCCAACGCGACGACCACAGGTTGGATCAGTTCCTCGACCCGTTTGCGATCGGCAACTGCCGCCTGCAGTTGCTCGCGCTGAGCCTCCACCACAGCGCGAAACTCGGCGGGCTCCCAAGTGATTTCGCAGACGGGGCATCGCTCTTCAGGCGAAACAGCTGGCGATGTCGTGTGCACGTCCAGCGGGAAGGTGCTCACATCATGACCAAACAGGCGCGCCGCCTTTCCCGTCAGCCAGGCCCATTAAATTTCAACGATTCACGACGTGGTGGCAGGAAATCCCCCGCCCGCATCTCGCCGAAATGGCCCGTCTGGCAGAGTTGCACCCGCCGGAACACAGGGCCCACACACATCCGGACTAGCCGCATTTCGAATGGCCGCAGGCGCGGCAGGTCATGCAGCCTTCGATCATGACCATCTCATAGGCCCCGCAGGACGGACAGGCCGCGCCGCGCTTGCCCGCGCCCATTGCCGCCACCTTGGCCTTGGGGTCAGATTTCAGGCCCAGACCGGCGCCCTCGATAAAGCCGATGCGCACCAGATGCTCCTCGATCACCCCGCCGATCGCGGCAAGGATCGAGGGCACATAGCGGCCCTGCATCCACGCCCCACCGCGCGGGTCGAACACGGCCTTCAGTTCCTCCACCACGAAAGACACATCGCCCCCGCGCCGGAACACCGCCGAGATCATCCGCGTCAGCGCCACGGTCCAGGCGTAATGCTCCATGTTCTTGGAGTTGATGAACACCTCGAACGGCCGCCGCCGGCCACCGACGATGATATCGTTGATGGTGATATAGATCGCATGCTCGCTGACCGGCCATTTCAGTTTATAGGTCTGGCCCTCCAGCGCCTCTGGCCGGCCCAGCGGCTCGGACAGATAGATCACCTCGGCGCCGGTATCGGCCTGCGGCGCGGCCTCAGTAGCCTCGGAGACGGTCAGCACTGAACCCGTGACATCATTGGGCCGGTAGGTGGTGCAGCCCTTGCAGCCCATGTCCCAGGCTGCCAGATAGATATCCTTGAAGGCATCAAAAGTGATATCTTCCGGGCAGTTGATGGTTTTCGAGATCGAGCTGTCCACCCATTTCTGCGCCGCCGCCTGCATCTTCACATGGTCGATGGGTGCCAGCGTCTGGGCATTGACGAAGTACTCCGGCAGCGGCGCATCGCCCTTCAGGTCACGCCACATCTGCACGGCGTAATCCACCACCTCCTCCTCGCTGCGCGAGCCATCGTTTTGCAGCACCTTGCGTTTGTAGGCATAGGCAAAGACCGGCTCGATGCCTGAGCTGACATTGCCCGCATAAAGGCTGATGGTGCCGGTGGGCGCGATAGAGGTCAGAAGCGCGTTGCGGATCCCGTGTTCGCGCACCGCCTCGCGCACATCGTCATCCATGGCGCGCATATTTCCGGAATTCAGGAACTTCTCGGCATCGAACAGCGGGAAAGCCCCCTTTTCGCGCGCCAGATCGACCGAGGCCAGATAGGCCGCCCGCGCAATCGCTTTCATCCAGTCCTCGGTCTGCGCCACCGCACCATCCGATCCGTAGCGCAGGCCCAGCATCAGCAGCGCGTCGGCCAGCCCGGTGACGCCCAGCCCGATCCGGCGCTTCAGCCGCGCCTCTTCGGCCTGTTGCGGCAGGGGGAAGCGGCTGGCGTCAACTACATTGTCCATCATCCGCACGGCGGTGCGCACCAGATCGTCCAGCGCTTCCATATCCAGCGCAGCCGCCCCGGTGAAGGGTTCGCTGACCAGCCGCGCAAGGTTGACCGAACCCAGCAGGCAGGCGCCATAGGGCGGCAGCGGCTGCTCACCGCAGGGGTTGGTGGCGGCGATGGTCTCGCAATAATTCAGGTTGTTGGCCGCATTGATCCGGTCGATGAAAATCACCCCCGGCTCGGCGTAATCATAGGTGGCGCGCATGATCCGGTTCCACAAATCGCGCGCCTGAACGCTGCGATAGACCTTGCCGCCGAACATCAGATCCCAGGCGCTGTCGGCCTTGACCGCCTCCATGAACGGGTCGGTCACCAGAACCGACAGGTTGAACATCCGCAGCCGGGCGGCATCCTGTTTGGCGATGATGAAATCCTCGATATCCGGGTGATCGCAACGCATGGTGGCCATCATCGCCCCACGGCGCGAACCCGCCGACATGATGGTGCGGCACATCGCATCCCAGACATCCATGAACGACAGCGGGCCCGAGGCATCGGCCGCCACCCCCGTCACCGGCGCACCGCGCGGGCGGATGGTGGAGAAATCATAGCCGATGCCGCCGCCCTGCTGCATGGTCAGCGCGGCCTCCTTGAGCATGTCGAAAATACCGCCCATGCTGTCAGGGATCGTGCCCATGACAAAACAGTTGAACAGCGTTACCGCCCGGCCGGTACCCGCGCCTGCGGTAATGCGGCCAGCGGGCAGGAACCTGAAATCCTCCAGCGCGGTGTAAAAGCGTTCTTCCCAATGCGCGGGGTCGGCTTCCACCTCGGCCAGCGCACGGGCAATACGCCGCCAGCTGTCTTCCAGCGTGACATCGACAGGTTTCCCGGCCGCATCCTTCAGCCGGTATTTCATGTCCCAGATCTGCTCGGCGATGGGGGCGGCGAAGCGGTTCATGCGCAAATCCTGTGGTGCTGGTGAGAGACCTGCCAAGATAGGCCCCCCCGGGGCGCGGGTCAAACCCTGAGGCGGGTGCCCGGCGGAAAATCCGCGCCCGCGCGCCGCCCTGCGCAGAACCGGCTGAAAACGCCGCGCGCCCGGTTGCCTCCGCCGGTGCGGCGGCCTAGATAGCAGGGCCATGAACGCCCCGCTCAACCTGCTCAAACTCTGTGTCGGCGCCGAAAGCGTCGAGGATCTGGTGCACTGGCAGGACAGCCAGCGCCACCGCTGGCCCGAGGGCTGCACGCGCCATGTCACCCGCATGTGGCCAAAACGCGAGGCGGAACTGCTTGAGGGCGGCTCGCTTTACTGGGTGTTCAAGGGCGTGGTGCTTGCGCGTCAGCGTATCCTGCGGCTGGAAGCGGTGGAGGGGGAAGACGGCATCACCCGCTGCGGCATCGTCATGGATGCGCCGATCATCCGCACCGAACCCCAGCCCCGCCGCCCCTTTCAGGGCTGGCGCTACCTCAAGGGCGAGGACGCGCCGCGCGATCTGCCCGCCCATCGCCCCGGCGATGACAGCCTGCCCCCCGAACTCAGCGCCGCGCTGGCCGATCTCGGCCTGCGCTGACCCGCCGGGCGGAGGAAGGGCGCGCACGCGCCCTTGAGAGGGCTGCGCCCCCTCTCATTTCAATGAAAAGATCAGGGGGCGTTGCCCCCTCTGGGCCTGCGGCCCATTCACCCCCGCGTATTTCCGGCAAGATGAAAAGGGGCGGCGCCTTGCGACAGATCAAGGGCCACGGAACGATAGCGGCGTAGAATCTGCCTGCAACCCCGGCCTGCTGGCCGGAATTTTTCAGGACGAAAGGAATTTTCCATGCCCATGATCGCCCCCAGCGACCTCAGACTGCTCATCACCGGCGGCGCGCGCGGAATCGGCGCGGCGACCGCCCGGCTTCTGGCGGCACAAGGCGCGCGCGTGATGATCACCGATGTGATCGATGACGAGGGCGCGGCGCTCGCCGCTGAACTTAGCGCGCCCACCCGTTACCGCCGCCTTGATGTCACCGCGCAAGCCGACTGGGACGCCGCCATCGCGGAAGCGGAAGCGGCCTTTGGCGGCCTCAACGCGCTTTTCAACAATGCCGGTATCCTGGCGCTCGGCACCGTGACCGGTTGCACACCGGAAGATTTCCGCCGTGTCATCGACATCAACCTGACCGGCGCCTGGCTGGGCATCCGGCAGGTGGCCCCGGCACTGAAACGCGCGGGCGGCGGGGTGATCGTCAACACCTCCTCCACCGCCGGGCTTCAGGGTTACGGGGGGCTTGCGGCCTATGTCACCAGCAAATGGGGCCTGCGCGGGCTGAACAAAGCCGCAGCGCTCGATCTGGCACCGGACAATATCCGCGTGCTCTCGCTCCACCCCGGCCCGATCCGCACGCCCATGACCGACAAGATGCCCGACGAGACCGCCGCCGCCCAGCCCATGCCCCGCTTTGGCGAACCCGACGAGGTCGCCCGCATGGCGCGTTTCATGCTCTGCGAGGCCAGTTATTCCACCGGCAGCGAGTTTGTGGTCGATGGCGGCGCCGTCACCGGGCAGGTGTTGCGGCTGGAATAAAGCGCAGCCCGCCCCTTCATCTGTTCAAAAATATCCTGGGGGGTGAATTGGCCGCAGGCCAAGAGGGGGCAACGCC
>NZ_DAIRVN010000011.1:0-80690 GCF_036802785.1 Pararhodobacter sp.
CCTTGATGGCGAGTATCGCTCTCAAAAGACCGGAACGAAACCGGTGCAGGTCCAATTTGGTGGCAGCGGGCGATCGCGCCGAGCGCGTCCTCCGGGCGGACTTGGCTCGCCTCGTCGATCACCAGAAGGTCGAACTCCGCAGTGCCGGGGGGGAGGTATTGCGCGATCGAGATCGGGCTCATCAGGAAGACCGGTTTGATCCGCTGCACCATCGGCCCAGCCGCCTTCATGATCTGACGGATGGACCGGTGGCGGCGCTTCTTGGCCATCTCCCCGCGCAGGAACCCCATTGGACCGGACGCCCCCGTGGGCAGCTGCGCGAGGTGTTTGCCGCGCACGAGGCGCTGCGTCTCCTCCATCCGCGCGCCCTCCAGATCCCGAAACGCGGCGACCAGCGCGTGCCGGTCCAGATGGGCCAGCCCCTCCAGCTCCGACAGGGCCGCGCGCGCGGCCTCCCAGCGGGCCTCGCCGATCGCGTAGAGAAGCTCGTCCACCGCCCCCTCCGGACGCAGGGTCCCGTCGTCCAGCGCGGTCAGAAGCGGGGTCAGCCCGTCCCCGATGAGACCGGAGGCGAGCATAGAGAGGCGTGCCCACTCCCCGTAAAGGTCCAGCCGGGCCCGCATCCGCTCAAGCCGGGCTGACAGAGTCTCAAGGGGGATCTCCTCCCCCTCAGGCCAGGTGATCATGAGCCGGTTCGTGACCGTCTCCAGCGCCCCGATCGCCCCCTCAAGGGCCTGACCGAGCTCGGACGCGCGCGGTGCGGCCGCGCAGATCCGCGCAAGGGCGTCCACGTCCCCGATCGGGGAGAGGGCAGTGAGGGTCCGAAGCCAGCGCGCCTGCGCGAGCAACTGGGCGAACGGGGTCCGCTCGCCGCGCCATTGCGGACCAAGCAGATTTTGCAGCCACGCCTCCTCATCGGACAGGGTCCTGCGCAGCGCGCGCAACTGCTACGACAATTCCGCGGTCGAAAGCTTCTTCAAGTCGCTGAAGGCTGAACTCGTCTGGCGCCGCAACTGGCAAACCCGTCGCGAGGTCGAGATCGCCCTCTTCGAATACATCAACGGCTTCTACAACCCGCGACGCAAACACTCAGCCCTCGGCTGGAAATCCCCCGTGGCCTTCGAACAAAGGGCCGCCTAACATGAGCACCTGACCGGAACGAAACCGGTGCAGGTCCATGGAGAAGGCCCGGATGACTTTGGGCGTGACATCGACGGCGGCAAAGACCGCCGCGTCATCTGCCGCCAGCAGATCGGCCGGATCGGCGGCATCGAGGTCGAAGAAGGCCGCCTGATTGGGGTTGCTGGCCGAGGTTCCGCAGAAGCAGCCAATCGTCGGGCGCGGCGGGCCGCCCCCGAACCTCTCCACCAGCGCCATGGGCTGGAAGGTCGCGAGGCTGGCCTGGACTTGCGCCTTGTCGCGGTTGGCCAGCAGTTCTGTCCAGAGCACCGGGGCGCGATGGCCGATCTGGCGCGCGATGTGGATCGTTGCCTCGACGTCACCCAGAGCGTCATGCGCATTGTGCGCGGCGAAGCCGTTCAGCGGTGCGATGCGGTCCAGCTTGAAGCGCACCCGGCCATCGGGATCCCCAACCATGCGGGTGCTGCTCGAAGAGCTGCTTGATGACCTCGCCTACATCGAAGGGCGCATCAGCATATCATGCCCCCTGGTTGTCGAGTTGCGCGCGCACCGCCAGGCGCCCGCGTTTCGAGATGTAGTAAGGGCTGCCGGATCGGGATTCGACCAGCCGCTTGCGCCGCAGCCGGAAGAAGGTATCCAGAGCAAATTCGGACAGGATCATCCCTTCGCGGGTCACGCAGGTGACAGCCGTGACTTTACGGTGGTCATCGCGTTCATGCAGGATGTGACCCCCAAGAGCCAGAACGTGCAGCGCACGTTGTTCATTTCCTGAGATATTCATTGGAGTCTCGTGAGCAGGTGTGAATCAACGCTCAGGCGCTACCGCGCCCGGCGACTTTTGTTTCACGAGGCTCTCTGATCTTCAGAGAGCCTTATCACGCAAGCTCTGACATCCAGTCTCCATTGTCCGAGAGCCGATCTCTGCCGTCCCTCAACCCAAAAGATAGATACTGCCGGGATCAAGTGCAACCGGTGCAGATGATGTCTGCTGCCCGGCAACTCGTCCACGCTGCTGCCATTCAGCAACATGAAATGCTGCGCGATGGATGAATGGCCGGTCTGGTGAAGCTGTGACCTGCCACGGGATTTTTCCTCCATCTGCAACTAGAGTCCGCCCCAACGAGAGGACGGACTATGAAGAAGGCACGACGGACCGAGGAACAAATCATCGGCATTCTTGCGGAGCATGATGCAGGCGCGAAGTGCGCAGATCTGTGCCGCAAGCATGGCATGTCGGAAGGCACGTTCTAGGCGAAGTATTCGGGCATGACGGTGCCCGAGGCCAAGCGGCTGAAGACACTGGAGGACGAGAACGCGAAGCTGAAGAAGCTTCTGGCCGAGCAGATGCTCGACATGGCGGCGATGAAGGAACTGCTGTCAAAAATGTATGGTCCGCCCCGCTATTGCAAGGTTTTCGTGGGTGACGCACCGGCATGCGTAAATGTATCCGGCCTCTGATCAGTCAGCCGCTTTTGGCGGCAAGGCCTTGATGAGATCCGCCCCTCGGGTTCCAGATTAGTGGTGCGGGATCGGGTCCCGCTTTTTTGCGCGTGGCTTACCCGAGGTCGATCAACCGTTTGGTCATCACGTTCCCCTGCAATCGGTTCTGCGGTCGCCTGATCAGCCCTGGGCTGCCCCTTTCGACTGCAGATAGACGGTGCCCGGCCTTGTCAGGATGGCCCAGACGATCCGGGTCAGCTTGTTGGCCAAGGCGACGACGGCCTTGTTGCGATGGGTTCGGGCCTCAAGCGCCGAGAGCCAGCCACCGAGGGCATGGTTCGCCCGGTTGAGGTGCAGGAAGCAAGATCGCGCGCCGTGGATGATCAGCCGCCGCACATAGCGATTGCCGCGCTTGCTGATACCGAGAAGGGTCTGTTTGCCCCCCGTCGAATGTTCTGCCGGAACCAGCCCCAGCCACGCGGCCAGATCGCGTGCCTTGCGGAATTGCCGACCGTCTCCGGCGGCCGCAACAATCGCCGTCGCGCCAAGTGCCCCGATGCCCGGGATGGTCACCAGGCGGCTGACGGCGTCATGCTGGCTGGCATAGGCCTCGATCTTGCCATTCACGGCCTTGATCCGAAATGAAACTGTCGATGACATCCCCGAAATCCGCGCAGTTGTGACAGAGGCCATGACGATGCTGGCGCAATCCACCGGCACCGAGGCGCAGATTATTGACAGGTTAAGGGGAGACAACGCCCTCGCCCTGACACTTGTGGCGGTAGACCATGGCCGGGTGGTTGGCTATGTCGCTGCATCGCAAGCCCAGATCGGGGCGCATGATCGTTGGGGTCTGATTGGGCCGCTTGCGGTCTTGCCGTCGAGGCACGGCCAAGGGATCGGTAGCACCCTGATGGCCGAAACGATCCGGCGATTGCGGGCGACCTTCCACGGGGCGGTTCTCGTTGGCGATCCCCGATACTATGGCAGGTTCGGCTTCAAAGCTTACCCGGGGCTGGGCGTGGGGGCCATTCCTCTCGAGTTTGTGCAGGCCTTGCCGTTCGATGTTGCCGAGCCGCGAGGCGAAGTGATCCATCACCCGGCGTTCGGCCTGAAGCAACAAGGATGATGCAAGTCTGGGCCGCACCGCAAGCTTCGCGGCCCAGACAACGCGTTCTGGTTGCTACTATCTGCTGTGGGTTCGCTGCAGCCATGCTACGTCACAGAACGGGCCTCGCCTTCGAGCGTCGCAGCCCGTCGACATCGGCCTTTTGCGGACAGCCGGACCGCACGGATGCATTCGGGAAAGGCTCTCCAAAGCAGCCGCCCAGTTGTTGCCATAGCAAGACGCTCTCCGGAAAATCCCGGCCCGGATCACGACTTTCGTAGGAGCCACGAAGTGCTTGGAGAGCGGATCCCAGCATGCAAAAGTATATGCATGTTGTGAGGGCAAAAAAATGTCAGAACTTCTTCATATCGATGCAACTCCTCAGAAGAGATTGTTCCTGTCCATCATCGCAGATTACGATGTAAACACGGCTGTCTGCGAGCTTATTGACAACGCGATCGATCATTGGATTGATGGAGGCAAGGAGGGGACGCTAAAGGTTGACGCCAGAATAAACGCAGACAGACAGACAATAGTCATTAGTGACAACGCGGGTGGCGTAAAGAAGGAAGATTTACAGCTTCTTGTTGCGCCTGGGGCCAGTCGAGAAAGAATCCAAGAAGGCCTAATTGGTAATTTCGGCGTTGGCGGAAAGCGAGCGGGAATTGCTCTCGGCGAGCTCGTCGAGATAAAGACTCGGCACAAGAAAAGCAAGACTTTTGAATTCGAACTGTCGGATAAATGGTTGAGCCAAAGTGACTGGAATGTTGATGTATATGAATGTGAAAGCATTGGTGTAGGCACCACGACTGTTCGCATCTCCAAGATGAGGCAAGGTTTTGATAAAAAAACCGTCGCTAGTCTCAGAAAGCACATCGCCGAAACTTATGGAAAGTTCATCTCTGATAGCTGCAGGATAGAATTCAACGGCGAACCTGTTAATCCAGTCCAATTTGATCAGTGGGCTTTCCCTCCCAACTACCCCCCCTCTCAGCATTCTGGAGAAGTTGGACCGTTCGGAGTTGATGACTCCAAGGTGAAAGTAAGAATAACGGGCGGCCTAACTTATGACCGCGACCCATCAGATAGAAACTACGGCGTATATTTCTACTGCAATGATCGACTTGTATTGGCACATGAGAAGAGCCACCATGTCGGTTTTATGCAGAAGATTGCCGGGGTGCCACACCCAGACGCTTCGCTCTGTCGCGTAATTGTCGAACTGAGAGGTATGCCAACTCAGATGCCTTGGAATTCCAGCAAGAGCGGTGTGAATTGGAGTCACCCAGTGTATCTAGAAATACGGGAGGAAATATTTGCGCTTGCCACTCGCTACTCAACAATTTCTCGACGACTAAAGGGGGATCGAGAAGGTGAGGTTTATGCATATAAAAGCGGAAGCCTTGAACCTAAGGCACTTAACCCGGGATTAACAGGAAAGGAAATTGTATCACTTCCCGTTCCGCGAGGGCGTCAGAAAAACTACCCTGATCGAATTATTGAACAGAACGAGAATTTATTCAGAAAGAAGCCTTGGATCCGAGGGTTGGTTGAAGCTGTCGGCATTGCCGAATTAATATTCCGTCGAAAGGTTAGCACCAAGAACCGTGTTGCACTTATCGTGATTGACAGCACCTTGGAGATATCCCTAAAGGAATATCTGGTTCATCAGAAAACAAAATATTACAGCGACAGCCAAATTGCTGACCTATTCAAAAGTCGCGACAAAGTCCTGAAAGAAATAGAGTCGCTGACAAGAATATCGAAGCGTGATCTTGATCTTGCTAGACACTATGCCAACCTTCGGAATAAACTCATACATGAACGCGCTACGGTAAACATTCCCGACAATGACGTTGTGACATACAAAGCAGTCACCGATCGAATAATTCACAGGCTTTTTGGGGTGTCCCTAGACTAGTTGAATCAATATTTTTCCTAATTTGATGGCTGTGCGGAAATGCCATTTAGTGGATCCCCGGCAACTCGCAACGCGATCCTACTTCCGCACATACCGGTCATTCGGCCAGTGCGCAACGAACGACCGCTTTCCGCCCCTCGCGCGGGTGCCGCCACATCGACGAGTTCGGTTGTTTGTGTCGTTGGCATCTTAGTACACTGAGTAAGTCCGGCTCCCAAAAAGGGCTTCCCTGACCGTTGCCCGCCTTCTACCTTGGGCGGGGCGCGATCATGCTGGCCAAGGTTTTTCACGCGCGCCCGATACCTGAGAGTGTGTGCGTGTCCGATTATCACCATGCCATCACCCATATCTATGATGCAGCTGCGGATCACCTCCGCTGGAAGCAGGCTCTCAATGCCGTGGCTGACTGTGCCGGGGCGCGGGCCGGGGCGCTGCTGGTGCGCGACTTCGGCGACATGCCCTTCTCTATCACCGCCTTGAGTTCCGCGTACAGCATCCTCGAGCCCGCGGGACAGGTGCAGTATTACATGGAGAAACTGGCGCAGTTCGAAGCCCCGCAATGGGACTTCATCAGCCGCATGCGGCTCGGCCAGATCGAACGCGACGAGGAGATGGGCATTCCCCGGGCGGATCTGGATCTGCGGCCCGATTACGTCTTCCTGCGCGGGCAGATAGGCACGCTGCGCCGTCTAGCTTTCCGGCTCAACGACAACCGTGGCTGGTTCGATGGCGTGACGCTGGCCTTCCCGGCCGAGGTGACCCATGTTCCGCAGGCGGCGATTAACGTCCTAAGGCCGCTGCTACCGCACATGGCCAAGTCGATTGAGATCGGCCGCACCTTCATTAGGCTGAAAGAGCGCTATCACGCAGTACTGGCCATGCTCGACAAGGTGGCGATCGGCTTAGTGATGGCGTTGGAAACCGGCGAGATCGTCATCGCCAACCGCGAAGCCGAACGCACTCTTTCACTGCAGGACGGGATAGGCAAGTCTCTCGTCAACCGGCTGGTCCTGCGAGACAGCGACGAGAGCGCCCAGTTGCAGGCGCATGTTGCGGCGATGGCGCGTACTGCCTCGGGGGAGGCCTCCGCCGTTGAAAGGGTGATGCGCTGCACGCGGCCCTCTGGGCTGCATCCCTTCCTGATCGAGGTCGTGCCGCTGCGCGACAGCGGGGCCGAGATCGAGCGCAACCTGCAGGGCGCCTTGGTCATCCTGGTCGATCCCGAGAGCCAGACGGATCTGAATGTCGGCAGTTTCGCGGTGTTGCACCAACTGACCCCGGCTGAGACCCAAGTCTGCGACATGCTCATCCGCGGTTATCAGGCACCCGAGATCGCCGAGATCCGCAACACCAGCCTTGCCACCGCGCGCAACCAGATTGCGGCGGTCTATCTCAAGACCGCGACCCGGCGGCGCGGCGACCTGATCCGGCTTGTGATCCGCACCCTGCCGCCGATCCTCTGACATCTCGGACTCGCTCCGCATAGTGCTTTTGTATCATGAGAGAAAGATTGGGCTATGCTAAATCCTACAAAGAACCTTCGACGGGTCATGATTCTCCCGTTTTCTCTGCCGAACCTCTGTTAATAAGGATCTCTAAGATGGCACAGGATGAGAATAATCTTCGCGAAGTACATCGTGATCTTGGGCCATTCTTCACTGAGGATGGGGTTATAGATGACGATCATATCCCATTAGATGTTTCTGCACACATCGACAGACTCAAGCAAGCGATTGATTCAGCGAACGATATTTCGTCTTTGGCCTTTCTTGCGAGTATATACTATTCTGGAAGCTGTGGAGTTGGGGGGCAGAACGCCATACTGCGGAACCTAACAGGCAGGCGCATACGCGTATCCGTTCGCGTGACATCATATTTGATTGGCAACCAAAGTTTGACTCACACAGCCGAACGAATACTTGGGCCTAATGGAACAACAAATCTCGGCTGCACAAGGCCTAATACGTTTGTGCCCGGCGGTTGGCTCCAGCGGAGCTATACAATACTATCTGCTTCTTACGCCTGATCGGTGCTGCTAGGGTCAGGCCGAACCGAGGCACTTCGCGGCGCCAGTCTACCGTGGTCGATCAGTGTTTGTGCTCTGCCTACGTTTTCTAGACCGCCGGACGCAGGAGTTTCCGGCCTTGGTCACGACGGCGGGCTGGCTGCGCCATCGGGAAAGTGTGGTGCGCTCGGGACATTGTATCCGATCGCGCTATGGAGACGGTCAGCCCCTCCTCGCGGTAGAGGCGATAGATACAGTTACCCCCCGTGCTCAGTCAGTTTGTCGTCCGTGATGGCCGTCTGCAAGTTTATTTCCAGATATCATGCTGCGCTTCATCTCGGCGTTCAAGAATTGGGGGCCGAAGGTGAACGCGGTACGCGTCCCCATCTGAAAGATTGCTCGGCCAGCCCCAAGGCTTGCGGACGCAATCGAGTGTCGCGCGCCATAAACGGGCGATTTTGTCCCTCCTAGTGGCATGAACGGCTGGCAACACCTTACGTCGGTCAGAACCCTAGGGCAAAAAAGACCTTTGCTTCGGCACGTTTGTGTTCGACAGCCGAAGCTGCCGTTCGTCGACGGCGGGTCGGCAATGTCACCTCCTCTGGTGTCGCGAGAGAAGGGCCGCGTCCGCCTCCTTCGGCAAGGGATTGCCGCGCCTGCATCGGTCCGCTTTCCGCCCGATGCCCTCACTCCCGGCGCGAAACGTGGTATACTGTTGTGGTCGGCATGACCGAAGAAGGGTGGGCCCGGTGGACAGGAGGTAGCCCCATGTCCGTCGATTTTCTTCCCGTCCTCCGCCCCGTGCGCGTGCCTTGGAACAAGGGCCGCATCATCGGCCAGAAACGCCCGCTTCTGCCCCGGCATGTCTGGTCCATTCGCGTCCGCCTGGAGATGGCGGGCAACGCGCGCGACCTGGCGCTCTTCAACATGGCAGTGGACAGCAAGTTGCGCGGTTGCGATCTCGTCGGCCTCAGGGTCCGGGATGTTTTCGCCGCAGGGCGGGTCAAGGAACGAACCTCGATGATCCAGAGCAAAACAGGGAAGCCGGTCCGGTTCGAGATCACCGAGACGACGCGGCTGTCCCTCGAGCGCTGGATTCGCGATCCCGAAATGTTCGGGCTGGAGTTTCTGTGGCCCAGCCGGATTCACGGCAGCCTGCACCTGTCAACGCGACAGTATGCCCGGATCGTCCGGGGGTGGGTCGTGTCGATCGGCCTGGAGCCGAGCGCCTACGGCACGCATTCGATGCGGCGGACCAAGGTGGCGCAAATCTACAAGAAAACCGGAAACCTGCGTGCGGTCCAACTGCTGCTCGGCCACACGAAGATGGACAGCACGGTGCGTTACCTCGGCGTCGACATCGAGGATGCCTTGACGCTCTCCGAGGGAATAGACCTGTAGCAAACCGTCCCGACCGGCGCGGTCCGCGCCGGTCGGCCCAAAGCGGACACTGAACCGTCGTCCCCTACATCTTCAAAGTGCCGGTTGTTGCGCGGCGGGCGAACGCGCGATGACGGCCGCCATGCGCGAAGCCGGGACGGGGCTGAAAACGGCGTGGCGATTGCAGATCACCGGCGCGGGGCTCGGCACACGGCTCGCCAATTCGATACAGAGCCAGAACTTCCCGAGGTCGGGCAAGAGCCTCGACGCCGCGGCGCTGGTCTGGTCAAAGGCGCCGGTCATCGTGGGCGCGCATGACACGGGGCCGCTGATCCGCTCGAAAAACGGGTTCTGGCTGGCGATCCCGCTGCCAGCGGCGGGCAAATCCCTGCGCGGCGGTCGGATCACCCCCGGCGAATGGGAGCGGCGACGTGGGTTGCGCCTGCGCTTCGTCTATCGCCGCACCGGACCGAGCCTGCTGGTGGCGGAGGGCCGGCTGAACACGAAGGGCCAGGCGGTAGTGTCGCGCTCGAAGGCCGGGCGCGGCAACGTCACCGCGCCGATCTTCCTGCTGGTGCCGCAGGTCAAGCTGCCGAAGCGGCTCGATCTGGCGCGGGATGCCGAGCGGGCGTTGGACAGCGTGCCAGGGTTGATCGTGGCGAACTGGGTGGAGGGAAGGTTGTGAGCGTAAGGTTTACCACCAAAGAATTAACCCTTTTGTGTGAAGTTGGCGAAAACTCTGTCCAGGGGCTTCTGCATGCAAATCGACCCACATCTTTATCGCAAGGCGTTCCAAGCCTACCTGCGCAAAGGGACGCCTATCGAGTGGTCGATCAAGCAAGAGCGGCCAACCACGCATTACATCTGGCGCACGCGCGGAGATGACAAAGTCCGCCCAAGCCATGCTGCAAACAACGGTCAGGTCTTCGCATGGGATGACCCGCCCGAGACGGGCCACCCCGGCGAAGACTATGGCTGCCGCTGCACGGCTGAGCCATTCATGCCGTCAGTCGATGAGTTCATTGAAATCGAATTGGCCGATACGGGGGACTCCGGAGCCGCTTGGAGCAGCCGTGACTTCGTCCGCCACTACTACAACGGACGTGGGCGCGGTGTTACCGTTCGGGAAACCGGACATCTGAGCAGGATCGTGGCACAGTACATGGGTGAGGTGAGAGAGCGAATGAAAGGCCATATTGCCCGGGTCGCGAGAAGACACCCAAACGGTGCCTTCTCCGACGATTTCGTCAACACCTACAACATGACTGGGGTCGTATTCAGCATCGGTGACACGACGATAGGCGGTCGCTTCACGGGAAACTGTATTGCGGAGTTAGGCATTCTGACGGTCTCGGAGCAATTCGAGTTCTACCTAGAAGATGAATTCGCCGATCCAGCCGACGTCGGTTTGGAAGTCATCGACCTAGGCGAGACAATCTACGAAAATATCCATAGACCGCTAGATGACTATCTGCGTGGGCGCCCGAGCGGAAGGCAACGGCTCGGCATCCACACTGGCGAACCGTATGCGATCACGGACCGGTGGACTGGAAGCTTCTCGGGTCAGGTCTATGCGGACCCAGCTCGCAGCAACTTCTGATGAATTGCGGGCGGAACGATCAGGGAAGGGGAGTGTCAGCCGCCGTCGCTGGTGTCGTTCTGCTTCCGTGCGTATTATTGGCTCTTTGGGTCGTGATCGTTTTCAACGCCAGATATCGCACATGTGTCCAACTTGAGAACGGCGCGAACCTCGGCTACGAAGCGGTCTTCGACCTCAGCAGGCCGTACCTGAAGCCAATTGCGGTTCCGCGATTGGAGAATGGCACACCGATCCTGCGCGACATGCTTTGGTCGATCAAGATCACGCCGACAAGCATCTACGGCCTCTCGCTGGAGCCGATAGAGGAACGTGGGTATCAGTTCGCTTGGCGCAATGACGTCGGGCTTGTCTTGGAATCCGATGATCCCGCCGAATACGAGCGTCTTGTCGCCGAAGCGGGCCATGCGAACTGGGACATTGAGATCAACAATGTCGGCACCCAATGGTTGATGAATGAACTAGCCGGGCGACCGGATTTCGAAGTCCGCCGATGCCCGACGTCCTTGGTAACATGGTGATCCAGTGCCCACCCCCCGCGAAACCATCCTCGCCGCGCTGCACTCGCTGCTCTCGGTGCTGCCCGAGCGCGTGCCGGCCGAGGGTCTTCTGATCCTTCGGGACGGGGAGCCGGGCGAACCAGATGTCACGCTGTCGCCGCTCACCTACCACTACCGTCACCGCGCCGAGATCGAGGCGGTGGTTCAGGGCGCTGCACGTGACACCGCCTTCGACATGCTGACCGCCAGCATCGGCGCGGCTATCGCCGGGGACCGCACGCTTGGCGGGCTCTGCGACTGGGTCGAGACGGAAGCGCACGGCCCGTCGATCTTCCCAATGAGGGCGCGGCGAGCCTGAGGGCCGCCGTGATCCCGGTGGTGCTGCACTATTCCACGGCCGACCCGCTGGCCTGACCCAACCGACCACAGGAGTTGAGACATGGCACGAGCCCAGGGGGCGCGGGCGCTGATGGCGCTTGCGTTCGAGACGACCTGGAACGCCGCCCGCGGGCGGCTTCACCCGCATACCCTTCGCCAGCCCGTCGCTCGGCGCGGAGCAGCCGCTCCTGAACTCGGAGTTGCTGGGCTACGGCCGCGATCCGCTGGCGCCGATCAAGGATGCGGTGATGGCCGACGGCGATGTCGTGGTGCCGGTTCACTTCGAGAGTTCTTGGCCAAGAGCTGAAAGCTGTCTCTTGCGAGAAACAGTATTCGGGACACCTCAAGAGCCGGCCTACCACAACCTATGCATCTTGGTGCGACTGTCCGCTTCCCGCCCTCCTTGACGATGACGCGACACATGCTGCACCCTGCATGACGGTCCGCAATGTGGCTGGAACCAGCCGCATGTCCGAGTGCCGCTGGGCGGCGGTTATCGCGACTCTCGTCGGAGGGGCAAACCGGTTTACTTGCGCCAGACACCTTTTTACCGACATCGGTCTGAGCATGTAATCGGTATCCAGCTTCAGCGCGATCCTCCAGAGCGGGGTCTTGAGGACTTGGCACACATGCTTGCCGGGGCTGTCCTTGCGGGTCTCCGCCCTGGCAACGCTGCCGTTGCCCGGCTGACGTGCCAGACAAAGGGCGCTCTGCGCCCAGTTTCAAATCCTCATCAACCGGCCCGCAAAGCCGCGTTCTGGATCTTGCGCTGAGCCGGCCTATTTGATCGCCATGAACAATGGACCCGTAACAGCCGTTCTCTATAATGCCAACTTCCCTGTCTGCAGTTTCGAGATTTCGCACTATGCGCGCTATGCGAGCGCGCACGATTTGCCGATCCGGTTTGATGACCTGAACTCGGACGCACGGGAACAATGGGGCCTTGATGCCGATACCGCAGCGCGGCGGCTTTATGTGCTGCATGAAGGCGAATTAACCTCTGGCATACCTGCATTCCTGGTTCTTTGGGCGCAGATGCCAAAATACCGGTGGCTTGTCCGTTTCGTGGGCTTGCCGGGGGTCAGGCAGATCGCCTCGGTGCTTTATGATCATCTGCTGGCGCCGCTCATCTACCGCTGGCACCTGATCCGGCTACGCAAGAGAACCACCTGATCTGCGCCCCGCTCCATCGTCAGGGGTTTAGCGCCATCTTCATGCAGAACAGAGAGCAGAGCAAACCTTGCCACGAAAGAACCATGACAGTGGCGCCGCTGTGCCCACCGGTCGCGTAGAGCGGCTGTTGCGATTTGGCGGCATGGCCTCGGGGATTGCAGGCAATGTCGCGGCGGGCGGGTTGCGCGCGCTGGCGCAGGGCAGACGACCCGAGATGGCGCAGCTTTTGCTTACACCTGCCAATACACTTCGGCTTACGCAGGAGTTGTCGCATTTGCGGGGCGCTGCGCTGAAACTGGGGCAGATGCTGTCGATGGACCCCGGGCTGGTGCTGCCCGATGAACTGACGGCGATCCTTGGACGGATGCGCGATGACGCGCGCCACATGCCACCCAAACAACTGCAAAGCGTGCTGAATGCCGAATGGGGGCCGGGCTGGTACGGTCGATTTGCCCGGTGCGATGTGCGCCCCTTTGCGGCGGCCTCCATCGGCCAGGTGCATCACGCGGTTCTGCCGGATGGCCGCGAACTGGCCATAAAGGTGCAGTATCCCGGTGTGCGCGCTAGCATCGACAGCGATGTCGACAGCATCGCCGCGCTCTTGCGGCTGCCGGGGTTGCTGCCGCGCGGGATGGACATCACCCCCTTGCTGACCGAGGCTAAACGCCAGCTGCATACCGAGGCCGACTATCAAGCCGAAGCGCGGCATCTGGCACGTTTTGGTGCCCTTTTGGCCGGGTCCGACATGTTTGTGCTGCCCGAATTACATGCGGATCTCTGCACTCCGCAGGTTCTCGCCATGCGCTATCTGGCAAGCGCACCGTTGGAGAGCGTCATCGACGCCTCCCAATCAGTGCGTGACCGGGTTGCGACGGCGCTGATCGACCTCGTCTTGCGCGAATTGTTTGCCTTTGGCGCCATGCAGACCGATCCGAACCTCGCCAACTACCGATATGACATGGAAGCAGGCCGCATCGTGCTGCTGGATTTTGGCGCCGTGCAACTGATCGCCCCCGCGCTCGCTGCCGATTTCCAAAATCTCGCGCGGGTGGCACTGAATGGCGGGACGGATGAAACGCGAGAAGCGCTGCTGCGTGTGGGATACTTCGCCACCGACACTGCCCAGCATCACCAGGCCTTGATCCAGTCCATGTTTGATCTTGCCATGACGTCCTTTCGCCATGATACCCCCTTCGACTTTGCCCGCAGCGACCTGCTGCAACGCTTGCGCGACATGGGCATGGCCATCGGCAATGATCGTGAACTCAGCCATGTGCCACCACCCGCAACGCTGTTCCTGCACCGCAAGATCGGCGGTATGTATCTGATGGCTGCGAAACTACGCGCCCGCATCGCCTTGCGACCCATGCTTGAGGAATATGAAGGGCTGCGTTGAAAGCCCCTTGGCGCGCGACACAGCCACGTTGATGCGGTTGAGCGAGAACAGGAACTTGATCCCGCAGGACGTCTCTTCGGCCGAGGACGCGGTCATGGACACAAGGCAGACAGGTGCTTCTCCCGTCTTGCGGGCGTGTTGCACTCACATTCGCGCTTGTGTGACCAATCGCAGACGAATGTTCTCTGCCATACCACCGACCGGATGATCGACGCTTGCCAGCACCGCCATCGTGGTGACGCCAGCCGCCTCCAGCTTTTCCACCTGAGTACGGCTGATATTGGCCACGTTGAACAGGCTGTCCTCAACCTGCCAGACGCTTTCGCAACGTTCCGCACAACGGCAAAAGCTGCAGTCGGCACAGGGGACGGGACGCGTTGGCCCCGGGTCGGCAACGAAGCCCTCAAGGCGCGCCCGGGCCGCCCGCGCGTAATAGGCGTAATCGGCTAGCCGGAGTGTTGCACGCTCGCCTGTGCCAAGCTCGACATGGGTGAATTCCGGGGCAACGCCCTGAACCTCGGTAAGCAGGTCAGAATAGAGAACCAGTTGCAGCACATGCTTTGGACGGGGGCGCCGCTTCAACGTTGTGTCGGCGGCTTCGTATCTGAAGTGTCCGAGTGTCGAGGGTCGATCCATCCACATCAGAAAATCTGATCAACCCAAGCCACATCCAGACGCGACCAAAACCTCCATGAAAACCCTCTTTTGGCCATCCCCGGGCGGTTTCTTGTCCGGTGCCTTGGCGCTTCCGTTTGAAAATTTCCGGAATCCAAAAGGGGTGAAAATCCAAATTTTTCCGGGGGATAAACCTGGCATCGTCTGGGTGCCGGCCACCCCCCGCCCCCGAAAAAGCCTATACCGGGTGCAGGTCAACGGGACCGGGCAGCGCCCAGCGCGCAACATGCCCCCTCCCCTTGGCCTGACCTTTTCGCGTTTGGCCCCAGGCCAGACGACGGGACAGGTATGTCTAACAGAAACATGGTTCAAATTTTGAACCGCTTGCCACGAAAGGGAAAGAACATGGCAACGATTGAAACGATTTTGGCCGCAGGCCGCGCCGATTACCTTCTGGGCCGTAAGGCCGCTCTCCGGTCCATCATCTGGTTCGGGTTCGGCGCGCATGAGGTGCTGAGCAACGGCACCACCAAAGAACAAACCGCGTATTTCGATGATCTGGGCGCTATCTTGCGCGAAAGTGGCGCGGTCAAGTCGGAAGTGTCCACCAAGCGGAAACAGGCGAAACAGATTGGCGAGAAATTCGCCACGCTCTTCGGCAAAGAGCTGGCAACGTCCTATCGGACCGAGGCCGATTTTGTGCAGGCCTGTTTCGTGGCGGCGCAAGCGGCGGGTGCCTCTTCCGTCAACCGGCTTGTCGATTGGGCCGTGAACGGCGATCCTGACGCAACCGACAAGGCCAAGGCCGCGAAAGAGGCCGAACGCATGGCTGAAAAGGATGCCGCGCGGGCTGAGTCGCTGGCGGCGATCAACAACGCGCCGGTTGTTCAAATGGGCTTTGATGAAGTCCCTGAGCCGGTTCAAAATTTGAACCCGGTCATGGATCAGGATCAGGAGCCGCGCGCCATTGATTTTGTCGCGATTGCCCAGTCCCTGAATGATGAGCAGTTGGCAGAGATGGCGCAAGCGATTGCAGCCGAGATGGCCGCGCGCAAGGCCGCGCAGGCCGAAGTCAAGGCCGCATGATGGTGGCCTTGCCGCTGGCGACCATGCCCAGCGCCGGGGATGTGGAGCATATCCACATCCTCCGGCGGCAGCAGGATCTTGTGCGGCGGTTCACGTTGCCGGAACCGGCCAAGCCCGCGCGACCTCCTGAATTGCTCAAGCCCAGCCGGGTTATCACTACGCGTAAGTATGAGCGGTGGACCCACAAACTGAAGGGATTCAAAGTATGATCACGCTCCAGACCCGCAACCATGCGGCCGACCCATGGCGCAATGTCCAATCCTTCGCACAGGTCACACCGACCATGTGTGAGCGTGTCCTACGCTCCAAGCTGGAGGCCCGGCTGGTGGATCTCGCAAAAGGCGAGATCCTGGCCCAGTCCCTGCCCACGCTTGGGGTTCCGGTCACAGACGAGAACATCGAGGACGCAGTGCGGCTGTTCGGCTGATGGTGAAACTGCCTCCAATTCGAGCCTCGCCCCGATCCCGATCCTGGAGCTGATCCGGGTTCGGGTTCGTCGGCTGTTTTCCCCTTTCCCTTTCCAGTTGGCGAACCCGAACCGGCTTCCGGTTCGGGTCTTAGGGGGTATTCTGACTTACGAGGTTCAAAATTTGAACCCTCACACGGTCCTGGATCGGGATCGGGATCGGGATCGGGATCGGGATCGGGATCGGGATCGGAAAACTGTGGTGATTTTGGGCACAGTCGATGGTTTCCGGAAACTGTTACATATTGTGGTTTGGAGTACGAGGGACGCTATATATGCTAAATGGTTCTTTTTGGTATTAAAAACGGCGTCTATATGTTGTGGTCATTTTTTAGTTGACAACAAAAGTCGAGGGTTTTGTGTCAACTGCTCTAGTGTCCATGAGAACGGAATGAGAACAAATGTGAACAAATCATGCTTTCCTGAAACGAGTTAGTTTAACGTTAAACTATGCTGCGGTGCAGAATCGGGCTCGAGAGCGCCGTTTTTGGCCAGAAGTGGGGCGCCGGGCGGGTGATTTCTGGAAATAGGAGTCTTTGTAGACCCTTGAAAACAATACGTTTTCTCTAGAAGCGACCTGTTCATTTACTTTTACTTTATTTTTCTAGACTTTCTCTTTTCTAGAAATAATAAATATTTAATATAAAGAATTAGGTTAGTTTGAACAGGCCGGTTTTCGGCGCTATGTCGATCTTAGGCGAAGTTATGCCTCGGTCAACCCTCTTCATAAAATAAATCGCCTGCGGCCAGCACCACACTGCTGGTCGACCCCGATCTCAAACCCGGCCCTGAGCCTCAACCGGCATCCGCGCTGCTACCCGAACCCAAAACCTCGGCCCTAAATCGCTCAGCGCATCCCTGACGGCCAACTAGGGCCTGACCCCACCATTTTTTCTGCCAAAAAGCCAACTTGCACCCGCAGAGGCCCCCTGAGGGGCTGTACGCCATTTCCGGAAGTCAGCTCTTAACAACTGACAGTCAATTCCGCATCAACTGCGGAAAGGAGCCGAATCATGCCTACGAGTGCCGCCATCTGCCTTGCCGCCGTCATCTACGGTTCGGGCCCGCAAATCATGATGCAAGACCGCGACCGAGCCTACTGGGTCCAGTTTCAGGACGAAAGCCCCCTTCTGCCCAAGGTCAGCATGCTCTACTTCGACCCGTAGGTACGCAGTGAGGGCGGTGATCCCATTAACAAACGGGAAGATCTCTCCCGAGTGGAACTCAACCATCAGACGGCCGAGCCCGCCCAGGCAGAGGTCGTGTACCTCTGATGAAGAAGGAAACCCTAGCAAAACGGATCGCCCAGAAGGCCGGTTGTCCGGAACTGGGGCCCTATATCCTCGGTCTCACCGAGAAAGAAACCTTACCGACCCACTGCCTTCCTTGGCAAGGCATGCGTGAAGGCTTGGTAATCCGACCCCGCATGGTGCGTGTGGGGTTTGAGCTGCGGATGCGGACATCCGCCCAAGTTTCCCGCATCCGCTTTCAAGGGCAAAAGCACCAGGTAAACCGACTGATAAAAATCCTGCGGGACGACCCGCAGGAAAAGTTCCGGATGCGAAAGATCTGCCCCACGCCCTTCTGTGTGAACCCACTCCACTGGGAGATGGTGGTCACGACCACTGTCCTCACACAAGAAGAACCAACAATGGATTTGGATGAATGGACATCTCAGGACGTCGAAGAAATGCTCGAGATCCTGTTCACCGAGCACAACCCAAAAAACTGGGACGAGGTCATCAACGCACCTCTCATGCATGGCGCGCCACCGGCGTTGATCGTTCCGATACTGAAACGGTGGCATAAAAACCATCTTTGCCCGAATTGACCCTGGCGGTTATATGGGTTCACCCTGTCAAGCCCACACCTCGCGCCTCTGTTCCAGGACCCGTGCATCAAATGAATTCGGCCCCTCAGCTCGCCGCTGACGGGCAACTCGCCCCTCATGCCGTGAGGGCGCACGAGACGCATGACGAGACTCTGCGGGCCCTCTGAGCTGCTCTGCGGAATCTCTTGAAACGATATCATCTTCCACATGCGATGCGGCAGCAACCCCGTCGACGATACCGCAGCACCGTAACGCTGACCGATGCAGGCAGGGCGGTCGACACCGCACAACTGAGGTCGATCAGTGGGTTAAAATTCATCGGAATTGGTGATGAGTTCTCTGCATGCACAACGCCAAATGGCATGATCACGCCGAAGACGGGAGCAATGGCCGAAACGGCGATACGGTCGCATGCTGTTCGAGGCCGAGGCGGTGACCCTGACCGGCATCCCTCACCGCATCCCTGACAGCACATCACCGATTACCGCGCCGCCGAGTTTAAAAACCTCGCGCACGGTTCAATGAAAATTACCGCCACGCCATCAATAAGGCTGATCATGAACGCATTATATAAAACCCCGTCGCGCATCACTTCGGTTTTCTCAATCGACCGGAATTCGCTCCCTACGAAACCCGAACCGGCTCGGCTCCAGACACCCCCGTAAAATGACCGAGACGCCCGCAACACACTTAAAATCAACACAGTAATGGAACAACATATGCGACATGAAGTACACGTCATCCTCGGCCGCGCCGCGGTCGAGGCCTTCCGGGAGGGCGAAGCCTCCCTCTTGGTCCTCTCCCATCTCGGGGCGGTCAGAACCTTTCGCTTTGCGACGATCCAGGAGGTGAACGCCTTCACCGACGGGGTCGAAACCGCCGCCGGGTTCGACGATGCCCTGCCTGTTGAGGATCTGAAGCCATGAACAATCCCCTGGAGAACTATTTCGACATCATCTGTGGCGATCTCCCACGCGACAAGTTGGTGAGTGTCATTCTTCCTGATGACCAGTTGGAACTCCTTGCCGTAATGATGGACGTTGAGATGGACCCGATGCGTGTCACATTCGACAGGAACAAGGGCGATGCTGTGTTACATGCCGCCGGCCAGAAATGGCATATGCTTTCTGCCGCACAACTGCGTACCTTGGCAGGCTTGTCGGAACGCGCCCAAGCCATCTGGGAAAGGTGGCATAACGGTGAAGACCATCTATACAAATGGTTAGCCATGGGCGACAGCGGCATAGATATGCGCCGCAGGCGGCCATAGCGCCCAGCGAACAGCAGGGATCAGTCTGCGGGGTACAGGCCCCGCAGGTAACCGCGCTTCGCAAACAATTTCACCTAGACGATGCCTCAGCAGCCAGCGCCTCTCGTGAGGTTACAGCGGACCACCGGGCGCGAAGGCATCCGCCTGAACGCTTCCGCAGGCACCTCGGAGGCTCGCACCGGTATCGGACCTTCGTAGCAAGCTGTTCCCGTAAGCACCGCTTTATGGAAACCTCACCGACAAGACCTGCTTTGAGCAGACCATGCTCGGCAGTGGAAAACAGAATAATCAAGGCGAAGGGCCGCTTAGAAAACCCCTGGAACCAGTTCAGATTAACCGAACCGCCTCAATCTCAGTGATGTAGCAAGTTGGTGAGAAAGCAACCGACTAGCTCCGTCATACAGCCCGAATGCCGGACAACGCACGCTTGTAGCTTTCGGCAAGAACTTTGTGGTCAATAGAATAGACCAGAAAATTGCACGGGCGTTTTCGCCAGCGTTCAACCTCACCAGCGTTGGCAATGTAAGCCCCGGTGACGATTCCATGGTGGCCCGCAACCTCAAGGATCTGGCCCGTGGCCTGAAGCACTTCGTCGGCGGCAAACTGTCCGGGCAGGCCAAACGAGGTCGCCAGATCCGCCAGACCGGGCATCACTGCGTCAACCTTGGCGGCGGTCAGCAGATTATCGAGCCCTGCAAGCACTTCCTTGTCTTCGATCTGAACGACAACCAGAGCCTCGCTGTTGGCCTCGGCCACGACCCGGGTAAACGTTTGCAACCCGAAGCCAGAGGCCCGTGTTCCGGTGCAGGTTCCGCGGGTGCCGATTGGCGCGTAACGTGCGGCGCGTACCGCTTCCAGCCCCGCAGCATGATCCATACCGAAATGCGGTATCACCACCCCTTCCGCACCGATATCGAGCGACCGAGAGACTTCGTCACCCGAAGGCCCGCGCGTCCGCACAAGCATCGAGATTCCGACGGCTTGTGCTGCGCGGGCATGTTCGGTGATTTCGGACCAACTGTTCGCGCTGTGCTCCCGGTCGACGATCACGAAATCGAACCCCGCCTCACCGGCAATTTCTGTCGATGAAGGATCTTTGCTGAACACAAATGTCCCGTAGACAGGTTTCCCTGACTTGAACCTTGACTTGAGCCGGAACTGCATGATGCGCGCCTCCCTTTTCTTTACAATGACGCAAACCACGCATAAAGCAATCGAGTTTAATCGCATATACGATGGTTTACATTGAGTATGCGATATTTTCTGGCAGCTCAGAATTTCCAGTGCATAGTCGCAATGAAACCGCGCCCGCAGAAAGCTTCCGATGCAGTTTTCCTTCCCACCGACCCAACTTCCAGAAACAGCTTCCGAACTTCGCCATGCCGTGCGGGAATTCCTTGACCGTGAGCGGCGCGCTGGAACCTGGACAACCGCCGAATGCTCGGGCTGGATGGCGTTCAACAAGGCCTTTTCACTGCGCTGCGGCGCCGCGGGCTTCATCGGCATGACCTGGCCTGCCCGGTATGGCGGGCAGGAGCGCTCTGCGCTGGAGCGCTACGTCGTGATGGAGGAAATGCTGGCCGCAGGTGCGCCAATGGGGGCGCATTGGATCTCCGACCGACAAAGTGGCCCGCAGATACTCAAACATGGTGACGAGACACTTAAAGCGGCGATCATACCAGCCATATGCCGCGGGGAAGTGGCATTCGCTATCGGCATGAGCGAGCCTGACGCCGGCTCCGATCTGGCGGCGATCCGGTCGAGGGCGCATGCGGTCGAAAGCGGCTGGAGGCTGAACGGTCGCAAGATCTGGACAACAAACGGAAGTATTGCCGACTACATGATCGGTCTTTTCCGCACCGAAAATGCAGAGCCGGGAAAACGGCATCACGGGATGACCCAGTTCGTTGTGAAACTGACATCCGCGGGAATTACCCGCCGTCCGATTGCCGATATGCCGGGACGTGACGAATTTGCGGAGATCACGCTTGATGATGTGTTCGTGCCGGACAACCACGTGCTGGGCGCTCCGGGTGGCGGCTGGAACCTGGTAACGGCGGAACTTGCGAATGAACGCAGCGGCCCGGATCGTTTTCTGAGCGTTTTCCCCTTGTTGCAAGAAGTTGTCCGGGTTCTGGCCCGCGATCCCGGGCGCTTCCCGCCTTCTGAACTGGGTCGAATCGTGACACGGTTGTCGGTGCTGCGCGAGATGTCGGTGTCGATTGCCGGACAGATTGCCAGGGGTGAAACGCCGGCACTGAACGCCGCCATTTCCAAGGATATCGGCAACGCACTTGAGCGCGAAATTCCCGAGGTCTTGCGTCGCTACGGGGTGGTAGTGCCTGTATCGGGCGGGGCGGAGGCGGATTCGTTGCTGCGCGATGTCATCCTGTCGGCGCCATCTTTCACATTGAGGGGCGGAACACCGGAGATCTTGCGCGGGATCATTGCCAAGGGATTGGGGCTCAGCAAATGACGAATTCTCCGTTTGCCGAAGTTGCCGAACGCCTTTTTGTCGATCTTGCGGCACGTCCCGGTGTCGCTGGTCTCCTGGCCGACTGGTCGGCGATCGACGCGACCGAATTGGACCGGCTTTTGCTACCGGAAGATGATGGCGGCGCCGGGGACGCCTTCGAAGATGCCTGCGCCATCATGGCAGTATTTGGCCGTCGGGGACCGAATGTGCCATTGCTTGAAACGATGGTGGCCAACTGGCTTCTGGCGCATTCCGGCCTTCCAGTCGAGCGCGGCCCGAAAGCGTTGCTGGTTGCATCGGACATCGGGCCGATCCGGCTTGAAGGCGACCATTTCATGCTGCCCTCAGAACCGGTGGCGGTGACGTGGATGCCGATGACAACGACCGCCGTTGTCCTAGCCGAAGATGAAACGGGCGCCCTGCAAGTGGCAATGGTTGCGCGCCCGCAGGACGGGGCCGACGGCCAGACCCTTGCCGACGAGCCTGCTCGGTGGCTTTCAGGCAGGGCCCTGCGACTTTCTGGCCCTGCGCAGCCCTTGCAACAGCCACGCGCCCTTGCCCTTGCCCTGCCCGTACTGCTGCAGGCTTCCGCGATGACCGGCGCTATCGAGGCCGCCATTGCCATGACACTTGACCATGCAAACCTTCGCAAGCAATTCGGTCGCCCGATTGCCGCGTTTCAGGCCGTACAGCACATGGCGGCGCGCATGGCCTGCGCCGGCGCCGTCGCCGCGGCTTCGGTGGAGCAGGCGAAAAATTCTCTGCTCACACCTCAGGCTCTGTGGTTTGCGGCGGTGTCGAAATCCGCAACCAGCGAAGCGGCAGGGACTGTCGCCGCCGATGCACACCAGATCCATGGGGCAATCGGTTTCACACGCGAATACAATCTTCACAGGCACACGCGCCGACTTTGGGCATGGCGAGAGCGTTACGGCAATGAGGAATATTGGAATTCACACTTGGGCGGGGCGCTCTTAAAGTCGGCGGACACTTCGTTGTGGCGAGGTGTTTGCGAAGGTTTGTCGATTTGAGGTCCCAAGAGTAACTCGATGGTGGAAAACAAGGTAAAATCAGCGCAGCGGGCCCTTCAGGTGCTGGAGTATTTCGACGAGATCCAGCGCGATGCCAGTGTGATGGACATCTCTCGCGCGCTCTCGATGCCGCAGTCGTCCACCACGGAGCTGCTCAGAACCCTCGTGGACATGGGGTATCTGTCCTACAAGGTCGAGGGTCGCCGGTACATGCCCACGCACCGCGTCGCGCTGCTGGGTTCATGGATCCAGACCCAGTTGCTCAGCGGCGGCCGCCTGGTCAGGATGATGGAAGAGCTGGGCGAGACCACGCATGAAACCGTGATTCTCGGTGAATATTCGGGGCTTTCGGTCCGCTATATCTATGTCGTTCAGTCGCGAATGGCCATGCGCCTCCATGTCGGTCCCGGCACGGTTCGACCGCTGGCCCGCAGCGGGATAGGCCAGCTTTTCCTGTCGTCTTTTCCGGAAGAGCTGGTGAAAACATTGCTTAAGCGGATCAATTCCGAACGCGCCGACGACGAGCCGGTGATCGAGTATGCCAAACTTGAAACCGATCTTCGGGATATCCGGGAGAAGGGGTATCATCTTTTCACCAAGGGCGTGAATCCCGGTGCCGGGATCGTGGCAATGATGCTGCCCGAGACCGACGATACACTGCCGCTGGCTATCGGGATCGGTGGCTTGGCCGAAAACATCGTGCGCAATGGCCCCGCCTTGGTGAATGCGATGCGCAGCGCAATCCGGCGACACCTGACCTGACACCGGGATCGGGTGAGGACAATGCAAACAGGAGCCCCATTATGACGCAGGAAAAAGTCGTCTTCGAACGCAGTGGCCGGGTTGCCTTGGTCACGCTCAACCAAGCCGAGAGCCGCAATCCGCTCGATGATGAGACAGTGGAAGTCTTTGTCGATATTCTTCAGGCGATCAACCGCGACCCCGGAATATCGTGCATGATCCTGACAGGCGCCGGCGCTGCCTTTTCGGCGGGTGGCAATGTCAAGGACATGCGCGACCGCAAGGGCCTTTTTGCCGGAACCCCGGCCCAGATGCGACAGAGCTACATTCACGGCATTCAGCGTATTCCGCTCGCCATGTGGGGGCTGGAAGTGCCGTCAATCGCTGCGGTCAACGGCCCTGCGGTGGGGGCGGGCTGTGATCTGGCGATGATGTGTGACATGCGGATTGCGTCGCACGCGGCGTCTTTCGCGGAAAGCTTTCTGCGTGTCGGGCTGATTTCGGGTGATGGCGGGGCATGGTATCTTCCGCGTGTCGTCGGCGTGGCGCGCGCGTATCAGATGGCCTTTACCGGTGATCCGGTCAGCGCTGAAACCGCAGAACGCTGGGGATGCGTGGCCGAGGTGGTCGCAGAGGATGAATTGCTGCCACGCGCCCATGAGCTGGCCGCCAAGATCGCATCACAACCGCCGCAGGCCCTGCGGATGATGAAGCGGCTGATCCGCGAAGGACTTGTCAGCACATTGCCGCAGAATCTGGAGCTTGCCGCCGCAATGCAACCGCTGGCGCAACACGCTGAAGACCATGCCGAGGCGATTGCGGCGATGTTTGAAAAACGCGAATCCGACTTCAAGGGGCGCTGAGCGCACGCTCAGGTGCATCGCACCGAATACCGGGTTCGGCTTTTGACCGGCATTAACCGATTCCGTTTTTCCGGAAGACGGGCGTTTTGTTTTGTGCCCGGATACCAGATCAAATTTCCCGAGATATTGTAAAATATAACAGTCACTTAGGGAACATTTGCCCAGGGTTGGCAAATTCACATCCGCCGATTACATCACATATACGATTAATAGAATCGCACTGGCGTTATTTCTGGCTGGAATCGGAAACAGATGTTCTACTGCAAGACATGCGACGACTCCGTGAGTCGGCGTTGCCCGAAGTAACCGGGCGGGGGGAGACCAGAATGGAAGATGGACGTCATGCAAAGCGGCCAAGCGAGGCTGCGGTTCCTGGATCTGGGGCCGACGCATTGACGGCGTTCGCAATGCCCTTCGTCTGGCAAGGTGCCGCGACGCGGGTCTTGCAAGGTGAAGACCAGCTGCGCTTGCTTGGCGATCAATGTCAGTCCTTGGGAATGAAGCGGATCCTGTTCCTCTCCAGTCCCAGTGTGGCTGCCAGCAAGGCCGGGTCGGCTGTGAGGGATTTCCTCGGTGAACGGTTCGCTGCGCGGCTTGCGTCGATACCTCCGCATTCGGGCGAAGAGATTGTGGCGAATGGCGTCCAACTGGCGCGCGAGGCTGCGATTGACGGTGTGGTCGCACTTGGCGGGGGCAGCGTATCGGATACCGCAAAGGCAATCCTGATCGTTCTGGCCGAAGGTGGCGATATCGCCGATCATGCCAACATCTTTTTTCCGCCAGACCGCTATGACCAGAAAATCCTGGCCAAGCCCAAACTACCGCTTCTGGTCATTCCCACCACCGCCTCTGCCGCGGAAGTCACGCCCGGGTTGGGAATACGTGCGCGTGATGGCCACAAGCTGGTTTTCTGGGACGTCAATGTGGTGCCGCGGATCATCATCCTGGACCCTGAAGCCTATCGCGAGACCCCGGCAGGGGTGCTTACGTCAACCGGGATGAACGCTTTCGCGCATTGTGTCGAGGGGCTTTACTCCCGTGTTCGCAATCCGGTGTCGTCGGCACTTGCATTGCACGCGGCGCGCGGGCTTTCCCACGCCTTGCCTGCGATGATCGCCGAACCAGCCGTGGACAGATATCGAATGGCAGTGATGGCCGGCGCGCATCTTTCCGGCCATGTCATCGCTAATGCCAGGGTCGGTCTGCATCACGCCATCTGCCATGGGCTCGGCAGCCATGGCGGGCTCGGGCATGGTGAGGCAAACGCGATCATGTTGCCGCACGTCATGCGCTACAATGCAAGCGTTGCCGGCCCCGAACTGGCGCTTCTGGCCGAGTCGATGGGGGCCGATGTGCGCGGCAAACCAGAAGCGCAAAGCGCCCTTGCAGCAATTGACCTTGTGGTCGACCTGCAAAATCGGATCGGCGTTGCGACGCGGTTGCGCGACCTGGGGTTTGATCGCAACAAGATTGGCGCGATAGCGCGCATGACACTGTCCGACCGCGGCGCCTATTTCAATCCGCGCCCCGCCCCGCCTGCAGACGATATCGCCGCCATTATCGAGGCCGCATGGTGAAGGACGCCCGCATCACCCAGGCTTCGAGGCCGGAAGACCAGGTGGATCTGGCAGCGCGCGTCAGCGCACGGCATGTCCGCACGATTTCGCGCTGCATCTCACGGATCGAAAATGGTGATCCGTCTGTGCAACCCTTGCTCAATGTCATGAGCGCCCGCTCGGGGAACGCGCTGGTCGTTGGCGTCACCGGGGTTCCCGGCTCTGGCAAAAGCACGCTGGTTCCGGCCCTTGCGCGCGCATGGGCCAGCAGGGGCGTGCCGGTTGCCATTCTTGCGGTTGATCCATCAAGCCCTCTGACGGGTGGCGCAATCCTCGGTGACCGCATCCGTGACACCGCTCTCGGTGAAACCGATATCTTCTTTCGCAGCCTTGGCAGCCGGGGCAGCAACAGCGGCCTCGCCCGTGCCCTTTTTGACGTGGTCGAGCTGCTCGACGGGGCCGGCTATAAATTAATCCTGATCGAAACGGTTGGCACCGGCCAGTCCGAAATATCCGTCACGAAGCTGGCGCATACCACGCTTCTGCTGACCGCGCCCGGGCTTGGTGACGAGATTCAGGCGATGAAATCGGGTATCCTGGAAGTTGCCGACATGGTCATCGTTAACAAGGCCGATGCCGATCCGACGGGCGCAACGGCCACTGCCCTGACGCTGCGCCTGTCACTGGCCGAAGCTACCCGCGCGCATGGCTTGAAAGAGGGTGTCAACACCGACTCCGATGGCGTTCAGACGGCATGGCACCCACCCGTGCGCAAGATTTCCGCATTGGGCGGTGAGGGCGTTCACGAGCTTGTCGATCTGATCAGCCAACACCGCGGGTTTCTGGAAGCCAGTCGGAAACTGCTGGCCTGGAGAGGGCAAAGAAGAATCGAGCGGTTTGAAGAAGGAATGCGCGACGCATTGTTCAGGGTTTTCGCCGAACGCAATGGCGACATCCTCGACACGATCCGCGGCGCAGTTGCGGAGGGTTCCCTGTCACCACTTCGAGCGGCAGAGGAGGCCGCCCGCGCTGGAATAAGGGAGCAGAATTCAGAAGTCTCAACGGGAGGACGTCATGAAACTCAAAACGGTACTCGCACTTAGCACCAGCCTTGTTGCGGTTGTCGCGGCACAAGCGGCCATCGCACAGGATATCACCATGCGGGTGGCGGATGTCTATCCGACCACGCATCCCGTACCCAACAGCACGATCCGTGTGTTCATGGAGGAAATGGAACGCCGGGTCGGCGATCAGATCGGCTTTGAATACTATCCGGCGCAGCAACTTGGCTCAGGTGCCGATCTGTTGTCCCTGACGCAGCAGGGTGTGGTGGATATCGGCCTTGTCGTGCCGTCCTATGTTTCGGACATCCTGCCGCTTTCGGCGGTGTCGGAACTGCCGGGTGCCTATGGTTCGTCATGCCAAGGTACGCTGGCCATGTACGATCTGATGACCGGGGACGGCATCCTTGCGCGCGAAGAATTCGGAGCGAATGATGTGCGTGTCCTTATCGTGCATACATTTGCGCCGTTCCAGGCCTTTTCCACCCGGCCCTTTGAAAACCTGGCAAGCTATGAAGGCCAGAAGCTGCGCACGCTGGGGCTTGTGACCGATCTGACGATCGAAAGCATGAGGGCGATTCCGATCCGTATTTCCGCCCCCGAGATCAATGAAGCCATGTCGCGCGGCACGATTGATGGCGGCCTGCTGGGTGTAGCAACGGTGCTTTCCTATGACCTGGTTCCCTATATCCGTTCGGGCACCTACGGCGAAAGTTTTGGTGGCGCGGTCGTGACCTATATGATCAGCAACAGCAACTGGGATAGTCTGTCGCCTGAAGTTCAGGAGGCCATGACCGAGGCCGGACGAATAGCAACCCAGAACGGGTGCGAAGCCGCCGATGCAGCCGTGGACACCCAGTATGAAACCTTGCGCGAGGCAGGTGTCCAGATCGTCGAGCTGACCGGAGATGATGCAGCCACATTTGCTGCAAGCACTGGCCAGATTGGCGAGACATGGGCGCAATCCCTCAACGAGCGTGGGCGCCCCGGCACCGAGGTTCTGGAAGCCTTCCGCGCGGCACTTGCAGACTGATGCAACCTCCATCGACAGTTCAGGAGAGAAAGATGAAAAATCCGATTCTCAAGACGACGCTGATTGCATCCATAGGCCTTGGCGCAACGCAGGCCGTTCTGGCGCAGGAAACGCTTCGCTTCGCTGACTCGCTTCCGGCGACACACCTGTTCACGCGCGAGGTTGCGTTGCCCTGGATGGAGGCCGTTATCGCAGCCACCAATGGCGAGGTCACATTCGAACACTACCCGGCACAGCAACTGGGCAGTGCTCGCGACATGCTGAGTCTTGCGCAGACCGGCGTTGCCGATATCGCTTTCGTGGTGCCGATCTATACGACTGATGCCTTGCCGATGTCGGGCATCTATGACCTGCCCGGCGGGCCCTTTACCTCGTGCGAAGGGGTAGAGGCGTTCCTGAATCTGGCGACTGGCGACGGCATTCTGGCGCGTGAGGAATATGTACCCAACGGCGTCAGGGTTCTCATGGCGGTGGTGCAGCCACCCTTCCAGGTTTTCACCGCCTCGCGCCCGATCGCTTCGATCCGTGACCTTGAGGGGCTGAAACTGCGCTCGGCGGGTGGCGCGCAAGATCTTACAGCCAGCGCTTTGGGTATCGTTCCGGTGATGATCACCGCACCGGAAACCGCCGAGGCCATCAGCCGCGGCACCATTGACGGCGCAATCCTGGCGTCGGTTTCGGTGGCGGCCTACGGCATGACCGACATGATTCGCTATGCCACCGACGGGGCGAACTTCGGCAGTGCCGCGCTCACGTGGTCGATCAGCGAAGAGCGCTTCCAGTCCTTCTTGCCGGAAGTGCAGGAGATCATGGTTCAAGCTGGGCGCGATGTCAGCATGTCAGCTTGCCGGACCATCGAGAACGATGTCGCCACAGCCGTCGAAACCTGGCGCGCCAACGGTGTGACTATTGTTCAGTTCCCCGACGACGAGCAGGCCGAAATGACTGCCATGTTCGATGAAATCGGCCGCCAGTGGGCGCAATCGCTGGATGATCGGGGGCGTCCGGGTTCAGAGGTTCTTGCCGCCTTCCACGCTGCGCTGGAAGCGGCCCAGTGACCAATAACGCTGATAATCCGGCGGGTCAGAACGGTTGGGGGCGGCTTCTTGCCGCTCTCAACCGCGCAATCAGCGCCCTGGAACGCGGCCTGATATCCGTCAGCGCGATCGCAGTGCTGGCCATGATGGTGATTCTGGTGTTCGATGTTGCCGGGCGATACATGTTCAGCCGTCCGCTGCCGTGGTCGTATGACTTCATCCGACTCTATCTGATGCCCATGGTGATCCTGCTGGCGCTGGCCGATACGTTTCGGCGCGACGGGCATATCGCGGTTGACCTTTTCTATCTTCAGTTCGGTGTTGTTGCGCGTCGGTTGGTGCGCCTTCTGGCGTCGATCATGATTGCCTCCTCGCTCGCACCGATTGCCTGGCTGGCCTATTTTCAGGCGGTTCGGCGATTCACCAACAATACCGTCATTTCCGGCAGCATACTCTGGCCCACCTGGATCCCCTACGCCCTGCTGGTGATGGGAACTGCGCTACTGATCCTTCGCGCACTTCAGGATGCCGTCTCGCTGGCCAGCGCGCTTGCGCTGCGGTCTGAGACTGTATCCGGCGAGTCCGATGGGCGCACCGAGAATCCGGATGAAGTCGAAGGGCATGCGATATGACCGTTTTCGTCGCAGTAACCCTGCTGTTCGTTCTACTGCTTCTGGGTATCCCGGTTGCCTTCGTGCTGCTTTCGGTGGGCATTGTGGGCCTCTACATGGTCGGCGGAACGACCCTTGCGATGGGTATTCTGAACACCGCGCCGCTTTCTGCGGTATCATCTTACGAACTGATCACGATCCCTATGTTCATCCTGATGGCCAACTTCATCGTCATCGCCGGGATCGCTGAAGATCTGTTCAAATCCGCGACGATATGGATGGGCCGGGTGCGCGGCGGTCTTGCGATCGGCACGGCCCTAGTCGGCGCGATTTTTGGTGCCGTTTGCGGCTCCAGCGCTGCCGCTGCCGCAACACTGTCGTCGGTGACATTGCCTGCGATGGACAAGCGCGGTTATGAAAAATCATTCTCCAGCGGCGTCGTGGCGATTTCAGGAACGTTGGCGATGCTGATCCCGCCTTCGATCCTGGTGCTGATCTATGCCATCATCGCTGAAGCCAGCATCGGCAAACTGCTGGTTGCCACGATCCTGCCTTCGCTGGTAGTTGCTCTGACGATCGTTCTGACCGTCATGTTTCTGGTCTGGCGCGATCCCAGCCTTGCACCCAAGGGCGAGGCCACGACCTGGAAAGCGAAGCTTGTTTCACTCAAGATCGCCGGGCCGATGGTCGGACTGATCGTGACGGTGATGGGCCTTATCTACCTTGGCGTGGCCACACCGACCGAGGCTTCGGGCCTTGGTGCGGCCGGTGCGCTACTGGTGGCGCTCATGTTCGGGCGCATGACCTGGGTGACCTTCTGGTCGGCGCTGGTTCGGACCGCTTCGACCAGCGTGATGATCCTGGCCATCATCCTTGGTGCGAAGATATTCGGCTATTTCATCACCGTGACTCAGATGACCCAGTTGCTGATCGGTTTTGTCGGCGGTCTGAATGTTCAACCGTGGGTGATCCTGGCGATAGTCATTCTTGTCTATCTGATCCTCGGCGCGTTCATGGACTCGTTGGCGATCATCATCCTGACCGTGCCGATCATTCTGCCGATGATGGTGTCGCTTGGTTACGATCCGATCTTTTTTGGCGTCATCATGATTATCGTCGTCGAGATCGGCCTCGTCACGCCACCCTTCGGAATCATCTCGTTCATTGTCGCCAAAACCGCCAACCGACCGATCGGAACGGTATTCCGGGGTGTTTGGCCGCATGTGGCGACGCACCTCATCGCAATCCTGATCCTTTGTCTGTTCCCGCAGATCATCCTGTGGCTTCCCTCGCACATGTAGGGGGAACGGCCTTATCGGAGTTGACTGAAATGACTGCCAAACCTGAAACCCGCACCACCGAAGCCGCCAATCCGCGCGAGGAATGGGAAGTCCGACATGCGACCGCCCTCGCTGATTTGCGCAAGCCGAAGTTTGAAACCTCCAGCGGAATTCCGATCAAGGCGGTCTATGCGCCGCATGATCTGGAACAACTGGGCTGGAGCTACGACATGGATGTCGGTTACCCCGGCGAAGAGCCGTGGACCCGCGGCTTCACCCCTGGCGGCTATCGCAAACGCCTGTGGGAGATTGAAATGTACGCAGGCTTCGGTTCGGCGGAAGACGCGAACAAGCGCTACCGTTATCTGCTTGAGAACGGATCGACAGGTGGCGTTTCGATCGCGCTCGATCTGCCGACACAGATAGGGTTGGACCCCGACCACCCGCTTGCCGCCGATGAGATCGGCCAGATCGGCGTGTCGCTGATGTCTCTCGACGATATCGAGATCATGTTCGACGGTATCCCGCTGGACAAGGCCGGGCATGTATTCACAACCGGCAACTGCATCGGTCCGCTGGCTGCGGCGTGGTTCCTTGCCCTCGCCAAAGAGCGCAAGACCGACCCTGGGTGTTTCACTCTTCAGGTGCAGAATGATCCGATCAAGGAATACATCGCGCGCGGAACCCAGTTCCTGCCCATCGAGGCCTCGGTGAAACTGGCGACCGACATGCTTCAATATGTCGTCGAAAATGTGCCCGAGTGGCTACCGATCAGTATTTCCGGCTCTCATATGAAGCAGGCGGGCGGCTCTACCGTTCAAGAGGCTGCCTTCACCATCTGCAACGGGATCGCCTATGTCGAGACCTGCCTGGCGAAGGGCATGAAGATCGACGATTTCGGTGACCGCATCGAATTGCACTTCTGCACCGAAATGGACTTCTTTGAAGAAGTTTCGAAGTATCGCGCCGTTCGCAAGGTCTGGACAAAGCTTGTCCGCGAACGCTTTGGGGGGACCACGCGCAAGGCGCAAATGTTCCGGCTTCATGCCGCAACATCGGGCCGACCGCTGACGGCACAGCAGACCCTCAACAACATTTCGCGCATCACCTTGCAGGCGTTGGCGCAGATAGTCGGTGGGTGCGAGCAGACGCGCACGGCCTCGTTCGATGAGGCGCTCGGTATTCCGACCGAAATGGCGGCGCGGACGTCGATCAGGATCAATCAGATCATCGGCCATGAGACAGGCATTCCCGATACGGTCGATCCCCTTGGCGGCTCTTATTACGTCGAAGCGTTGACCAAGGAATTCGAGACTCGGATCTGGGAAATCATCGCCGAGGTTGACGGAATGGGCGGGGCACTGGCGGCGACCAAGGCAAGCTGGTTCCAGCGGCAACTGGCCATCGGGGCCTACCGTGAACAGTGCCGGGTGGAATCGGGTGAGCAAATCATCGTTGGCGTCAACGCCTTCAAATCCGACGATCCACCACCGGAGCAGACCTTCAAGGTCAACCCGAATGCCGGTGCCCATCAGCTTGCCAAGCTCAGGGCCCTGCGCGAGCGACGTGACAACACGAAATTGCATAAAACGCTCGAACGCCTCCGCGAGGATTGCAAGTCCGGCGCCAATGTCATGCCCGCGATGATCGAGGCGGTGCGCGCGCGCGCCACGGTCGGGGAGATCGGGCAGGTCTGGCGCGATGTCTTCGGCGAGTATCAGCCCCAGTCCGAGCGGTTCTGAAGGGATCAACCAATGCAAACAGCAACACAGACCAAACGCCCCCTCCGCGTCGTGATGACCAAGGTCGGCCTCGACGGACATGATCGCGGTGTCAAGGTGATTGCGCAGGCATTTCGCGATGCCGGGATGGAAGTGATCTACGCCGGGCTCCGGCGCACTCCGGACGAAATCGCCGACATCGTGCTTCAGGAAGACGCCGATATCCTGGGACTTTCAATCCTGTCTGGAGCCGTCGTGCCTCTGACACGCCGTGTATCTGAGGCACTGGAGAAACGGGAACTCGACGATGTTCTGCTGATCGTCGGCGGAATCGTTACACCAGACGCGCGCCAGGAACTGTCCGATATGGGTGTCAACGGTGTCTTTGGCCCCGGAGCCTCGCTTGCGGAAATAATCGCGTTCGCTCGCTCGAACGCACCAGAACGGAGCTACACATAACAATGCCTTTGAACGACGCATTTGTGACCGGCGTGGGTTTCCACCCCTTCGGGCGGTTCCCCGACAAGACCTTGAAGGAAATTGCGGGCCATGCCGCATTGGCCGCCCTCAATGATGCGGGTCTTGACCCTGATGGCATCGACGCTGTTTTCTGCTCGAACGCCTATGCCGGGCTGCTCAACGGGCAGGAATCGGTGCGGGGCGAGACATGGATGCGCACCCTAGGCATCGGCGGCATCCCCATCGTCAATATCGAGAATGCCTGTGCGGGGGGCGGAACGGCGGTCTATCTGGCGACGATGGCAGTGCGCAGCGGACAATTTCGCCGTGTTCTCGTGGTCGGTGCCGAGAAAATGTATAGCGGCGATACCGCACGCGCGATTGCCGCGCTTGCCACTTCATCGGATATCGAATTCACGCAGGGGATCGGCATGCAGTTCGCGGCAGTCGATGCTATTCGCGTGAAGAAAGTGATGCAGGAAGAGGGTGTCGGTGAAGAGGCGCTGAATTGGATCGCATCGAAAAGCCACAACAACGGCGCGCTCAATCCAAATGCACAATTCCAGATGCCGATGACCCCGCAGGAGGTGGGGGCATCGCGCATGATCGCCGATCCGGTACGGCTATACATGTGCAGTGCCATTTCCGATGGTGCGGCGGCATGCGTGATCGCGGCAGAGCCCGGCCAACGAAACGTCCGGATCGCCGGCAGTGCCCTGGCCTCGTCGCCTGTTCGTGCGCGGCAGGGCAATCGCTCTACCGCCAAGCGCGCCGCCGAGGCTTGTTATGCGCAGGCAGGCGTCGGCCCGGATGCCATCGACTTCGCCGAGGTCCATGACGCCGTCGCGCCGATCGAGCTGATCTATTACCGCGATCTGGGTTTTTGCGCTCCCGGCGAGGTGGCCCGTTTCGTGGATGAAGAGCGCCCCGCCCTTCGCGGCACGATGCCTTTCAACCCTTCGGGTGGCATCAATGCCCGCGGTCACCCTGTCGGCGCGACCGGCATTGCACAGATCTGCGAGTTGACGCTGCAGATTTCCGGTGACGCCGGCCAGCGCCAGTTGGAACGCGCGCGCCGCGGTATCGCGCTGAATGCAGGCGGCTGGATGGGCGAAGACCCGGCCATTAACGCGATCCATATTCTGGAGGCGGTTTGAACCGATTGATGCAATGACCGACACAAAAACCAATCCACATGTATTTGTATTGAAAGACGAATTACCAAACGGCCCCGGTTTGCGTGCTGCGCGCTGCGAGGCGTGCAACGGATATACCCAAGGCCGGGTACCGATCTGTGCGCACTGTTTTTCCCAGGACATCAAAGCTGTCGCCGCGGGCCAGTCTGCTGCGCTGATCGAGTTTTCGATTGCCCGGGTTTCGGCTGGTGGTTTCGATGCGCCCTATGCCATCGGCCAGATCTGCACAGATGAAGGCATGATCCTGTTCGCGCCACTGGTCGGTGATCCGCAAGCGTTCGACCCCGGCAAGCGGCTGCGCTATGTTCAGGTCGATCATCCGACAGGTGTGTCAGGGTTTGCATATGAACTGAACGAGCAAGGAGCGCAGTAATGAACGTGGCAGATCAGATCCGACGCGCCGTTGTGCGTTTCGGCAGTCGAACGGCTGCGATCTCTGGTAGCGAAACAAGAAGCTATCTCGAAATCGACGACCGTTCGAACCGACTGGCAAATGCCCTAAATGCTGCCGGCCTTGCCAAAGGGGCGCGTGTTGCCACATTGCTTGAGAATTCCATTCGCTGCGTCGAGGCAGACTTCGGGCTTGCGAAGGCCGGGCTGGTACGCGTGTCGCTCAATCCGATGTCGAACAGCCGTGATGTTATCTACATGCTCGAAGATTCCGGAGCGGAGGCGTTTATTTACGATGAGAAATATTCCGCCGTCATTTCCGAAGTTACGAACGCTGTCACGCGCCCGGTCCGCTGGATCATGGTGCAGGCGAAGGAGGGTTCGGGCGCTGCCCTGGCGCGACCTCAGCCCGACCGATATGAAGACATGCTTGCCGCAGCCAATCCCGCCCCGCATGTCTGCCCTTGCGATGGCGAGGATCTCTATTGCCTTTTCTACACCTCCGGCACGACCGGGCGCCCCAAGGGCGTGATGCTCAGTCACCGTGCGATCCTTCAGGTCGGTTTCAATCTGGTCATGGAAGTTGGCCCGCACGCGCCCGGTGAAAAAGTGCTTCTGATGCAACCGATGAGCCATGGTGCAGGGTTCTTCGTGCTGCCGTGGTTCATCAAGGGCGGCATTTCGGTGATCATGCCCCAGTTTGACGCCGAGGAAGCGCTCAGACTGGCACGTGATCTTGAAATCGAAACCATCAAGCTGGTCCCGACGATGATGCAGCGCATTCTCAACGGATCGAGCGAGATCACCGGCAAGGATCTACCGATGCTGCGCCAGATCATCTACGGTGCCAGCCCGATGCCCATTGAAGTGCTGCGAAACGGGATCAACCGGTTCGGGCCTGTGTTTGTCCAGATCTATGGCCAGAGCGAGGCCCCGGTGACCATCAGCATCCTGCCGATCGAGGATCACGAACTGGATGGCAAGGGCGCGGCGCGGCTAGCGTCTGCCGGTGCCGTCTGGCCAACGGTTCACCTGCGCATCGTTGACTCAAACAACGTTGAAGTCCCTGCCGGCACACCCGGAGAAGTGCTGGTTCGCGCGCCGCAAATGATGTCCGGTTACTGGAAGCGCCCGGACCTGACCGAAGCGACTCTTGTCGATGGCTGGCTGCATACCAAGGATCTGGGTCGAATGGACGAAAAGGGTTTCCTGTATCTTCTCGGACGACTTGACGAGATGATCATCTCTGGCGGCTACAACATCGCCCCCCGCGAGGTTGAAGACGTGCTCTATCAGCATCCAGCCGTCCGCGAAGCCGCCGTGGTTGGCGAGGCTGACGCGGAATGGGGCGCTGCGGTCGTGGCTTATGTCGTGCTGAACGGGACGGTTGAAGAAGCTGAAATCCGGGATTTCGTGAAGACCGAGATTGGCTTCAAACGGCCGAAGCGGGTGTATCGGGTGTCGGAATTGCCCAAGAATTCGAATGGCAAGATACAAAAATCCGCGCTCAAGCCCGAACTGGCACTGCCCTGGGAAGAAGCGGTCCAATGATCCGCGAGATTGCACGTCTTGTAACCGGCCTGAAGCTTGATGACCTCACGCCTATGGCGCGCGAACGCCTCGAGCTTTGCCTGCTGGCGAATCTCAGCGTGGGCGTCGCCGGGGTGCCATATTGCCGTCTGCCAGTGCCGATCTCGCCAGGCGGGCGCTATCCGCTACTTTCGGGTGGCGGAGCATCAGATGCCCGCGCCGCTGCCTTCTACAACGCAGCGGTGATGCACGCGCGCACCCAGGATGATTTCGACCCGATCGGCAATCTTCATGCCGGGACCGTCATCATCCCGGCGCTTATGGCCGTGGCCGAAGACACCGCGTTATCGGGCAAGCAGTTCCTTGAGGCCATCGCAGCAGGCTACATGGTTGCGATCGGTATCTCCCGCTTCCTGTCGCCCCGAACGACGCCGCGCGGCATCCGGTCCACGGGCTACTATGCCCCGTTCGGCGCAACTGCGGCGGTGGCAAGGGCACGGGGGCTCGACGCCACGCTGACCGGCCATGCACTGGCGCTAACAACAGTGTTCGCCGGTGGCACAACGCAAACCTGGCTGGATGGCAGCGACGAATGGCAGCTTCACGTCGCCAATGCCGCAGAAACCGGGATCAAGGCTGTCGAGCTCGCGCTGGCCGGAGTGCTGGGTGGCGAACACGCGCTGGATGGTCCTGCAGGCTTTCATGCCTCGCTGCTCAATGAACGCGTTTCCTTCGACATGATCGCCGCCGATTTTGACCCGTCGCGCGCCCTGGAGGAAAGCGTCATCAAGCGTTACCCGGTATCCGGAATATGCCAGTCTGTCGTTCTGGCCGCCGAGCGGGTCCGTGAACAGATCGTCGATCCTGCCGCGATTGCGCGGATCAAGGTTGAGATGAATGCCTTCGAGATGGGCTATCCCGGGACGCTGAACAAGGGCCCAGTCTTTCGCGCGTTCGGCGAGCGGCTGATGAGCGCGCCTTTCTGCGCCTCTGCTGTCATCGCGCGTGGCAGGTTGCAATTTCCTGATTTCCATGGCGCGACCGACCCCGTGCGCGACAGATTACTGCCGGTTGTCGACGTCGTCGCGGACAAGACCCGCCCGATGCTGTCAGCCAAGGTCATCGTCACCATGCAGAATGGCCGCATCCTGACAGGCGAAACCCGGGATTCGCGCGCCGAAGTGCGCCTTGACTGGCTCACTGTTGCCGATTGGGGGAAGGCCCTTTGGCAAGAGGGGGGACGCGAAGATAGCGCATTCAAGAGGTGCGCAGAAGCAGTACGCTCGCTTCACAAAGCGTCGCAGGTCGAGTTATTCCTAGAACAAGACGGGTTATTCCCAAAGGCCGAAAGAGTGCACCCGTGAAAAATCGCGGTAGTGTCCAGAATCTTTCGCACATTTTTTTCAGGCGACGGCTCCGTGGGTTGAGGCCATCCCCGCGTAGAGCGGGACCATGTTCTTGTATTTCCGGGTCGACCACTGGCTGCCCACGATCTGGCGCAGCTTGGCCGCGGCCAGTTTCTGGCAGTTCTGCCCGTCGGGAAGCGCTACCACCACGCGGGTGCGTCGGCGGATTTCCTTCATGATGCGCCCTAGTGGGTTGTTCGTTCGGATTCTCAGCCAATGGCTGTCTGGGAAGTAATAGTAACTCAGCGTCTCGCCGATTTTGAATGCTGGACGTATTCTCCCCAAAAGCGTGGAGTGCGCCCCTCGCACTGGACCAGTCAGGCGGCTCTTTTTGACCGTGGCGCGGCGTTTCTTTCTTCGAACTGGTTGAGGCTCAGATAGCCGAGCGCGGAATGCAGCCTGGTGGCGTTGTAGACGTTGTCGATGAAGTTTGGCAAATCTGCCGCGACTTCATCGAAGGTCTCATATTCGGTCACATAGACCGCCTCGACCTTCCGCGTCTTCATGAAGGCGTGAATCGGCATGCAAAAGTGGCTCTGACTCATTTTTGGTGCAGCTTTGGGCACGGTTCCCGCAGAGCTGCGGCGACCGAGTCTTGATCTCGCCGGAGCCCTACCAGATCCAACACCTCCGCTGCACATGTACGCGGAGAATGCTGGCTTCAGGTCAGAAATGGCAGGAGGGGATTGGCGTCGCGCTTACGCTGCGGCCGTCGTCTCGCCTACTTTTGCGTCCGTTTATTCGCGCCCGGAACCGGACACGTGACGGACACCCCTTTGCACAGCAAAAAGCCCCGCTTTGTGGCGGGGCGCATGGCGTTGATAACTAAAGAATTTTTGGTTGCGGGGGTAGGATTTGAACCTACGACCTTCAGGTTATGAGCCAAAATTCCAGCGTTTCCAATAACTTAGCTGAACCAATGGCTTAGCAGACAAGCCTTTGATTTCACGAGTTTTCGCCTCTGACATTGGACGACATTAGCCTCTTTCCACCGTCATAAACATTCGCAAAATGACATAAGCGCGTTGACATGGCGTTGACATGAACGCACGCCAGTTCGTCCTAAGATAATCGCTTTGCCACCTCCAACCGAACCATTTTTCCGACCCGCTTGCACCTAACCGCTCAACAGCTGCCACCCAGGCACCGCGCGGCGAAGGGCAGCAGCAGCCTCATTGTGGACCATAGCACAGGGTGCAGCTTCAGTCAGGTCATCAAAGTGGAGGGCGGGAAGCGGACGTACAGCCACGCCGCGCGAGTCATGCCTGTCAAGATCCGAGGCTGATCTTCAGGGGACAACTCCAGATACCTAACTGAGCAACAGAGCCCACTCGCAGCAGATAGCCGCCCCGAAAGCTCCCGGAGGACGAATGAGATAAACTACGAGAAAGCTTCCATCATATCGCGTTCCAGATCTGCTATTTCCCGGCTGATGCATTTCTTGAATAACGCGTCCAAATCTTCGGGGTTCATCGCGTCTAACTCTGCCCTCGATTTCCTTGGCATTAACACCGCAATTTGATGTTTTTTCTGTTCCGAATCAAAATTGTCAAAATTCGGGAAATAGGCGCTGGAATCTGCATTGTAACGAATTTCATGATAGGCTTTTACAAAAGTCTTTATCCTTTCCAAGTCACCGACAGAAAGCACCTCGCCAGCTTTCTGCCTGACGAACGCATCCAATCTTGATAGCTGACTTACATTATTCGTCTGGGAGAAAAAGAATAGCCACCCGATATTCTTTCCGACAAAGCGACATCCGGAAATTCTGAGATTCATCTTCCAAATTAGCGGCCCCTTATTATTTGCATACTTCATTCCCGACACAATCTTCATGACGTTTGAGAACATCTTCTTGTACGACGCAAGCCGAACCTCTATGCGATCCAGTCGAAAATGGTATCCTAAATAGTCAATCCCATCCGTGATTGGAATAATCGCACTCTTTCCCGAAGTCCCAACAGGGTGACACTTGATCTTCCGCTTTGATTTCAACAAGCGCGGAACAAATTTAGACAATTCATCGATGTGAGTAGGCTCACCCAGTATCAAGATGTCATCCACATACCTAAAGTATTCGATGCCGGAAATCTCAATCATTTCCTTGTCAACGTCAGCAAGATATATTGACGAAAGGATATTTGATATACTTAGACCTTGTGGAATTCCAACCTCATTCCGGCGACCTGAGGACTTCTTGATGCCGGTCGGCGTTTTTATGGCGTTCTCAATAAGATGCAATATCTCCTTCTTCCTGACTCTTCTCCGCAGGATGCGCATAAGAATCTTGTGGTCGATTGACGGAAAATAACCTTGGATATCGAGGCGAAGATAGCTATCGGTCGTCGGTCGAGTTCTTGAGGCTGTGTGGACCTGCTTGATCGTAGAGTGCGGGACCCGCGTCACATGTTCCGGATAAATTCTCGCCAGCAGCTCGGCTAAAAACTTCAATACCAGCTTGTCCCGGACGGTAGGAATCGAAATTTGGCGCGGGGGGGTCGACGCTCCTTTGGAAATCAACTTTTCCTTGAAAGACGAAAACTCGTAGCCACAGCTTCGCACCTTGCGAATAACAATTTCAATTTCGGCGTCTATCCGGGACGCAAAGACCTTAGCAGAAACACCATCGCGCCCTACAGCTGATCGATCTGCAATGTAGTCGTTAAATATGTCTTTCAGCTGCGTCGGGCCAAAAGTTTCCTGAAAGAGTTTTCCTGGGAGAGCTGTCATGACACTTGCAAGAAAATCAGTATAAAAGTGTAAAGACCCAAGACGAATATAGCGGCGCAAGCCAGCCAGAATATTAGACCGAAAACCACATGCTTTAACAGCATAGGCCAAGACCAAACAATACTTGAGCCGTCTTTTCCTTGCATCGCACGCTCCTGTCCTTCCCTTTTGTTCAAAAGGGTTAAGCTTAGCACTACAGATTCATAGTCCCAGCTTCCATGGTTGCCGTAGCCTGCGAGTATTTCGTGGTACTGCTGCGTGAATTCATCTAGAGAAGCTCCAGAATCCAGAAGCTTTTGCAGCCTCAAATAGCACTCCCGATGCTGCGCTGCATTCTCACCAAACTTAAATCCGAAGACAATGACGGAGAAAGCGAAAACGAATACCGACAATATGGCCGTATACAGATCGATCAAAACACCGTTTTCTACAGAAGACCGGACAACTGACCAGGCGATGACGCTGAGAGAAAGCCAACTAAGAAGCAAATGCGCCACCCAGTCATATAGCCGAAGTCGCTTTTCGGCATACATGCGACTTTTAGATGTTATCCAAGCAGCTGCACCAATCCCCTCAGTTTTTTCGATGCTCATTTACTCCCTCGAACTTAGAATACAATGTGTGTGCGAGGCATAAATCACAGTATCATTTCCTCCGAAGAAGATAGCCGAAGCTCCGGCAACGCCACGCTTCCCAAGTTTAGCCCGTCTCCGAGCTGGCAGAAGCTCTGCCCCCTCGCACACAGCAGACAAAGTGCTATTTATCCCTCGTACTGTCCAGCGTCATTTCCACTATTTCGGCACCAGCCTCTGGTGAACGAACTCGCCAATCGCAGCATGAGAAGGCCGCGTCCCGCGACCTCGGGCAACGCGGCCAAGGTCATGTGTGTGAAGGCGGACTTTGTCTACGACGCCAACCGCGATGTCTATGTCTGCCCCGCAGGCGACGACCTGACCTACCGCTACACGACCGAGGAACGCGGCATCAAGATCCGGCGATACTGTATCAACGGAAGCAAGACCTGCCCGCTTCGAACCAAATGCACGACCGGCAACGAACGGCGGATCTCACGCTGGGAACATGAACACCTCGTTGACGAGTTGTCCGACCGTCTGGACCGCGACCCGGACTTCATGACCCTCCGCCGATGCACGGTCGAGCACCTGTTCGGCACGATCAAGGCGTGGATGGGCAGCACCCATTTCCTGACGCGAAGGCTGAAGAACGTCCGCAGCGAGATGGCGCTGAATGTGCTGGCCTACAACATGAAACGGATGGCTGCCCTGATCGGCGTCAGAGGGCTGATGCGGGCCATGCAGGGCTGATCACGGTCCGCAACAAATCCATCAGGCCAAACCATGGACGTCAGAAGCCACCCAGAGCCGCTGTAGGAAGCGATGAGACCCTCGGACGACCGTAGCTGCCTGAGATGCCGGTCCGCCTGCGTAACACTGTATTGCCGCCGGTTTCCACTCAGCCTCGGCCGTCAGCGACCAATCCGCTTTGGGTAGTGAAACCGCTCTGGCTCAGCCGCCAAGATTGCCATAGTTCACGCCGCTGCCCAGCATAGCGTCTCGACAGAGTCGCCTTGCCAAAATAGCTGCCAGAACGACTTCACGTTTTTGCAACTGGGCCAGCGGCACCCTCGGGAACGGCCACCGCGCCTGCCGCAAGCGGCTTGAAGGCGAACTGCGTTTCGCATTTGTCGTGTGCGCACACCGGCTTGCTTAGGCCGAACGGCCGCTGATATTTGGTGCGCCCGCAGACGCACTCGAACTGCCCGCGGAACACCTTGAACTCGTCCCACCTGGTCTGTTCGTCCCCAATTGAGCCGTCGCCATAAGGCGCATCCTGAAAATGGCTTCCGAAATTCTCAATATCGCCCTTCATGAGGCTGGTGATGAAGCGATTGTTGACACCCGGCACATCGGCGGGGGTTAACTTGAGGTTACCGAGGAACCCCCCAATCGCCGAAGCCAGCTCGGAGCGCTCATATGAATAGGCCTTTTCGAGCTGCCGGATGCGGACATTGACGCCAAACCCGCGCGCAATGCCCAGCAGCCATTCTTCCTCGGCCTGGCGCATCTCGTTGGCGGCGGATTCTCCCTTGGCCCAGCGGTCGGCGATCATCTCGTCGGTGACCTTGTGGTCGGCGAAGCGCGGCCCAAACGCCGGGTCCAGTCCGATGATGCGGCTGAACTGCCAGTCCTTTGCGGCTAGCTGGTCCTTCAGATGATTAAAGAAACGCTCGTCATGAGTGACTAGGATAATCTGGCAGTCGGTGAACATCTTCGCGATCAACGCACCGATCGCGCGGCGGTGATCGGCGTCATAGGATGTGACGACATCGTCCAGCGCGATCACCGGTGCGGCACCGTTGAATTTCTTGATTGCCGCGAGGCGCAGAGCGAGCGCGACCGAATGGATCTGAGAGTCGCTGAGATAGCCGCCCGGCGCGACGCTTGGACGGTTTTCCGCGAAATGGATCACCAGCTGCATGCGCTGCTGGTTGATGTCATCCTCGCCGGGCAGTTCCAGCCGGATCAGTTTGGCTTTGGCACCCTGGATCTCCTTGTAAATGTCGTTCATCGGCGCCTGAAGCGTGTCGAGCAGCGACTGGACCTTTTCACGGATCTTGCCCGATACGAGCGTGGCCTGCGCGACGAGCGCTTCGTGCAGCGCGGTTAGCTCCTCGGCGGTTCGCGCTGCCAGCGCCACATCCTCCTGAAGCTTCAGCAGCCGGTCGATGCTGGCCTTAGCCTTGACCCATGTATGCTCGCCCTGCTTCGCTTCGATGTCCGCGATGTCTTGGTCGAGTTCTGCCAGACGGGTCTCAAGCTCGGCGACAATGGCGGCGGACTCAGGCGCATCGGCGGCCGGCCATCCGAAAACGCCGGTCTGATAGGCGATGAGCGCGATCTTGAACCAGTCGCCAAAATCGTCGGGCAGATGCTCGATCATGGCGGGAAGACGCGCCACGAGCTGGTTGTGTGCTTGGATAGCGGCAGTCTCAGCGTCGTCCAGCGCGGTCTTCGCGTCGTTGTAGCTTTGAAGTTCCTCGAGATGGGTCTGCAGCAGATCGCGGATTGCGGGCACGCTCCCGGCAGCGGTGTCGCCGATCGCCGTGGCGCATACCGGGCAGGCGTCGGGCGCCGTCGCGACATCGGAAAACAGCTTCTCGGCTTCCTTCCACACCGATCGGAAAACGGTCCCGGCCGCTTTGTCCCGCTCATCGGCCTCAGTGGCCTTGGCATCAGCCTGAACGGCCAGCGCCTTATCGAATGCCGCGATGGCGCCGCACAATTTGGCGTCACCACCGTCCTCGGGGACAATCTTCTGCCACAGGGCCACGACCGAATTACGGATCTGTTTCAGGACAGCGAGCCCGACCCGCTTTTCCTCCGCCTCGACACGCTTGCCGACCTCGACATAGCCCTCGTCTCGAGCGGCGAGCGTTGTGAGCGTCAACGCCGGATCGAGCGGCGCGATGACGCTCGTGTTGATGAAGCCGAGCACGGCCGCGTCGTCCCACGCCTGAACTGCCTGGGCGGTTTCGGTCCGCAACAGGCCGACAACGCGTTCCTGTTCGGTGGTGCTCTCGGCAGCGGCCTTCACATCACGGCGCAGTAGGCGGAGGTTCTTTTGCACTTCCACCAGCGGTGAAAGCTGGAGCCAGTCCGCCACGTCGCTGTAACGATTCTCAGGGCTATGCGATTCAACGAAGGTGCGCAGCGTATAGCCGCGGATGATCGGTGGGACGACGAAACCGGCCTTCATTGCGGTCGCGGCCGCGTGGATCGGGCGCGGGTTGCCTACTGCGGCGCGGCTGCCCTCGGCCGTCGTCTTGCCGGTAATCGTCGTGAATTTGACCACCGGCGTAATGCCCGCTGCCTGCGCACCATTGTGCATGAGCGCGGGCGGTCCGGCCTGGTTGTTCAGGGTGCGCTGCCCGAGCCGTTCGAGCGTGCCATGTTCGGAGAAGAGAAATTCGAGCGCGTCGATGACGCTCGACTTGCCCAGACCATTCGGCGCGAAAATTGCCAAGCAGGGCTTTTTGCTAAAATCGAAAGTCTTGGGCTGAAGATAGGCGCGGAAGCCTTCCAGCGTCAGCGAGTGGAAAAGCATCGGATCAGGCATTGGCCTGCTCCACAGCTGATGCCGCGCGCTTCATTGCCAACGCGACGATTGCGGCCTTCGCATTGGCCACGGCATTGGCATGCGGCGTGACAGTCAGCAGGTGATCCGAAAGAATGCTGGCAAGATCGGCGTCCACATTGACCGACACCTTGAGGGTCTTGGACACGACTGCCAGGAACGCGTCAGGCGTCTCCGCTGGTTCGACCTCTGGCAAAGCGAGCACACCATTTGCCGCCGCATCGTCCAGTGCTTCCGTTTCGTCCTTTTCCACCAGTCCCTCCATCAGCGACTTCTTTGCGCGAATCGGCGCAGCAATACACCGATTGCCCGCGCGCATGCCGAGTCAGACTAACCAGATTGATCCCAGCCGAAAATGATCGATCGCGCCATCACGCCGGATCGGTTGCAATATCGCCAGGCGGACAAGCTACCAAATTTCTCCGACCGCCGAGCGCTATGCCTAAACCGTGGGGATGCCGGCATAGCGAAGGACATTGTTCAGGTCATCGAGGCAGCGCTGGCGCAGTTCGTCGAGATAGCGCGCCAGGTCAGGCTGCCGGATATCAAGGCAGGTGCCGACCGTCACGATCGTGCCATCTTTGAGGCCTTGTTCGAGCTGCGTGCGCAGAAGCTTCAGATGCTTGTCGACGTCGCCAAGGCCAGTGCGGGCCAGATCATCGTCCAGTTCGCGATAACCACCTATCGCTTTGCGGATGACCTGCCGGCTTTCGCGATCAACCAGCTCTCCAGTGCGAAGCGCCTTCTGCGTGTCCTTCAGAGCATGGAAGAATTCGCTGGGGGTTTCGCAGTGAAGCGGCACCTCGAAGGCCGGTCGGGCAAACGCCATGGCGATGGTGCGCAGGATGATCTCGTCGATATCCTTGGGCGAGCCCACCTGGATCACATCGCGATAATATCGGCGCTGGAGTTCGGGATAGCTGTTCAGATGCGAGATGCACTCGTCCCAAGTCCAAACGATCGCAATCCGTTTGCGGCCCATCTGCTCCCACTCGTTGTTAAGTTCCTCGACCCATCCCTGTACCTTGGTGTCGCGGCGGGCGGTGGTTGCGAGGATCCACAGCTTGAGATCCGGTACGAAGCTAAGAGCGTCGTCGGCCGCGTCACGCAGCAAAGCGCGGGTGATCGGACCGCCCGGATAGGGATTGTTGTTCTCGTCGAGGTCGGAGAGGCGCTTGCACTGGATCCCTATCCGTCCGTGGCGGGCCGATGTGCCGAAGACATCGACGCCGTTCTGTGCCTGGCCAGGGCGGCCCACTTGCTGCGCATTGGGGACGCCATAGACCTCGGTCAGAAGGCCAGCGCAGAGCTCTTCGAATTGCTGCCAGTAGAGCGGTGGCTGGAAGAACTGCCAGACATTTCCCAAGGATCGTCCCCCCAAATCATCGCGCGATCGTCGCGAAGCCTCACGCGACCAGTCGCCGGTCGTCGCTGGCCCCTTGTGCTATTTCCGGGTCGGATAGTGAAGGTACTTAGTTTCGGTCCGCCGGTGATAGACGAAGCCCCCGTCGATCACTGCGTTGATCGCCTTCGCGCCCCTAAACGACTGCAATGCGGGCGCAAATGCGGACTTTTAGTGGAGAACTGTCGATCGGCAACTATGGGCCGAGGCTGTGTGCGTCGCCGGGGCGATCACTGTTTGCAAGTTTGCTCCGCCCGTTTCTCCTGCCCAACAGCCGCCGGTCAAAGATGCCACTTTGAACGTCCGCTGTGGCGGCTTTCTGCGGATGCATTGCCGCGGCAAAGCCTGATGTCGCCCAATCCGCCGCAGACGTCCAATCTTTAACATGAAAGCTTGGCAGGCGCTCACGGCGGCACCTTGATCCGGTCATTTTGAAATCCCGCCACCATCTCGCGCAGCGCCGCGGGCTCGATCACCTCGACCGCATCGCCCCACTTGTAAAGGTGCCAGGCCATCTCGACCAGACCGCTGGCCTCGAACGTCACGATCAGCCCGCCGTCGTCCTGCTCGACCATCTCCTGTTTCGGGTGGAATTCATACTCGCGCGCAGTCGCTGCGGCGGCCGGGCTGAACCGCCACACGACGCGGGTGAACTCTGCGTCTGAATGGAACGAACCGAAGGACTGCGCCGCATAGGCGTCAAGGTCGAAGTCCTTGTCCTTCTTGAACCAGATCATGGTCATTTCGACCTTTGCAATGCGGTCTAGGCGGAACCGGCGCAAGCCGTCACCCTTGGCGGGATCGCGCGCGATCAGGTAGTGACGTGTCCCAAGGAGCAGCCCATAGGGCTCAACAACGCGCTTTTTCGGCTCTGCATCCTGCGCGCCCCGATACGACATGATCAGCTGAAACTGCCCCTTCAGCGCGGCGGTGAGGATGCTCATGTGGTCAGGGCATGTCTTGACCCGGGGGCCAGGGCGACAGGCATATCCCTTTACCTCCAGCATCGCCTCTGCATTCGCCTCGGTCCGCCGGGCTTCGGGTGTGGGCAATTTCGCCACCAGCCTGTCGCGCACAGCCTCGAGGGAAGCCGTCTCCGCATGCGCCCCCTCCCGCTGCGCGCGACGGATCGCCATTTCAATGGCCGTCAGTTCATGGTCATAGACGCCCTGCATGCCGAGCTTGTTGGTTTCGCGCAGCGTCCACCAGCGGCGGCGCTCGCTGTCAGTTTTGTGGGACAGGCTCGGATACACTTCCTTCAGGGCAAAGAGCATGCGCTGGGCCGTGCGTTCGTTCACGCTGAACTCTGTTGAAATGTCCTTGACCGTGACACCCTGATGACGCGACGCGGCGATGTGCGCGAGCTTCAGCAAGTCCTGCGCCTTCTGGAATGACATGGCGTTCCCCCTTTATCCCCGACAGCTTATGACGGAATCCCTGACGTATACTCTACCTGAGGGCGATTCGCCTTAAGGTTGTTAATTGATTGAAGAATTTGACAGGTGCCCCTCTGGCGCCCCGGTCAAGGCGTGCCTTCGTCAATCGCATGCCCAGCCGTCTCCCCCCTCGCATCACCGCGTCGCGCGGCTTGCCACCTGCTGCTGGTGGCAAGCCCGCATGCCCCCAGAACGAGAATTGGAGTCAGAATGGCACTTCCACCCAGAGCATTTTTCAACCTGCATGAAACCGCGTCACGTTGGGGCTGCATGATCGCCGACATTGCAGGCTGGGCCACCGAGGGCAAACTGGACATTGTGACCGGCATTCCCCTCGCTATTTGCGGGACCGACAAGGTGTCAGGCAAGATCACCGTTTCCCCCATGGACATGCTGCCCCTTTTCCGTCGCGGCGGGACCGGGCCGACCGTCATCAAGCTGCTGCGGATCAAGCCCGAGGGTGGGCACGATTGGGCCTATGTCACCGAGCCTACCGACGGCGTCGAGGTGTCGATCGCGGATCTGATGGTCACGGGCCAGGATGTGCAGCGCTTCGAGGATGATTACGATCTGCTGCGCCGTATCGGCGGTGGGACAGGGTCGCTGTCGCCTTATGATTGGGAAGGCATGTATGTGACCATGATCCAGCGCATCCACGAACACGGCCTGCCCGCCACACAGGCAGAGCTGATCGGCGAGTTGCAGGAGTGGTTCGCCAATGTGGCCGAGAACGGCGAGGTTCCGGACGAAAGCACTATCCGCCGCAGGTTGCGTCCGTTCTGGCGCGCGCTGCGCGGGAACAGCTGAACGACTGGGGCGCTTCAGGCGCGCTTGGCATCCGCATCGTGGACAATCTTCGGGCGTGGCCGGAACATTCCGGCCACAGCATCCACCCCGGCGCGCAGGGGCGAATCCATCAGATGCGCATAGCGCAACGTCGTCTGCATCTGGCTATGGCCCAGCAGCTTGCCGATCATCTCAAGCGAAGCCCCACCACTGACCAGCAGCGATGCGAAGGTGTGGCGCAGATCGTGGATGCGCACATCGGGCAGGTTCGCCTCGCGTTGCACCATCATCCAGAACCGGCGGATTTCCTTGACGGGTTGGCCCGGCACATCGCCGGGGAAAAGCCATGGATTGCCTTTGGGCACCAGAAGCCCGCGCTGGCGCACGATGGCGGCGACATCGCCCGAGATCGGGACCCGGTGGACCTTACGCTGCTTGGTAGTGGCCGCCGGTTTCGACCAGACGCCGAGTTCGAGATTGAACTGCTCGAACTGCGCCTGACGCACCTCGCCCACGCGGGCACCCGTCAACATGCAGATCCGGATGATGCCTGCGGCGCGCTGATCCACGGCCGCGTCCAGCACTTCGGCCAGCTTCGCAATTTCTTCATGGGACAGGAAGCGCTCGCGCGCGGTCTCGACCCGCTTCTTGAACCCTGCCGCCGGATTGTCTGTGCGCCAGCCCCATGTGATGGCAAGGCTGAACATCTTGCGCAACACCTCTCCCACGCGGTTGGCGCGGACTGGCGTGGGCTTCTTGCCTTGCAGCTTGCGCGCGCGGTTATTGGGCTTTTGCTTTGAAGGTCGCGCCCGGCCCTCGGCAATGATGTTGAGCAGTTTGGCAACGTCATGCGGGGTGATGTCCGCCACCAGCTTATTGGCCCAAAGCGGCGCAATCAGCTTGGTCAGTACCGCGCGCTGATCAGAGGCATTCAGGGGCGCCAGATGCGGGACATGCTCGACCAGATAGCGGTCGATCATGTCTTTGAACCGTGGGGCTTCGCGCAAATCGCCACGCTCGCCCAATGGATCGCAACCCTCATCGATGACGCGGCGCAACTCGCGGGCCCGTTCCCTGACCGCCGTCACGCTCCATTCAGGCCAGCGGCCAATCGCCATGCGGCGCTGGCGCCCTGCGAACCGGTAATCCAGCACGAAGGATCGCGCGCCAGATCGCAAGACGCGGATCGACAGCCCCCGGATCTCGGTGTCAAAGACCTGATAATCCCGATCCTCTTCCGGGATCAGCTCGCGCACTGATTTATCGTTCAATCGCAATCTCTTGACCATTCTCGCACCTCCTGCTGCGCCTGACACAGGCGTAGATGCGCAGGCTTATCAAGCGAAGCATGCAGCCCCCTCCGGCACATAGGCGGTGACCGGTGGTGATGCGCCGCAGGGCTGCCGGTCTCTGAATTCATGGGGAAAATCGAAGCGCGACTGGATCAAAGCCTGGCCGCGAGCAACAGAATCAGGGCGCGGAATAGCCGCCTGTGCGCCCCCCCGATCCATTCCGTGTGTTCGGTAGGCAGCGAAACCAGCCCGGATCTTGTAAATTCCTTTTGAAATCAATGACCGGCAAGGCTCCGGACCCCTTGCCGGTTGGTCCAATTCGTGTGGATGCTTGCCAAACCCCGCGAAACACAGGCAAACGCCTGTAAATCGGCCATGCAACAGGGCCTGAGGCCCCGCGTGGCGTCGTCTGTCGCGGTGATTCGACATCGGACCTGACAGGCGTCACGGTGCGCACTCCTCGGAAAACCCAGCGATATCAATGACCGGCAAGCCTCCGGCGCATCACCGCCGTTCACTGCCTTCCCGCCACCCTGTCTGCTCTGCGCTTCTAAAGCCCTGAACCCCGTCCATGCCGGGCGACGACCAGGAGAGACCAGATGACAGAAACAGCGACGTTCTTCATCCTGGCCCACACCGATGAGCCTGCATCCCGGCACGGCCAGCTACAACGCGGCCGGGAACAGCGACTTCACGCGGAAGGCGGAGGCGCTGGCGTTGGGCATCACCAACTGGTCGACGCCCAAGGCGACAGATGGCGCGAAGGGCGGGCCGGGCCAGAGTTATGGTTCGGGCGGGATGCCGCCCCTGCCCGCGCAGGCGGCGCAATGGCCGACACCAGCCGCGCAGAACTGGAAGGGCAGTTCGGAGGCCAGCATCACCCGGGCGGATGGCAAATCCCGGATGGACATCCTGCACTACCGGGCGGAACAGGGCTTCACCCGCCCGGCCCCGGCGACCACGACGCGTGGCGCGAGGTTCTCGCCGCACGCCCCGATCTCGCGCCCGCTTTGGGCTTCGATGATTGCCTCGCATGGGCGCGTCGTCTCGCGGCGGATCCTGAAGGGCCGATCAAAGCGGCGGCTGAACCCGCTCTTCGTCGGATGGCTGATGGGCTGGCCCATCGGTCACGCGCTCTGCGCCTGCTCGGCAACGGAGTTCATCCACTGGCAGCAGCACATGCGTGGCGCTCTCTCGCAGCTGCACACGGCCTCGGGCCCGTGGATCTGGCGGCCATCGGACGAGGCCCAGCGCCCAGCGCAAATGGCACTGTTTGAAGGTTGGCCAGAATGACGATGCAAGGAAAGATCGGGCGGCGAGGCGGCCAAAAAACCAAACGCGCGCTGGGCGTCCAAGTGACGACGCCGAGGCGGCGCGGCTGGAAGATCAGCACGCCCAGATACATGGAATGACCGATGACCCTCGAGCAACTGAAATCCCGCCACAGCGCGCTGCTGGCCGCGCGCTACAGCGGCACGCGGTCGGTCAGCTATGACGGCAAGACCGTGAATTACGGCTCCGACGCGGAACTGGCCGCAGCAATCGGCGATATCGAGCGCCGGATCGCCAAGCTGGAACGCGGCGCTAGGCGGGTGCTGCGTCCCTTCGCTGTGAAGGATCTATGATGGGCGGGTCAATGAACTGGCGTCAGCGCCTCGGGGCCTTCATCGGCGGGTTCGATGCGGGTCAGCATCACCGCCGCCTGCGCGGGTTCCGCGCGACCCGTGCCCATGTCAACGCGCTGATCGCCGCCGCCGGGCCCGACATCACCGCCCGCGCCCGCTGGCTGGTGCGCAACAACGGTTATGCCGTGAATGCGGTAGAAAGCTGGGCCGCAAACACCGTGGGCGACGGGATCAAGCCTATCTCGAAGATCGCGGATCCTGCACGCAAGGAAGAGCTGCAGCGCCTGTGGCTTGCCTGGACCGACGAGGCGGATGCCGAGGGGTTGACCGATTTCTATGGCCTCCAGCGCCGCGCCGCGCGCGAAGTGTTCATGGCGGGTGGCGGGCCCGCGAACCTGCTGGAGACCGCCAACACCATCGGCCTGCCACTTTATGCCCGCCAGATGATGGACGCCAAGGGCCGCTGGATCGACCTGATGACCGAAGCCTCGATCCTGCCGGTCAACAAACGGCCCCGCCTCGCAATCCGCTTGCACAGCTCGAACTGACGGGCGCGCACGTGTCAGTCTTTGCTGCCGCCATCGACAACCTGTTTGGTGATCCGAACATCGCCCGCGATGCAACCTACATCGCGGACGGTGGCGCACCGAAACTCGTCCGCGTGGTCCTGCGCCGCGCGGATGACATCACGGACTTCGGGGCTGCGCGCGTCTGGTCGGAAACCACGCGCATCGACCTGCGCGTGGCCGAGGTGCCAGCCCCGCGCCCCGGGGATCGCATCGAGATCGACGGCGAATGTTTCAACATTCAGGGCGAGCCAGTGCGCGACCGCGAGCGGCTCGTCTGGACCTTGGATTTGCGCCCCGCATGAAACTGAAGATCGAGTTCAACCCCGACATTGTCGCCCTCATGAAGGCCGAAGTCGCCGCCGGGGAAAAAGCTGTCTCGGCAGCCATGCGCGAGGCGGGCACTTCCCTGAAATCCGCCTGGCGGGGCCAGATCACCGGCGCTGGCCTCGGCACCAGGCTTGGCAACTCCATCCGCCTCGCCAGCTTCCCCATATCCGGCGACAGTCTGAATGCAGCGGCGCTGGTCTGGTCTAACGCCCCGGTCATCATCGGCGCGCATGATACCGGCCCGCTGATCCGGTCCAAGGACGGATTTTGGCTGGCCATCCCCACCCCCGCCGCTGGCAAAAGCACCAAGGGCGGCAGGATCACACCAGGCGAATGGGAACGCCGCACCGGTTTGCGGCTGAGGTTCATCTATCGTCGCCGAGGCCCAAGCCTGCTGGTGGCCGAGGGGCGGCTGAATTCCAAAGGCCGGGCCGTAGCTTCAAAATCCAAGACCGGGCGCGGCGTGGCGACCGTGCCGATCTTCCTGCTGGTGCCGCAGGTCAAGCTGCGCAAGCGGCTCGATCTTGCGCGGGATGCAGAGCGGGCAGTGGACAGTGTACCGGGGCGGATTGTGGCGGGGTGGGTTGATACGAGGGACTAAGTGGACGAGGCTAATCGTCAGGGAAGTAGCAACCACCGCAAACAGGGTGGCGTGGTGCAAGCATTTCTGTTGCTTCCAGCGAGAGCGTCGCTACAACCTAAAATGATGAACCAACACACGCCCATCCACGAGTTCGTTGGGGTTGGCCTTTACTCTGTGGCCGACGCAGCGCAGCTCCTGAAGGCACCACCCCGTACCCTGCGGCGGTGGCTAGATGGGTATGACTACAAGAAAGATGACGAAGTCCGGCATGTTGCGCCGCTCTGGAAGCCAGATATCCCCAAGATCGACGATGAGATCGAACTGAGCTTTCGCGACCTGATTGAGCTTCGGTTCGTGCGGGCTTTCCTCGAAAATGGGATCGGGCTGAAGGCAGTTCGGAACTGTCTTGACTACGCTCGGCAATGCATTCAGACGGATCGCCCCTTTTCATCTGGTCGTTTCCGGACCGATGGACGCACAATCTTCCTCGAGAGCCTTGAGGCCGCGGGCGAGCCTAAGTTGCTTGATCTCAAGGCCAAGCAGTATGTCTTCAAGCAGATAGTCGAGCAGAGCTTCAAGGATCTGGATCTTGAAGGCGACATCGTAAGGCGTTGGCGGCCGTTTCGGGGCAAGGAGAGCATTGTCGTCGACCCCACGCGCTCTTTTGGTCAGCCGGTCGCATCCGCCTCCGGCGTTCCGACTATCGTGCTGGCAGAGGCGGTCAAGGCCGAAGGTTCGGTGGCACGCGTGGCGGCGATGTATGAAGTCGAAAAGTCAGTGGTCCAGGATGCCGTCAGATTCCATGAGGAGCTGATGGCCGCTTGAAGGTGATGGTTGATGAAAACCTGCCTCCGGCCATGGCGAAATCGCTCGCAGCACTTTTCGCTGGCAAGCACGAGGTGGTTCACCTTAGAGAAAAATTCGGTGCCGCAGTAAAGGACACCGAGTGGATCGGCGCTTTGAATGCCGAGGGCCACTGGGTCATCATCTCTGCTGACCGCCGGATCACGAAAAACAAGGCCGAGCAACAGGCGTTCAAGAGTTCCAAACTGGTTGGGTTTTTTCTCGCACCCGGTCTTCAAAAGGCTAAGCTTACCAAGCAGATGGAACGCTTGATGGCGCTTTGGGAAACGATAGAAACCCAAGCCAATCTGGTTGGCGGCGGCGCGATGTTCGAAATACCGATGAAAAGTAGCAAGCTTAACCAGATCTGACCGTCAAGTCTTCACGCCGGAACACGCGCGCTGCACCGCCTTGTAAAGACATCGCGACCATCGCCAATTTCTTTTGGAACAGCCCCGAAGTGCCCACCACCCGCGAAACCGTCCTCGCTGCGCTGCATGCGCGGCTGCAGCCGCTTGCCGCCCTCACCCTGCGTGATGAGGTGCTGCCCGAGCGGATCCCAACTGCCGGGCTGATCATTCTGCGCGATGGCCAGCCGGGCGACCCGGAGGTGACGCTGTCGCCGCTGCGCTATCACTACCAGCACCGCGCCGAGCTGGAGGTCGTCGTTCAAGCCCCGAATGGCCGGGCCAGCACCTTCGACACCCTGATCGCTGCCATCGGCGCAGCGCTGGAAGCCGACCGCACACTTGGCGGCCTCTGCGATTGGGTCGAACCCGAAGCCCCGGCCTCGGTCGACCTGCCCATCGAAGGAGCGGCAGCGCTGAAGGCGGCGGTGATTACCGTCGTTCTGCATTACACCACAACTGGCCCTCTGGCCTGACACCCCCAACATCGAGGAGACCCCCATGGCACGTGCGCAAGGCGCGCGGGCGCAGATGGCGCTTGCGTATGAAACGGTTTACGGCACCCCGCCGGTCAGTGGGTTCCGCTTGATGCCCTTTGCCCGGACGACGCTCGGATCGGAGCAACCGCTGCTGGAATCCGAACTGCTGGGCTATGGCCGCGATCCGCTGGCCCCGATCAAGGACGCGGTTACGGCTGACGGCGAGGTGGTGATCCCCATCGATGTGGAGGCCTTCGGGTTCTGGCTGAAGGCCGCATTCGGCCAACCGGTCACGACCGGCACGACGCCGAAGACCCACACCTTCCAGTCGGGCAACTGGACCCTGCCCAGCATGGCCATCGAGACCGCCATGCCGGAGGTGCCGCGCTTCGCGATGTATTCCGGCTGCGTGCTGGATCAGTTGTCCTGGCAGATGCAGCGATCCGGCCTGCTGACAGCGACAGCCCGGCTTATTGCCCAAGGCGAAACCATCGCCGCCGCCACCGCTGCAGGCACGCCGACCGCCCTCGGGCTGCAACGCTTCGGCCATTTCAACGGCACGGTGAAGCGCAACGGCACGGCATTGGGCAATGTCGTCTCTGCCGAGATCACCTATTTCAACAACCTCGACCGGATCGAGACCATCCGGGGCGATGGCCGCATCGATGGCGCCGACCCGACTATGGCGGCGCTCACTGGCCGGATCGAAGTGCGCTTCTCCGACACGTCGCTGGTGACCCAAGCCATCGACGGCAGTTCCTGCGAGCTGGAGTTCGTCTACAGCCTCGGCGCGAATGCCAGCTTCACCTTCACCGCGCATGCCGTCTATCTGCCGATCCCCCGGATCGAAATCGCCGGACCGCAAGGCGTGCAGGCCAGCTTCGACTGGCAGGCGGCGAAGGCCACCAGCCCCGCCCGCATGTGCACCGCAGTTCTCGTCAACACCCTTGCAGGATATTGATCATGATCCGACTGAACCTGACCGCCACGCCCGAATGGCTGGACCTCGCCCCGGGCCTGCGCTTGCTTGTCTCTCCGCTGACCACCGCGCTGATGGTGTCGGCGCGCGCCGACCCAAGCATCGAGGCCCTGCCCGACGATGCCAGTCAGGAAGACCTGGCGCTTGCCATGGCGAAAGCCGTCGCCCGCCGCGCGGTGCTGAATTGGGAAGGTGTCGGCGATGATGCGGGCAATATCATCCCCGTCTCGCCGGAAGGCATCGACGCCCTGCTGGAAATCTGGCCGGTCTTCGAGGTGTTCCAGACCCAATACGTCGCAAAGGGTCTGATCCTGGACGCGGAAAAAAACGTCTCCGCGCCCTTGCCGACTGGTCCTTCGGCTGGGGCGACCGCTACTGCGCTGCCTGCGAGGGGCGCTGCCCGGACTGCCCGGCAAGACTGAACCGACCCCAGACGACCGAGGGCTGGCAGGTCTGGGATTTGGTCGGCCGCCTTGGCGGTCAGCTGCGCGTCACCCCCAGTGCGGTCCTCGGCTGGGACATGGGTGCGGCGCTGGCGATGGCCCGCGCCCTCGGGATCGACACCCTGATCACCGCCGAACTGCTGCCGGAGATCGAGGCCGTGATGGTGCGCAAACTGAACGAACAGATGGAAGGAAGCCGCGATGGCTGAAAAGCGTGTATCCGTCCGCCTCGTCGCTGAAGGCGGCCGCCAGGTGCGTGCGGAACTAGAGGGCGTCGGCGCGGCTGGCGCGCGCGGCTTCGGGCGGCTCTCGCGCGAGATGGACATGGCCAATGCCCGCGTTGCCGCCTTTGCCCGTCGTGCCACACTGGCTGCGGCAGCGGCAACTGCGGCGCTGGCCGCCGCCGGTGCCGCGATGATCCGCTCAGGGTTGCAGACTGTGGATGCGCAGGCGAAACTCGCGGCCTCGCTCGGCACCACGGTCGCCAGCATTCAAGTGCTGGAACGGGCGGGCGATCTGGCGGGCGTGTCGATGGGTCAGGTCGAACAGGCCACCGTGCAGTTGACGCGCCGACTGTCACAGGCGGCGGCGGGGACCGGCCCCGCGGTGGAGGCCCTGCGTCGCTTGCAACTCTCGGCCGAGGATCTGCAGCGCGCGCCGCTCGACCGCCGCATCGCGGCCATTCAGGAGGCGCTGGGTCAGTTTGTCCCCGAGGCCGAGCGCGCCGCTGTCGCCTCGCAGCTTTTCGGCGACCGCGCAGCACTGGTGTTCACTCGGATCGACACGGCGACACTGCGCCAGGCAACAGCAGATGTGCACGATTTCGGGGTCGTGGTTTCGGATCAGGACGCCGCCCAGATCGAACGCACCAATGACGCGATCTCGCGGCTGGGCCTGATCTGGCGCGGGGTTTCGAACCAACTGGCAGTGGCCGCAGCCCCGGCACTTGAGGCTGTTGCCAATGCGCTGGCGGCCGTGGCGCGCACCACCGGGCCGCTGGGCATCGCGATCAAGGGGCTTTTCGACAACATCGGGCGGCTTACCACCTATGCCGCCACCTTCGCAGGCCTCATGGCCGGGCGCTGGGTGGCGGGCATGGCCATGGCCGCGCTGTCCGTCCGTGGCCTCGCCACGGCACTGGTCGTTCTGCGCGTCGCGCTGATCCGCACCGGGATCGGCGCACTGATCGTCGGCGCGGGCGAGCTGGTTTATCAGTTCACCAAGCTGGTCGCAGGGGCGGGCGGCGTGGGCGAGGCCTTCCGGCTGCTGGCCGATCTCGCCAAAGAGGTCTGGTCGCGCATGGGGCTGGCGCTGGACGGGGCGCTCGCGCGCATGTCCGCAGGCTGGGAGGGGCTGAAGGCCGCGGGGCTTTCGGCGCTGGAAGGGACCATCGCAGGCGTGGTCAGTTTCGGTGATCGGACGGCGGCGATCTTCCAGGGCGCCTATGATGCGGCGGTGGCGATCTGGGGCAGCTTGCCCGGGGCCATCGGCGATTTCGCCTTCCAGGCGGCGAATGGCCTCATCTCCGGCGTCGAGGCCATGCTGAACGGCGTGGTCACCCGGATCAACAATTTCATCAACGGCTTGAACGCCGCACTCGCGCTGCTGCCGGAATGGGCAACCGGCGAGGGTGGGGTCCGGATCGGAACGCTCGACCCTGTGGGCCTCGCGCGGATCGGCAACCCATTTGAAGGCGCGGCCGAGTCTGCCGGTGCCGCCGCAGCCGATGCCTTTTCTGCCGCACTGTCGCGCACCTATCTGGAACCGCCCGATCTTGGCCTCGGGGCCATGGCCGAGGATGCCCGCGGACGGGCAGACGGCTATCGCGAGGCGGCCGGGATGCTGGCCGATGCCGTAGGCCGCCCGCTCGCCAGCTGGCAGGCGCTGCGCGATGCGATGACCGGCAGCGGTGCGGATGCCGAGGCTGCGCTGGCCGGTGCCGCTGCCGCCGCCAGCGCGCTGGGCGACGAACTGGACGATACGGGAAGTGCCGCAGGTCGCGCCGGGGCGGCTGGTCGCGCGGCAGGAGCGGCAACCGCAGAGGGCGCAGAAACCGCCCTGACCGGCTGGGCCGCCGTGACCGCCGCCCTCGCTGATTATGCCGCCAAGGCCCGCGACATCGGCGGCGACATCGGACAGGCGCTGGTCGGGGCATTCCAGAGCGCCGAAAACGCGGTGGCCACATTCGTCAAAACCGGCAAACTGGATTTCCGCGATCTTGTGACCTCGATGATTGCCGATCTGGCGAGGCTCGCGGCGCGGCGCTTCATCCTCGGGCCGATCGCAAATGCACTCTCTGGCGCGCTGGGCGGTGCGGGTGGCATCTTCGCCAACATCCTGCACGCGGGAGGCATAGTCGGTTCGCCAGGCCCCGGCCGCATGGTCCCAGCCATAGCCTTCGCCAATGCCCCGCGCATGCATTCTGGTGGCTGGGCCGGGATCAAACCCGACGAGGTTCCGGCCATCCTGCAGCGTGGTGAGCGGGTTCTGTCACGACGAGAAGCTGCTGGCTATGGCCAAGGGCAAGGCGCTGCCCCGAACATTTCCGTCACGATCATGGCCCGCGACGCCGAAAGTTTCCGGCAATCCCGGACGCAGGTCGCAGCGGACATTGCCCGCGCAGTCTCGCTGGGCCGGAGGGGCATGTGATCAACCTCCCCGAGAGGGTCAGGCCTGCACCATGTCGGCAAGCAGCGCAACCGACAGTAACGCAAGCCAGCACGCTGCGAACCGGCGAAACAGGGTGGGTGGACGATCATCCGTCCGGCCACGCCCCATTTGCGCACCGAACCCGCTCCAAAGACTGGCCACGACAACGATCAGAAGACAGAAAGCGCCCAGCCTCGGCAGGAAATCAGGCGATGCCATCGCTGGCAGCAGGACGAGACCAAAGATCAGACCCTTGGGGTTCAGAAACGTCGTGACGAAAACCCGGCCCCATGTCACCTCCACCGAACCGACGCCTGGCGCGGTCGGCCGCCAGAGTCGGACGGCGAGGTACATGACCCAGATGGCTGCCGCCAACTTCAAGGCATCGCCCGCAACCGGCCAGCGATCCACAAGCGCCTGCCCGAACAGTGCAAGTGGCAACACCACTGCAAGATAGCCAGCGATCTCGGCACTGATCAGCGGAAATGCGCGACGCATGCCGACGCTGGCACCTGCCAGCGCGAGGAGCGTGTTCGTCGGCCCCGGCGTCAGAAGAAGGCCACCGACAGCAAAGAGAAATTCGACCAGACCCAACCCAACACTCCTGTGCGTGCGAGTGGATATATCGAACGCCCGCAGCTGCAAATCCCTGATCTGAGTCAACCCGCCGCCGAAAGTGCGGACGAAGCTTGGCCACAGGTTGTTCATCGAGCATCGAGAATACCATGTCGTTTCATGAAATCCGCTTCCCCGACAACATCAGCCGAGGCGCGCGCGGTGGTCCTGAACGGCGCACCCAAGTGGTGGAACTGGCTTCGGGCGACGAAGAACGCAACGCCAGCTGGGCAAACTCGCGCCGCCGCTATGACGTCGCCTATGGCATCCGGCGTGCGGATGATCTGGCGGCGGTCGTCGCCTTCTTCGAGGCCCGCAACGGTCGCCTGCACGGGTTTCGCTACAAGGATTGGGCTGATTACAAATCCGCCCTGCCCTCGCAGGCAGTCACCGCAACGGACCAGCAGATTGGCACCGGGACCGGAAGCCTGCAGACCTTCCAGCTTGCAAAACGCTACACCTCCGGCGCACAGACATGGGTCAGGACCATCACCAAGCCCGTCGCTGGTACCGTCCGCGTCGCGCTGGGCATGGTGGAGCAGCTATCAGGCTGGGCGCTGGACACGACGACCGGCGTTGTCACCTTCACCACCGCCCCAGCGAGCGGCGTGATCGTCCGCGCCGGTTTTGAATTCGATGTGCCGGTGCGCTTCGACAGCGACACGCTGGATGTGACCCTCGACTTTGAGCGACTGGGATCGATCACCTCCATCCCCCTGCTGGAGATCCGAAAATGAAGACCCTCTCCGCCGCGCTGCAATCCCATCTGGATGACGGCACCACCACCTTGGCCTGTTGCTGGAAGATTTCGCGTTCGGATGGCGTGGCACTGGGCTTTACCGATCATGATCGCGCCCTCAGCTTCGATGGGATCGCTTTTGAACCGGAAAGCGGGTTCGCCGCTTCGGAAATCCGCGCTGGCTCTGATCTGGCGGTTGATGCGCAAGACGCCACTGGCGTTCTCACCTCCGACCGCATCACAGAAACCGATATCCTCGACGGGCGCTGGGACAACGCGGCGGTGGAGCTGTGGCGGGTCAATTGGGCCGACACCAGCCAGCGTGTTTTGCTACGCCGGGGCGCGGTCGGACAAATCCGGCGCGGGCGCATGGCCTTTGTCGCCGAGGTCCGGTCACTGGCGCATGTGCTGGGTCAGACCGTGGGGCGGACGTTTCAGGCGGGATGCGATGCTGCACTTGGCGATGCGCGCTGCGGCATCGATCTGGAAAACGCCATCTACAAGGGCGCGGGCATCGTTACCGACCTCTTGCGCGACCGGGCGTTCATGGCCTCGGGGCTGTCCGGGTTTGAGGCGGGCTGGTTCACCTCCGGCACCCTGACATGGACCAGCGGCGCAATTGCCGGGCGCATCATCGAGGTGCTGTCCCACGGCTTGGCCGACACCATTGCCACCCTTACCCTGCTGGAAGCGCCGGTGCGTGCCATCGCCGAAGGGGACAGCTTCGTTGCGAGGGCAGGCTGCGACAAGCGGATCGCGACCTGCAGCGCGAAGTTCGCCAACACAGCCAATTTCCGGGGTTTTCCTAACATACCCGGCCAGGATGCGGTGCTGCGGTATGCCAGCCAGGACGGCGGCCATGAAGGAAATGTTCTGTGAAAAGCCGCGCGGCCGTGGCCGATCCCGCCTTGGTCATCGCCGTCGCGCGGTCTTGGATTGGCACGCCCTATCACGATCAAGCCAGCCTGCGCGGCGTCGGCTGCGACTGCCTTGGCCTTGCGCGCGGCGTCTGGCGCGAGGTTGTGGGCGATGAGCCCTTCCCCATTCCGCCCTATAGCCGGGATTGGGGTGAAACAGGCCCGCGCGAGGTGTTGGCCGAGGGCGCGCGCCAGATGATGCCGGAAATCACGCCGACTGAGGCCGGTCCCGGCGCGCTGATCCTGTTCCGGATGGGTCGGAGCACTGCTCCGACGCGCGCCATCGCAAAGCATGTCGGGATCCTGACCGGCCCCGACCGCTTCATCCACGCCTATGAACGGCTGGGCGTGGTCGAGCAAACCCTGACCCCGGCATGGGCGCGCAAGATCGCCTTCGCCTTCCTGTTCCCAAGAGACTGAGACCCCACACATGGCAACTTTGGTTCTCGGCGCCGTCGGCTCCGCGATTGGCGGCGCATTTGGCGGGGCCATCCTTGGCTTTTCCGGCGCGGCCATCGGTGGTTTCATCGGCTCGACCATCGGGTCGGTGGTCGACAACTGGATCGTATCATCCCTCGCCCCGGCGCAACGCATCGAGGGCGCGCGGCTCGACAGCTTGCGCATCACCTCCTCGACCGAAGGGGCCGTGATCCCGCGCCTCTTCGGTCGCATGCGCATCGGCGGCAATATCATCTGGGCCACCGATTTTCGCGAGGAGGTCAACACCACCACGCAAGGCGGCGGCAAAGGTAGCGGGCCGAAGGTCAAGACGACCGAATACATCTACTACGCCAGCTTCGCCGTGGCACTGTGCGAGGGCGAGATCACGGGCATTGGCCGCGTCTGGGCCGACGGCAAGCCGATGGACATGACCGGAGTCACCTGGCGCTGGTATCCGGGCGATGAGGTGCAATCCCCCGATCCGTTCATCGCCGCCAAGATGGGTGCGGCCAACACCCCGGCCTATCGTGGCACCGCCTATGTCGTCTTCGAGGAACTGGACCTCAGCGCCTTTGGCAACCGCCTGCCGCAGATCAGCTTCGAGGTGTTCCGGCCTTTGGCCGATGCCGACACAGCCGAAGGTCTGGTGAAAGCAGTGACGATGATCCCGGCCTCGGGCGAATTCACCTATGCGACCGCGCCGGTCAAGAAGACCAACGGCGGTACCACCAACATCCTCGGCCAGACATCGGGCGGCAGTACCGTAGCCGAGAACCTCAACGCAATCACCGGCACAGCCGACATCGTTGTGGCGCTGGACCGGCTGCAATCCCTGGCCCCAGCGGTGGAAAGCGTCAGCCTGGTAGTGGCCTGGTTCGGCGATGACCTGCGCGCAGGATCGTGCAAGGTGCGCCCCGGCGTCGAGGTGGCAGCAAAGACCACCACGCCATCGTCCTGGTCCGTGAACGGTGTCGGCCGTGCCGATGCCTTTCTGGTTAGCCGCGATACTGAAGACCGTCCGGTTTATGGCGGCACGCCTGCCGACTTCGCCGTGGTGCAGGCTATTCAGGAGATGAAGGCGCGCGGGCTGCGGGTCACCTTCTATCCCTTCATCCTGATGGACGTCCCGCCCGGCAACACGAAGCCCAATCCCTACAGTGCCAATGCCTCCCAATCGGGCCAACCGACATTCCCTTGGCGAGGCCGGATCACCTGTTCGCCCGCCGCAGGTTTCGCCGGATCGGTGGACAAGACCGCCACAGCCGCGACACAAGTGTCATCACTGTTCGGCACCGCGACACCCGCCAGCTTCAGCGTGTCAGGCGCCACCGTCAGCTGGACCGGCCCGGCTGGCGATTGGGGCTTGCGCCGGATGATCCTGCACTATGCGCATTTGTGCAAAGCGGCAGGAGGCGTCGATGCCTTCCTGATCGGGTCTGAGATGCCTGGCCTGACAACCATCCGCTCGGGCGCCAGCACCTATCCCGCCGTCACTGCCTTCAAGTCCCTCGCGGCAGATGTGCGCGCGATCCTCGGCGCTGGTACGAAGATTGGCTACGCGGCCGACTGGTCGGAATACTTCGGGCATCATCCCAGCGATGGCTCGGGCGATGTGTTCTTCCATCTCGATCCGCTTTGGTCAGACGCCAACATCAACCTCATCGGCATCGATAACTACATGCCGCTGTCGGACTGGCGCGATGGGTTCGATCATGCCGATGCGAGCTTGGCCCCGGCGATCTATGGCCGGGCTTATCTGCAATCCAACATCGCGGGTGGCGAGGGGTTCGACTGGTTCTATGCCAGCGCCTTGGATCGAACCGCACAGAACCGGACGCCGATCACCGATGGTGCCGTGGGCAAACCATGGGTCTTCCGCTTCAAGGATCTGCGCGCCTGGTGGCAAAACCCCCATTTCAACCGGCCCGGCGGTGTGGAAAGCGGCACGCCAACCGCATGGGTGCCGCAGTCCAAGCCGATCTGGTTCACGGAACTCGGCTGCCCCGGGATTGATCGCGGGACCAATCAGCCGAACGTGTTCTTCGATCCGAAATCATCCGAGAGCTTCACGCCGTATTTCTCGCGGGGCTGGCGAGACGATGCGATTCAGCGGGCCTATCTGGAAGCGACCTATCTGTTCTGGGGCGCTGCGGCGAACAATCCGACCTCATCGGTCTATGGTGCGCGCATGGTCAATGTCCCCGAATGCGCCGCTTGGACCTGGGACGCCCGGCCGTATCCCTTCGTCCCCGGGCTGACCGATGTCTGGACCGATGGCCCGAACTGGCGGTTGGGCCATTGGCTGACCGGGCGGCTCGGCGCAGTGTCCTTGGCGGCCCTCGTGCGTCACCTCTGCCTGCGCGCCGGGATGCCCGAGGAGCTGATCGACGTCTCCGGCCTCTGGGGCGCAGTCGAAGGGTACGTGATCTCGGCATTAGAAGCCCCGCGTGCCTCGATTTCCACGCTGGCGCGGCATTTCGGCTTTGATGCTGTCGAGAGCGAGGGCCGCATCAAGTTCGTGATGCGCGGCCGGATCGCCAGCGCTACGGTCACGCCCGACAGCATGATCGCGCCCGCCTCGGCCCAAGGCGACGTGATGGAATTGACCCGGGCGCAGGAAACCGAACTGCCGCAGGCCCTGAAATGGCAAGTCGCGCGGGCGGATGAGGATTACGACGCCGCACAGGTCGAGGCCCGGCGGATCACCGTCGATACCACGCGCATCGCCTCGGAGAGTTTTCCGATGGCGATCCCGCCCGAAGAGGCCGAACGCCGGTGCCGGCGCGCGCTGATGGAGGCATGGGTAGGCCGCGAAAGCGCGGTGTTCCGCCTGCCGCCCTCACGGCTGGCGCTGGATCCCTCCGACGTGATCCTCTTGGACCACGATGGCCGCCTGACGGAAATGCGCCTCGTGTCCATCGCCGACTCGGACCTGCGTAGCGTCGATGCTGTGCGCCAGGATCGGTCGGTCTATGACTTGCCGCCCGGCGAACCCCGCCCGGCCACATTGTCGACGCCGACGGTCTTGGGCTCGCCGGATTTGCTGCTGCTGGAGCTGCCACAACTGCGCGAAGATCAGCCTGCGCACCGCCCCCTCGTCGCGGCGCATGCCAAGCCATGGCCCGGCGAAATCGCGGTCTACCGCAGCGCCGCGACGGATGGCTTTGCCCTGCTGACCACCTTCAACTCGCGGGCCCGCATGGGTGTGCTTGCGGCTGATTTCTATTCAGGGCCGGTGTCGCGGTTCGATCTTGGCAATGCGCTGGTGGTGGACCTGTTCTCAGGCACTTTGGAAAGCGTGACGGATATTACGCTGCTGGGTGGGGCCAATGCACTGGCAGTGGAAACCGGCACTGGGCAGTGGGAAATCGTACAGGCGGGCACGGCCGAACTGATCGCGCCGGGACGATACCGGCTGACCCGGCTGCTGCGGGGCCAGCGCGGGACGGAAGGAGCGATGGTCAGCATGGTAGCGACCGGCGCGCGCGTCGTGGTGCTGGATGCAACCCTTGCCAGCCTGCCGATTTCCGAAGCCGACCTCGGCCTGCCGTGGAACTGGCGCATTGGCCCTGCGTCGCGCCCGGTCAGCGACGAGACCTTTGTTGCCACCAGCTTCACCCCCGAAGGCGCTGGGCTGCGGCCTTTCTCCGTCGCGCATGTCGAACAGCCCTGGCGCACTGCCCGCAGCCCGGGCGACCTGACGATCCGCTGGAAACGCCGCTCGCGATCTCTGGCCGCTGACACCTGGGGCATGGGCGATGTACCTTTGGCCGAAGACAGCGAAGCCTACGCGGTCGACATTCTGGACGGGTCAGTTGTCAAGCGATCCTTGACGACTGCCACAACCAGCGCCCTCTACACCGCCGCGCAACAGACCGCCGATTGGGGCGCGCCCCTCGGGCCCGGCCAATCCCTCGCCATCAGCATCTACCAGCTTTCCGCGCTGATCGGCCGGGGCGCTGGGCGATCCGTCACCCTCAGCTTCTGAAAGCGCACCCATGTCCGACATCACTACCCATCTTCTGCTGCCCTACATTCTGGCATCGCAAGCGCAGAAGCATGTCACCCACAATGAGGCGCTGCGGCTGCTGGACGCGATGGTGCAGCTGTCAGTCCTCGACCGCACGCGCACCGGCCCACCCGCCAGCCCGACCGATGGCGACCGGCATATTGTGGCGTCAGGCGCGACTGGCCTCTGGTCGGGCTGGGATCTGAACGTGGCCTTCTGGGTCGATGGGGTCTGGATGCGGCTGGTGCCGCGCCCCGGTTGGCTGGCATGGATCGCGGCCGAACAGATGTTTCTGGTCTGGAACGGCAGTGCCTGGCAGCCGGTTGGGGAACCAGTCGACGTGTCGGATGCCGTCTTCAGCCTGGTGAATAATGCCGATCCGACAAAGCGGGCGCTGTTCTCGCTGTCTGGGATCACGACCGGCACGACCCGGACCTTCACGCTGCCGAACACATCCTCGGAACTGGCGATCCTCGCAGGCACGCAGACCTTCACAGGCAACAAGACCTTCTCCGGTACCCTGACCGCCTCGGGAACTGTCACAGTCTCAGCGGCCTCGGCCAACATTGGCACCGCGACCGGGACTGCGACTTACGGCCTTGGGAGCGGAGCCACGACCAACGGCACCACCAAGACGGTGAATATCGGCACGGGCGGCGCGAATGGATCCACGACGGTGGTGAACATCGGCTCGGCCACGGCAGGCGCGGGCGGCACCACGGTGATCAACACCCCCACAGTCACCTTCGCCAATGCCGTCACGCAGGTCGGCATGCCCCAGGCGAACCTGACGGCCCAGCTTCTGGGTCTCGGTTGGGCCACCGCCGACAGCTACAACCGCTTCTCGATCAACACCCCCGCGATGCTGTTCAACCATGCCGGGGCCGGGATCGAGGCCACCTTCAACAAGAACGCGCCGGCCGACGACGCGGCCTTTGCCTTCAAGACCGGCTTCTCGGCGCGGGCGCTGATCGGCCTCTTGGGCAACGACGATTTCAGCTTCAAGGTCAGCCCAAACGGCTCGACCTTCTTTGACGCGATCCGGATCGACCGCACATCCGGCCGGGTCGAGTTGCCGGAACCGCTGGTGATGCCAGCCCTGCCCGCCGCGCCCGATCCACCGCCTGCAGGCAAGCTTGCCGTCTATGCCCGCGACCGCGCCGGAGCTGGATGGCTGGATGTGCAGCGCCCCTCGGGCCGGTTCTTTCCGTTGCAGCCCCACTTTGGGGTCAACCGGATCGCCACATGGGCGCCCTCCACCAGCACCACCGTCAACACCAACGGCATGCCGCGCACGGCCGTCGGCACCGTATCGACGCCGACGCTGGCCACCACCAACCTGTCGACCAGTATGCGGCGCTGGCGGGTGACCAGTGCGGCAACCGTGGATGCCGTGGCCGAGGAACGCTCGGCGGGCTGGGTCTGCTGGCGCGGCAATGCCGCAGGCTTGGGCGGCTGGAGCTATGTCAACCGGCTGTCACTGACGACGCTACAGGCCACCGGCATGGGGTTCTTTGGCCTCTATGGTTCGACGGCGGCGCTCGCGACGACCCTGACGCTGGCGGCGGCGGTCAACTGCATCGGCATCGGCTTCCAGCGCGGCAGCCACACCAACTGGCAACTCGTGCACAACGATGGCGCGGGGGCACCGACGCTGATCGATCTGGGCGCCAGCTTCCCGGTGAACAGCACGACCAACGTGCTGACCCTCTACATCGCCGCTGCGCCAAACGGATCGGACATCGGCGTGCGGGTCGTCGAGGAGGTCAGCGGGGCGGCGGTCGAGTTCACCATCACCACCGACATGCCCGCTGCCACCCAGCTGCTGAGCCCGCGCAATTACATGAACACCGGCAGCACCGCCGCCGCCGTCGCCTACGACTGCCCGGGCGTCTACGTCGAGACGGATTATTGAACCGCCACGGCCGTGGCCAGAAAGGACCAGAATGAACGACCAGACCTCTCTCGCCGCGGAGGTCGCGCGGGCCTTTCGGGACCACGGGATCACCGCCGCGCTGACCGCCCTGATCGGCGGCACCATCGCCCTGATCGCGGCGATCACGCGCAAGGCCTTCACGAACGAGGCTCTGCTGGACCGCCTTGATCGCGAACTCATCACCGAACGGGACCGGATCGACAAGCAGCGCAGCGAGGACCGCAAGGCGGACGGCGACCGGTTGGACCGGATCGAGACCGATATCCGCTCGATGCGCGACATGCTGTTCGACGCGTTTCAGCGCGGCCGATCCGACTGATCCACCCGACCTTTCCCACCCGCCACCCCACCCGCCCCAGAGGCGGGTTTTTCATTTGGAGGATCCCCCATGCCGACCCTGACCTATGCCCATTTCCGCGACGTGCCTGAGTCTGCCTGGCGCTGGCCCAGCTTTTCCCCAGCCGAAATCGCCTGCCGCGGGACCGGCGCAATCAAGATCAACACCGAAGCCATGGATAAGCTGCAATCCCTGCGCAACCGCCTCGGCAAACCGCTGATCGTGCGCTCCGGCTACCGCAGCCCCAGCCACAACCGCGCCGTCGGCGGGGCCCCGGCATCAAAGCACATGCAGGGGACGGCGTTTGACATCGCCATGTCGAACCATGACCCGGTGGCCTTCATGGCGGCCGCCCGCGCTGTCGGCTTCCTTGGCTTTGGCACCTATCCCCGCTCGGGCTTCATGCACATCGACCTCGGGCCAGCGCGCAGTTGGGGCGAGCCGTTTCCAGTCCGCGCGGTTCCGTTTGTGGCTGAGACGCGCCCAGCGCGCGAGGCGCTTGCAGAGAGCCGGACACTGCGCGGCACCGGGGCGGCAGGCGTGGCAACTGTAGGCGCAGCTGGCGTCGAGGTGGCACAGGAGGCGTTGGCCGAGGCGCAGGGCGCGGTTCTGCCGCTGCTGCCGTATCTCGACACGCTCCGCTGGCTTTTCATCGCACTGGCGCTGGGCGGGATCGCGGTGGCCGTCTGGGCGCGGGTCGATGACTGGAAGAAGGGCCTGCGCTGATGTGGGGCTCTTTGCTGATCGGAGCCCTCGCCCGGCCATGGGCGCGGCAAGCGATGGTGTTTGCACTCGCAGCCCTCACCCTCACCCTGTTCATCCTCAACCTTCGCCGTACGGCCGAGCGCGCTGGCCGCTCAGCCGAACGGATCGACCAACTGGAGCGTCACGATGCCATTCACCGCCAGATGTTGGATGCAGCCGCGCGCCGCCCTCGCAGCCGCGACGATCTTGTTGACCGCCTGCGCGGGGGCGAGTTCTGACACCCCGCGCCGAGCCTGCCCGCCCGTGGTGGAATACAGCCGGGTGGAGCAGGCGCGCGTAGCCGAGGAAGTTGCGGTGCTGCCAGAAGGGGCCGTGATTGCGGAATGGCTGGCGGATTATGCTGTGCTGCGCGCGCAGACGCGGGCGTGCCAGACACCATGAGCCCCCCTAACTCGAAATCGTCTTGGCCGGACGGCCCAGCGCGCATTAAGCTGGCCACATGAACCACGACGACGAGAAGCGCATTGCGGCAAAGCTGGCCAAGATCATGGCCATGCTTTGCGTGCGCAACACGCAGCTCGAAACGCTGCATGCCGGCCTGACCCCCATCACCCGGACCGGCGACTATTCGGACGTCTTTCTTCTGGATGCCGATGGTCGCCGCATCCCCTGGACCGAAGTCTCGCGCATCGATGAAGGTGAATTGCGCGCGCTGATGCGCGACATCGTCAACCGCCTCTATACGTTTCACCTGCATGCGGACGAACCCAAGCTTCAGGCCCAGATCGAGCGCTGGATGGGCGTTGCGTCAAAATGGGACGAGCCAGAAATCGACCCGAGGATGATCGGCAGCAGCGCGAAGCCTCAATAAGGCGCGATGAACCCTGCAAGTGCGGGTGTTCATGGCAGGACGGCCGGGCATGGGTCACGCAGGCATGGATGGTGAAAGGCGGAGCCTCAGTTAGGACCTGCAGGCACAGCTTCAGCCTGGTTCCAACATCCTGAAATTCGTGCCTTGCCTGCACCTTGGGTTCACGCAATGACCGGGAAGCCAGTTTTGCCTGAGAACGCTAAGGGCTCGAAACGTTGCAGATAGGCGTCAATCTCTCCGATCAATTCCTGATCAATCCCTGCCTTTGCGCGCAATTCACCCAGAGCGTCCCGCGCTTTCGCCAAGCCCGTCCATTCGATGTCCGGCGCATTGGGCGCAGACCAACGTTCACGAAGCCAGGCATCAAATTGACCGCGCTCTTCCGGGGAGAGCAGCTCTGGCGCATGGAGTGCGACAAGGCGTCGACCCAGCTGACGCAGGCGCGCGTCGGTGAGGGTCGCGGCAATCTCCTGACGCCGCAGCCAGTCCGCGCGCTGGAACTCGGTCAGCAGGGCTTTGTCAGCGTTACTGTAGAACCCGCCGAAGATCTGCTTCTCAACGGGGGGCAGTGGGGCCGCTGGTTCCTGCGGGAAGCGCGCGGCCAGCGCCTTGGCCACACGGTCTCGAAAGCCGGGCGCCTGCGCGATGACCTCTGCGCGTTGGACGTGCACGGGGCTCGGGTTGGGCACAGTGAGAAGCGCGGGCGACTTGTTGATGGCAAGAGAGCAGATGATTTTCGGCGATGCGTCCACCGCGGCGAAGATCGTGGCATCATCGGCGGCCAGAAGATCAGCCGGATCGGCCCCGTCGAGGTCGAAGAATGCGGCCTGATTGGCGTTACTGGCTGACGTGCCGCAAAAGCAGCCGATCGTCGCGCGGGGCGGGCCGCCGCCAAAACGCTCGACCAGCGCCATGGGCTGGAAGCTGGCAAGCCGGGTCTGCACCGCGGTCTTGTCGCGGTTGGTCAGGATCTCTGCCCAGAGGCCTGGCGCGCGCTGGGCGATCAGTCGCGCAAGATGGATGGTCGCCTCGACATCGCCAAGGGCATCATGGGCGTTATGGGCAACGAAGCCGTTCTGTGGGGCCAAAAGGTCGAGCTTGAAGCGCACGCGGCCTGTTTCATCCACCGGCCAATTGAGCAGATCCGGCTGGCGGTACCAGACCGCATAGAGCGATGTCAGCACATCAAGCCGCGTGTTGCCATTGAACTGGGTCGCGAAAATGTCCGGCTGCAAGTTCTGGTAGAAGGCCTGGCGCAGCATCTCCTCGTCGAAATGAATGCTGTTGAACCCGGTCCATGTCGCGGGCGACCAGCGCTCGATCAGAGCTGCGATGTCTTGGGTGAACTCAAAGAGGTTCGGCAGCGTCGGATCGGTCAGTTGCGCTGGGCGCAATCCGGTAACCGCCAGCGCCCAAGGCGACGGAATGATGTGCGGCGCGACCCGGCAACGCAGATTGACCCGCTCGATCTCCCTGAATGCGTCATCCGTCAGAATGGCCGCGAATTGCAGGGGCTGGTCGAAGGCGGGCGAGATGCCGGTGGTTTCGAGATCATAAAACGCAAATGTCATGAACGCAGCCTACCGTAACGCGTGTGAATCGTCATCCAGCAAACTGTAGGTTCAGTCGAACACTCGACGCACCCGTACCAAAGCTGCCGGTCAAGTAACCCCCGCCGCAAGGCGGCATGCCTGAATGTGGCCGCTCGGATACGACGGATACGACGGATACAAGCTCGCGTTAACAGGTGTGCTTTACGAAGATTTTTTCGCGTTCACCTTAGAAATCCCTTGATCGGGAAATGCAGCCCCCGGCATCAAACCTTGCTCGCCATTATCTTTTTTGCGTTACAGATGGGGTTACCCGTCTGGCCAATCCCGTTATTGGAGCCATCCTTTCATGCTCGATGCCCCTGCTTCTGCCCATCAAGAAGACTATCAAACAGTTCATTCTGCCCATGACCGAGATGCGGCGCACGTCGTGGACGAGCTTGCGTCGAGTTTTCAGGGCCTGAGTGCCATTGAGGCTGAGCGGCGACTCCACCAGCATGGGCCCAATTCGATACCGACCGGCACCCGGCGTCACCCGGTCCTTCGGTTCCTTGGGCATTTCAACAACGCGCTGATCTACTTCCTTCTCGCCGGGGCCGCGGCTGCGGCTGCGCTTGGGCATTTCATCGACACCGGCGTGATCCTCGCCGTCGTTCTGGTCAATGCCGTCGTGGGCTTCCTGCAAGAGGGCAAGGCCGAAGATGCCCTTGCAGCAATCCGCGACATGATCGCGCCAAAGGCCGGTGTGCTGCGCGACGGCAAGCGCATCAGCGTGCCGCAGGCCAACCTTGTTCCGGGCGATGTCGTGTTGATCGAGGCGGGCGACCGCGTTCCAGCGGACTTGCGCTTGTTGCGCGCCCGCAGTCTGCGGATCGACGAGGCGATCCTGACCGGAGAGTCCGTGGCCGCGACCAAGCACACCGACCCCGTTGACGCGAACGCAGCCCTTGGCGACCGCCGGTCGCTTGCCTTTTCCGGTACTTTGGTTGCCACCGGGCAAGGAACGGGCATCGTATATGCAACGGGTTTGCAGACCGAGATCGGCCGCATCAGCGAGCTGCTGGGCGGTGTCGAGGAACTGACGACCCCACTTCTGCGCCAGATCAACCGATTTGGCCAACGGTTCACCCGTTTCGCTTTTGCGGGCGCGGCGGTGCTCTTTGTGTTTGCGGTCACGCTGCGCGGCTACCAATGGGACGAAGCGCTGATGGCTGTCGTCGCGTTGGCGGTCAGTCTGGTGCCAGAGGGCTTGCCTGCCGTCATTACCATCACGCTGGCCATCGGCGTGCAGCGGATGGCGTCGCGCAACGCCGTGATCCGGCGCCTTCCGGCGGTCGAGACGCTTGGGGCCACCTCGGTGATCTGTTCCGACAAGACCGGGACGCTGACCCGCAACGAAATGACCGCCAGGCGCGTTGTGACGGCGGGCGATACGCTGATCGTCGAAGGGTCGGGCTATGCGCCCGGTGCGGACCTTCTGTTCCCCGATACGGATCCGGCGGACAAGGCGGTGCTGCTGCTGATCCGCGCCGGACTGTTGTGCAACGACGCCCGGCTGCGCACTGAGGGGACAGTGTGGCATGTCGAGGGCGACCCGATGGAAGGGGCCCTTGTCACGCTGGCGATGAAGGCCGCATTCAATCCAGAAACCGAGCGCGCGGACTGGGCGCGCAGCGACGAGATTCCCTTTGATGCCGCGCATCGGTTCATGGCCACTTTGCACAGCGTGTCGCCGGCCGGGCATGTGGTGCTGGTCAAGGGTGCGCCCGAAGCCGTTCTGGCCATGTGCGCGCGGCAAGAGGCGTCTGATGGGGCGACGGCGCTGGACGCGGGTTACTGGTCGGACCGGGTCGCAGAGGCCGCCGAACAGGGCGAGCGGGTGCTTGGCTTTGCCATGCGCCACATGCCCGAGGGAACGGCGCGCATCGATTTCCCCGATGTCGAAATCGGGCTGACCTTTCTTGGCATCGTAGGTTTCATCGACCCCCCGCGAGAGGACGCAATCGCTGCCATCGCGGAATGCGCCTCGGCGGGGATCGGCGTGCGGATGATCACGGGTGACCATGCCGCCACCGCCAAGGCCATCGCGCGGCAGCTTGGCCTCGGCGACGATCCCGCCGTGCTGACCGGCCATGACCTTGACCAGTTGTCGGGCGAGGATTTCGCCCAGGCCGTCCGCGACACCATCGTGTTCGCCCGCACCAGCCCCGAGCACAAGTTACGCATCGTGCAGGCGCTTCAGGCCGAGGGGCGGGTGGTCGCGATGACCGGCGACGGGGTGAACGATGCGCCTTCGCTCAAGCAGGCGGATGTCGGCATCGCGATGGGCGTCAAGGGCACCGAGGCCGCCAAGGAAGCCTCGGAAATGGTGCTGATGGATGACAATTTTGCTTCGATCGTCGCCGCTGTGCACGAGGGCCGCACGGTTCATGACAACATCCGCAAGGTGGTGGGCTGGACCCTGCCCACCAATGGCGGTGAGGCACTGACCGTGATCCTCGCCATCCTGTTCAGCTTTGCGATGCCGATGACTCCGGTGCAGATCCTGTGGGTGAACCTGATCCTTGCCGCCACACTGGGCCTTGCGCTGGCCTTTGAGCCGTCCGAGCCGGGTGTGATGCGCCGGGCCCCGCGCCGTCCGGATGCGGGGCTACTGACGCCCTTTATCCTGTGGCGCGTGATCATCGTGTCGATCATGTTCGCCGCGATTTCTCTGGGCGTGTTCTTCTGGGCGCTGGAACAGGGGCGCGATCTGGAAACTGCGCGGACCATGGTGGTGAACACTCTGGTGGTGCTGGAGATCTTCTATCTCTTCAGCGTGCGGTTCCTGCATATGACGTCCTTCACTTATACCGGGGTGAAGGGCACGACGCCGGTGTGGATCGCGCTGGCGGTCGTCGTGGCCGGGCAGCTTGCCTTTACCTATCTGCCGATCATGAACACGATCTTCGGATCGCGTCCGCTCACGCTCGGGGAGGGAGCACTGATCATCGCGCTCGGGGCGGCGAGCTTCGTGCTTCTCGAGGTCGAGAAGCATTTCATCCGCCACCGCTTTCGGGATGACTAGCCACCCTGACAGCTTCGACAGGCGGCGCCCGGAACGCCGCCGCTGTCAGAACGGCAAGATCAGGGGCACCAGCAAGACACTGGTGAGCAGGCAAACGATCGCGAAAGGTACGCCGATCCGAAGGAAATCGGTGAAGCGGTAATTGCCCGGCCCGACGACAAGCGTGTTCACGGGCGACGAGACAGGTGTCATGAAGGCCGCCGAAGCCGCCAGCGCCACGGTCATCGCAAAGGGATAGGGGGATGCGCCAAGCGCGGCTGCGACGGCCAGCGCCACCGGGGCCATGAGGACGGCGGTGGCCGTGTTCGAGATGAACAGGCTCAGCGCTGCGGTCGCCACGAAGATCGCGGCCAGCACCACCCGGGGCGAGGCGCCGTCCAGAGCAGCCAGAAGCGCCCCGGCTGCGATCTCGACCCCGCCAGTGCGCTGCAGCGCCAACGAGAAGGGAAGCATGCCCACGATCAGGATCAGGCTTTGCCAGTGGATCGACCGGTAGGCGCCTGCCATGTCGATGCAGCGAAACAGGCCCAGCAGCAAACAGCCGAACAGCGCCGCTTGCACATTCGGCACAATCCCCCAGACCATCAGCACCACGACTAGCGCCAGCACGCCAACTGCCAGTGGGGCGCGATGGCGTGCGGGCACGACCTCGTCGGCCTCGGCAGGCAGGTCCAGCAGGATCAGGTCGCGCCGTTCCTCGGCCAGTTTGCGGATCGCGCGCCAGGGGCCGACGGTCAGCAGCGTGTCGCCCGCGCGCAGGGGCTCGTCGATCACGCCCTGGGGTACCGGCTTCGTGCCGTGCTTCATCCCGATGACCGACAGGTCATGGACGCTGCGGAAGCGGGCACCGGTCACGGTCTGACCGATTAGGCGCGAGGTTGGCGGCACGAGGATCTGCGCCATGCCGATTTCCTGCGCCCTGTCGGTGAACCACTGGCCGGAGACCGGCAGCGCGACCAGATCGTGCGCCTGTGCGAAGGCGTCGAGATCGAACCCGGCCTCGCCTTCGCGTGCGCGTTGGTCGATCAGGAGGATGTCGCCCGCTTCCAGTATCGTTTCGGCGCGAGGCTGGACCAGCTTGCGACGGAACCGGCTATCCCGCTCGATCGCGATGATATTGATTCCTGCACTTGCGCGCAGGTCCAATGCATCCAGCCGTTTGCCTGCGAGGTTTGAGCCTGCACGAAGCTGCAACCGGTGCTCCCGCGCGGCGAGGTCGTAGTCCGAAACCCAGCCGGTCAGGGCCGCGCGAATGGGCAGTACAGGCGCGGGGCCAGGGGCGAGGAACCGCCGTGCGACCAGCATGTAGAGGATCGCCAGCACCAGGATCGGCACGCCGAACGGGGTGAAGGCGAAGAAGCCAAAGCCGTCATGGCCCTGCCGCATCAGTTCGGAATGGACGACCAGGTTGGGTGCAGTCGCAACCAGCGTCATCATCCCGCTGATCAGCGCCGCCATCGACAAGGGCATCATCAGCCGACCGGCCGGAATGCGGGCGTTGCGCGCGATACGCAGTACGATGGGGATGAAGATCGCCACCACCCCGGTCGAGGACATGAACGACCCCACGCCTGCCACGATCACCATCAGAAGGAAGATCAGCTTCGCCTCGCTGGCACCGGCCCGCGCGGTCAGCCAGTCGCCAAGGCGCTGCGCGACGCCGGTGCGCACCAGCGCCTCGCCGATCACGAACAGGGCCGCGATCAGCACGATATTCGGGTCCGACAGCCCGACCAGCGCCTCGGACATGGTGATCACGCCCGTCATCGGCAGCGCGACCATCATGATCACCGCAACCACATCCATGCGCGGCCGGTTGATGGCGAACATCACCACCGCTGCCCCGAGCAGGGCAAGGACCATGGCCAGCTCGTACATGAGCTACACCCCGCAGAGCGGCGAGGGGCGGGAAGTGAGATGTGCTATGCGGCAATTCATGCCTGCGGGGGCACGGCCAGTATGTCGATCTCCAGACTGCCCATCAACTCCTGCGCCACGCTGCCCAGAAACAGCCGCTTGACGCCGGACAGACCGCGCGTGCCGATCACGAGAAGGTCGGGCTTTGCCTGTTCTACAAGACCGGCGATGGCATCTGCTCCGACACCCTCGATGATCCGCGCACTGTAGCTCAGATCGCCGAGATCGAGGCCCTGGATGAACCGCCCCAGCTCGCGGCGCGTGGACTGGAATTCGCGCTCCGCTTCCTCATGGACCCGCTCGATGGGGATACCGGCATGGGTCATCATCTGGCGCGTGATCGGCGCGTAACCGTGAACGAAGGTGACATCAGCATTGTCCAGCAAGCCAAGCGCATGTGCCTTGCGAGCGGCATGGCCCGATGCGTCCGACATGTCGGTGGCGATAAATACCTTCCGCCAGCGCTCGCCTGTTCTGGAGTTGGCCATCAGGACGGGACGCCCCGCGGTACGGGTGACACGCTCGATCGTGGTGCCGGTGAAGATATCGCGCAGGAACTGGCGCCGATGCGCGCCCATCACGATCAGATCCGCTTCGCGGGCCTGGGCTTCCTCACCTATGGCGTTAAAGGCATGGCCCGTCACAACTGCGACCTCTGTTTGCGGCGGCGCGCCAAGGCCTGTGATCTGGTCCAACAGGAAGGTCTCGGCGTTGGAGATTTCTTCGTGCACTCGGCTCTCGACCAGATCATCCTCGACGACATGCAACACCGCAAGTTTGGCACCGCTTGCCTCGGCAAGCTGAACGGCCCGTTGTACAGCGGGCTTTGCGCGAGACGACAGGTCGGAGGCGACGAGGATGGATTTGAGCATGGCACCAGAGGATTACGGTTCTTTTTGCGGTATAATCCTATTATGACATTGAAATTCCGTCATGAAAACCCGGAAACCCTGATGAGCCAGAGGCGTGACCAATCGCCTTTGTCACAGCTATGATGGCGGTGGCCCAGACCGTGCTGGCGATGGTGGTTTGGATGACAGTGTGCTGCGTCCCGCTTCGGAACCTGATGGACCCCGGATTGTCCGGTTGGCGGGATCTGCGCGTCGACCACGATACAGCGGACGCCACCGATTGATGCGTGAAATCAAGCATCTGATCTCAACCCCGACGGCTGCGGGGATTGACCATAGTCTGAAAAAACCTCATTCAGGAAGGGGCTTCCCAACCATCTTTCCACCAAAGCCGCACCTGCGGTTATCGGCCATGTCATGGATGTCATCTCGCTCGTCGGCATCGTTGCCGCGCTCTTTGTTGTTATCTCCCTGAGCGAGCCTCTGGCCGACCGCGCCCGGCTGCCCTACACGGTGGTGCTGGCTCTCATCGGAACGCTGATTGGCCTTGCGGCCGTTCTCCTCGTCGATCACGGTCGCGAGCTTCTGGGCTTGCCGCTGGCTGTCGAACTGTTCGAGTTCAACATCCGCGCCAGCGTCTTTCTTTACGTCCTGCTGCCGACGCTGCTGTTCCAGGTTTCGCTGGGGCTGAACCTGCGCCGCATGGCTGACGACTGGGTGCCGATCCTGGTCATGGCTGTGCTGGCGGTGGTGGTCGCGACCTTCGCCATCGGCTTCGCGCTGACCCCTTTCACGACACTGCCCCTGATGGCGTGCCTGATGCTCGGCGCGATCGTTGCGACGACCGATCCCTCGGCCGTGGTCTCGATCTTTCGCAACATTGCCGCCCCCCAGCGTCTGACCCGGATCGTCGAGGGTGAAAGCCTTCTGAACGACGCTGCCGCCATCGCGCTGTTCGGGTTCTTCCTGACCTTTGTCATGCTGGGAGTGCCCAACCCGACCTTGCGCGATGCGCTGGTGGGCTTTCCGCTGCTGGTCTTTGGTGGCATCGGGATCGGCTGGGTGTTCGCGCGCATCTGCATTTCGCTCTTTGCGCTGATGAGCCGTTACCCTCTGGCGCAAGTTTCCCTCAGCGTGGCGCTGCCTTACGTCACCTATCTCGTTGCCGATCAAGTTCTCGGCGTCTCTGGTGTTATCGCCGTCGTCATGGCCGGGATGACGCTTAACTACCTTGGGCCCGGACGCCTTTCGCCCGGCAACTGGACCAACCTGCGCGAGGTCTGGGATGTTCTGGCCCATTGGGCCGGTGCGCTCATCTTCCTTTTGGCAGCCTTTCTTGTGCCCCGCCTTCTGGCGGATGTGCAACTGCGCGACGTTGCGCTGATCGGGGTGGTGATCCTGGCTGCGACCGCGGCACGACTGTTCATGCTGTATCTTGTTCTGCCACTGCTGACCGCGATGAAACTATCGCCACGAGTGGACCGACCATATCGCGTTGCTATCCTCTGGGGAGGCCTGCGCGGCGCCGTTACTTTGGCTCTGGCGCTGGCCGTGACCGAGAACCTGCGCGTGCCGCTGGAGATCAAGCGCGAGGTCGGTATTCTGGCAACCGGCTTCACACTTTACACGCTGCTGTTTCAGGGAACGACCCTGCGCTGGATCATCTCGCTTCTTGGCCTCGACAAGCTGTCGCGGCTGGATCGCGCTCTGTCGAACCAAGTGATTGCCGTCGCTCTGGAAAACGTGCGCGAGGAAGTCGCGAACACCGCGCAGCGCCATGAACTGACCCGCGAGATCGTGAGGTCCGAGGCCAAGCGCTTTGCCGAACGCCTGGACAGCGCGATGTCGAAGGCCGAGGGGGTCGACGAAATCCCGGATCGCGACAGGATCACCCTTGGCCTTGTTGCGCTCGCTGGTCGCGAGCGGGACATGATCCTCGAGGCGTTCCGGGAACAACAGATATCGGCACGATTGGCCGAACAGATGCTATCAGACGCCGACCGCTTGATCGAACGCACGCGGGCTGGTGGGCGCGACGAATACCGAGCGACGGGGCGCCTGAGTCTTGCTCAAGGGCGCTGGTATCGCGTGGCGATTTTCCTTCACAACCGACTGCGGCTCTCGGGCTCGCTGGGTCGGATGACGGCTGACCGCTTCGAGATCCTGCTGAATCAACGCCTCACCTTGCGGGATCTGCACGGTTATATCGATGGCAAGATCCGGCGTATCCATGGCCGCCGCGTGGCCGATCTCCTGCATGAGCTGCTGAAGCGTCGCGAGGAGGAAACCCAATCAGCGCTGGACGGGCTTCGTCTGCAATATCCCGGTTATGCCGAAGAGATCGAACGCCGTTTTATCCGCCGCACATCGCTCCGGCTTGAGGAGCGCGAATACGATATTCTGTATCAGGATGGCCTCATCGGCCGAGAGCTGTACACTACGCTCAAAAAGGAGCTGGGCGAGAAACGGAAACGCGCTGAAACACGCCCCGCGCTTGACCTTGCAGTGCAGAAGACCGAACTGGTGCGCCAGTTTCCGCTTTTTGCCAACATGGAGGAACAAAGCCGCGCCCGTCTCGCCCGCACGCTCCGGGCACGTTACGTCCAGCCCGGCGAAGTGCTTATGCGCAAGGGTGACGTGCCGCGCGAAGTCTGCTTCATCGCGTCAGGGGCCGTCGAGGTCGAGACAGCAGGTCAGAAAAGTAAGCTCGGTCGCGGAGAGATGTTCGGACAGTTGTCGCTTCTCAGTCGCCAAACTCGCCGAACCCAGATCACCGCGATCACCCATTCGACCCTGCTGGTCCTTGACGAGGCACGCTTCCGGCGCTTGCTGGAAAAGAGCGAAATGCTTCGCGCGGCAGTGAAGGAGAGCGCCGAAAAGCGAGGGCTTTCGACCGAAGCGCTCGGTCTGTAGCCGCAGTAAAACTGGCTCATCCAAAGTGCGCAGTCACGGTCTAAACTTCACGCAATCTGTCCCGGTCTGACGGCCGCTTTGGGCAGCGCTGGTCTTCCGAAGGCAGGCCATCTCTCTGCTGGTTCGACCATTATCGCTCTATGCGCACAACAGCCGCGTTACGGCGCCTCAGTGCTCGGCTGCTTTCATAGGAAACGGCTAATGCTATGCCGTGCTGCCGTCAGGCGGCTCTCCGCCCTCCACGTCGATGGCGGAACATGCTGCGATCTGCACGATCGTCAGCAATGCGGTTGAGCCGAAAATCTCTCAAGTTTGTGTTGCGCAGCTGATGTGCAGATTTCGGCCACTACTCAAATCAGTTTTTTCGCGCCGGAGGCGAAGACGCTACTGGACCGATATCGGCTTAAGCATGCCATCGGTGTCCAGTTTCAGCGCACTGCGCCAGAGCGGGGTCTTGAAGACATGGCACACATGCTTGCCCGGGCTGGTCTCGCGGGTCTCCACCAGTAGCCCCGCCCACTCCAGGGGCAGAAGAACGCAACACGAGAACGCGGCCATCTCGCGCCAGCCGGCCGTGTGCCAATCCTTCGGCTCTCCATAGAAGGCTTCGAACAAGGCGGCCTCGGTCGTGCCGTGGTCGGCCTCGACGTTGATGACGTTCATCCAGACGTCCCATTTCCCGAAGGGGCGATCATCGAAGCGCGCGTAGGAGGCGTGATCGATCCGCAGTACGAAGTGTGGGATCAGTTCGGCAAACAGGCGGCCCGGAGCGTGCGCCAACTCGGCGCCCCGCTTAGTCAGCCGGAACTCGCCCTTGAAGTGCCGCCCCAGGCGGAGAGAGATCAGCAGGTAGTGGAGCACCTCGAGCGGCGGGAATTCGTATTCGTTGATGACCTTATTGTAGCGGAACATCTCGTCCGCGCTTTTGCCCGGCCAGCCGAAATGCTCGACGGCCCAATGGACGAAGACGCGCTTGAACGCCTTGGTCTTGGTCAGGCCGATCGAGCCATGTTCTTGAGCGTATTTAAGGGTCAGGAGTGCTGCGCGCAGCATGGGCGAATGCGCGAGATCGGGATGGTCATCAGGGAGTTGGCGGAATTCGATCATGTGCCCTTCATGGCACAAGCTGAACGTTGCTGCCAAGCGGGCGGAGGGGGCTGCTTGGCAGGCGGCAAACAAGATCGCGGGCAATTCGGCCCAACGCCGGAGAATGTCACCGGCTGTCGCTGGGCACCGGTGATTGTCGATGATTACGGCTGCCGGGCGGGGGTCGACTCTCAAAACGTTGACATGGCGTTGACATGAAATGCAACGCGTGAAGCCCGACTGTTTAAGTCGGGTTCTATCTATTTGATATCACGTAATTTTTTGGTTGCGGGGGTAGGATTTGAACCTACGACCTTCAGGTTATGAGCCTGAC
>NZ_DAIRVN010000012.1:0-78245 GCF_036802785.1 Pararhodobacter sp.
CCGTTCCACCCCCGCCGCACGGTTGAGGAGGTTGAGGAAGGCACCCTGCTGTCGCCCCGGTTCGGCCCCGATGGCCTGCTTCCCTGCATCACCACCGACGCCGGAACGGGCGAGGTGCTGATGCTGGGCTGGATGAACGACGAGGCCCTGCGCCGCACCCTGCAAACCGGCGAGGCGCATTATTTCAGCCGGTCACGGCAGGCAGTCTGGCACAAGGGCGCAACCTCGGGTCTGGTGCAGCGGGTGACCGAGGCGCGCATCGACGATGATCAGGACGCGCTCTGGCTGCGGGTGCAGGTGCCCGGTTCCGGCGCTTCATGCCATGTGGGCTATCGGTCGTGCTTTTACCGCGCGGTGCCTACCGGCGCTCAGGCGGGCGGGCCGCTGCGCTTTACCGAGGCGGAGAAGAGCTTTGACCCGGTCGCCGTCTATGGCGATGCGCCGAACCCGACGCAGCTTTGACAAAGGGCAGCGGTGGAGCATTGCCCTGCCGCTGCCCTCGTACCTTTGCCCGTGCAGGCCTTAGTCCATGCGCTGCCAAAGCTGCGTGGCCAGCGCGCCCAGCCGGTCTTCGATGGCGCACATCGCATCGACCACCAGATCCTCGCGCCAGCGGCGGCCGACAATCTGCACACCAATCGGCACCGGGCCTTGCGGCAGCACCGACAGGCGGGCGGGCAGGTTACCCGCCGGAAGCCCCATGAAGTTCATCGAATAGGACCAGAGCGCGGCACCCAGCACCTCGCGCACGCCCTCGGCCCCCTCGGTATCGCGGTCGGGGCTGAAGAAGGGCTGTGGCAGGAACGGGGTCAGCATCAGCGGGAAACGCTCCTGCTGCCGCGCCCATTCGCGGCTGTAGTAGGTGCGCCTGGCGATGACCTTCAGATAATCCATCTCCTCGAACGGCGGGAACTGGCGGAAATACTCCGCGAAGATCGCCTTGATCGTGTCGCTGCCGATTGCTTCGATATCGGCCTTCATCAGGTGCGACACTTCGGTCAGCAGCGCGCGATATCCTTCCTGCGCCACTTCGGGCATGCAGGGCGGCGTGACCTCTTCGACGATATAGCCGGCATCGTTGAGCGCGTCGCGCGCGGCCTCCAGCGCGGCATTGACCTCCGGGTGCAGATCAAAGCCATAGGTTTCGCGCGTGAAGCCCACGCGGATCGGCCAGTCGAGGTCTTCGCCGCGCCACGGCAGCGGCGCATGGAACGGATCACGCGCATCGGGCGCAATCATCGCGGGCATGGCGGTGTGCAGGTCGGCGGCTTTGCGCACCAGCAGCCCCTGCACCGACATCGACTGCGCCAGCATCCCGCGTTCGGCCTTCTGGCTGGGGTTCCATGCGGGCACGCGGCCCAGCCCGGGCTTGACCGTCACCGCGCCATTGGCCGCTGCCGGAAAGCGCAGCGAGCCGCCGATGTCATTGCCATGCGCCAGCGCGCCGATCCCGGCCATGACCGCCGATCCCGCCCCGCCGGATGACCCGCCGGCACTGATATGGTGCCCCCACGGGTTGTGGGTGCGCCCGAAAAGCGGGTTGTCGGTATCGGCGCGGAAAGACAGCTCGGGCGTGTTGGTCCGGCCAATCACCACCGCGCCCGCGTCCTGAAGGTTCTTCACCAGCGGCGCGTCATCAGCCGCGATCATGTCCTTCAGCGCGGGCATCCCGTTCGAGGTGGCCTGCCCCTTCTGATCCACGTTGATCTTGATGGTCACCGCCACCCCGTGAAGCGTGCCGGGCGTGGCGCCCCCCTTGCGCGCCTTGTCCAGCGCGCGGGCGCGTTCCAGCGCATCATCGCCGGTATCGACCACCACGGCATTCAGGGCCGGATTGACCGCGCGCATCCGGTCTACGGCGGCCTGCACCGACGCTTCGGCTGAAATGTCGCCGTTGCGGGCGCGTGCGGCCAGATCTGTGGCGCTCAGCTGCCACAAGGGGGTGTCGGTCATCGGACTCTCCTGTCGAACATGTGCGGCGTCGCGGGCGCTGTTGCCGGACGCGGTCTTTCACGGGTGAAGCTTCACCCAACAGCAACGGGGCTGCAAGCATCTTTTCTTATTCTCAGGGGGGTGTCCACAGCCACGACCGGAAAGCCGCACTTGTCCGCGTGCTAACAATCTTCTAATCCCCCTTCCCTAGACGCCGCTGCTTGCATAAGGTTCGCGCAGAAAACACACAAATCACAGGAGGGTGCCATGCTTGGCCGTCTTAAAATGGGGCTTGCAGTGCTGGCGCTGGTTGCCACGCCCGCGTTTGCCCAACGCACGGATATTTCGGTCGGGATGGTGCTTGAGCCCCCAAACCTTGACCCCACCAGCGGCGCCGCAGCGGCGATCCGTGAGGTGACCTATTCCAACATCTTTGAGGGCCTCACCCGTTTTGGCCCCGATGGCGCGGTCAACCCCGGTCTGGCGCATGACTGGGAAATTTCCGAAGACGGCCTGACCTACACCTTCCACCTGCGCGAGGGTGTGCAGTTCCATGACGGCACACCGTTCAGCGCCGATGACGTGGTCTTCTCGCTCGACCGTGCCCGCGCTGAAGACAGCACCAACGCACAAAAACAACTCTTCGCTGCCATCGATACCGTCACCGCGATTGACCCGCTCACGGTCGAAGTGGTGCTGAGCCAGCCGCAGGGCGCTTTCCTGTTCAACATGGCCTGGGGTGATGCGGTGATCATGTCGCCCGCAAGCGTTGAGAACAACGCCACCAACCCCGTGGGTACCGGGGCTTTCCGCTTTGCGCGCTGGGTGCAGGGCGACCGCGTAGAGCTTGAGCGCAACGCCGATTACTGGGGCGAGGCCCCGGCGCTTGAGCGTGCGACCTTCCGCTTCATCTCTGACCCTTCGGCCGCTTTCGCTGCCATGATGGCGGGCGATGTCGATGCCTTCCCGAACTATCCCGCCTATGAAACCCTCGCCCAGTTCGAGGCCGATCCGCGCTATAACGTGATCGTCGGCTCGACCGAAGGTGAGACCATCCTGTCGATGAACCACCAGAACGAGGCGTTGTCGGATATCCGGGTGCGTCAGGCGATCAGCCATGCGATCAACCGGCAGGACATCATCGACGGTGCCATGTTCGGCTATGGCACGCCCATCGGCACCCATTTCGCCCCGCATAACCCCGATTATCTGGACCTGACCGCCAATTCCGCCCATGACCCGGAAGCCGCGCGCGCCCTTCTGGCTGAGGCCGGGCAGGAAAACCTGACGCTGCGCCTGATGCTGCCGCCGCCGGTCTATGCGCGCCGTGGTGGTGAGATCGTTGCCGCGCAGCTGCGCGAGGTGGGTATCCAGACCGAGATCACCAATCTGGAATGGGCCCAGTGGCTTGAGCAGGTTTTCCGCGGCAAGGATTTCGACCTGACCATCATCAGCCATACCGAGCCGATGGATATCGAGATCTATGCCCGGCCTGACTACTACTTCCAGTATGACAACCCTGAGCTTCAGACGATCATGGCCGAGCTGGATGAAACCTCGGACCCGGCAGCGCGCACCGATCTGCTGCACCGCGCCCAGCGCCATATCGCCGATGATTTCGTGGTCGGCTTCCTGTTCCAGCTTCCCAAGACCGGCGTTGCCAATGCCGCGATCGAGGGGTTGTGGGAAAATGCGCCGGTTCCGGCCAATGACCTGACCGGCGTGCGCTGGACCGAGTGATCCGCCCCTGCTGAGACAACGCCGGGCGCGGCCCTGTCGCGCCCGGTACGTTTTGAAAATTCCCGACGCCGCGTGGCCCGCCCTCCTCTGCGGCCCGCGCCCCCAGATACTGACACCGCATGCTTCGCTTCGCCCTTCAGCGCCTTGTCTCGCTTACGATCAGTCTGATCGTGGCCAGCATGGTGATCTTCTTCGTTATCGAGGTGATTCCGGGTGACCCGGCCGCCTATATGCTGGGCATGAATGCCCAGCCTGAAACCGTGGCGGCGCTGCGGCGTGAGCTGGGCCTCGATGTGGGGCTGTTCAGCCGCTATCTGACCTGGATCAGCGGCATGCTGATCGGCGATTTCGGCACCTCCTATACCTACCGCGTTCCGGTGAACGAGCTGGTTCTGGCGCGTATGGGCGTGTCGCTGCCGCTGACGGTCTATGCGCTGCTGCTGTCCACGCTGATTGCCTTTCCGGTGGGCCTGATCGCCGCCGCGCGCCGCGGCTCGGGCCTTGATGCCGGGATCATGGGCGCAACGCAGCTGGGAATCGCGGTGCCGAACTTCTGGTTCGCCATGCTGCTGGTGCTGCTGTTCTCCATCAACCTGCGCTGGTTTTCGGCCGGGGGCTTTCCGGGCTGGGACCGGGGCTTCTGGGTCAATATTCAGGCGCTGACCCTGCCTGCCATCGCGCTGGCCCTGCCGCAGGCGTCGATCCTTGCCCGCGTCATGCGCTCGGCTGTCATTGAAACGCTGGGGCAGGATTACATCCGCACCGCCCGCGCCAAGGGCCTGTCGGCGCGCCAGACGGTGGTGCGCCACGCATTGCGCAATGCGCTCATTCCGGTGCTGACCATCATCGGTCTGCAATTCTCGTTCCTTCTGGCCGGCGGGATTATCATTGAAAACGTATTCTTCCTGCCCGGCCTTGGGCGGCTGATCTTTCAGGCGATCACCCAGCGCGATCTGATCGTGGTGGAATCGGTGGTGATGCTTCTGGTCTTCGCGGTGATCCTTGTGACCTTTCTTGTCGATCTGGCCTATGCCGCCGCCGACCCACGCCTGCGGAGGCGCGCATGAAACGCCTGCCCATGACGCTTGTCGCAGGGGCGGCGCTGACCGGCGTCTTCGCGCTGGCGGCCATCCTTTCGCTGTTCTGGACGCCCTATGGCGTCGAGGGCATGAACATTTCCGCCCGCCTGCAGGCCCCAAGCGCAGCGCACTGGTTCGGCACTGACCATTTCGGGCGCGATATCCTTTCGATGATCATGGTGGGGGCGCGCACCTCCATTGCCGTGGCGGTGATCGCGGTGGGCATGGGCATGGTGCTGGGCGTGCCACTGGGCCTGTTGGCCGCCGCCAACCGGGGCGGGCTGATTGATGAAGTGATCATGCGCGGCAATGATCTGGTCTTTGCCTTTCCCGCGCTGGTCATCGCCATTCTGATCACCGCTGTTTTCGGCCCCTCCGCCGTCAATGCGATCATCGCCATCGGCATCTTCAACACGCCGGTCTTTGCCCGCGTCACGCGCGGCGGTGCGCTCAGCCTCTGGACGCTGGATTACATCCGCGCCGCCGAGGTGGCGGGCAAGCGCCGCGCGCGGATCTCGCTGGAACATATCCTGCCCAATATCGCCAACCTCCTGATCGTGCAGGGCACCATCCAGTTCTCGCTGGGCATTCTGGCCGAGGCCGCGCTTTCCTATGTCGGCCTTGGCGCGCAGCCGCCGATCCCCAGCTGGGGCCGCATGCTGGCTGAGGCGCAGACCATGATCTCCTTCGCGCCGCATATGGCGGTCATTCCGGGCCTCGCCATCGTGCTGACGGTGCTGGGCCTGAACCTGATGGGCGACGGTCTGCGCGATATTCTGGACCCGAAACTGAGGCGCGCACGATGAGCCTGATCCGCGTTGAGAACCTGTCGCTTGATATCCACGGCACACCGATCCTGCGCGACGTGTCGTTTGATATCCCGCAAGGCAAGGTCTTCGGGCTGGTGGGTGAATCCGGCTCGGGCAAATCCATGACCTCGCTGGCGCTGATGAAGCTGCTGCCAGAGGGGGGCAAGCGCAGCGGGCGCGCGATGATGGACGGGCGCGACCTGTTCGCGCTGGACGAAGACACCATGTGCGGCATTCGTGGCAATGATATCGGCATGATCTTTCAGGAGCCGATGACCGCGCTGAACCCGGTACAGACCATCGGCGATCAGGTGGCCGAAACGCTGATCATCCATGGTGCCGCCAAACGGTCTGAGGCCCTGAAACTTGCCCGCGAAAAGCTGGACCGTGTGGGGCTGGACGGCGCGCGCTTCCCGCTCGATCGCTACCCGCATGAGCTGTCAGGCGGCCAGCGCCAGCGCGTCTGCATTGCCATGGCCGTGGCCCTGCGCCCGCGCCTGCTGATCGCCGATGAGCCCACCACCGCGCTGGATGTCACCACGCAGGCGCAGATTCTGGACCTTTTGCGCGGGCTGGTCGATGAAGAGGGCATGTCGCTGCTGCTGATTACCCATGATCTGGCGGTGGTGGCGGGCGTGGCCGATCATGTGGCGGTGATGCAGGAGGGGCGGATTGTCGAGCAGGGGCCGACCGAGGCCCTGTTCCGCACCCGCGCGCATGACTACACCCGCCGCCTTTTCGCAGCCTCCGCCCATCACCCCGCGCGCCAGCCGACGGTGGAGGAGGAAACCCTGCTTGAGGTCGCCGATGTGCGCCGCAGCTACGCCCTGCCGCGCCGCTCGCTCTTCGGCCCCACGCCGATGCTTGAGGCCGTGCGCGGCGTCAGCTTCACCCTGCGCCGGGGGGAATCTTTGGGGCTGGTGGGTGAGTCCGGCTGCGGCAAATCCACCCTGACGCGGGCCATTCTGGGGCTGGAAAAGGTGCAGGCGGGCAGCATCCGGCTTTATGGCCGCGAGCCGATCAGCCCTTCCATGCCCAACGCACTGCGGGCCGGGTTGCAGGTGGTGTTCCAGGACCCCTATGGCAGCTTCAACCCCCGCTGGAAGGTCTCACGCCTTGTGTCCGAGCCGTTTCACCTGATGCCGCAAACCCCCGCAGACGCCCGCGACCGTATCAGCGAGGCTTTGAGCGAGGTTGGCCTGACCCCCGCCGACGCCGACAAATACATCCACGAGTTCTCCGGCGGCCAGCGCCAGCGCATCGCCATCGCCCGCGCGCTGATCAACCGGCCTGACCTGATTGTGCTGGATGAGGCCGTATCGGCGCTGGACGTGCGGGTGCGCGCGCAGATCCTTGATCTGCTGGCGCGGTTGCAGGAAAGCCACCAGCTGGGCTATCTGTTCATCAGCCATGACCTGCATGTCGTGCGCGCTATCACCGACCGGGTGATGGTGATGAAGGCCGGCGAGATCGTTGAAAGCGGCGAGACCGAGGCGGTTTTCGCCAACCCCCAACACCCCTATACCCGCGAACTGATCGCCGCCACGCCGGTGATCCCGGCGGGTTGGACGGAAGGAAAGACCCATGAAACTCTGGTATGATCCGCGCGAAATCCTGATCGGCGGCCAATGGCGCCGCACCGCTGACACGCTGGCGGTTGAAAACCCCTCCACCGGCGCTGAAATGGCGCAGATCGCGCGCGGCACAAGCGCTGATATTGACGATGCGGTAGCCGCCGCGCAATCGGCGCTGCACGGCGTCTGGGGCAAGACTACGGCGGCAGAGCGCGGGCGGCTGTTGACGCGCATCGGCCAGATGGTGGCCGAGCGTGCTGACGAGCTGGCCGCGATCGAGGCCGCCGATGTCGGCAAGCCGCTGAAGCAGGCGCGCGCCGATGCGCTGGCACTGGCGCGCTACATGGAGTTTTACGGCGGTGCCGCCGACAAGGTGATGGGCGAAACCATTCCCTATCTGAACGGCTACACCGTCTATACCTTGCGTGAGCCGCATGGCGTGACCGGCCATATCATCCCGTGGAACTACCCGATGCAGATCATCGGCCGCTCGGTCGGTGCCGCGCTGGCGATGGGCAATGCCTGTGTCCTGAAACCCGCCGAGGAGGCCTGCCTGACCGCGCTGGCCTTCGCCCGCATCGCCCATGAGGCGGGCATGCCCGAGGGCGCGCTGAACGTGGTGCCGGGTTTGGGCGAAGAGGCAGGTGCGGCGCTGTCGTCGCATCCCGGCATCAACCATATCTCCTTCACCGGCTCGGTTCATGTCGGCACGCTGATTCAGGCCGCTGCTGCCCGCAATGTGGTGCCGGTCACGCTGGAGCTGGGCGGCAAATCCCCGCAACTGGTGTTCAATGATGCTGACCTTGATGCAGCCCTGCCGTTTCTGGTGAATGCCGGTATCCAGAATGCCGGTCAGACCTGCTCTGCCTCGTCACGCATTCTGGTGGAGCGCGCGCGCTATGATGAGGTCATCACCCGCATGGCTGAGCGTTACAAGGCGCTTCAGGTCGGCCCCGCCGATGCTGACCTTGACGTTGGCCCGCTGATTTCTGCTCGTCAGAAAGAGATCGTGCAGGGCTTTATTGAGCGTGGCACCGATCTGGAGATGGCCGCACAGGGCCGCATCGTCGATCAGGCCCCGGCAGGCGGTCATTATGTGGCACCGACCCTCTTTGGTGGCGTTTCGGCGGATCACGCGCTGGCGCAGCAGGAAATCTTCGGCCCGGTGCAGGTCGTTATTCCCTTCGATGGCGAGGCCGAGGCAGTCGAAATCGCCAATGGCACCGAATTCGGCCTCGTCGCCTCGGTCTGGTCGCGCGATGGCGGGCGGCAGATGCGCATGGCACGGGCTTTGCGGGCCGGGCAAGTGTTCCTGAACAATTACGGCGCGGGCGGCGGCGTTGAGCTGCCCTTCGGCGGCATCGGCAAATCCGGCCATGGCCGCGAAAAAGGGTTCGAGGCGCTTTATGGCTTCTCGACCCTCAAAACCGTCGCCGCGCATCACGGCTGATTTCTGGGAGAGACTGATATGAGACTTGAGGGAAAAGCGGCAATCATCACCGGCGGCGGCTCTGGCTTTGGTGCGGGGATCGCGCGGCGGTTCGTGCAGGAAGGCGCGCGTGTCATGGTGGCCGATATCAACCTTGACGCCGCCAAGGCCATCGCAGCCGAGGTGGGTGGCATCGCCCAGCAGGTGGATGTGGCGAAGAATGACAGCGTGGCGGCCATGGCCAAAGCCGCGATCGAGGCCTTCGGCAAGGTCGATATTCTGGTCAACAACGCGGGCATCACCCATCTGCCGCAACCGATGGAAGAGGTCAGCGAGGAAGAATTCGACCGCGTTCTGGCCGTCAACGCCAAGTCGGTCTATCTGACCGCGCGCCATCTGGTGGGGCATATGAAGGCCAATGGCGCGGGCGCGATCCTTAATGTCGCCTCAACTGCCGGGGTCTCGCCGCGCCCCAATCTGAACTGGTACAATGCGTCAAAGGGCTGGATGATCACCGCCACCCGCGCCATGGCCGTGGAGCTGGCGCCTGCGGGCGTCCGGGTCAATGCGATCAACCCGGTCGCCGGGGAAACGCCGCTGCTGAAAAGCTTCATGGGCGAGGATACGCCCGAGATCCGCGCGAAATTCCTGTCCACCATCCCGCTCGGCCGCTTTTCCACGCCCGAGGATATGGCCAATGCCGCCCTCTTCCTGTGCTCGGATGAGGCCAGCATGATCACCGGCGTCGCCATGGAAGTGGACGGCGGGCGCTGTATCTGAAGGCGTTGTCGCAAGGGGGCTGCCATGAAACCGGGCGCGCGAAATCTGATCACCGATGTGGCGGGGCTGTTTGTCGGCAATGCCGAGGATCACGGCATCAAGACCGGCAGCACGGTGCTGGTGGGCGACAGGCCCTTCGTGGCCGCTGTCAGCGTCATGGGCGGCGCGCCCGGCACGCGTGAAACGGACCTGCTGGCGCCTGACAAACTGGTGCAGGAGGTTGACGCGCTGGTGCTTTCCGGCGGTTCCGCCTTTGGGCTCGATGCCCCCTCGGGCGTGGCTGATGCGCTGCGGGCGCAGGGGCGGGGCTTTGCGACGGCGAGCGGCGCGCGTGTGCCCATTGTGCCCGGCGCGATCCTGTTTGATCTGAGCAATGGCGGCAACAAGGACTGGGTGGAAAACCCCTACAAGGCGCTGGGCCGCGCCGCGCTCGCCAATGCCGGGGTGGATTTCGCGCTGGGCACAGCGGGCGCGGGGACGGGGGCTGCGACCTACCGGGTCAAGGGCGGCCTCGGCTCTGCCTCGGTGCTGCTGGAAAATGGCATCACGGTGGGCGCGCTGGTGGCCGTCAACGCCGTGGGCTCCCCCCTTGTCGGCGACACCAACCATTTCTGGGCCGCCCCGTGGGAGATGGACGCAGAATTCGGCAACCTCGGCCTGCCCGCGCGCTTTGATCCCGGCCATGAGCCCTTCTGCGGCAAGCGGCTGGGTGAGGCCACGACCATCGCCATCATCGCCACCGACGCCGCCCTGACGCAGGCGCAGGCCACCCGCATGGCGACCGCAGCCCATGATGGGCTTGCCCGCGCCATATCCCCCGCCCATACGCCGCTTGACGGCGATCTGGTTTTTGCAGCCGCAACCGGCGCGCGCCCCCTGACCAACCCGGTGGCGGACACCTTCGCACTGGGCCATGCCGCCGCCGTCTGTCTGGCCCGCGCCATCGCGCGCGGCGTCTTTGCTGCCACCCCGGCACCCGGCGACGTGCAACCCTGCTGGCGCGACCTCTGAGGCCATCACCGAGGCTTGCCTAACCCCCGGGCATCGGCGACATTGGCCGCGACAGAGCGGAGTTGACACTGTGCAGGTAGAAAAGACCGCCCTTCCCGATGTGCTGATGCTGACGCCGCGCCGTTTCGGCGATGCGCGGGGGTTTTTCAGCGAAAGCTGGAACAGGCGCACGCTGGAGCAGGCGGGCCTGCATCTGCCTGAATTCGTGCAGGACAATCACTCGATGTCGGTTCAGGTGGGCACGTTGCGCGGCCTGCACTACCAGTCACCGCCGCATGCGCAGGGCAAACTGGTGCGCTGCGGGCGCGGGCGGCTCTATGATGTCGCGGTCGATATCCGCAAAGGCAGCCCGACCTATGGGCAGTGGGTGGGGGTTGAGCTGTCGTTTGAGAACGCCCGCCAGCTCTGGATTCCCGCAGGTTTTCTGCATGGCTTTATCACGCGTGAGCCTGACACCGAGATCATCTACAAATGCACCGATCATTACGCGCCCGAATGCGACGGCGCGGTGCGCTGGGACAGCCTGGGCATCGACTGGGGCACCAACGCCCCGCAACTGTCCGACAAGGACGCAAGCGCCCCCGCCTTTGCAGATTTTGACAGCCCGTTCAGATGGGAAGGCGCATGAAGCTTCTGGTCACGGGCGGCGCGGGGTTCATCGGCTCGGCGGTGGTGCGGCAGGCGGTGGCAGCCGGGCATGGCGTGGTCAATGTCGATTGCCTGACCTACGCCGCCTGCCTTGAGAATGTCGCCAGCGTGGCCGCCAGCCCGCTTTATGCGTTCGAGCAGGTCGATATCCGTGATGCGGAGGCACTGGCGCGGGTGTTCGTCGCGCACCGCCCCGATGCGGTAATGCATCTGGCGGCGGAAAGCCATGTCGACCGCTCCATCGACGGGCCGGGCGCCTTTATCGACACCAATGTGCGCGGCACCTACACCCTGCTGGAGGCCGCGCGCGCCTATTGGCAGGATCAGGGCCGCCCCGAAAGCTTTCGCTTTCACCACATTTCCACCGATGAAGTGTTCGGCAGCCTCGGCCCTGAGGGGCAGTTCACCGAAGAAACGCCCTATGACCCGCGCAGCCCCTATTCGGCGTCAAAGGCCGCAAGCGATCATCTGGTGCGCGCATGGCACCACACCTATGGCCTGCCGGTGGTGCTGAGCAATTGCTCCAACAATTACGGGCCGTTCCACTTCCCTGAAAAGCTGATCCCGGTGGTGATCCTGAACGCGCTGGCGGGCAGGCCGGTCCCGGTTTACGGGCAGGGGCTGAACGTGCGCGACTGGCTTTATGTCGAAGATCACGCGGCGGCGCTGCTGATGGTGCTGGAAAAGGGCGCGGTCGGGCGCAGCTACAACATCGGCGGCGAGAATGAGGCGACGAATATCGACCTCGTGCGCAAGATCTGCGCCATCCTTGATCGCAAGCGCCCGGACGCAGCGCCCCATGCCGGGCTGATCGAATTTGTCACCGACCGCCCGGGCCATGACCTGCGCTACGCGATCGACGCCACGCGCATCCGCTCTGAACTGGGCTGGAAACCCTCGGTCACGCTGGATGAGGGGTTGGAGCGCACGGTCGATTGGTATCTTGCGAACGAATCATGGTGGCGCCCCCTTCAGGCGCGTCAGGGCGTGGGCGAGCGGCTGGGGGTGGCGCGATGATCCTTGCGCCCTGTGCTGCTGCCCGCGCGGCGGCCCGGCAGCTCGCGGGTGATGGCGCGCAGATCGACACTATCGCGCCACTTGAGGGGGGAACGGCAAACCGTGGCCTGCGCCTTTGCCGGTTGCGCGACGGGCAGATGTTCATCGAAAAGCGAACCGCCAGCATTCTGGAATACCAGATCGCCAAAAGGGTTCTCGCAGATCAGCGGGCGCGCCATCAGCCCTGCCCGGCGATGCTGCGCTTTCTTCATGCCACTGCGGAGAACGGCGAATACCTGCTGTATACCGAGCGGCTTGAGGGCGTCGGCACCAATGACGGCTGGCAATGGGGATGCGAGGAGATACTGGCGCGCTCGGTTCATGCGCTGGGCCAGTATCTTGAGCGGCTGTGCGCGGATATGGAGCCGAGGCCGCGCGCGCCTGACATCCTCACCCCGCTTCGCGCCGCGCTGGGGGATGACACTGAGGCCTGCACCAGATTGACCGCGCTGGCCCCAGTGCTGCAGGCGCAGCGGCCTGTGATGGGGCATAATGATGTCTTCTGGCCCAATTTCGGACTGGCGCGGGTGCCCGGCTATTTCGCCTTTCTGGATTTCGCCCTTGTCGGCCCCAACCTGCCGGGTGCAGAGTTTCATCACTTCGCACAACAAGCGGGGAAGGGTGCGCGCCAGCAGGCGTTCTTTCAGGCCGTGACGGCGCAGTATGCCCGGCTTCTGGCGGTGCCTGCCGGGCTGGTGCGGTGCAGCGCCTATGCCTATGCGGCGGTGCGCGCCTTCAGCCGCGAGATGCGCCGGGGGCGCGAAGAAGCGGGCCGGCGCAGTGCGCGCGCGTTTTTCACTCAGGCTGAAGCGGCATTGCAAGGGGGCGCGTCATGAGGGTGCTGGTCTTTGGCAAAACCGGCCAGTTGGCGACCGAATTGCGCCGCGCCTTGCCCGGGGGCGTGTTTCTGGGTCGTGCCAGGGCTGATCTGGCTGACCCGGCGGCCTGCGCCGCCGCGGTCCGACAACACCGCCCCGAAGCGGTGATCAACGCCGCCGCCTATACCGCCGTTGACCGTGCCGAGAGCGAAGAGGCACTGGCGGCGGTGATCAACGGCGACAGCCCCGCTGCCATGGCGCGCGCGGCGGAGGAAATCGGCGCGGTGATGATCCAGCCTTCGACTGATTATGTCTTCGATGGCGCGGGCGATGCGCCCTTTGCGCCTGACCACCCCACCGCCCCGCTCAACGCCTATGGCCGCGCCAAGCTGGCGGGCGAGGTGGGGGTGCGCGCGGCGGGCGGGGTGCATGCGATCCTGCGGGTTTCATGGGTATTCTCGGCGCATGGGTCCAACTTCGTGAAGACCACGCTGCGGCTGGGCGCCACCCGCGATCAGCTTGCTGTGGTGGCCGATCAGATCGGCGGGCCGACGCCTGCCGATGACATCGCCCGCGCATGCCTGACCATCGCGCGCGCCCTGCGCGATGCGCCCGCGTTTTCGGGCACCTACCATTTCGCCGGTGCTCCCGATACCAGCTGGGCAGGTTTCGCACGCGAAACCTTCGCGCGTTCCGGGATGGGCTGCGCGGTTACCGATATTCCCACATCTGACTACCCCACCCCGGCGCGCCGCCCGCTTAATTCGCGGCTGGATTGCAGCGGGCTGGATGTGTTTGGCCTTGACCGGCCTGACTGGCGCGCGGGGCTTGACCGGGTCTTGCAGGAACTGAAGGTGAAGGCATGAAACGCAAGGGCATCATTCTGGCCGGGGGCACCGGCACCCGGCTTTGGCCGATCACGATGGGACTGTCGAAGCAGCTTCTGCCGGTCTATGACAAGCCAATGATCTATTATCCGCTGTCGGTGCTGATGCTGGCCGATATCCGCGAGATCGCGATCATCACCACCCCCGAGGATCAGGCCCAGTTTCAGCGGCTGCTGGGGGATGGCAGCCAATGGGGGCTGCGGCTTGAATGGATCACCCAACCCTCGCCTGACGGGCTGGCGCAGGCCTATCTACTGGCGGAGGGGTTCCTTGATGGCGCGCCCTCGGCGATGGTGCTGGGCGATAACCTGTTCTTTGGCCATGGCCTGCCGGAGCTGATGGCTTCCGCCAGCATGCAGGGCGGCACGGTGTTTGGCTACCGCGTGGCAGACCCGCAGCGCTACGGCGTGGTGGATTTCGATGCCGACGGGCAGGTGCGCGCGATCATCGAAAAGCCCGCCAACCCGCCCTCCAATTACGCGGTGACGGGGTTGTATTTTCTCGACGGGCGCGCCCCGGAACTGGCGGCGCAGGTCAGACCCTCGGCGCGGGGCGAGCTTGAGATCACCGCGCTGCTGGAGCTTTATCTGGCGGAAGGCACGTTGCAGGTGCGGCAGATGGGCCGGGGCTTTGCATGGCTGGATACCGGCACCTATGAAAGCCTGCTGGACGCCGGTAATTTCGTGCGCACGGTCGAGCAGCGGCAGGGCCTGCAAATGGGCAGCCCTGACGAGGTGGCCTTTCACATGGGCTGGATTGACGCGCAGGCACTGGCAGAGCGCGCGGCGCTCTTTGCCAAGACGGCCTATGGGGCCTATCTGAAGGGCCTCTGCCCCTGAAAAGCCAGCGCTGCCAAGGCGGCTGAGGTTGCGCAGCGAAACCGGAAGGGGTGTCAGGCGTCCGGCGGCGCTGCTTCCGCAGCTGACAGGCGGTTCAGGCTGTCGCGCAGGGCCTGCGGCTCATCCGGGCTCAGAACCGCCTCAAGCCGGTCATGCGCCGCGCGCCAGTCCGGCAGCGCCCGCGCCAGCGTCGCAACACCATCGGCGGTGATGGAGACGATACGGCTGCGGCGGTCGTTCCTGCCTTGCGCAACGCTCAGCAGGCCGCGCCGTTCAAGCGGTTTCAGGGCGGCGGTCAGCGTGGTGCGGTCCATCCCCAGAAAGGGCGCAAGCTGGCCAACAGCGGGCGGCTCTGGCTGGTTCAGGGCCATCAGCAGCGAGAACTGGCCATTGGTCAGCCCGAAGGGGCGCAGAACCTCGTCAAAGCGGCGGGCCAGCGTGCGGGCGGCGCGCTGGGCGTGCAGGCAGAGGCAGGTGTCGCGCACATGCAGGACGGTATCGGGGGAGAGGCGCGGGGGGTTTGACTCGGGCATGATAGGTTGATATCAACCTAAATGGGTGGGCGCAAGACAGGCCTGCCATTGGCATCCGTTTTTCCTCGAGGAGACCACAATGACCGACCTGTCCAAAACGCCCGACCCCTCGGTGATGACCGGCGTGATTCCCTATCTTGCGTTCGGAGGGCGCGCCGCAGAGGCGATCGCGTTCTATACCCGCGCTTTCGGGGCAACCGATCTGGGCCGGATGCCGGACCCGGAACGCCCGGAAATGCTGATGCATGCGCAGATCGAGATCAACGGCGGTGCGTTCATGATGACCGACCATACCGGCGACGGCCCGCGCGCCGAAACGCCCCTGCCGCACGGTCATCTGCAACTCATGGTCGCCGATGGCCGCGCCTGGTGGGACCGTGCCGTGGCGGCTGGCTGCACCGAGGTGATGCCCTATGAACGGCAGTTCTGGGGCGATGACTGGGGCCTTCTGCGCGACCCGTTCGGCATTCAGTGGTCAGTCGCCCAGCCCGGGCCGGAGCATGCGGCCTGAGCCCGCGCGCGAAAGGGCAGGGGGATTGCTGCCGGTGACGTGCCGTGCAGGGTTGAAACTGCACGCAATTGCGGTATGTTCGTTATTCGTTCTCACCCCGCGCAGCGGGGTGGGGCGCAGGCGCTTCAGGGCAATGGGCGATGCAGCAGGCAATGGCAGATGAGCGGAATACCGATGCCGGAAGCCTGCCGCTTTCGGCCATTGGCCGCAAGATCATCCATGTCGATATGGACGCCTTTTATGCCTCGGTCGAACAGCGCGATAACCCGGCGCTGCGCGGAAAGCCGGTGGTGGTGGGCAGCCCCGCCGCGCGCGGCGTGATCGCTGCCGCCAGCTATGAGGCGCGCGCGTTTGGGGTGCGCTCCGCCATGCCCTCGGTCACTGCGTTGCGGCGCTGCCCTGACCTGATCTTCGTGCCGCACCGCTTTGATGTGTATCGCGCCGTGTCAGCGCAGATCAGGGCGATATTCGCCGAACATACCCCGCTGATTGAGCCCTTGTCGCTGGATGAGGCCTATCTGGATGTGACCGAGAACCATCTGGGTATTCCGCTGGCCACACAGATTGCGCGGATGATCCGGGCGCGGATCAAGGCGGAAACCGGGCTGACGGCCTCGGCCGGGGTTTCGTACAACAAGTTTCTGGCCAAGATGGCGAGCGATCTCAATAAGCCGGACGGGCAGGCGGTGATTACCCCGGCGCAGGGTCCGGCCTTTGTGGCAGCGCTGCCGGTGCGCAAGTTCCATGGCATCGGCCCGGCCACCGCCGACCGGATGGAGCGGCTGGGCCTTCAGACCGGGGCCGATCTGCGCGAACGGTCGCTGGCCTTTTTGCAGGAGCATTTCGGCAAGTCCGGCCAGTGGTATTACCGGATTGCGCGCGGGATTGACGAGCGCGCGGTGCAGCCGGACCGGGCGCGCAAATCCATCGGGGCCGAGGATACGTTTTCGCAGGATATTACCGGGCATGAGCGCGCCGCGCAGGAGGTGCGCGCGCTGGTGGCCAAGGTCTGGCGGCATTGCGCGGCCAAGGGGGTGCGGGGGCGCACGGTGACGCTGAAGGTGAAATACGCCAATTTCCGGCAGATCACCCGCAGCCGGACGCTGATTGCCCCGGTCACCGGCCCGGTGATGGAGGAAACCGCGCTGGCGCTGTTGCAGCCGCTTTTCCCGGTGGCGATGGGTATTCGGCTGCTGGGCGTGACGCTGTCAACGCTGGACGGGGAAGGTGGCGAAAGCGGCGAGGGGCGGCAGCTGAGCCTGTGGCAGGAGGGCTGAGGGGCGGCTTTCAGCGCCTTTGCGCCGCCAGCCATTCCTGCGCCAGCCGCGCCGTTCCGGCGGCGAAATGCGGGGCCATGGCCTGCGGTTCAGGGGCGTCAAGATGGCTGCCGATCCATGCCAGCAGGGCCATGCGGCGCAGCATGATGAATGTGTCGATCTCGGCCTCATCCTGCGCGGGCAATGCGCGCACCCGGCGATAACCGCGCAGCCATGCGGCTTTCAGCGCGGGGATTGCCGGGTCGATTTCGATGAAGCTGATGGCGGCGGCGAAATCATAGAGGAACCAGCCAAAACCGCAGTCGTCAAAATCAATCACCCGCGTGATGTTGCCCTCTTCCAGCAGGTTGGCCAGCCGCATATCGGCATGAATCAGGCCGTAGCGCGAGGGGTCATTGCCATAGACGGCAAGGCGGTGGCGGATGGTCCGCTCTGCCGTTTCAAGCACGGGGCGCAGAGCGGGGCTGACATGGGGTGCATCGCGCCAGTTGCCCCAGGTGGCCTGCGGGCTAAACACCGCCGCATCATCCCAGATCAGCCGCTCAAATCCCTCAGGGCGGGGCCAGTCCAGCGCGTGCAGATGCATCTTTGCGGCGATGGTGCCAAGGCGCTCAAACCCGGCGGTCAGATCGCCGCTCTCGCTTGGATGGGTGCCGTTGATGAAGTGAAACAGCACCAGATGGCGGGGGGGTTGTTGGCCATCTGTTGTGCAGGTCTGGAGGGGTTGGCCATTCCGGCCGGGGATGGCGCGGGGCACCTCGATGATGGCGTCGCGCTGCAAGGCATCCATCCAGGCCAGTTCCGAGGCGATGGCGCGGGGGCTGTGGTAATTTTCCCGGTGGATGCGCAGCACGGCGCGGAAGCCGCCGGGGGCCTCCACCAGCCATGTCGTGTTTTCGGCCACGTTGATCAGCCGGGCGCGGGCGCCTGCGGGAAGATCCCACAGCGCGAGTGCCTTTTGCGCAAGCCGGTCCAGATGCATCAGTGCATTACCCGCCGCCATGCCGGTTTCTGCCATTCCCCGCATCCCTTTACGCACCCGGTGACTGCCGGGTGCTGGCGCGATTTTCCGGTGCTGTCAACCGGCGGGCGGCACGGGTTCGTCAGGGTAAAGCACGCAGGCGACCTCATGCCCTTCCGCCACACGCCGCCGCCGGGGCGAGGGGCGGGCAGGGAAGCGGATGACCAGCGCTGCGTTTTCCTCGGTGATATCGGCGGCCTCTGTCAGCGAGGCGGGGCGCTGGGCCAGCACATCGGCCAGTTGGGCGCGCGCGACGGCGGCACCCTTTGGGGTGGGGATGCGCAGGTCAAGCCCGTTGCGCTCTGGCGTGCCGAGGGCGTCGCGCGGCCGGGTGGACAGATCCCATTCGGCGAGTGCGGCGATCACATCGCGCCCCTCCCAGCCGCATTCGACGGTGGCCAGCGGGCAGCGGTTGTGGAAGCGGCAGCCGTTGGGAATGTCGATGGCGGAAGGGATTTCGCCTGCCGATTCCAGCGGGGGTTTTTCAACCGATGGGTCAGGCTCGGGAGAGGCATCGAGGAGGAGGCGGGTATAGGGGTGTTTGCGCTGGGCGATGACCTGCTCGGTCGGCCCCACCTCGACAATCTCGCCCAGATACATGATCGCGGTGCGGTCGGCGACATAGCGGATGGTGGGCAGGTCATGGCTGACATAGACGAAGGAAATGCCCAGCTCATCGCGGAACCGGCGCATCAGGTTCAGCACACCGGCACGGATGGAGACATCGAGCATCGAGACCGGCTCATCCGCCACAATGAAGCGCGGCTCCAGCACGATGGCGCGGGCGATGGCGACGCGCTGGCGCTGGCCGCCTGACAGCTCATGCGGGAAGCGCTCCATATAGGTATCAGCCGGTTTCAGCCCGGCACGTTCCAGCGCCTGAACCACGCGCGCGCGGCGGTCGGCACCTTTGGCGAGACTGTGGATTTTCAGCGGCTCACCGACGATATCCTGAATGGTGAAGCGCGGGTTGAGGGTCTGATACGGGTCCTGAAACACCATCTGCGCGCGGCGGCGGAAGGCTTTGAGCGCGGCGCCTTTCAGATGCGCGATATCGCTGCCCTCGGACAGGATGCGCCCGGCGGTGGGTTCCTGCAACCGCACCAGCATCTCGCCGGTGGTTGTCTTGCCAGAGCCGGATTCACCGGCGATGCCCAGTATTTCGCCCTCCTGCAGCGTCAGGTCGATGCCATCGACGGCATGAACCTTGCTTTCGGACTTGCCAAAGAAGCTGCCGGCAACGGGGAAATGCTTGACCAGCCCTTCGATTGACAGCACCTCGGCGCTTTGCTTGCGCTGGGTGCGGGTGGCGACAACCACCTCTTCATTGAGGCGGCGGCCCACTTCGGCCCATGCCTCATTCGTGGCAGCGGTGCGGCGGAATTCTTCTACCTTTTCAGGGTAATGACAGGCCGCCAACCTGCCGGGGCCGACGGCATGCTGCGCGGGTTCTTCGGCGCGGCAACGGTCGGTCGCAAAGGGGCAGCGTTCGGCAAAGCGGCAGCCGGTGGGCGGGTTCAGCAGATCGGGCGGGGTGCCGGGGATCGAGATCAGCTCGCGCTGCGCGCCTTCCAGCGTGGGGAAGGCGTTGGTCAGGCCCATGGTGTAGGGGTGGAAGGGCTGGCCGAAAACCTGCCGGACGGGGCCGGTTTCCATGATCTTGCCGCCATACATGACCGCCACGCGGTCACAGGTCTGCACCACGACCGAGATGTCATGCGTGATGAACAACAACGCCATCCCGCGCTCTCGCCGCAGCCGTGCGAGCCGCGACAGGATCTGCGCCTGCGTCACCACATCGAGCGCGGTGGTGGGTTCATCGGCGATCAAGAGTTGCGGTTGCAGGGCCATGGCCATGGCGATGACGGCGCGCTGCTTCATCCCGCCCGACATCTCATGCGGGTAGGCGCGCAGGCGCGACGGGTCGATGCCGACAGCGCGGAACAACTCCTCGGCGCGCGCCCAGCCTTCGGCCTTGTCGATTTTGATATGGGCCTGCATCGCCTCAAGGATCTGGTCGCCCACCCGGTAAACCGGATCAAGCGCATTCATCGCCGCCTGCGAAATCCAGGCGATTTCCTTCCAGCGGACGCGGCGCATGTCTTCGCCCGTGAGCGGCACCAGATCGCGGCCATTGAAATCCATCTGCCCGCGCGGGATGTCGCCGTTGGGGGGCAGCAGTTTCAGCATCGCCTTGGCGGCGGTGGTCTTGCCGCAGCCGGATTCGCCCACCAGCCCCAGCGCCTCACCGGGCGCGATGGAGAAATCAATCCCGTCCACCGCCCGCACTGGCCCTGCGCCGGTGCGGTAATGGATCGCCAGATCGCGGACATCGAGAAGGGGTTTTGCGGCTATATCTTTCATTGCCGGGCTCTCAATCGCGGGTTGGCGACCACTTCCAGCGACCGCGAGATGAAGAAGACCGACAGAACCGTGGTCATGATGAAGATGCCGGGCGGCAGGTTCCACCACCATGCGGTGCGCCATGCGCCTGACAGGCGGGCGTCATGCAGGATGCCACCCCAGCTGATCGAATGGGGCGGGCCAAGGCCCAGGAAAGACAGCGTGGCCTCGGCGATGATGGAGACGCCGACGATGATGGCGAGTTCGAGAAACACCAGCGGCATCACATTGGGGAAGATATGCAGATACATGATCCGCAGATCCGAGGCCCCGGCCACCCGCGCGGCCTTCACAAAGGGCCGTTCGCGCAAGGACAGCACCTGAGAGCGGATCAGCCGCGCGACGGTGCGCCATGTCAGCAGCGACACCGCCAGAATGACGATGAACAGGCTGGGCTGGAACAGCAGCACAAGGATCAGCGCAAACGGCTCGAACGGGATGCCGTACATAACATCGACAGTGCGCATCAGGATGGTTTCGGTCCGCCCCCGGTAATAACCGGCAATCAGGCCGACATTGGTGCCGATCAGCACCACCAGCGCCGCGCCCAGAAAGCCCACCAGTAGGGCGATGCGGCTGCCGTGCACATTCTGGCTGTAAAGGTCACGCCCCAGATGGTCGGTGCCGAACCAATGTTCGCGCGATGGGGGCGCAAGGCGGGTGACGAAACGGTCAGAGCCAAGCGCCAGCCAGCTGTCCCCCTCGATCAGCAGGGCGCGCAGGTGGCGTTCGCTTTCCGTGGGGACGATCTGCCAGGTGCCGCCATCCCATTCCATGACGATGCCGTTGCGCCCGGCGGCTACGGCGCGGCCGTCATCACCGATCCAGCCGGTGCGCAGGGCGCGGGTATCGGGGGCGGGGTCGGTGATCCAGCGTTCCTCGGGGCTGTCGCGGCGCAGAAGGGTGCCGCGCTCACCCGTCACCAGCGCGGCGCCGCCCGGTGCGATGTGGATATGGTTGAGGTCACGGCTGGAGCCGAGGCGCTCAAGCGCGGCTTCATTGGTGGCCGGGTCATAGCGGATGGCAAGGCCACGTTCGCCGATCGCCAGAAGCGTGCCGTCGCTGTCGCGCGCGACCGAGCGCAGGGCAAAGCCACGGCCCACGGGGCTGTCGATCTCAAGGATGGTGCCGGTGACGGTATCAAGCCGCCAGATTTCCTCGCCCGCGCCGACCATCAGCGCAGCATTCTCATCAATCCACGCGACGCTTTGCAGATTGGCGGGCGCGGGGGCGTCGATGACGCGCCACGCGCTGCCTTCGCGTAGCAGAACCGTGCCGCCCGCGCCGACAACCAGTGCGCTGCCGTCCGGTTGCAGGGCGACTGCGTTCAGGTCAGCTTCGACCGGCACCTCCACCCGCTCCCACGTGCCGCCTTCGCGCGACCAGACGGTGCCCTGACGCCCGACAATCAGCGCCATGGCGCCGGCGCTGTCAGCGTCATTGAGGGCCAGCGGGCCAAGGCTGTCGGCCAGCTCCCACACATCGGCACCGCGTGTCAGAACCGAGCCATCCTCGATCTCGTTGATATGGCGCGGGTTGTGGGTGGAGAGAAGCGGCGCAAACAGCGCCATGGCGATAATGAAGCTCAGCACACACAGGCCGATCACCGCGAGCCGGTCTTGCAGCATCAGCTTGAGCGGGCCTGCGGCCGCGCGCAGGAAGGGGGGCATGGTCATCGGAAGCTCACCCTTGGATCAAGCGTGGTGTAAAGGATATCGACGAACAGGTTCAGCGTGATCACGAACGCCGCCATGATCAGGAAACTGGCCTGCGCCAGCGGGAAATCCGAGGTGCGCACGGCATTCAGAATCTCGCGCCCCAGCCCGGGCCATGAAAACACCACCTCAACCACCACCTGCCCGCCCGCCGCCAGCCCGATGGTGACGGCAAGCTGCGTGACGACGGGCAAAAGCGCGTTGCGGGCGGCGTGTTTGTAGAGGATATCGCGCTCGCGCAGGCCCTTGGCGCGGGCCATCTCGATGAAATCCTCGCCATAAACCTCAAGCATGGTGTTGCGCATGATCAGCAGCGGCGAGCCGAGGTAATAGAGCGCGACAATCATCACCGGCAGGATGGCGTGCCACAGAAAATCCAGCGTGAAAATCTTGTCCCAGAAGCTTGAGGCGTCATAGGGCAGGGTGCGCATGCCGCTGGTGGGCAGGATGGCAAGGGTGACGCCAAAGATCAGAATGGCGATCATCCCGGTCCAGAACATCGGGGCTGAGCGGAACATGAGGCCGAAGAAGATGCCCGCCGTATCCACGCGCGAACCGCGGCGCCATGACAGCCATGCACCCAGCGGCACACCGATCGCATAGGCGATGACGATGGCGGCCAGCATCAGGACCATGGTGTTGGCAAGGCGTTCCCATACAATGCCGGACACCGGCGCGCGGTAGCTGAACGAGGTGCCGAATTCACCTTGCAGCGCGTTGACAAGGAACAGGAAATATTGCCGCCACAGCGGGTCATCAAGGCCGAACTGCGCGCGCACGGCGGCGCGTTGTTCGGGGTTCAGCCCCTCGGTGATCAGTGCGGCCGTGGGGTCTGGCAGACCCATGCGGAACAGGAAGAACAGGATCGTGGCGATGATCCAGAGCGAGAATATCGCCTGAAGCACACGTTTGATCAGATAGGTACGGCGCGACATCGCCTGTTGCCTTTCGGTATCGTCCAGCCTCGGGCTGCCCGGAATGAGGGAACACCCCGCCGCAAGCGGTTTGCGGCGGGGTGCGAGGGGTTCAGGCGGTTACCGGAGCAGCCGGCCTTCGCTGTCCCAGGAATAGCCAGCGGCCTCAAGCTCGGCGCGGGCGGCATCCATGTCGAAATCAAACCGCTCGACGAACGGGTTGTGCCAGTAGGCATTGACCGGCGCGATGACCGAGGTGCCCACTTCGCCACGCCCGTCCAGCAGCACGTTGACCATGCGCTCACGGTCCATGGCATAGGTCAGCGCCCGGCGCGCGGCGACATCGTCAAAGGGTGCGCGGCGGGTGTTGAAGGTCATGTGGAAATAGCCGAAATCCGGCACGGAAACGACGGTCAGGTTGTCGTTGCCTTCGGCCAGCGGGATCTGGCCCGGCTCCATCCGCCAGGCGGTCATGTCGATCTGGCCGGTTTGCAGCGCGGTGAACACCCCTTCGGCATCGGCGTAGATGACGAATTCCACCCCATCGACCGAGATGTTGTCGGCGTAGAAATGGTCAGGGTTGGTGGCCAGCGACATGAACTCGCCACGGTCGTAGCGGTCATAGATGAACGGGCCGGAACCCACGGTGGGGATCTGTTCAGGCGTCAGGTCGCCGGGGTTCTCGATGCCTTCCCAGATGTGTTTGGGCAGGATCGGGATCTGGCTGAGGGTGATGGTGGCGAAGGGCGCCGAGGGTTCGGACAGGTTGAAGCGCACTGTCAGATCGCCCGTCACCTCGACCGATTCGACGGGCGCGAGGTAGGCGTTGAAGTAGCTGTAATCGCTGTTCATGTAGTAGTCAAAAGTGAAGGCCACATCTTCGGCGGTTACCGCCTCGCCGTCATGCCAGAGCATGCCTTCGCGCAGGGTCACGTCGATGGTGACATCATCCACCGCGTCAACCGAGGTGGCGGCCCAAGGCATGGGTTCAACATCCGGCGTCAGGCGCACCAGACGGTCATAGTAAAGGCGCATCCATTTCCAGCCCCAGACCGAGGTGGAGGCCAGCGGGTTCACATTATCCGGCTCCTGCGGGCCGCCGATGCGCAGCGTCTGGCTGTCGCCCACCGGCTGGGCCTCAAGCGGCACCCATTCGGAATAGAGCCCTTCACCGGCCATGGCGTTCATGTTGGTGAAGGTGGTGTTGTTATAGGCCACCACCTCGTCGCGGTGAAACAGCACCACGACCGGCACGTCCGGCATATACAGTTCCTGCATCTCGTGCACGATGTCGCGGCGTGCCTCGATGTCGAACTCACGCGACTGCGCGTCATAGAGCGCGTCATAATCGGGGTTCGAATAGCCACCGGGGTTGTTCGCGCCCATCACGCCCTGACGGCTGTCAAGCGAGCCCAGATAGAACTGCGGATCAAGGCGGTCAACGCGGCCGGACCAGCCCATGATGACGGTGTCGAAATTCTGCTCGGAATAGAAGCGGTCCAGCAGGGTGCGGAACTCAAGCGGCGAAACCGTGACATCCAGCCCCAGCTCACGCCATGCATCGGCGATGATGAAGGCGCCCTCATAGCGGATCGGATCGTAGGATTCGGTCGTGGTGAAGATTTCGACGGGTGGCACACGCTCTTGCGCGAGAGCCGGTGTGACGGCGCCAAGCATCGCCGTCAGGGCGGTGCAGGCAAGAAGATGGCTGGATTTCACGGAAGCCTCCCATGGCTTTTTATGTTTTTTGTTTACCGCAGGTCGGTGATCTAACTCCTGTGCTGCACAAATTTTCAGCTTTGATCACAAACGCGGCATTGGCAAAACTAGGCCGGACTTGCCGTCATGGTCAACCCTGATGCGAACGATTGCGCCTTTTGGAGGGAAATTCGCACATTTGCCCGGCATCTGCTTAGGGCAGGGCTACGTTCTGATGCGGGATAGTGTTCTTCCGCGCGCAGGCATGATTGCCTAGACTGCCACCTCTTGCGGGCCTGCGGGCGCCGCCCCTTCTGAGGAAAGCCCCGGTCATGACCCATACCCGCATCCGCCCCTTCAACACCCGCGAAACCTATCCCGAGCAGAGCCTTGACAACGACCTGTCGCAGGCCGTGGTCACGCGCGGCGGGCGCATTGTCTGGATGCGCGGCCAGTGCCCGCAGAATCTGGACGATGCGCAGAATATCGACAGCCATGACCCGGCTGAACAGACCCACAAGGTTATGCAGAATATCCGCCAGCTGATAGAGGAGGCCGGGGGCGAGATGGCGCATCTGGTCAAGGTGGTGGTTTATCTCACCGATGTGCGCCACCGCGAGGCGGTTTACCGGGTGATGGGGGAATACATCAAAGGCGTGCATCCGGTTTCTACCGGGCTGGTGGTCAGCGCGCTGGCGCGGCCTGAATGGCTGGTGGAGATCGACGCCACCGCCGTGATACCGGATTGACGCCATGACATTCTCGCTTGTCGCGCGCTGCGCTGAGACCGGCATGTTCGGCACCGCCATTTCCTCGTCCTCGCCAGCCGTTGCGGCGCGCTGCGCTTTTGCCCGCGCCGGCGTGGGGGCGGTGGCGTCGCAGAACATCACCGACCCCGCGCTTGGCCCGCAGGCGCTGGACCTGATGCAACAGGGGCTCAGCGCGCCGGATGCCGTGGCGGAGCTGGTGCGGCGCGGGCGGTTCATGGATTACCGGCAGGTGCTGGCGGTTGACGGGCAGGGGCGCACGGGCATTCATTCGGGCGCGCAGGCGCTGGGGATATGGACGCAGGCGCAGGGGCCGGATGTGGCCTCGGGCGGGAACCTGCTGGCCAATGACGGGGTGCCGCAGGCGATTGTCGATAGGTTTCTGGCTGCGCGCGGCCCGCTGGGGGACCGGCTGATCGCGGCGATGCGCGCCGGGTTGGCGGCGGGCGGAGAGGCCGGGCCGGTGCATTCGGCGGGATTGCTGCTGGTGGACAGGGTCAGCTGGCCGGTGGCCGATCTGCGTGTGGACTGGACTGAGGATTGCCCGATTGAAGGGTTGGCCAACCTCTGGGCGCTGTATCAGCCGCAGCTTGAGGCCTATCTGCAACGCGCGCTCGATCCGCGTGCGGCGCCGTCTTACGGTGTGCCGGGCGATGCGTAAAAGCACGACATTTGCTTGACAAACATACGGCGCGGCGGGCCACATGGCCCCCTGACCCAACCTGACCGCGCCGGGAGAGCAATGCTGAAATACACCCTCCGGCAGCTGGAATATTTCGTCGCTGTCGGGGAAACCGGAAGCATCGCGCGGGCGTCTGAGAAGGTGAATGTCTCGTCGCCGTCGATCTCGGCCGCCGTGGCGCAGCTGGAACAGCAATTCGGCCTGCCACTTTTTGTGCGCCAGCATGCGCAGGGCCTGTCGCTGACGCAGGCGGGGCGCGAGATGCTGGCGCAGGCGCGTGTGGTGCTGCGCGAGGCGCATGCGCTGATGGATATCGCGGGCGATATCGCGGGTTCGGTGCGCGGGCCGATGGCGGTGGGCTGCCTTGTGACCTTTGCGCAGGTGGTTCTTCCCGCGCTCAGACGCAGTTTTGAAGCGGCACATCCTGATGTGCGGATGCGCCAGTCCGAGCTTGATCAGGTGGAAATCTTCAGCGCTTTGCGCCGCTCAGAGATTGATATCGCGCTGACCTATGATCTGGATCTGCCCGCTGATCTGCAATTCACGGCGCTGCTGACGCTGCCGCCCTTCGTGATCGTCAGTGCCGCGCATCCGCTGGCCGGGCAGGGCGCGGTCAGTATCGACGATCTGACGGATCAGCCGATGGTGCTGCTGGATCTGCCGCTGAGTTCTGATTACTTCCTGTCGCTTTTTCAGGGTGCGGGGTCTGCGCCCCGGATCGCTGAGCGCACCCGCGACATGGCGGTGATGCGCAGCCTTGTGGCGAATGGCTATGGCTATTCCATCGCCAATGTCCGCCCGCTCAGTGACCAGTCGCCGGATGGCAAGCCGTTGCGGTTCATCCCGCTTTCCGGCCCGGTGCGCGCGCTGCGGATGGGGCTGCTGATGGCGCAGGATGCCGCGCGCTCAAACGCGGTGCGGGCGCTGGTGGCGCACAGCAAGACGATGCTGGCGGCGGATGAATTGCCGGGGCTGCGCAAGATCATGCCGGGTTAGCGTGACCGGCGGGGCAGGCGCGGCGCTTAGCGAATGCCCAATCAATGCTTCACAAAATCATGTTTTCCGCGCCCGGTGCCCGGCCCTAGACTGGCGCTGACCCCCGGGCCTGCTGCCCTGGGCCTTCCCCGTCGGCAAAGGACGCTGCGATGACAGAAACGACCGACACGCTGGTGGTGGGCGCCGGGCAGGCCGGGGTGGCGATGAGCGAGCATCTCAGCCGCCACGGCGTGCCGCATCTGGTGCTGGAGCGTCACCGCATCGCCGAGCGCTGGCGCTCGGAGCGGTGGGATTCGCTGGTGGCCAATGGCCCGGCCTGGCATGACCGCTTTCCGGGGAGGGAATTTGCGGGCACGGGCCCGGATGGCTTCCCCGGCAAGGAGGAGGTTGCCGATTACTTCGTGGCCTATGCCAGACAGATCGCCGCACCGATCCGCTGCGGGGTAGAGGTGACATCGGTGCGCCGGATCGAGGGAGCGGGCGGGTTCCGGGTGGAAACCTCGCAAGGGGTGATCGAGGCGGCGCGGGTTGTTGCCGCGACGGGGCCGTTTCAATGCCCGGTCATCCCCGCGCTTGTGCCGCAGGAGGCGGGTGTGGTGCAGATGCATTCCACGGCCTACCGCAACCCCGCGCAACTGCCTGATGGCGCGGTGCTGGTGGTTGGCGCAGGCTCTTCCGGGGTGCAGATTGCCGATGAATTGTCACGCGCGGGGCGCAAGGTCTATCTCTCGGTCGGCCCGCATGACCGCCCGCCGCGCAGCTACCGGGGGCGGGATTTTGTCTGGTGGCTGGGTGTGCTGGGTAAGTGGGACGCTGCCGCCTCGGCCCCCGGCACCGGGCATGTGACCATCGCGGTCAGCGGTGCCCATGGCGGTGAGACCATTGATTTCCGCCGCCTTGCGGCGCGGGGGCTGGTGCTGGTGGGGCGCACCGAGGGGTTTGCGAGGGGTGCGCTGACCTTTGCCCCCGACCTTGCGCGCAATCTGGCGCGGGGGGATGCCAACCTTCTGTCGCTTCTGGATGAGGCCGATGCTTATGTCGCCCGCAACGGCCTTGACCTGCCGCAGGAGCCACAGGCGCGGCACAAGGAACCGGACCCGGATTGCGTGACAAACCCGCTTTTGTCGCTTGATCTGGTGCAGGCGGGGGTGGGCACCATCATCTGGGCTACGGGCTTTGGGGTTGATTACGGCTGGCTGAAGGTTGACGCCTTTGATGAGGGCGGCAAGCCGCGCCACCAGCGCGGGGTCTCGGTTGAGGCGGGGATCTATTTTCTGGGCCTGCCGTGGCAGACGCGCCGTGGCTCAAGCTTCATCTGGGGTGTCTGGCATGACGCCGCGCATGTCGCCGAACATATCGCGATCCAGCGCAGATATCTTGCGTATCATCAGGAGGCACAGCGCCGCGCAGGTGCCATGCGGGAGGGATGAGCGGGCAGGGGCGAGCGCCGGAACGCGAAACGCCGCACCCGGCGTGTGCGGCGGAAAGCCCCCGGCCTGTCAGCCGGGGGCAAGCGGGTTGGGGTGATCAGGCGTCGTCGCCGATCAGCCCGGAATCGCGGGCGACGTTGAATTCTTCTTCGGTGATCTCGCCGTCGCCATCGGCATCGACCATGTCGAAATCATCGGGCGAGGCATCCGGATAGGCCATCATGAAATCGGTCATGGTCATCGGGAATTCGTGCTCCGTCGCATCCTGAGCCAGCACCGGGCCGGCGATCAGGGTCAGGGCGAAGGCTGCAATGGCAAGTTTCTGCATCAGTATTCTCCTCAGTTTAGACGGCCCCGTCAGGGCCATGTGATGTTAACCCGCCGCCGGGATGATCGTTCCGTCTGACCTGCGGCGCATCCCGGCGTTGGGCGGAAAGGCGCAGGCCGTTTTCTGCTGACAGCGCGCGCTGCTGAAGGCGGCGCAGGTGCCGCGCGGGGTTGCCTTCGGCGCCGCGCTGGCATTGACTGCGGCCTTCCCGATAACGGAGCGCGCGCGTGTCCACAATCATCCCCGCTGCGGATCGTCCCTTTCTGGGCATCATGCTGATGCTTGGTTTTTGCGTGCTTGCCCCGATGAGCGATGCGATTGCCAAGTTTCTGGGACATTATGTGCCGCTGGGCCAGTTGCTGGTGGTGCGTTTCGCGATTCAGGTGGTGATTCTGCTGCCGCTGGTCTGGTGGGCAAGGCAGCGCTTCTGGCCCGGGCGGCGGGTGTTCTGGCTGCTGGGCCTGCGCAGCCTGCTGCATGTGATTGGTATCGGCGCCATGTTCACCTCGCTGCGCTACATGCCGCTGGCCGATACGCTGGCGATTGCCTTTGTCATGCCCTTCATCATGCTGCTGCTGGGCCATTTTGTGCTGGGCGAAACTGTGGGGCCGCACCGGAGTGTAGCCTGTGCGGTGGGGTTTGCGGGCACATTGCTGGTGATCCAGCCCAATTTTGCCACCGTGGGCTGGCCCGCGCTGCTGCCGGTGCTGGTTGCGGTGACCTTCGCGCTGTTCATGCTGGTCACCCGGCTGGTTGCCAAGACGATTGATGCGGTGGCGATGCAGGCGCTGAGCGGGGTTCAGGCGCTGGTGATTCTGGTGCCGGTGGTGGTGCTGGGGCATGGCACGCATCCGGCGTTGCAGATGATCACGCCCGACTGGTTCGTGGCGTCGCTTCTGCTGGCGCTGGGGGTGCTGGGCACGCTGGCGCATCTGCTGATGACTTGGAGCCTGCGTTTTGCCCCTTCGGCAACGCTTGCGCCGATGCAGTATCTGGAAATTCCCATTGCTGCCGTGGTGGGCTGGCTGGCGTTTTATGAATGGCCCAACGGGCTGGCGGCGGCGGGGATCGTGGTGATCATGGCGGCCGGGCTTTATGTCATCGCGCGCGAACAGATGCTGTCGCGCCACCCCGCGTTATGAGCATGAGTGCGTTTCAGCCATGGCACTTCCGCGCTGCCAGTCGGGAAACTGCGTTGGTCTTTCCGGACGGTTGCCGCGATGTGCTGGTGGTGCGCCCGCCCGATGCGCCGCCGCATGTGGTGCTGACGACGTTTGATTTTTCGCCGCGTCACGCCGTCATGATGCCGGGAACCGAGATCAGCGGCTACCGGCTGCGGCCCGGTGCCAGCGTTTCGCACAAGGTGCTGGCGGCGGTTGCCGCCGACACCGGGCGCGCTACGACAATTCTGGGCGATGCGCTGGCGGAATGGGGCGCGCTGGACGATGCGATTGTGGCGCTGACCCGGCCCGGGGCCGGCGTGGCCGGGGTTGCCCGGGAAAGCGGGATGTCGCTGCGCAGCCTTCAGCGGCGGTTTCAGGACAGGCATCTGCCCCCGCCTGAGTTCTGGCGGCTTCTGGCCCGCGCCCGCCGGGCCGTGGCGCTTTTGCCCACGCCCGCACCGCTGGCCGAGATTGCGGCAGAGTGTGGCTTCAGCGATCAGGCGCATATGACACGCGCGCTCAAGCGCTGGTTCGGCCATAGCCCGGCGCAGTTGCGCCGGGATGCGGGGCTTCGCCTGCTGCTGGGTCAGCCTGCGCTGGGCAACTGGACGGCTGAGCAGATTTCGACAAGATAGCCATTGAGATCGCTGACATAGGCGGTGGTCTGGCCCCATGGCTCATCCCGGGCGGGTTGGAGCAGGGTTGCGCCTGCCGCCAGCGCGCGGTTGAGGGCTGCGGGCACATCCTCGGCCTCGAACGCCAGCTCGAACACAGGGGCCTTGGGCGCGGGCCGGGCCGGGTCTTTGCCCAACTGACGCATCAGCTTGGTTGAGGAGAAGGCCAGCTTTGTAGCGCCGGTGGCCATCTCGCCGTAATCGCCCGATTCGTGCAGAAAGCCCCGCTCCAGCCCGAAGGCGCGTTCGTAGAAATCCAGGGTGGCGGGCACGTCATCGACGTAAAGGATGGTGTAGCGAAAGATCATTCGGTTCTCCTGAGTGGCGCGGTTCCGGGGCAGGGATATCCCACCCCGGAACGCCGGTCTTGAATGATCACGCCATTCCTGAATGATCACCACATCGCCGCGCCCTGCGGATATCAGGCCGGGGAATGCGCGCCTTCTTCGGCGTCGGGTTCTTCCGGCGCGGGGGCCAGCTCCTTGCGCGAGACGAGAACATAGACGGTGGGCACCACGAACAGCGTGAAGACTGTGCCCACGGTGATACCCGAGAAGATCACCAGACCCATCGCAAAGCGCGCCGCCGCACCCGCACCATCGGCGGTCATCAGCGGCACGACACCCAGCGCGGTGGCGGCGGTGGTCATCAGGATCGGGCGCAGCCGCATCCGGGCCGAGGCGATCATCCCCGCAGTACGGTCCAGCCCCTGTTCGCGCCTGAGCTGGTTGGCAAATTCAACCAGCAGAATGCCGTGCTTGGTGATCAGCCCGATCAGCGTGATCAGCCCCACCTGAGTGTAGATGTTGAGCGTTCCCAACCCCAGATTGAGCGGCACCATCACCCCGAAGATCGACAGCGGCACCGACATCAGGATGATCAGCGGGTCACGCGCGCTTTCAAACTGCGCGGCCAGCACCAGATAGATCACTACAAGCGCCAGCGCGAAGGCCACAACGATGGTGTTGCCCTCGGACTTTTCGAGCCGCGACTGGCCCGCATAGTCGATGAAGAAGCCGCCGGGCAGCAGCGGGCGGGCGATTTCTTCCAGCGTGGCAAGGCCGTCGCCGGTGGAGGTGCCGATCATGGGCAACGCGGTGATCGTGGCCGAATTGAGCTGGTTGAACTGCTCGATCGCCTGCGCGGCCACCCGGGTCTCGATATTGACCACGGCGGACAGCGGCACCATCTCACCGCCCAGTGAGCGGACGTAGAATTCGCTCAGCCGCTCAGGGTTGTCGCGGTATTCCTGCGGTACCTGCAGGATCACGTCATAGCTGTTTGAATCGCGGTCAAACCGCGAGATCGCACCGTCGCCGACCAGCAGGCTGAGCGTGCTGCCCACCTGACTTGCGGGTAGGTTCAGCGCCGCCGCGCGGTCACGGTCAACCGTGACCAGCACCTGCGTGGTGTCAAAGGCCAGCGAGTTCTGCACGACGATGAACCGGCCCGATGCCTGCGCCTCCTGCCGGATCTGTTCGGCAACTTCATAGACCTGCGCAGGGTCGCCGGTTGACTGCACCACCAGCGAAATCGGCAGCCCGCCGCCCGCACCGGGCAGCGAGGGGGGCGAAAAGACAAACGCCTGTACGCCTGCAATGGGTGCCAGCCGTTCTTGCAGATCGGCCTGAATCTCGGCCTGTCTGCGCTCACGGTCTGCCCAGTCGTTAAAGGCCCAGAGCATGATCCCGGTATTTGTCTGTCCGCCGAAGCCGACAATCGAGAAGCTGGCGTCCAGTTCCGGCAGATCGCCGGTCAGTTCGGCCATCTGGTTGACGTAGCGACTGGTGTAATCGGTTGTGGCGTAGGAGGGCGCGTTGATGAACGAGAAGAGCGCGCCTGCATCCTCTTCCGGGGCCAGTTCGGACGAGGTCTTCATGAACAGGAACCCGGTCAGTGCCACCAGCACCGCCACCATCAGAATGGTGACCGGCGTGTATTTCAGCGTGGCCGTCACCCGGCGTTCATACCAGCCCTCGAACCGCAGGAAGCCGCGGTTGAGGCCCTTCTGAAACCGGTTCTCGCCGCCCTTCTTGAGCACGCGCGCGGCCATCATCGGCGAGATGGTCAGTGCCACCACGCCCGAGATGAACACCGCACCCGCCAGCGTGATCGCAAATTCGCGGAACAGCGCGCCGGTCAGCCCGCCGGTGAAGAACAGGGGCAGGAACACCGCGATCAGTGTCAGCATCATGGCGATGATCGCCGTTCCCAGTTCGCGCATCGAGGTGAAGGCGGCCTGCATCGGCGTCTTGCCTTCGTCGATATGGCGCTGGACGTTCTCAACCACGATGATCGCGTCATCGACCACCAGACCGATCGCCAGCACCATCGCCAGCAGCGTCAGCAGGTTGATCGAATAGCCCATCAGGAACAGGAAAAACAGCACCCCCACCAGCGACAGCGGAATCGCCACCAGCGGAATGGTGACCGAGCGGAAAGAGCCCAGGAACAGCAGAATGATCAGCCCTACGATCAGCGTGGCCTCGACGATGGTGCGCAACACTTCGTTGATCGAGGCCGAGATCTGCTCGGTGCCGTCATACATCAGGGTCAGGGTCATGCCGTCAGGCAGGCTGTTCTGGATGGCGGGCAGGTCCGCGAGAACGGCCGCCGACATGTCCAGCGGGTTGGCGGAAGGGGTGGGGAAGACACCCAGAAAGGTGCCCGGCTCACCGTTGAACGACACCACCATGTCGCTGTTTTCGGCTGCGAGTTCGACAAAGGCGACATCGCTCAGCCGCACCACTTCGTTGCCGCTGCCGGAAATCGGCAGCTGGCCAAAGGCTTCGGGCGTTCGCAGTGTCGAATCCATCGTGATGGCATAGGTCACCATCTCGTTGCGGGTGCGCCCGGGTGCGGCCAGAAAGTTGGCGTTGTTGATCGCGCCCATGACCTCGGTCGCGGTCAGGCCCTGACCGGCCATCCGGATCGGATCAAGCCAGACGCGCATCGAGTAATTCGCCGCGCCCATGACCTGGCTTTCGGCGACGCCCTCAACGGTGGACATGCGCGGCACGATCACCCGCTCGATGTATTCGGTGACCTGCTCGGCGGTCATGTTGGGGTTCTGCACCGCCAGATACATCGTGGCAAATGTCATGCCCGTGCCCTTGACGATGGAAGGGTCCATGGCATCTTCGGGCAGTTGCGAGCGCACCTGCTGCACCTTCGAGATCACCTCGGTCAGCGCGGCATCCGGGTTTTCGCCCAGCCGCATGTTGACCGTCACCACCGAGGCCGAGGGGCGCGACTGGCTGGTGATGTAATCCACCCCTTCGGCGGTGGCCACCGCGCTTGAGATCGGCGCGGTGACAAAGCCCTGGATCAGTTCGGCTGAAGCGCCGGGATAGATGGTGGTGACGGTGATCACCGTCTCATCCACCTCAGGATACTGGCGCGTCTGAAGGCCGATCGCCCCCATCAGCCCCATGAGAATGATCATCAGGCCCAGCACGGTCGACGCGACAGGCCGTTTGATGAACGGTGCGGAAAGGTTCATTGCGCGGGCTCCAGCGTGTCGGAGATGGTGACGGGGGCGCGGTTGTTCAGCCGGTTCTGGCCGGTGGCCACAATCCGGTCGCCGGGCGCAACGCCCTCGCTGATTTCCACCAGAGCGCCTGAGCGGCGGCCGGTGGTGACAAAGACCTGCCGCACGATCAGCCCGTCTTCGTCGGCTTCTTCGTTGTCGCGCACGACATAAAGGTAATCGCCATACAGGCTGCTGATCACGACGGTCTGCGGCAGGGCGATCACCCCGGTTTCAGTCGGCAGGTCAATCTCGACACGGGCGAACTGGCCGGGCGTCAGGGCGAAATCAGGGTTGTCCACTCGCCCGCGCAGCGACACCATGCGCGAGCTGGGGTCAACCCGCGGGTCGATCCCGGTGATTTCCCCGTCAAAGCGGCGCTCATCCCCCTCAATGCGGACATGCAGGCGCTGGCCGACATGAAGATAGGGCAGCGTCTGTTCGGGCAGGCTGAAATCCACCCGCATGGTATCGAGATCCTGCAAGGTGGTGACGATGGTGCCCGGCGAGATGTATTGGCCGATATCCACCCGGGCCAGACCGATGGTGCCCGCAAAGGGCGCGCGCAGTTCGCGCTGGGCGATCACCGCCTCGGCGCGGGCCAGTTGTGCCTCAGACGCGGTGAAGGCTGCGCGCGACTGGTCCAGCGTGACATTCGACGCCACACCACGGCTTTGCAGTTCCTGCTGGCGGTCAAGGTTGGTGCGTTCCAGTTCAAGCTGGGCGCGCACGGCGGCCAGATCAGCCCGCTGCACTTCGCTGTCCAGCCGCAGAAGCAGCTCACCCTCCGGGATTTCGGTGTTCGGCGCAAAGCCGATTTCGCGCACGATGCCGGCGGCCTCCACCGTCAGATCGACGCCCTGTGCGGCATGGACCGTGCCGATGGCCGTCAGCGTGGGCTGCCATTCGGTTGCGCGCGCTTCAACTACCTCAACCGGCAGAGGCTGAACCGGCATGTTGGCGAAGAAGTCGGCGATCATACGGTCGCGGAACAGGTTGAACCCCACCAACCCCGTGGCAACGAGGCCCAGAAGGATTACGGCAATCACGAGGCGCTTGATCATTGTGTCGATTCCCGCTTGGGCTTGAATTTTGAATGGCGGAGGTATACCGTCTGGACGGTAAAGTCAATGAGGCAGCCATGAGCGACCAGACAACTCCGCGCACCAAAGGAAATACCCGGCAGCGACTGATTGATGCCGCCGAGGCAATCGCCCGCACCGAGGGGCCCGGCGCGATGTCGCTTGATGCCGTTGCGGCTGAAGCGGGCGTATCGAAAGGCGGGCTGCTGTATCATTTTCCCAGCAAGTCAAAACTGCTTGAGGCAATGGTAGATGGTTTTCTGTCCCGTTTCGATAACGTTCTTCAGGATGCAGAGCGATCTGGCCGCCCGAATGCGGTGATTCAAGCCTTTGTGCAGCATTTTATCGACGATCGGAAATGCCGGATCCCGCCGCCCTCGGGCCTTCTGGCGGTGATTGCGGATGACCCGGGCATGCTTGAACCGATTCAGCGGCACCACCGCAATTTCCTGAACCGCATCCGCGCCAATGCGACCGACCCGGATTTTGCCGTGGTGGCCTTCTTGGCCATTCAGGCGGTGCGCAACGCCGAATTGCTTAACACCGAAGTGCTTGACAGCGATGAAATCGGCCGGATGGCCGAATGGCTGTTTCAGCGCCTCAAGTAACGCCCGGCAGGTGCCGTCAAAGCCGGGCCACGCTGGTGGAGATGGTGCGCGTGGCCTCGGTCAGGGGCTGAACCAGCTCGGCGCGGACGCGCTCCTCGGTCCAGTCGGGCATATAGACCGGCATGCTGATTCCCGCGACGGCAACCCGGTTCGGCCCGAAAACCGGCGCTGACACCACAACTTCCTGCAACATGATCTGCTGCGACGAGATGATGAAACCGTCATGGCGTGCCTGTTCCACACGTGTGCGAATCAGCGCGGGGTCCTGACAGGTGAAAGGCGTTTGCGGCGCGGGCAATGGCTGGGTCAGCAGCCCCGCGATCACCTCCGGCGGCGAGAAGGCCGCGATGACCTGGCCGATCCCCGTCATCAGCGCGGGCTGCCGCACCCCGATCAGCGCGGCGTCATAGGACAGGCTGGAGCGCGGGATGCGCGCCTTGTAGATCACCTCATACCCGTCAAGCACCGCCAGATTGACCGTGGTGCGCATCTTGCGGCTGAGTTCGATCATATGCGGCAGCGCGCGTTCCAGCAGCCGGTCATGGATCAGATAGGCATAGGCCAGATCAAGTATCCGCAGGCCGGGGCGGTAGCGGCGGGTTTTCTCGTCGCGCTCCAGATAGCCCAGCGCGTGCAGCGTATAGGTCAGGCGCTGGGCCGCGCTTTTCTCAAGCCCGGCCAATTCCGTGATCTCGCTCAGCGACAGGGGGGTGAGATGGGTGCGGAACAGCGCCAGCACGCGCATTCCACGCTCCAGCGTTGAGGCAAGGACGGTCGGCTGTGTGGCGGGTGGCATGGCGGCTTCCCTGAACAGGCTTTGAGGCCTCCGAAACCGGAGGCAGGCCCTTGACAGGGCAAATGCGATTGATGTTTAATATATACTATCAAATAATGATAAGCAAACACAAATAACGAAGTACCAGCAGGGGATGATGATCATGAAGTACAACTATCTCCGGACCAGCACGGCCATCGCGCTTGCGCTGGCATTTCAGGGGGCACCGGCGCTTGCCGGGCCCGATGACAACAGCCTGATCTGGGCTGCCGAGCGTGAGGTTACCGCCGCCGACACCTATTTCGACACCTCGCGCGAAGCTGTGGTGCTGGCGCAGCATGTCTATGACGGGCTGGTGTACTGGGATCTGGAGAGCGAGCGCTTCCTGCCGCTGCTGGCCACTGAATTCCGCCAGATTGACCCCGTCACCATTGAGTTTGACCTGCGCGAGGATGTGACCTTTCACGACGGGTCCGGCTTTGGCCCCGAAGATGTGGTCTATACTTTCAACTTCATCGCGGATGAGGCCAATGGCGTTCTGAACTACGGTGATATCCGCTGGCTGGACAGCGCCGAGCAGACCGGGCCGAACAGCGTGCGCCTGAACATGAACGAGCCCTTCCCGGCGGTGCTTTCCTATCTGGCGCTGGTGCTGCCGATCCTGCCCGAGGGGCATTTCGATGCCGCCGAGACGGGCGCTGACGGCCGCCGCCGCTTTGGCTCGGTCGCGCCCAATGGCACCGGCCCCTACCGCGTGACCAGCTTCAATGCGGGCGACCGCGTGGTGATGGAGCGCAACGCCGGTTATTTTGCGGGCGGCCCCAAAAGCGACGCGGAACTGGCACAGATCACCTATCGCACCATCACCGACAGCTCGACGCAGATTGCCGAGCTGATGACCGGCGGGATTGACTGGATCTGGGGTATCAGCAACGATCAGGCCGAGGCGCTGGCGCAGGCCCCGCATCTGGAGGCCGTGAATGCGCCGACGATGCGCATCAGCTATCTCTCCTTCGACATTCAGGGCACCAGCGGCTCCGACGCCTTCACCGATCCGCAGGTTCGGCGCGCCATGGGGCATGCGATCAACCGCGCGCGCATTGCGCAGTATCTGATGGGCGAGAACAGCGTTCTGGTGAATGCCGCCTGCCACCCCACCCAGTTCGGCTGCACCGATGATGTCGTGGCCTATGAGTATGACCCCGAAACCGCCCGCGCCCTGCTGGCCGAGGCCGGATATGCCGACGGGCTGACGGTGGATATTTATGGCTACCGCGACCGTGAGGTGGTTGAGGCGATCATGGGTGATCTGGCGGCGGTCGGTGTGCAGACCAACCTGCGCTGGATGCAGTATTCAGCGCTGGCCGAGATGATCCGCAATGGTCAGGTGCCGCTGGCGAACATGAGCTGGGGTTCCTCGTCGATCCCGGATGTATCGGCGATCACCAGCTATTTCTTTGGCGGTGGCCCCGATGACCCCGCCGATGACGCACAAGTGCAGGAGGCGATCCGCGCGGGTGATCTGGCGTCTGACCCGGAGGAGCGGCTGGCGGCCTATGCGGGCGCGCTGCAACTGATTGCCGAACGCGCCTACTGGATGCCGCTGTTCAGCTATACCAAGAATTATGTCTTTGACGCCCGGCTGGATTTCACGCCCTCGGCCGATGAGATGCCGCGCTTCTATACTGCGGGCTGGCGCTAAGCCCACCCCCCTCGCGCTGGCATGGTCCGGCGCGGGGCTTCCCCCACAGGCAGACCCTTCCACCGACCTGAAAAGGCTGCGGCATGCTCAGATTCACCCTGCGGCGATTGTTGATTGCCGTCCTTGTGGCGCTCGTCGTTTCGGCCATCAGCTTCGGGCTGATGTTCCTGTCGGGTGACCCGGCGGCGGCGATTGCCGGTGAAGGGGCGACGCAGACCGATATCGACGTGATCCGCCGCAGCTTTGGCTTTGACCGGCCGATTCCGGTGCAATACCTGTCCTGGATCAGCCACACGGTCCAGGGTGATTTCGGCGACAGCTACTATTTCAGCCGCCCCGTGGTGGACCTGCTGACTGAGCGTTTCCCGGCCACACTGACATTGGGCGGGCTGGCCATTGCCTTTGCGCTTCTGGTGTCGATCCCGCTGGGCATGCTGGCCGCCGTGCGCCAGAACCAGTGGCCGGACCGTGTGGCGCTGATGCTGGGCACCGTCGGGCAGGCGACGCCCAGCTTCTGGCTGGGGTTGATGCTGATCTGGCTGTTTGCGGTGCAGTTGCGCTGGCTGCCAGTTTCCGGCTCACAGAGCATGGCGCATTTCGTGATGCCTGCGCTGGTGCTGGGCTATTACGCCACGCCCTCGATGCTGCGCCTGTGCCGCGCGGGGATGATCGAGGCGCTGTCATCGGATTATGTGCGCACCGCCCGCGCCAAGGGGCTGTTGCCCGGTCAGGTGCTGTTCGGCCACGCCATCCGCAACGCGATCCTGCCGGTGATCAGCGTGGCGGCGGTGGAGTTTGGCTTCATTCTGGGTGGCTCCATCGTGGTGGAAAGCGTGTTCGGCATCCGGGGTATCGGCTTGCTGGCGTGGGAGAGCATTGGCCGCAACGATTTTCCCACCATTCAGGCGATCATCCTGATTTACGCGATGATCTATGTCTGGCTGACGTTTCTGGCCGATGTGATCAACGCCTGGGCCGACCCCCGCATCCGGGTGAGGAACTGACATGGCCGACATCGCAACCCTGCAACACCCTTCGCCGCGCCGCCTGCTGCTGATCCGCGCGCGCAACCATCGCGGGCTGATGATCGGCGGGCTGATCGTGCTGGCGGCGCTGCTGGTGGCGCTGAGCGCACCGCTGATCGCGCCCTATGACCCGTTTGCGCAAGACCTCAGCCGCCGCCTGCTGCCTCCCGTCTGGCATGAGCGCGGCAGTTGGGCGCATGTTTTCGGCACTGATGCGCTGGGGCGTGATTATCTGTCACGGCTGATTCATGGCGCGCGGGTGTCGCTGCTGATCGGGGTTTGCGCGGCGCTTGGGTCCGGGCTGATCGGCACCACTTTGGGCCTGATCGCGGGCTATTACGGCGGCTGGGTCGATAATGTGGTGACCTTCTTTGTCTCGGTCCGGCTGGCCTTGCCAGTAGTGCTGGTGGCGCTGGCGATTGTGTCGGTTTTCGGCGGCAGCCTGTGGATTGTGGTGGCCGTTCTCAGCCTGCTGTTGTGGGACCGTTTCGCGGTGGTGGTGCGCTCGGCAACCCAGCAGTTGCGCGCGCAGGAATTTGTCACCGCTGCGCGCGCCATGGGGGCCTCTACCCCGCGCATCCTGATTGTGGAGCTGTTGCCAAACCTGATTGGCCCGCTGGTGGTGATTGCCTCGCTGGAAATCGCCCATGCGATCTTGCTGGAATCGGCGCTGTCGTTTCTGGGGCTGGGGGTGCAGCCGCCGACACCAAGCTGGGGGCTGATGGTATCGGAAGGGCGGGGGATGGTGTTCTTTGACCCGCGCCTGATTGCCCTGCCGGGTGCGGCGATTGCCATTCTGGTGCTGGGCATCAACCTGATCGGCGACGGGCTGCGCGATGTTCTGACGCCGGAGGGACGGGAATGAGCGTGCTCACCTGCCGCAACCTGCGGGTTTCGATCCCCACGCCAACCGGCATCTTCGAGGCCGTGCGCGGTGTTGATGTGACGGTGGCGCGCGGTGAAACGCTGGGGATTGTCGGTGAGTCAGGCTCGGGTAAATCGGTCACCTCGTTTGCGCTGATGCGGCTGTTGCCGCCGCGTATCACGGTCACGGCTGACGAGATGCGGCTGGGCGATACCGACCTGCCGGGCCTGCCGGAGCGGCGTATGGCCGACCTTCGCGGCGCGCGCATGGCGATGATTTTTCAGGAGCCGATGACCGCCCTGAACCCGGTGCTGACCGTTGGCCGCCAACTGACCGAAACATGGCTGCGCCACAACAAGACCCCGATGCGCGAGGCGCAGGAACGGGCGATTGACCTGTTGAACCGCGTCGGCATTCCTCGCGCGGCTGAGCGGATGGCGGTGTATCCGCACCAGCTTTCGGGCGGGCTGCGGCAGAGGGTGATGATCGCCATGGCGCTTATCTGCGACCCTGACCTCTTGATCGCGGATGAACCCACCACCGCGCTGGATGTCACCATTCAGGCGCAGATCCTTGACCTTCTGGCCGATCTGCAGGCCGAGCGGGGGCTGGCGATGGTCTTTATCAGCCATGATATCGGCGTGGTTGCCCGGATCGCGCAGCGGGTGCAGGTGATGTATGCGGGCGAGACGGTTGATGGCGGCCCGGTGGATGAGTTGCTGACCCGGCCCCAACACCCCTATACCCGCGCGCTTTTGTCCGCCGTGCCGCGCCGGGGCATGCGCTGGGGCCGTGACAGGCTGGGCGCGGTGGAATGGACCGGCGGAGGCACGGCATGAGCGCGCCGTTGATGGAAATCCGCGATGTCAGCCGGGTGTTTATGCTGGGTGGCGGCCTCTTTGGCCGCGCGCGCCCGTTGCTGGCGCTGGACAAGGTCAGCCTTGATCTGCAGCGCGGCGAGGTGCTGGCGCTGGTGGGGGAATCGGGCAGCGGCAAAAGCACGCTGTCGCGTATTCTGCTGGGGTTGGATACACCCACCTCGGGCGAGGTCCGGCTGGAGGGGCGGCCGGTGCCCGGCATTCCACGCCGCGAATTTGCCAGCCGCGTGCAGCCGATCTTTCAGGACCCCTATTCATCGCTCAACCCGCGCAAGACGGTGCGCCAGCTGATCGAAATGCCGCTGGTGATTGCCGGGGGCGTCGGCGCGGGCGAGCGCCTTCGCCGGGTGCGCGAACTGCTGGATATCCTGCGCATGCCCGCGCGCATGCTTGATGCCTACCCTTCCCAGATGTCGGGCGGGCAGCGCCAGCGAGTGGCGATTGCCCGCGCGCTGATCTCGCGGCCTGATATCGTCATCTGCGATGAGCCCACCTCGGCGCTGGATGTCTCGGTTCAGGCGCAGGTGCTGAACCTGCTGATGGAACTGCGCGCCGAATTCAACCTGACCTACCTGTTCATCAGCCATGATCTGGCGGTTGTCGAATATATCGCCGACCGTGTGGCGGTGATGCAGGCGGGCAGGATTGTCGAACTGGCGCCGGTGGGCCCGCTCTTCGCCGCGCCGCAATCCGATTATACCCGCCGCCTGCTGGCCTCGGCATTGACCGTGCCGCAGGTGGCCTTGCCCCTGTCAGAGGAAACATGATGCCCACCACTACTGCCGCGCCCCTGCGCATCGACAGCGCCGAACTGCGCGTTGTCCGGCTGCCGTTGATCGCGCCCTTCACCACCTCGACCGGCACCATGTATGATAAGGTCTTTCCGCTTCTGACCCTGCGCAGCGGCGATCTGGAAGGTTATGCCGAGGGTGTCATGGACCCGATGCCGGATTTTCTGGATGACACCATCGCGGGCGGCATCGACTTTCTGCAACAGGCGATCCTGCCGCAGGTGATTGGTGCCAGCTTTGAGAACCCTGAGGCGCTCAACCGCATCCTGCGCCCGTGGCGGGGCAACTGGATGGCCAAGGCGATGGTGGACATGGCCTATTGGGACCTCTGGGCAAAATCCATGAACCTGCCCCTGTCGACCGTGCTGGGCGGGCTGGGTGATGCTGTCCCCGTGGGGATTTCGCTGGGCATTGATGACATCCGCGACACGGTGGAAAAGGCGCGCATGAACCAGGCGCTGGGCTATCGGCGCATCAAGCTGAAGATCATGCCGGGCCATGATCTGGAACTGGTATCCGCCGTACGCGCAGCTCTGCCCGATACGCCGCTGACCGTCGATGCCAACACCGCGTACACCCTGGCCGATATGAAGGTGATGCACGCGCTGGATGCTTTGGGGCTGGACTATATCGAACAGCCGCTGGCCTATGATGATCTGCACGATCATGCGGTGCTGCAATCGCGGCTGAAAACACCGATCTGTCTGGATGAAAGCATCCGTTCCGCCGCTGATGCGCGCAAGGCGCTGGCCGGGGGCGCTGCGCGGGTGATCAATATCAAGGTGGGGCGCGTGGCCGGGCATCTGGAGGCGCGGCGCATCCATGATATCGCCGCCGCCTGGGATGTGCCGGTCTGGTGCGGCGGCATGCTGGAGGCCGGGATCGGGCGCGCGCATAACATCCATCTGGCGACCCAGCCCAATTTCCGCAAACCGGGCGATACCTCCTCGATCAGCCGCTATTTCAAGCGCGATATCGTGCTGGAGCCGCTGGAGGTTAAAAACGGCCTGATGCCGGTGCCGCCCGGCCCCGGCATCGGCGTGCAGCTTGACCGCGCGTTTCTGGCCGAGGTTTCAGGCGAGGCGCTGACCTTCTGAGGCAAGGTGTGCCGGGCCAATATGAGCCCGGCTCATTATCTTTCGCAACATTATGAATTTCTAATCCGGGCCGATTTGCGTTAATGCTGCGCCTTGCTAATCAAAAGGCCAAGGACTCATGCAGCTTTTCACCATCCCGCGCCACCCGTCGCAAGCGAAGATCGAAGCGCTGGTGCGCGAGCGTATCGCGATACTCGATGGCGCGATGGGCACGCAGATTCAGACGCTTGGCCTGTCAGAGGAAGATTATGCGGGCCACGGCGGCGGCTGTTCCTGCGCGCATCACACGGACCATCCGCAGAAGGGCAACAACGATCTGTTGATCCTGACGCAGCCCAAGGCGATTGAAGATATTCATTTCCAGTTCGCCATGGCGGGCGCCGATATTGTGGAGACCAATACCTTTTCCTCCACCTTCATCGCGCAGGCCGATTACGGGCTGGAAAGTGCGGTGTTCGACCTCAACCGCGAAGGGGCGCGGATTGCCCGGCGCGCGATTGAGCGTGCCACCGCGATTGACGGCAAGCCGCGTTTTGTCGCGGGGGCGGTGGGGCCGACCAACCGCACGGCCTCGATGAGCCCGGATGTGAATGACCCGGGCTACCGCGCCGTCAGCTTTGACGAGTTGCGCCGCGCCTATGGCGAGCAGATCCGCGGGCTGGTGGCGGGGGGATCGGACCTGATCCTGATTGAGACGATCTTTGACACGCTCAACGCCAAAGCCGCGATCTTTGCCGCGCTTGAGGCCTTTGCCGAAGCCGGGCAACGCCTGCCGCTGATGATCTCGGGCACGATCACCGATGCCTCGGGCCGCACGCTTTCGGGCCAGACGCCCACCGCCTTCTGGCATTCCATCGCCCATTCCCGGCCCTTCACCATCGGGTTGAACTGCGCGCTGGGTGCTGCCGCGATGCGCCCGCACATGGCTGAGCTGTCAGGCGTGGCGAATACATTCACCTGCGCCTATCCCAACGCCGGGCTGCCCAACGCCTTTGGCCAGTATGATGAAACGCCTGATCAGACCGCCGCGCAGGTAGCCGAATTCGCGCGAGACGGGCTGGTGAATATCGTCGGCGGCTGCTGTGGCACCACGCCGGACCATATCGCCGCGATTGCGCAGGCCGTGGCGGGCTTCCCCCCGCGTGAGGTGCGTTCATGAACCGTTATCTGCGTCTTTCCGGGCTGGAGCCATTTGTTCTGACGCCGGATATTCCCTTCGTGAACGTGGGTGAGCGCACCAACGTCACCGGCTCGGCCAGGTTCCGCAAGCTGATCACTGCGCGCGATTATTCCGCCGCGCTGGAGGTGGCGCGCGATCAGGTGGAGAACGGCGCGCAGATCATCGACATCAACATGGATGAGGGGTTGATCGATTCAAAGGCGGTGATGGTCGAGTTTCTGAACCTCATCGCATCCGAGCCTGATATCGCCCGCGTGCCGATCATGATCGACAGCTCCAAATGGGAGGTGATCGAGGCCGGGTTGCAATGTGTGCAGGGCAAATCGGTGGTCAACTCCATCAGCCTGAAAGAGGGCGAGGACTCGTTTCGCCATCAGGCCAGCCTGTGTCTGGCGTATGGCGCGGCGGTGGTGGTCATGGCCTTTGACGAAGACGGGCAGGCCGATACCTTCAAGCGCAAGACCGAAATCTGCGCGCGCGCCTACAAGATCCTGACCGAGGAACTGAGCTTTCCGCCCGAAGACATCATCTTTGACCCCAATGTGTTCGCCATCGCCACCGGCATTGAAGAGCACGACAATTACGGTGTCGATTTCATCGAGGCCACGCGCTGGATACGCCAGAACCTGCCGCATGCGCATGTCTCGGGCGGGGTGTCGAACCTCAGCTTCAGCTTTCGCGGCAACGAGCCGGTGCGCGAGGCGATGCATGCCGTGTTCCTCTATCACGCCATCAAGGCCGGGATGGACATGGGCATCGTCAACGCCGGGCAACTGGCGGTCTATGACCAGATCGACCCTGACCTGCGCGAGGCTTGTGAGGATGTGGTCCTCAACCGCCAGCCCAAGGGCGGCGGCACCGCGACCGAGCGGATGCTGGAACTGGCTGAGCGGTTCCGCGGTGGCGCGCGCGAAGAACGGGTGCGCGATCTGGCATGGCGCGAATGGCCGGTTGAGAAGCGGATGGAGCATGCGCTGGTCAACGGCATCACCGAGTTTATCGAGGCCGATACCGAGGAAGCCCGCGTTGCCGCCAAGCGCCCGCTGGACGTGATCGAAGGGCCGCTGATGGCCGGGATGAACGTGGTGGGCGATCTGTTTGGCGCGGGCAAGATGTTCCTGCCGCAGGTGGTGAAATCAGCCCGCGTGATGAAACAGGCGGTCGCCATTCTGCTGCCCTATATGGAAGAGGAAAAGCGCCTCGCCGGGGGCGGCAGTGAGCGTCAGACGGCGGGCAAGGTGCTGATGGCTACGGTGAAGGGCGATGTGCACGATATCGGCAAGAACATCGTCGGCGTGGTTCTCGCCTGCAACAATTATGAGATTATCGACCTGGGTGTCATGGTGCCGCCGCAGAAGATTTTGCAGGTGGCGCGCGATGAGAAGGTCGATGTGATCGGCCTGTCCGGCCTGATCACCCCCTCGCTGGACGAGATGGTGCATCTGGCCGCCGAGATGGAGCGTGAGGGGTTCAGTGTGCCCTTGCTGATCGGCGGGGCGACCACGTCCAAGGTGCACACGGCGGTGAAAATCGCGCCGCGCTATGATCGCGGGCAGGTGGTTTATGTCACCGATGCCAGCCGCGCGGTGGGTGTGGTCGGCCAGCTTCTGAGCGCCACGCAGAAGCCCGCCTATGTTGATGCGATCCGCGCGGAATATTCCGAGGTGGCAGAGCGCCACCATCGCAACGAATCGGCCAAGTCCCGCCTGCCGCTGGTTGCGGCGCGCGCCAATGCGATGAAGATCGACTGGGCGGGCTATTCGGTCGCCGCGCCCTCGTTCACCGGGCCAAAGGTGGTCGATGACTGGGATCTGGCCGAGATCGCGCGCTATATCGACTGGACGCCGTTTTTCCAGACCTGGGAGATGAAGGGTGTCTATCCGCGCATTCTGGACGATGAAAAGCAGGGCGAGGCCGCGCGGTCGTTGTTCGCTGACGCGCAGGAGATGCTGGCGAAGATCATTGCAGAGCGCTGGTTTTCGCCGCGCGCCGTGGTGGGTTTCTGGCCCGCCAATGCGGTCGGCGATGATATCCGCCTTTACACGGACCCGGAGCGCCGTGAGGAACTGGCGATGCTGCACACCCTGCGCCAGCAGACCCAGAAGCGCGACGGGCGGCCCAACCTTGCCCTGTCGGATTTCGTGGCGCCAGAAGGCACGGCACCTGACTGGATGGGCGGCTTTGTGGTGACGGCAGGCCCCGAAGAGGCCGCGATTTCCGAGCGTTTTGACCGCGAGAATGACAACTACGCCGCGATCATGGTCAAGGCGCTGGCCGACCGCTTTGCCGAGGCGATGGCCGAGATGCTGCACGAAAGGGTGCGGCGCGAGTATTGGGGGTATGCGCGCGATGAAGCCTTCGCGCCCACCGAGCTGATTGGCGAGCCCTACCGCGGCATCCGCCCCGCGCCCGGCTACCCGGCGCAGCCTGACCATACGGAAAAGCGCACCCTCTTCCGCCTGCTTGATGCCGAGGCGGCGACCGGCGTCACGCTGACGGAAAGCATGGCGATGTGGCCCGGCTCGTCGGTTTCGGGGTTTTATATGGGGCACCCTGAGGCCTATTACTTCGGTGTTGCCAAGATCGAGCGCGATCAGGCAGCCGATTATGCGCGCCGCAAGGGCATGACGCTGGAAGAGGTCGAGCGTTGGCTGGCGCCGGTGCTGAACTATGTGCCCGGCTCTGGCGGTACGGCAGCGGCCGCCTGACAACACTACATGTTGACAACATGCGTCCTATCATGGCTAATGCTTGTGTCCATGGTGCCTTGGGGCGACTCAGGGTTGAAAAGGGAAGCCGGTGTGATTCCGGTGCTGCCCCCGCAACTGTAAGCGGCGAGCGACGCTGAACATGTCACTGGGGGCAACCCCGGGAAGGCCAGCCAAGCATCGACCCGCGAGCCAGGAGACCTGCCAGGACAGCGACGTTGAAACCGCGCGGCGGGTGCGGGGTGCGCAGGTTCAGACCGGGCAGTGATGCCAACGGTCTGGCTTGGCCCCTCTGCCCGTTGCCAGAACCAGACAGAGACCAGGGCATGAGCATCACCGTCTATTCCAAACCCGCCTGCGTGCAGTGCACCGCAACCACCCGCGCCCTCAACGCCAAGGGCCTTGCCTTTGACGTGGTTGACCTGACGCAGGATACCGACGCTTTCGCGCGCGTTTCCGAGATGGGCTACCGGCAGGCGCCCGTCGTGGTGGCGGGCGATGAGCATTGGTCGGGCTTTCGCCCTGATCTGATCGGCCAGCTGGCCTGAACGCCGGGGCGAGGGAAGGCAAAATGGGCGGGCTGGTTTACTATTCGTCGCGTTCGGGCAATACCACGCGCTTCATGCAGGCGCTGGGCCTTCCCGCGCAGCGCATCCCGTTTGACACCGCAGAACCCCTGCCCGAACCCGCCGCGCCCTATGTGCTGATCTGCCCCACCTATGCAGACGGGCAGGGCAGGGGCGCAGTCGCCAAACAGGTGATCCGCTTTCTGAACGACCCGGCGCGGCGCGCGCTGATCCGGGGGGTGATCGCAGGCGGCAACCGCAACTTCGGCACGACCTATGCCCTTGCGGGCCGGGTCATCGCCACGAAATGCCAGGTTCCCTGGCTTTACAGTTTTGAACTGGCCGGAACCGAGACCGATATCGCCCGCATCCGCGCCGGGCTGGACACATTCTGGAGAGAGACATGCCCGACGGCGGCCTGAACCCTGCGCTCGACTTTCACGCGCTCAACGCGATGCTGAACCTTTACGATGACGAGGGGCGCATCCGCTTTGATGCCGACCGCAAGGCGGCGCGGGAGTATTTTCTGCAACATGTCAACCAGAACACCGTCTTCTTTCATTCGCTGGATGAAAAGCTGGGCTATCTGGTCGATGAAGGCTATTACGAGGCCGGGGTGCTGGCCCAGTATCCGCGCGAGTTTCTGCACCAGATCTGGGAGGCGGCCTTTGCCCGCAAATTCCGCTTTCTCACCTTTCTGGGCGCCTTCAAATATTACACCAGCTACACGCTGAAAACCCGCGACGGGAACCGCTATCTGGAGCGTTATGAGGACCGGGTGGTGATGGTCGCGCTGGCGCTGGCGCGCGGCGATCAGGCGCTGGCGATGCGGCTGATGGATGAGATGATCGCAGGCCGCTTCCAGCCCGCAACGCCGACTTTCCTGAACGCCGGAAAGCAATCGCGCGGTGAATTGATCTCGTGCTTCCTGCTGCGGCTGGAAGACAATATGGAATCGATCGGCAGGGGCATCAATTCGGCGCTGCAACTGTCCAAGCGCGGGGGCGGCGTGGCCCTGATGCTGACCAACATCCGCGAGCATGGCGCGCCGATCAAGGGGATTGAGAACCAGTCATCCGGCGTCATTCCGGTGATGAAGCTGCTGGAAGACAGCTTCAGCTATGCCAATCAGCTGGGCGCGCGGCAGGGTGCGGGGGCGGTCTATCTGAACGCCCATCACCCGGATATCCTGCGCTTTCTGGATACCAAGCGCGAGAATGCCGATGAGAAAATTCGCATCAAAACCCTGTCGCTGGGTGTGGTGATCCCCGATATCACGTTCGAGCTGGCGCGCGAGAATGCCGATATGTACCTGTTCTCGCCGCATGACGTGGAGCGGGTGTATGGCATGCCCTTCTCGGAAATCGCGATCACCGAGAAATACGCCGAAATGGTGGGCGACAAGCGCATCCGCAAGAAAAAGATCAACGCGCGGGCGTTCTTTCAGACGCTGGCCGAGATCCAGTTTGAAAGCGGCTATCCCTATATCATGTTTGAAGACACGGTGAACCGGGCCAACCCCATCGCCGGGCGGATCAGCATGTCGAACCTGTGCTCGGAGATTCTGCAGGTCAATTCGGCATCTGAATTCAACGACGACCTGAGCTACAGCCACATGGGCACCGATATCTCGTGCAATCTGGGCAGCCTGAACATTGCCGCGACAATGGACGGGCCGGATTTCGGCGCGACGGTTGAAACCGCGATCCGGGCGCTGACGGCGGTGTCCGAGATGTCGGCGATTGACAGCGTGCCCTCGGTCCGGCGCGGCAATGACGAGGCGCATGCGGTGGGGCTGGGGCAGATGAACCTGCACGGCTTTCTGGCGCGCGAGCGTATCCATTACGGCAGTGCGGAGGGGATAGATTTCACCCGCTGCTATTTCGCCGCCATCGCCTTTCACGCGATCCGCGCCTCAAATGCGCTGGCGCGTGAAAAGGGGAGTACCTTCGCCGGGTTCGAGGCCTCGACCTATGCCGATGGTCGCTATTTCGAGAAATACACCAGCCGCGACTGGCTGCCCGAAACCGATACCGTGCGCGACCTGTTCGCGCGGATGGGCGTGGCGCTGCCGGGGCGCGATGACTGGGCCAGCCTGCGCGCGGCGGTGATGGAGCACGGGCTTTACAACCGCAACCTTCAGGCCGTGCCGCCGACCGGGTCGATCAGCTATATCAACAATTCGACCAGCTCGATCCATCCGATCGCGTCGAAAATCGAAATCCGCAAGGAGGGCAAGATCGGCCGGGTCTATTACCCCGCGCCGTTCATGACCAACGACAATCTGGAATTCTACCGCGATGCCTATGAGATTGGCCCGGAGGCGGTGATCGACACCTATGCCGCCGCGACCGAACATGTTGATCAGGGGCTGTCGCTGACGCTGTTCTTCCCGTCGGATGCGACGACGCGCGATATCAACCGCGCGCAGATCCATGCCTGGAAGAAGGGCATCAAGACGATCTATTACATCCGCCTGCGCCAGACCGCGCTGGAAGGAACCGAAGTGCAGGGCTGCGTTTCCTGCAGTCTGTGAGGGGTGGATAGCGCCGGGGGTTTCACACCCCCGGACCCCCGTGGGATATTTTTGAACAGATGAATAAAGGGCCTTGGCGATGAAGGATCATGGAACGGGCCGGGCAGTGCCGCGCGCGATCAACTGGAACCGGATGGAAGATGACAAGGATCTGGAGGTCTGGAACCGGCTGACGGTGAATTTCTGGCTGCCGGAGAAGGTGCCGCTGTCGAACGATGTGCAAAGCTGGGCCACCCTGCGCCCGCAAGAGCGCGAACTGACGATCCGGGTTTTCACCGGGCTGACGCTTCTGGACACGATCCAGAACACGGTGGGCGCCCCCGCCCTGCTGCCCGATGCGCAGACCGCGCATGAAGAGGCGGTGCTGACCAATATCGCCTTCATGGAAGCGGTGCATGCGCGCAGCTATTCGTCGATCTTCTCAACCCTGTGCACGACGCCCGAGGTGGATGAGGCTTTTCGCTGGTCGGAGGAAAACCCGCAGCTTCAGGCCAAGGCGCGGCTGATCCTTGAGGAATACGACCTTGGCGCCGACCCGCTGAGGCGCAAGATTGCCAGCGTGTTTCTGGAAAGCTTTCTGTTCTATTCCGGCTTTTACCTGCCGATGTACTGGTCCAGCCGTGGCAAGCTGACCAATACCGCCGATCTGATCCGGCTTATCATCCGTGATGAGGCGGTGCATGGCTATTACATCGGCTACAAATTCCAGCGCGCGGCGGAGCGCCTGCCTGAGGCGGAGCGCAATGCGCTCAAGGATTTCGCCTTTGCGCTGATGTTCGATCTTTACGAGATTGAAGTGAAATACACCGAGACGCTGTATGACGGAATCGGCCTGACCGAGGATGTGAAGGCCTTTCTGCATTACAATGCCAACAAGGCGTTGCAGAACCTTGGTTATGAGGCGCTGTTTCCGCCTGCCGCCTGTCAGGTGAACCCGGCGATTTTGGCCGCACTCTCGCCTGACAGCGAGAACCATGATTTCTTTTCCGGCTCCGGCTCGTCCTATGTCATTGGCAAGGCGGTGGCGACGGAAGACGAAGACTGGGATTTCTGACAGGGGCACTTGTCTTTCTCACCCGCGCGCGGTTAGCGTTCCGGAAACAATCGGAACGGGTTCGTGAACAACGACAAGAAGCGCCTCCTTGCTGTTGCCGCGATTCTGCTTGTCGAAGTCGTGGCGATTGCCTTCGTCTATCAGTTCGTTGCAACGGTTGATTGCCACGAGACCGGCGCACAGGGCGCATGCCGGTTCATGCGCAGCCTTGTGGCGCGCGCGATCGTGGCTTTTGCCGCGTTTGACCTGTTCTTTCTGGCCCGGCCTGATGCCTGGGCGCGCCTGCTGCACCTTGCCAGCCCGCAGGGGCGCCGCACGGGGGCGCTGTGGGTGGCGCATCTGGCGGGTGTCGGGCTGATCCTGCTTCCTGCGCTGCTGGGCGGCGCGCGCAATCTGACCGATGTGTTTCATCTGGCGCTGATCCCCTGGCTGGCCGGTCTGGTGCTGGCCAGTGTGACCGGCATTGCGCTGCTGGCGCCGCTGGGCGCGCTGGGGCGCTGGCTGAAGGGTGAGCGGTATGCGCCGCTGATCATTCTGCTTGTCGCTGTTGCCGTGCCGGATGTAGCCGATGTCATACTGCCGCTGTGGGACTGGCAATTTCTGACCGCGCTGACCTTTGTCGCGGTGTTTCTGACCTTGTCGCTTTTCACACCCGATGCGCAGGCCGATCCCGAGGCCTTCATTCTTGGTGCAGAAGGGTTCTTTGTGCATATCGCGCGGCAGTGCTCCGGGTTGGAGGGGATCGCGCTGGTGAGCGCCTTTGTGGCGATCTACGGAATCCTGTTTCGCCGGGATCTGCGCTTTCCGCATTACTGGCTGATCGTGCTGCCGCTGGGCCTTTTGCTCAGCTGGTTGCTCAATGTGCTCAGGATCGCGCTTCTGGTGCTGATCGGCGCGCGGGTTTCCCCCGATCTGGCGGTGAACGGGTTTCACAGCTATGCGGGCTGGCTGTTTTTCACGCTGCTGGCGCTGTTTCTGCTGTTTGTTGTGCAGTGGTTGCCCTGGGTGCACCGGCGTAAGCGTGCGGCGGGCACACGGATGGCGCTGCGCGAGGACTGGCTGGCGGCGCGCATTCTGCCGTTCATCGCCTTCATGGTGGCCGGTGTGCTGACCTCGGCGGTGGCGCTGCATCCGGATCTTGCCTATCCGCTCAAGGCGCTGGTGCTGCTGGCGGCGCTGATGTTCTTTCGCCGGGTGCTGGCGCGGATTGAGCTGGCCTTTGACCCGGTTGCGGTTGGCGCGGGGCTTCTGGTGGGCCTGGCCTGGATAGCGCGGCAGCCCCCGCCGGGCGAGGCGGAAGCGGCGCTGATGGCCGGGCTTGCCACGCTGGGCAGTGTGGCGCTGGCCTTCTGGGTGGTGGCGCGGCTCTTGGGGACCATGGTGCTGGTGCCGATTGTCGAAGAGCTGTTCTTTCGCGGCTACCTGCTGGTGCGGCTGGATTTTGGCGGCATGGCGGGCAGGATTGTGGCGGTGGTGGCCTCAAGTGCGCTGTTCGCGGCGCTGCATGGCCGCCTGATCGATGCCTTCGTGGCAGGGGTGATCTTTGCGCTGGTCATGCTGCGGCGCAACAGGCTTGGCGACGCCATGGTTGCCCATGTCGTCGCCAATTCGGTGATTGCGCTGTGGGCGCTGATGGCTGGAGATCTGGCGCGGATCTGAGGTGAGCCGCACGCCGGTCAGTCTGCCGGTCAACTCATGCGGCGGCGGCGTTCCCAGACGAAGAGCAGGGCCGCCGCAACAGCCGCGAGGGCGAGAAGCCCGGTCGAGGCATCGATTTCCGGTACGGCTGCCGGTGTGTGGTTATGGCCACCGCCGCCGGTGATGGGGCGCAGCCAGTTCCAGAGCCACCAGCCCGAAGAAGAGGAGGTCTGCGCCATCATCGGACCGGCCATGGCAAGGGTGGAAAGCGCGCTGACGCTGAGACCCAGAAGAAACTTGTTCATGATTTACCTCGTATCCACCCGTTGACCGGAGCCCGCCCATGCTGGTTCTCGATCTGGCATTACTCTAGCCCTGACAAGGTGATTGTAAAGAAAACTCATACTTTGCACCGATAATAGCGACAATAATTACCTATGAATTGTGATCGTTGCCAATGCGGCAGGCAATCCGGCGGGGCGCGCGCAGGGGATGGTGAAAGCCGGGGCAGCGCGGGGGCGAATCACTTCAGTTTCCGGGGGTTAGTTGCGCCGGAAAGGACTGCGGCGCGGGCCATTTTGCAGGCCCGCGCCGTGAAGAAAGCCGGATGACCGTTATTCGGCGGCAGCGCGCAGGGCGGGCCTGTCGCCCGCCAGCCCTTCAAGATAGTCGGCGATGCCGCTGGCGATGGCGCGCTTGTCTTCCAGCGCGGTGACACCGTCGCGGGCCACCATGAGCGCGCGCTGCTCGGTGCCGCGGGTATCCTCACCGCGGGTGGCAACCACCAGCCCGGCGTGGTCCAGCCGTTTTGCGGCGACGCGTATCAGCTCTTCCTCGCTGACACCCTCAAGATACTTGAACCCCACGCAATGCATCAGCGGATCGGCCTGGCAGGCAAGGTCGATCACCTTTTCGGTGGGTTCCAGCTCCAGCATCAGGCTGCTCTGCCCGGAAGCGATCTTGCCCTGAACCGCCTGTTTTGGCCGGTAGTCGGCGACGCCCGCCGAGAAGACGCCCGCAAAGAGCCCCGCGCGGGCGCGGGCAACGACCGTATCGCGATACTCGTCATAGGTTCGGGTGATGGTTACCGGAATGGGGGCCGAAGGGCGCCATGCACCGTCACCCAGCACCAGTTCAGCATCGGCGCCGCGCCAGATCAGCTCTTCGGCCACGCGCGCACCCAGCCGCCCGCGAAAGCGGTTGACGATGCGGCGCACGCCGTCGATGGGCACCGGGGTTGGCCCGGCGGTGACCATGATCTTGCGGTCGATCAGCGCCGAGGTGCTCAGCGCGCGGCCCACGGCGATGCACAGAAGCTCGGTATCCGGCAGGTTGTGCTTGCCATAGGCATCGCGTGGAGCAATAAAGCGCACGCCCTGCGCGGCAAGCCTGCGGGCATTGTCCACCAGTTGGGCGTTGTGCATCGTGCCGTGCATGGTGGGCGCGACCAGCACCTTGGTGCGCCCCTGCTCCATCCGTCCAAGGGCCGAGATCAGGGCAGAGGTGACGACCGTATCGCCGATGCCATGCGCCATCTTGGCGATGGTCGAATGGGTGGCGGGGGCAACCAGATAGGCGTCAAAGGGTGCGCCATCCGACAGATGCTCGGCCGCCCAGGTCAGGCCGGTGACCACCGGTCCCAGCGTTGCCCATTCCAGCGTGTCGCGGGCGACGTAGCGCAGCGCGTCTTCGCTGGCAAAGGCCACGACCTGCGCGCCATGCCGGCGCAGGCCCCGCGCGATCTGTGGCGCTTTCATCGCCGCGATGCCGCCGGTTACCAGCAGCGCGATGCTCCGCCCGGCAAGGCGTTGCGAGAGCATGGGCACATCGTGATCCCCCATCCCCGAGGGGGTGGGGGCGCTGAAATCCCAGTCGTATGGCTTCATGCCCGGGCCTCACTTCCCTCACGCGCCGCCTGTTCGATGGCGATGCGGCCCCAATGGCGCTGTGTGCCCCGCGCGCGGTCCATGCGGGTGTTCAGCGCCTCGAAATGGCGGGGCAGGAAGCGGCTGCGCTTGCCCATTTCTTCGTTCAGATGCGGCACCACAGTGATATCGAACGGATCGGTCCCTTCCGATTCAATTGCCGGGGCATAGGGCCGCCCTTCCCCCAGGAACGAGGGCATGAGCCACGACAGATGCGGGAGCGATTCAAGATAGATGACCACCGCCGCATCGTCATAGGACGCATCCGCCGCATGCCAGCGCCCGCCAAGCTTCACGGCGGCAAAGTAGTGGCGCACGGAGCTGCGCATCAGTGTCAGCCAGCTGGAGGGCATCAGCCTGCCCAGCGTGGAGATCGGCATCGGCATTTCCACAAAGCCTGCCTCAAGCCCTGCCGCGCGCATCAGCGCTACCTGCAGGTTGGCCTTGGTGGTGCACATGCCGGTGCCGCGCGCGAGTGTGTCCGAGGCGCGCTCCTGCCAGGTGCCGAAACGGTAGGGCATGGGCTGGACGAATTTCAGGATCGCTTCGGCGGTGCCGGCCTGCGTCGCGCGGCGCAACCGCACGGCGCAACGCCGGATTTCCGGGTGGTCGATGTCGCACAGGGTTTCCGGGTCCGGCAGTCTGGCGGGCGGAATCGCAGCCGCCTCGGCCGCGTCGGCGGCGATAAGCGCATGGGTCATCGCGCGGCGGAGCGGGCGGTTGGCGGCACTGGTCCAGACCGCGCTTTTCATGTCCAGCGTCCAGATGCGCGCGGGAAGGTCAACGGCGAGCAGTTCTTCATCCGTTGCGGCGATATGGTTGCCCGGCCCGTACCAGTTGCGCGGCCCGGCCAGTCGCCCGGCGAGGATGACATGCAGCGCGAAAGGATTGGGATCGCCCAATGCCTGACCCGGTGCAAGATGACGAACGCGACCGAGCGGAAACACACTCGCCGCATTTTCATCAAGATAAAGCCCCAAAGTTGAATCTTCGAACTCGTTAAGCAAGTCAGGGTTGATCGGATCGGCAGAATGCGTCGTCATTTCGTTTCCCCGTGCTCCTGCGATGCATTACAAATGGAAAAGAACCTGCCGCGGCAGGTCTGTCGCGCGATTCCTGTTAAGAATACCCCTCAACTGCTAGATTAAGAAGACAAATTGGCCGACGCATGACACTTTTTTGCCTTCTTTTCGCCTGAATGAGCCACATTTCGCCTTTCCGTTGCGTCGCGGGGGCCCTGGAGCGGCGAAAAACGGTTGAATCGTGAGAGGCTTGCGGCAATCCTTTTCATGAGCACCTGAGAAAAAGCCGCTTCCTGAGAGAATCAGGGGGCAGGTCAGGTGACGGCTTGGGAGGGCTTCAATGGAATTTGTGCAACTGCTGTTGAGCGGTATGGCCAACGGCTGTGTCTATGGGCTGGTCGCGCTGGGCTTTGTGCTCATCTACAAGGCCACCGAGGCCGTGAATTTCGCGCAGGGCGATTTCATGATGCTGGGCGCCTTCGTGATGCTCACCCTCGTCAATCCGCATTACATGGGCATCAATTTCTGGCTGGCCGTGCCGATTGCGCTGCTGATCATGGGCGCGCTGGGCTATCTGCTGGATCTGGCGGTGCTGCGCCACATGTTTGGTCAGAACCAGACGGCCATTGTCATCCTGACCATCGCGCTGGGCTTCGTGATCCGGTTCTTCGCCGGGGTCATCTGGGGGCATGAGCCGGTGAACCTGCATTCGCCGCTGGCGCTGGGCGATATCCGGGCGTTTGGTGTGGTGCTCAGCCTTGCCGATATCGCGGTGATCATCGTGACGCTGATCATGACGATGCTGCTGTGGCAGTTCTTTCAGCGCACGAAACTGGGCCTTGCGATGCAGGCCGCCAGCCAGAACCAGATGGCGGCCTATTACATGGGCATCCCGGTCCGCCGGGTGCAGGGCGCGGTCTGGGCGCTGGCGGGGGTTGTCGCCTGCGTGGCGGGTATTCTTTACGCCTCAAAAGGGTCGCTCGACATCTCAGCCGGTTTCATCGGCATCAAGGCCTTTGCAGCGGCGGTCATCGGCGGGTTCGGCAGCTTGCCGGGCGCGCTGATGGGCGGGCTGATCGTGGGTATCATCGAGCCTTTCGCCGCACGCTACCTGCCCCCCGGATACAGCCAGATCGCACCCTACGCCCTTCTTATCCTTGTGCTGATCTTCCGCCCGCACGGCCTGTTCGCGCAGGTTCGCACCAAGAAGGTCTGATTTCATGCGCTTTCATTTCAAGACAAGCTATGACCACGATATCCGGCTGTTCCCTGACTGGTGGAACTTCAGCCTCTATGGCGCGCTTCTTGTGGCGATGCTGCTGCTGCCGGTAATTTTCGACAGCTTCTATCTGGGCGAGGTCACCAATGTGCTGATCTGGGCCGTGGCCGGGCTGGGGCTGATGATGCTGACGGGCCAGACCGGGCAGGTGTCGCTTGGCCATTCGGCCTTCATGGCGATGGGCTGTTATACCTGCGTGATCCTGATGGAAGCCGGGGTGCCGTTTGTCTTTGCCTTCATCCTGTGCGGCATCATCACCGGGGTGATCGGCGCGCTGATCGCCATTCCCGCGCTCAAGCTGCATGGGGTCTATCTGGCCATCGCCACGCTGGCGCTGGCGATTCTGGCAGACGATATCATCGTGATCCTGTCACCCTGGACAGGCGGGGTCAGCGGCAAGTTCGCGCCTGACCTGTCGGTCTTCGGCTATGAGATCAACCGCTGGGTCAACCCTGAGGCATGGTATTACCTGGCGCTGGCGGTGGTGCTGGTGGTCACGCTGATCTACCGCAACATCCTGCGCTCGCCGCTGGGCCGGGCATTCGCCGCCGTGCGCGACAGCGAGATTTCGGCGCAGGCGATGGGCGTGGACATCGCCCGCACCAAGACCATGGCTTTCGGCATCTCCTGCGCCATTACCGGGCTGGGGGGCGCGCTGATGGGCCTGTTCGCGGGTGCGTTCAACAACGAAACCTTCAACTTCCTGATCGCCATCCAGCTTCTGATGATGATTGTGATCGGTGGTCTGGGCTCTATCCACGGGGCGTTTCTGGGGGCGATTGTGGTGGCCTTCCTGCCGCAGGCGCTGTCCATCATGACTGACCAGCTGGGACGCGGCTTCAACGTGCCGGGGCTTGAGATCGGTGTGTTCGGCATGCTTCTGGTCGCCTTCATCATCTTTGAGCCGATGGGCCTGTACGGGCGCTGGATGAAGATCCGCATCTGGCTGGAGCTTTTTCCCTTTGCCCGGCGCGACATGTTCCGCCGCCAGAAAAGCTACCTCAAGACGGAGCGCCTGAGATGAGCCTTCTGGAACTGAAGAATGTCACGCTGAAATTCGGCGGGGTCACGGCGGTCAATGATCTGACGATGTCGGTGGAAGAGGGGCAGGTTTACGCCCTTGTCGGCCCCAACGGCGCGGGGAAATCGACCGTCTTCAACATGATCTCGCGGTTTTACAGGCCTGCTGCAGGATCGATCACCTTTGACGGTGAAGACCTGCTCAAGCTCAGATCGCATGAGGTGCCGCGTCTGGGCATCGCCCGCACCTTCCAGAACATCGAATTGTTCGACCGGGCGACAGTGCTGCAGAACCTGCTGATCGGCCGCCACCGCGCGCGGCGCACCACGATGGTCGAGGAGATGTTTTTTATCGGCCGCTCCTGGGCGCAGGAGCGCGAGCACCGGCTGGCGGTTGAGGAGGTGATCGAATTTCTGGACCTGCAACCCTACCGCAACCAGTTGATCGCGGGTCTGCCCTACGGCGTGCGCAAGGTGGTGGAACTGGCGCGCGCGCTGGCCACCAAGCCGCGCCTTTTGCTGCTGGATGAGCCTGCCTCGGGCCTTTCGGTCGAGGAAACGCAGGACATGCGCTGGTGGATTGACGATATCCGCCGCCAGATGGGCATCACGGTGCTGATGGTCGAGCATGACATGGGCCTTGTAAGCAAGGTTTGTGACCGGGTGCTGGCGCTTGATGGCGGCAGGAAACTGGCCGAGGGCACGCCCGCTGAGGTGCAGTCGCATCCCAGGGTGATCGAGGCCTATCTGGGCACCGGCGCCATATCCAAGACCGCCAATGCCAAGGGGGAGCGGGTATGAGTGTGCTGCTTGAAGTGCGCAACCTTGAAACCTTTTACGGCGCTATCATGGCGATCAGGGGTGTCAGCCTTGAGGTGCGCAAGGGGCAGGTTGTTGCGGTCCTTGGCGCCAATGGCGCGGGCAAGACAACGCTTCTGAAAACCATCTCAGGGATCATGGACCCCGAAAAGGGCAAGATCATCTTCGACGGCGAAGAGATTCAGGGGAAGGAGCCGCATCAGATTGTCCGGCGCGGAATCGTTCAGGTGCCTGAAGGGCGCGAGGTGTTTCCGCTGCTGACGGTTGAGGAGAATCTGGCGCTGGGGGCCTATACCCGCTCGGACAAGGCCGAAATCGCGCGCGACCGCGATCTGGTGTTTGAGTACTTCCCCATCCTTGCCGAACGCCGCCAGCAGGAGGCAGGCACGCTTTCGGGCGGTCAGCAGCAGATGCTGGCGATTGGCCGGGGCCTGATGCTGCGCCCCCGGATCATGTTGCTGGATGAGCCCAGCCTTGGCCTGTCGCCGCTGCTGACGCAGGAGATTTTCACCATCCTCAGGCGGCTGAACAAGGATGTGGGGGTGACGATGATGCTGGTGGAACAGAACGCCGCCGTGGCGCTGGATCTGGCGGACCATGGCTATGTGATGGAGCTGGGGCGCATCGTCATGTCCGACTCGGCTGAGAAACTGGCCGCGTCTGAGGACATTCAGAGCTTTTATCTGGGTCATGCCAATGAGGGCGCGCGCGGTGAGCGGCGCTGGAAGAAGAGGAAGACATGGCGGTGAGCGGAGGAACAGCCATGCTAGCGCAAAAAGACTTCAAAGGTGTGCGTATCAACGCCGAGCCCGGCCAGCGCCCGCTTCAGATTGACGGGCACCGCACCATCGCGACGCTTCTGCGCGCCCGGTGCCGCGAGAACGGCGCGACCACGGCCCACCGTGAGAAGGATCTGGGCATCTGGCAGACCTATAGCTGGGAGGATTATCTGACCCATGCGCGGCTGATCGGCATGGGCCTGCGCGCGCTGGGGCTGAAGCGCGGCGATGTCGTTTCCATCCTGTCCGAGGATAACAAGGAATGGATGTATTGCGACATGGCCGCGCAATGCATGGGCGCGGTGTCATCCGGGGTCTATACGACCGACAGCGCCAGCCAGCTTGCCTATCTGGTGAATGACTCGCAGACCCGCTTCCTGTTTGTCGAGAACGAAGAGCAGCTCGACAAGTTTCTGGAAGTTGATGGTCAGATGCCCTCGCTGGTCAAGGTCATCATCTTTGACCCCGAAGGGCTGCACAATTTCAGCCATCCCAAATGCATGCTCCTGTCCGAGCTTTATGAACTGGGGCGGCAGAATGATGATGAGGCGCTTTTCAACGCCGAGATTGACGCGGTGAAGCCCGAAGATCTGGCGATTCTGGTCTATACCTCCGGCACCACCGGCATGCCCAAGGGCACGATGCTGACGCAGGAGAATATTCTGGCGGGGATGGAGGCCAGCCTTTACGGTCTGCCGTTTTCCAAAGGGGCCGAGCAGCTGTGCTTTCTGCCGCTCTGCCATATTCTTGAGCGCATCGTGTCGCTTTACACCCCGCTGGTGGTGTCCTCGACGGTGAACTTTGCCGAAAGCCCCGAGACGGTTTTCGACAATATCCGCGAGGTCTCGCCGCACGGGTTTGTTGCTGTGCCGCGGGTCTGGGAAAAGGTCTATTCCCGCGTGCTGATCATGGCGCAGGAGGCCACCTGGATTGGCCGCATGGCCTTTGCCACGGCGCTCAGGGCGGGGCGGGCGCGCGCGTCCTATACGCTGGCGGGCAAGCCGGTGCCGCTTGCCACCAATGCGTGGTTTCACATCTGGGACTTTCTGGTGCTGCGCAACCTGCGCCGGATGCTGGGCATGGACCGTTTGCAACAGGGCCTGACCGGGGCTGCCCCCATCTCACCCGAACTGTTGCGGTGGTATCATGCCATCGGTGTGCCGCTCTTTGAGGGGTTCGGCATGTCCGAAACCGCCGGGGTGGCCACGATCAACCTGCCGGAGGCCAATCAGACCGGCTCTGTCGGGCGCCCGCTGCCCGGTGTTCAGGTGCGAATCGCCGAAGATGACGAGATTCAGATCAAGGCGCTGAACGTCTTTACCGGCTATCTGAACAAGCCCGACAAGACTGCCGAGGCCTTTACCGAAGACGGCTGGCTGCGCACCGGCGATATCGGGCGCATGGATGACGGGTTCCTGACCATCACCGGCCGGATGAAGGACATCATCATCACTGCCGGGGGCAAGAACATCACCCCCGCCGAGATCGAAAGCCGGCTGAAGTTCAGCCATTACATTTCGGATGCCGTGGTGATCGGCGACAAGCGCAAATATCTGACCTGCCTGATCATGATTGATCAGGAGAATGTCGAGAAACACGCGCAGGATAAAAAGGTGCCGTTCTCGGATTTCCGCTCGCTCTGTCGTTCGCCCGAGGTGATCGCGCTGATCAAGAGCGAGGTGGATGCGGTAAACCGCGAGTTTGCCCGCGTGGAACAGATCAAGGATTTCCGCCTGATCGACGTGCTGCTGACCGCCGAAGACGAGGAACTGACGGCGACCATGAAACTGAAGCGCGCGACGGTTGAAAAACGCCACAAGGCGTTGATTGATGATATGTATTGAACTGGGCCGACCGGCCTGAAATGGGGAGGAAAACCATGAAGCATCTCAAGACCCTACTTGCCGCGACGGCCACGCTTGCAGTGGCTGCCGGGGCGCATGCCCAGACCCGGGGCGTGACCGACAGCCAGATCACGATCGGTGGCGCGCATGACCTGTCCGGCGTGTTTGCCGCGGTCAGCACCCCGGCGGTGAACGGTGCGAACCTGTATTTCGATGCGCTCAACGCCGAGGGAGGGGTGCATGGGCGCACGATCCGTTACATCGTCGAGGATCACGGCTATCAGCTGCCGCGTGCCACGCAGGCCTATAACAAGCTGATCGAGCGTGATCAGGTTTTTGCGATGCTGCTGAACCTTGGGACGCCCCACAATCTGGCGCATTACCCGCTGATGGAGCGTCGGCAGGTGCCCAATATCAACCCGCTGACCGCGGCGCGTGACATTCTGCCGGAACCGCCGGGCATGAACTTCTCGGCATTCTCCAGCTATTATGACCAGATGGTTGCCGGGGTGCGCTACCTGCACGAGCAAAGCGGTGCCACGAACATCTGCGCGATGTATCTGCCGACCGAGTTTGGCGAGGAAATCGTTCAGGGCACCCGTGATGCTGCCGAGATGCTGGGCCTCAACTTTGTCGCCGAAACCACCCACCGCCCTGACGAGCAGGATTTTGTCGGCGCGCTGAGCCGTCTGCGCTCGGAAGGGTGCCAGATCATCACGCAGGCTGTGGGCGTGCGCGCAGGCATCACCATTGTCGGCACCGCCAAGCGGCTGGGCTGGGATGACGTGATGTTCCTGACTTCGTCTGCGGGTTTCCTTGAGGCCGTGGCGCAGGTTCCGGGCGGCGTGACCGATGGGCTTTATGCGGCGGCTGGCTGGGTTGACCTTGTTGCCCGCGCTGAAGATGAGGCTCCGGCGGCGTTCATGGCTGCCTATGAGGCCGCCTATGGCCACCCGGCGGGCGGTTTTGCAATGCTGGGCTATACCGCCCGCACGCCAGCTGCATATGGCGCTGGAAGCGGCGGGGCCTGACCTGACGGTCGAAGGCTTCATGGATGGCATGTACACGATCGACTATTTCGACGATCTGCTGGATGTTCAGGTCAGCTATTCGGCTGAAAACCATCAGGGCGGCAATATCGTCACGATGTCGGTGGTGAACGGCGGCGCATGGGAGCTGCTTTCGCGCGAAGAGCTGGAGTAATCAAGGGCTTCAGGGCCTGAGGGGGCGGCTTGCCGCCCCCTTTCCTTTGTCGCATTGTCTGATCAAAGGAGATGACCCATGCCGCCACTGAACGCCCGCCCCGAACCTGTTACGCCTGACACAGCCCGCACCGCGCTGATTGTCGTCGATATGCAGAACGCCTTTGCCAGCAAGGGCGGGATGTTCGATCTGGCCGGGCATGACATATCCGGCGCGGGGCCGGTGATTGACCTGCACAAACGCCTGCTGCCTGCCGTGCGCGCGGCCGGGGTTCAGGTGATCTACCTTCAGATGTCATTCAAGCCTGACCTGAGCGATGCGGGCGGGCCGGACTCGCCCGCCTATCACAAGGAACTGGCGCTGCGGATGATGCGCGAGCGGCCCGAGCTTGCGGGCACACTGCTGATTGATGACAGCTGGGATGGCCAGATCGTTGACGGGCTGGCGCCGCAGGACGGCGATATTGTCATACGCAAGTCACGCTACAACGGCTTCACAGGCACCGATCTGGATGCGGTTCTGAAAGCGCGCGGTATCCGGCATCTGCTGTTCACCGGCATTGCCACGAATATCTGCGTCGAAAGCACGGCGCGCAATGCGTTTTTCAACGAATACTGGCCCATCCTGATCGCGGATGCGATGAACCACGCAGGCCCTGATTTCACGCGTCAGGCGACGCTGTGGAATTTCGAGAATGTGCTGGGCTGGGTGACGGAAAGCGGCGCTGTGTTCGATTGGCTCGCGGCGCGCTGACCTTCAGCTCCACGGCCCCGGGCGGCTGCTTTGCCCGGCGCGGGGAATGGCAGTGCTGCGCCGGGGGGTGCCCATCTCAGCCGCCAGCTTTTCCAGCGCGGCGACCCGGTTTTCGGTCGCGGGATGCGTTGAGAACAGCTTGTCACGCTTGAACGCGTGCAGCGGGTTGATGATGAACATATGCGCCGTGGCCGGGTTGCGCTCAGCACTGTCGTTGTCGATGCGCGTGGCAAACCCCTGAATGCGCTGCAAGGCCGAGGCCAGCCACAGCGGGTTGCCGCAGATCTCCGCGCCCACCTTGTCAGCCTCATACTCGCGTGAGCGCGAGATGGCCATCTGCACCACCGCCGCCGCCAATGGCGCAAGGATCATCATGGCGATCAGCGCGATCGGGTTGGACTGGTTGCGCCCGCGCCCGAAGATAAGCGCGAAATTCGCCAGCATCGAGATGGCACCGGCGAAGGTGGCGGTGATCGTCATGATCAGCGTGTCGTAATTCTTGATATGCGCCAGCTCATGCGCCATGACCGCCGCCACTTCCTCGTTCGAGAGGCGTTGCAGCAGGCCGGTGGTGGCCGCAACCGCTGCATTGTCTGGGTTGCGCCCGGTGGCGAAGGCATTCGGCTGGTCCTGATCAATGATATAGACCTTGGGTGCAGGCATGCCGGCGTCGCGGGCCAGCCGGAGCACCATTTCCTGAAGTTCCGGCGCGGTGGTGGCATCGACGGGCCGGGCGTTGTGCAGCCGAAGCACCGCCTTGTCCGAGTTCCACCAGGCCATGGCATTCATGCCCGCCGCGATCACCAGCGCGATCAGCGCCCCGCTTGCCCCTGCCACGGCATAACCCGCGCCCAGAAAGAGCGCGGTCATCGCCGCCATCAGCATTGCGGTCTTTACGTAACCGTTCATTGCACGCTCCATTCTCGGCATCTGCCGGGACTATCAACAGTAAAGAAATACTGGCCTTGAATATGGGCCGCGCCCCTCGCGCCTGCAAGGGAGCGCCGGTTCAGACCAGCTTTTCGCCGCGGAACAGGGCCAGCATGTCAACCTGCGGGCGGGCGCCCAGATGGCCGATCACCTCGGCCGCGGCAATGCAACCCATCCGCCCCGATGTTTCCAGCGAGTGCCCCTGCGCCAGACCATAGAGGAACCCCGCCGCGAACTGATCGCCCGCGCCGGTGGCATCGACCGGCGTTACCCTGTTCACCGGCGCTTCAACGCGGTGGCCGGAATGGATCAGCACCACCGGGTCACCAGAGCGGGTGCAGACCACAATCGGGCAGTCGCGGGCCGCCTGATCCAGCGCATCCTGCAGGTCATTCGCCTGATAGAGCGAGACCCATTCCTGCTGATTGCCGATCACGAAATCCATCTCGTTCGCCACCAGCTTGCGGAAATCATCGCGGTGGCGGTCCACGCAGAACGGATCAGACAGCGCGATACCCACCCGGCCCCCGGCATTGCGGCAGGCGCGCGCGGCTTTCAGGAAGGCTTCCTTGCCCTTGTCCTTGTCGAACAGATAGCCCTCAAGAAACAGCAGTTCCGTATCGGCCATCGCGGCCTCGTCCACGTCATCAGGCCCCAGTTCGGCCGAGATGCCCAGATAGGTATTCATCGAGCGCTCGCCATCCGGCGTGACAAAGATCATCGAACGCGAGGTGGGCAGCTCCCCCCCGGCAACCGGCGGGTTGATGAAGGCTGTGCCCGCCTTTTCGGTGTCAGCGGCATAGAACTGTCCCAGCGCATCGTCGCTCACCCGCCCCACAAACGCCGTGCGCAGCCCCAGCGCGCCGATGCCCGCCAGCGTATTGGCCACCGACCCGCCGGAAGCCTGCTGCCGCGCGCCCATCGCGCCATAGAGGGTCTCACCGCGCTCGCGCTCGATCAGCTGCATGATGCCCTTGCGGATACCCATATGGTCCAGAAAATGGTCATCGACCGTGGTGATGACATCGACAATGGCATTGCCGATGCCGGCAACCTGATACTTCTTCATAGGGTCTTTTCCTCATAAGGGCAGAGATCGCGGATCAGGCAGACCCCGCAGGCGGGTTTGCGCGCCTTGCAGATATAGCGGCCATGCAGGATCAGCCAGTGATGGGCGTGTTGCTGGTATTCAGCGGGGATATTGTCTTCAATGGCGCGCTCGACGGTATCGACATCGCGGCCCGGGCAGATGCCGGTGCGGTTGCCGATGCGGAAGATATGGGTATCGACCGCCTGCGCCGGGATACGCCACCACATGTTGAGCACCACATTGGCCGTTTTGCGCCCCACGCCGGGCAGCGACTGCAGCGCCGCGCGGCTGGAGGGAACCTCGCCGCCGAAATGGTCCACCAGTATCTGGCTCAGCCGGATGACGTTTTTCGCCTTGTTGCGGTAAAGGCCGATGGTGCGGATATGCTCTGTCAGAGCCTCCTCGCCCAGTGCCAGCATCTTCTCAGGTGTATCGGCGATGGGGAACAGCGCTTTTGTGGCGCGGTTGACGCCGACATCGGTGGCCTGCGCCGACAGCGCCACGGCCACCAGCAGGGTATAGGCGTTGACATGATCCAGCTCGCCCTTCGGCTCGGGCTCAGCCGCGTGAAAGCGGCGAAAGATCTCGCGGATCGTCAGGTAATCCAGTTGGCGTGCCATGGCGCTCTTCTGCAACGGGGGCGGGGGCGGCGCAAGACTAGTCCTTGTTGTTGCGGCGCAGCAGGCGACCGATCAGGAACGAGGTGCGCGGGACATAGACATAGCGGGTGCGCGTGCCGGGCGCGGGGCGGGCGCGCATGCGGATGATGCCGAACACCACCAGCAGGATATGCGCCACTGCGATGAAGGCAAACATGCCCGCCGGGCCGAAGACCTCGATCAGGACCGAGGCGATGATCGGGCTGGCGATGGCGCCGACGGCATAGAGGAACATCAGCGAGGCGGACAGCTCTACCCGCTCATGCTGTTCGGCAAAGTCATGGGCATGCGCGGCCGAGACCGAATAGATCGGAAAGGTGGTGAAGCCAAAGAATCCGGCCGCCAGAAAGATCGCCACCACGCCGCCGCCCACGCTGGCCACCGTCAGCGCGCAGGCGAGGGTCGAGGCGACCGAGAGCCAGATCAGCACCACCCGTCTGTCGAACTTGTCAGCCAGCCAGCCCACCGGCACCTGCGCCACCGCGCCGCCCAGCACATAGGCCGCCAGAAACAGCGCGATCCGGTCAGCGGCCAGCCCCACCGCCAGCCCGTAAAGCGGGCCGACCATGCGGAAGGCCGCGCCGGTGATGCCTGATACCACCACCCCGGCGGCGGCCAGCGGTGAATAGTGCCAGGCCAGAGAGGGGCGCAGGCGGGGGGCGGGCCCGGTCTCGGGCGCTTCGGCCTTGCTGAGGACCAGCGGGAACAGGGCAGCGCAGCAGATCAGCGCCAGCAGGTTGTAGGAGACATAGGCCGCAGGCTCCAGCACACCGATCAGAAGCTGCGCCCCCAGCGAGCCAAGGATATCGACCACCCGGTAGACGCCCATCGCGCGGCCCCGGGTTTCATTGGTGACTTTGGCCTGCAACCACGCCTCGATGATCGTATAGCACCCCGCCACTGCTACGCCCGATGACATGCGCATTACCGCCCACGCATAGGGGTTGGTGATCATCATATGCGCCAGAATGCCGATGGTGCCCGCCGCCGTGAACGCTGCAAAAGCGCGCGAATGGCCGACCTCACCCATCAGCCGCGGTGCCCACCAGCAGCCGATGAAGAACCCCACGAAATGGGCCGACCCCAGCATGCCGATTTCCGAGGCCGAAAAACCCAGCACGGCGCCCGAAAGGGCATCCAGCGGCACCACGCCGCCCAGACCCAGTTGCAAAAGCGCGACCGATACGAAAAGGGCGGCGAACGAGATAAGCAGGCGCATGGCTGGCTGACCGGGCTGAGGGCTGGGGCGAGAGTGACCGCAAAGCCGCCGGAAGGTCCAGCCCGGAAACCCGGGGGCAGGCGATAAATGCGCAGATTCCGGGTCGCGCGGAGCGGGGGGTGCCGGTAGAGCTGGAGGCAACCGGGAAGGGGGGCTTTCCGCCCCCCTCTGCGCGCCTTGCGCGCATTCACCCCCCGGAGGATATTTGTGGACAGAAAATGCAACAGGCCGGTTTCAGGGACATGACGCAGGATCAGGATGCGCGGTATCATTACAAGGTGATCGCCCGCGCGATTGCCGAGATTGATGCGGCGGGCGGTGAGCGGATTGCGCTGGAGGAACTGGCGGCGCGGCTGGGGATGAGCGCTGCACATTTCCAGCGGGTTTTCACGCAATGGGTGGGTGTTTCGCCCAAGCGCTACCAGCAATATCTGGCGCTGGGCCATGCGCGGCACCTGCTGGCCGAGCGCTTCACCGTGCTGGAAACCGCGCTGTCCTCGGGTCTGTCAGGCACCGGGCGGCTGCACGATCTGTTCCTGCGCTGGGAGGCGATGACGCCGGGGGAATATGCGCAGGGTGGCGCGGGGCTGGAGATTGCCTGGGGCTGGTTCGAAAGCCCCTTTGGTCCGACCATTGTCATGGGCACCGCGCGCGGCCTGTGCGGCATGGGTTTTGCCGCCGAAATGGGTACGCAGGCGGCGTTTGACGATTTGGCACGGCGCTGGCCGCGCGCCCGTTTTCACGAAGACCCGGCGCAGCTTGCCCCCTGGGTGCAGGCCGCCTTTGGCGGCGGGGGCGCGGTGGAAGGTGGGGCTGCGCTGCATCTGATCGGCGCGCCCTTTCAGATCAAGGTCTGGGAGGCCTTGCTGAGCATCCCGTCGGGCCAGGTCACCACCTATTCCGAGATCGCCCGCGTTGTCGGCAACCCGAAGGCGGTGCGCGCGGTGGGCACGGCGGTGGGGCGCAATCCGGTCAGCTGGCTGATCCCGTGCCACAGGGCGATCGCCAAATCCGGGGGGCTGGGCGGCTATCACTGGGGCCTGCCGGTCAAGCGGGCGATGCTGGCATGGGAGGCCGCGCGGGCTGACGCGTGAGCCCGCGCCATGATGCGCCCTGTGGGGCGCTATGAGCGGAACTATGCCGCGTTGGCCCTGCAAGGCTGGCAATATGGGGAATGATTGCAGCCGGATCAGTGAAACGTGACTGCGCGGGGAAACCCATAGCCTTGTTGTGAGTTCTCACTTGGCGCTAATGTAGCACGAACGTGAACTCAACAACGGGATTTCCGGTATGTCATTCAAACCTGTACTTGCGCTTGCCGCAGCCACCGCTCTGGTGGCCGGTTGTGCTGTCGACCCTTATGCCAACACCAACCGCACCCAGCAGGGCGCTGTCGCCGGGGCGATTGCCGGCGGCGTGCTTGGTGCCGCCACCGGCTCGGGCAACCGTTTGCCCGAAGCGCTGCTTGGCGCGGGTATCGGTGCGGTGGCGGGCGGGGTTGTCGGCGCTTCGCTGGACCGTCAGGCCGCTGAGCTGCGCGCGCAGCTGGGTAATGAGATCGACGTGCGCAACACCGGCAACGAGATCGTGGTGACCATGGCGCAGGACATCCTGTTCGCCACCGACAGCGCGACCCTGCGCGCCGACCTGCGCAGCGACCTGCGGGCGATCGCCGCCAACCTTCAGCGCTACCCCGACAGCACGATCATCGTGACCGGCCATACCGACAGCACCGGCGCCATGGCCTATAACCAGTCCCTGTCCGAGCGCCGCGCCGATTCGGTTGCCGCCGTTCTGATTGAATCGGGCGTGTCATCGCGCCGGGTTGTGGCGCGCGGCGCGGGCCAGACGCAGCCGGTTGCCTCCAACGACACCGCAGCGGGCCGGGCGCAGAACCGTCGCGTGGAAATCGTCATCCGCCCGACGAACTGAGGGCGGGCCGGAAAACGGCAGTTGTTTCTTCCCCTGAGCGGTCATATCTCTTGACCAATCAGGGGGGAAGCCATGCCATTTCAGCCGGTTCACATGGAAAAGCTGTCGCAAGGGGTCGTGAGGCAGATCGAGCTTCTGATCCTGCGCGGGCTTTTGCGGCCCGGCGAACGCCTGCCTTCGGAGCGTGAGCTGGCTGAGCGGATGGGCGTTTCGCGCCCGTCACTGCGCGAGGCAATTGCCGAATTACAGGAACGCGGGTTGCTGGTCACCAAGGCCGGTGCGGGCGTTTTTGTCGCCAATATGCTGGGCTCGGCCTTTTCCGATGCGCTGATCCAGCTTTTTGCTAGCCATGAAGAGGCGGTTTTTGACTATGTCAGCTTTCGCCGTGACCTTGAGGGCATGGCCGCTGACCGCGCGGCGCGCTTCGGCTCTGACACTGACCTGATGGTCATCGACACCGTGTTTCGCAAGATGGAGGCGGCGCATACCAAGCGCGATCCGTCAGATGAGGCGGAACTGGATGCCGAATTTCACCTTGCGATCATCGAGGCCAGCCACAACATCGTCATGCTGCACATGATGCGCGCCATGTTCGACTTGCTGCGCGCCGGGGTCTTTTACAACCGCCAGCAGATGTTCAAGCAGCGCATCACGCGCGACCAGCTTCTGGAACAGCACCGCGCCATCAATGACGCCATTCAGGGGCGCGATCCGCAAGAGGCCCGCAGATCTGCCGAGGCGCATATGACCTATGTCGAAAACAGCCTGAGCGACCTGCGCAAGGCGCAGCGGAATGAAGAAATTGCGCGACTGCGCTACCAGCATGAGCTTGCGCGGGATTGAACGGCGCGCCGTATCGGGCTACGGGCCAGACGGAAACAGGAGAAGCGGATCATGGATTACGGCAAATCGGGCGGCGTGCGGCAGGATGCCAAGGCTCCGCGCCACAAGGAACACAACGCGCGCGGCACGGCCAAAAACCCGTTTGGCGCGGCAGAAGCCAAGGCCGAGCTGCTGGCACGCATGAAGGCGGCTGCCGACGCGCGCAAGGCCGGGAAAGACAGCGGCGACAGCGCTGAATAACAAAAAAACCCCGCCAAAGCTGGCGGGGCATAGTGGCGTCCATGATTTTGCAATCATGGACGCGGGCGGTAAACCGTGTCGCTCAGTGGGCTTGTTCCATTTCCGAGCGGATTTTCTGGCGCAGCAGGTCGATGGGGATCAGCTGACCTTCGCGTTTGAACTGCCAGTAGGTCCAGCCGTTGCACGACGGCGCACCCTCAAGCGCCGCGCCGACTTGATGGATCGAACCGCGATGTTCGGCCGTCACCAGCGAGCCATCGGCGCGCACCTTGGCGATCTGGCCGCGCGGGCTGGTCAGCACCTCGCCGGGGCGCAGCATCCCGCGCTCCACCAACTGGCCGAAGGGCACACGCGGCTCGGCCCGTTTGGAGGCTGAGGTTTCCAGCGCCGATGCATCAAGCCTGCGCACCTTTGCCAGCCGGGCGGTGGCGGCCTTGCGGTAGCCTTCCTCGCGCTCAATGCCGATGAAATCACGCCCCAGCATCTTGGCGACGGCGCCGGTGGTGCCGGTGCCAAAGAACGGGTCCAGCACCACATCGCCCGGGTTGGTCGTGCCCACCAGAATGCGGTGCAGCAGGGCTTCCGGCTTCTGGGTGGGGTGGGCCTTGTCGCCGTTCTCATCCTTGAGGCGCTCATGCCCGGTGCAGATCGGCAGCACCCAGTCCGAGCGCATCTGCACCCCCTCATTCAGCGCCTTCAGCGCCTCATAGTTGAAGGTGTATTTCGCCGCTTCCGATTTGGAGGCCCAGATCATGGTCTCATGCGCATTGGTCAGACGCATGCCCCTGAAATTCGGCATCGGGTTGGCCTTGCGCCAGACCACGTCATTGAGAATCCAGTAGCCCGCATCCTGAAGCGAGGCGCCGACGCGGAAGATGTTGTGGTAGCTGCCGATCACCCACAGCGCACCGTTGGGCTTCAGCAGGCGCCGCGCGGCCTTGAGCCAGTCGCGGGTGAAACGGTCATAGGCTGCGAAGCTTGAGAACTGGTCCCAATGGTCATCGACAGCATCGACGCGGCTGTTGTCAGGCCGGTGCAGCGTGCCCTTGAGCTGAAGGTTATAGGGCGGGTCGGCGAAGATCAGGTCAACGCTGCCCTCAGGCAGGCTGTTCATCACTTCAATGCAATCGCCCGCAATAATCTGGTTCACCGGAAGCACTGCTGCTTCCTGCGTTCGTGTCTTGACTGCCATGTCTGCCTCGTTCTGCGCCCTGTTGTTGTTTGGGTCGGGCGCTTTCTTGTTCCCTAAGATGAGTCAAACGTGATTCGCCGTCAATTTCTTTTTGAATCAGGGGCTTATTTAATTTTCTTCACACAAGATATTGCGTACGGGCGCGAAGCTACGTCTATGATGTGGGGTCACACCAAGGCGGTTCAGGGCTGCGACATGCGCCGGAGAGGGGTATCCGGCGTTTGTTTCCCATCCGTAGCCCGGCCAGTCGCGCGCCAGATCGGCCATGATCCGGTCGCGTTCGACCTTCGCCACGATCGAGGCGGCGGCGATGGACAGGCAGCGCGCATCGCCCTTGATCAGGGTTTCAGCCGGGCAGCACAGATCGCGCGGCAGGCGGTTGCCGTCGATCAGGGCATGGTCAGGCGGCAGGGAGAGTGCGGCCAGCGCGCGGCGCATGGCGAGGTGGCTGGCCTGAAGGATGTTCAGCGTGTCGATCTCTTCGACACTGGCGTGGGCGACGGTGGCGACGCGGGCCTGCGCCCAGATCATCTGCGCCAGCGCCTCGCGCGCCGCGGCGCTCAGGCGTTTGGAATCGTTCAGCCCCGGCGGGATGCGCGCGGGGTCCAGCACCACGGCCGCCGCTGTTACAGGCCCGGCCAGCGGGCCCCTTCCCACCTCATCCACGCCCGCCACCGCCCGCGCGCCGCGCGCCATGGCGGCCTGTTCAAAGGTGAAATCGGGGAGGAGGATCACGGCTTTCATGTGCCGGGATGTGCCATCGTGCAGTGGTTGCGACAAGCAAAAAGGGCAGGCCTTGCGGCCTGCCCTCATCCCGGTCTGGGGGGACCGGGTTTTCCGGCAACGCCCGAGGGAGGGGCGCGACCGGAAACCTTAGTAGCCCGCGCGGTAATAGCCAGCGTTCGACAGGCACTGTGCGTTGTAATAATGGCGGCCAGAGCGGTCGCTGACGCGGCAGTGGCGGGGCAGCTGGTACAGGCGATGGCTTTCAAGGCAGTGGCCGTCGTAGCCTTCAACGCGCCGCCCGCTTTCGCGGTAGACCATTTCGCAGGCGCGCGGCAGGGTGGCGGCATAACCGGGGCCGCGATCCGGGCGGGGGCGGTAGCCCGGGCCCGGGCCATACTCGGGGCGGGGGCGGTAATGGCGCTGCTCGGCGTGGTAGCCCTCATCATACAGGCACTGCGCCAGATAGCTGGGGCGCTGGCCCCGGTCGGTGTGCATGGCGAGGCGGCAATGCTGGGGCAGGCCGCGGTATCCGGCGCGCTCCAGACAGCGGGTGTTGTAGGTGTCGATATGGCGCCCGCGGATCCGCACGGTCTCGCGGCAGTCGTCCGGCAGGGTCCAGCGGCCGACATGGCGCGGGGTCCGGTTGTCATCAATCGCGTGGACGATCACCGCGACGGCGGCAATGCCCAGAAAGAGGCGCAGCAGATCGTCGGTGGTGTCCGATTTCGCGGGGGTTGCGGTGGCGCTCAGACCCGCCAGAACCAGCGCGCCGGCCGTGACAAGTGCAAACAGCCGTCGCGAGGCCTTCCGCGTGAACGCACCAAGGCCGGAACTCAGGCCGGGAGCAACATTGGTCATCGCCTGTCCTTTCTCAAAAGGGGCTCGCATCGGAAAGCGGAGGGCTGATCGGACGATGCGAGCGGTTGCGGTCACAGGGCGTGTCTGTCCCATGCCGTGGCGCTCAATGTCGGCCCGACCACGTCTGACAGGCAATAGCGCAACCCGGTTATTGGATAACGGTTCCGGAAAACGGTGGAATTTGCGGTGGATATTGCATAACAGCGCGGAAGCGGCCAGTTTCACCCTCAGCCACAAGACGCCCAGCCACATCCCGCTTATTCAAGGACACCGCCCATGCGCCTGTTCCTTCAGATCCTTGCCGCCACCCTGCTGCTGGCCCTGCCCGCATCGGCCCAATGCTATGCCGATTACCGCGCCCAGCAAAGCAACCCGGTCCGCTTTCACTATGGCGTGGCCGAGGTTCCGGCCTCTGCCTGCGGCGATGCCCAGGCGGCGGCAAGCAGCCTGCGCCCGCGCCTGCAACAACACGGCTGGATTCTGGTCGATGTATTGTCCACATTCGGACCCGAGGGATTGCCCTCAAGGAGAGAGCGTGCAGGACAATTCCATCTCCGTTTCTGACCTGACGCGCGCGGGCTCGCGCGCCATTGTCATCGGGCTGGCCGCCATCGTTGCCATTCTGGCGCTGGCGGCCTTTCTGCTGTTCCAGAACCTGCCGGACACCAACGCCTATAATGCGCGGGTGGAACGGCTGTTCGTCGAAAACGCCAACCTGACCGAGCAGGCCGAACTGCGGCTGCTGGAAATTCTGGCGCAGTCCGGCACCACCTTTACCGAAGTGCTGGTCAGCTACCGCTCGGTGATCTTTGTGCTGATGGTCTTTGCCACGGCGCTGCTGATCACCGCGCTGGTGCTGGTTCTGGCGCTGATCGCGCTCAACCGGCGGCTGGCGCAGGTGCAGAAGGCGGGGATTCAGGTGTCATCGCTGGTGATCAGCCGGGCCGAGCGCAAGGTCTATCTCAACGATATGGAATTCAACCTGACCGAGGCGGCAGTGGAAACCCTTGCCGCGCTGGCCGAGGCCCGGATGGACGGCGAGATGCTGACGGGCGCGATGCTGGAATCGGTGATCACCGGGCGGCGCGAATCGGATTGCGACGAGGCCGCCGGGGCCACCCGCATCAAGCGCCTGCGTGATTCGCTGGGCAACCAGATTGTCAGCGAACTACTGGTGCGCAACATCGCGCGGCAGGGCTATGTGCTGGCGATTGACAAGGATGTGTTGCGGATGATCTGAGCGCCCGGGCGTTCCGTCTAGCGGGTGAATTCCGTCACCGCATAGCCCTGCAGATACAGCAGCGCCGTCAGATCACCATGGTTGATGCGCAGATCGCATTCCGCGGCCACCACGGGCTTGGCATGCAGCGCAACCCCCGCGCCCGCCCGGTGCAGCATGCCCAGATCATTCGCCCCGTCACCTACCGCAATCACCTCAGCCTCGGAGATTCCCAGCCGGGCGGTGGCCTCTTCCAGCGCGTCGATCTTGGCCTGACGGCCCAGAATCGGCTCGGCCACGGTGCCGGTCAGAAAGCCACCTTCGGACAGCAGGCGGTTGGCGCGGTGTTCGTCAAAACCCAGATGCGCCGCAACCTTTTCGGTGAAGGCCGTGAACCCGCCTGAGACCAGCATCGTGAAGGCCCCGTTTGCCTTCATCGTAGCGATCAGTTCGCGCCCGCCCGGGGTATAGGTGATGCGCTCGCTCAGCACCCGGTCGATCACGCTGGCAGCCATGCCTTTCAGCAGCGCCACGCGCTCACGCAGCGCCGGTTCAAACGCCAGTTCACCATTCATCGCCCGCGCCGTGATTGCCGCCACCTTTGCGCCGAAACCGGCCATATCGGCCAGCTCATCGATGCATTCCTGCCGGATCATCGTGCTGTCCATATCGGCCAGCAACATGCGCTTGCGCCGCCCCTCAGCCGGTTGCACCGCCAGATCGACACCCAGCAGTTGCATGTCCTCCCAGACCTGCCAGCGGTTGCCGGGGATTGCGGGCAGATCGAACTCTGCCGCGATGCCCGGGTTCAGCCAGCGTGCCACACCGCCGCCCCATGCATCGCGCAAAGATTCGACAAGGGTTGGCTCCAGAACCGGGCGCGCGGGGTTGGCAAGAAGAGTGACGACAAACATCTGGCTGTTTCCGATCGTGGACAGGGGCGTCGCTTTTGTGCGTTCAAACGCCGCCTTAGTGCAATTTTTCCTCTTGTTCCAGAGGCGCGCGCGCCGTATCTGCGGCGGTGGGACACTCCTCCCCAATGAGGAGCGTTTATCTGGAAGGATAGCATGTCAGACCTCAAGACCCCGGCCGCGCGGCCGGCAAATCCGCGTTTCTCTTCTGGCCCTTGTGCCAAAATCCCCAACTTTTCGCTGGATATGCTTGCCGACGCCCCGCTGGGCCGGTCGCATCGTGCTGCCGTGGGCAAGTCCAAGCTGGCCGAGGCCATCGAGCTGACGCGCTCGGTGCTGGGTGTGCCTGCGGATTACCGCATCGGCATCGTTCCCGCCTCGGACACCGGCGCGGTGGAAATGGCGCTGTGGTCGCTTCTGGGCGCCCGCCCGGTCGAGATGCTGGCATGGGAAAGCTTTGGCGAAGGCTGGGTGACCGATGTAGTCAAACAGCTGAAGCTGGACGCCACGGTGCGCAAGGCGCCCTATGGGCAGGTCGTTGATCTGGCCGAGGTCGATTTCAACCGCGATGTCGTGTTCACCTGGAACGGCACCACTTCAGGCGTGCGGCTGGCGAATGGTGATGCCATCCCGGCTGACCGTGAGGGGCTGACGATCTGCGACGCCACCTCAGCCGCGTTTGCCATGGATCTGCCGTGGGACAAGCTGGATGTGGTGACCTTCAGCTGGCAGAAGGTGCTGGGCGGCGAGGGTGCGCATGGCGTGCTGATCCTGTCACCGCGGGCCGTTGAGCGGCTGGAAAGCTACACGCCCGCATGGCCACTGCCCAAGATTTTCCGCATGACCAAGGGCGGCAAGCTGATTGAGGGTATCTTCAAGGGCGAGACCATCAACACGCCCTCGATGCTGGCGGTTGAGGATTATCTGGTTGCGCTGAAATGGGCGCAAAGCCTTGGTGGCCTGAAAGCGCTGGTTGCCCGCGCCGATGCCAATGCGCAGGCGGTGTGGGATTTCATCGCCACCCGCGACTGGATCGCCAATCTGGCCGAAGATGCGGCGACTGCCTCGACAACCTCGGTTTGCGTCAAGTTCACCGATCCGCGCATCACCGATGGCGCAGCTTTCGCCAAGGGTGTTGCCAAGCGGCTGGAGCAGGCAGGCGTGGCGCTGGATATCGGCGCATACCGCGATGCCCCTCCCGGCCTGCGTATCTGGTGTGGCTCGACAGTGGAAACCGCTGATGTGGCCGCGCTGATGCCTTGGATCGAATGGGCCTTTGAGGCCGAGATCGCCGCGCTGCAAGCGGCCTGACCCCCTTATCCCGGCCCCCGCGACGCCTGCGGGGGCCACCAAAACCATGCATAAGGAGCCCGCACATGGCGCCCCGCGTTCTCGTTTCCGACAAACTTTCCGAAACCGCCGTTCAGATCTTCCGCGACCGTGGGGTTGAGGTGGATTACCTGCCCGATCTGGGTAAGGACAAGGAAAAGCTGGCCGAAATCATCGGTCAGTATGATGGCCTTGCCATCCGCTCAGCCACCAAAGTGACCGAGAAGATTCTGGAGAAGGCCACCAACCTCAAAGTCATCGGCCGCGCCGGGATCGGGGTGGACAATGTCGATATCCCCGCTGCCAGCAAACGCGGTGTGATTGTCATGAACACGCCCTTCGGCAACTCGGTCACCACCGCCGAACACGCCATCGCCATGATGTTCGCCGTTGCCCGCCAGTTGCCCGAGGCATCGACCTCCACCCACGCCGGCAAGTGGGAAAAGAACCGCTTCATGGGTGCCGAGCTGTTCAACAAGACGCTGGGTGTGATCGGCGCGGGCAATATCGGCGGTATCGTCTGCGACCGGGCGCTGGGGCTGAAGATGAAGGTCGTGGCCTATGACCCCTTCCTGTCGGATGAACGCGCCAAGGCCATGGGTGTGCAGAAGGTGGAGCTGGACGAGCTGCTGGCGCGGGCTGATTTCATCACCCTGCATGTCCCGCTGACCGACAAGACTCGCAACATTCTGAATGCCGAGAACCTCGCCAAGACCCGCAAGGGCGTGCGGATCATCAACTGCGCGCGCGGCGGGCTGGTCGATGAGGCGGCGCTGGCAGAGGCGCTGAAATCCGGCCATGTGGCGGGTGCGGGCTTTGACGTGTTCGCCGTGGAACCGGCCACCGAATCGCCCTTGTTCAACCTGCCGAATGTGGTGGTGACCCCGCATCTGGGTGCATCCACCACCGAGGCACAGGAAAACGTCGCCATTCAGGTGGCTGAGCAGATGTCAGACTACCTGTTGACCGGCGCCGTGCAGAACGCGCTCAACATGCCTTCGGTCACCGCCGAAGAGGCTGCGGTGATGGGGCCGTGGCTGAAACTGGCGGGCCATCTGGGTGATTTCGTGGGTCAGCTGACCGACGAGCCGATCCGCGCCATCAACGTGCTTTATGACGGGGCCGTGGCCGAGATGAACCTCAAGGCGCTGAACTGCGCTGTCATTTCGGGCGTGATGAAGGCTGCGAACCCGGATGTGAACATGGTTTCGGCCCCGGTTATCGCCAAGGAGCGCGGTGTCCAGATCTCGACCACGCGGCAGGAAAAATCGGGCGTATTTGATGCGTTCATCAAGCTGACCGTGGTCACCGACACGCGCGAACGCTCTGTCGCCGGGACGGTGTTCAGCGACGGCAAGCCGCGTTTCATCCAGATCAAGGGCATCAATATCGACGCCGAGATCGGCGCACACATGCTCTACACCACAAACGAGGATGTGCCGGGAATCATTGGCCTTCTGGGCAATACCATGGGCAAGAACGGCGTGAACATCGCCAACTTTACCCTTGGCCGCTCAGGCGTGGGTCAGGATGCGATTGCGCTTCTGTATCTTGATCAGGCGATTGATCCGAAGGTGGTGGAAACGCTGCGCAATACCGGCATGTTCCGGCAGGTCCGCCCGATGCAGTTCGACGTGGCCTGAGAGAGTCGGCGGAAAGGGGGGCTTTGCCCCCTCTTGGCTTCGCCAATTCACCCCCCAGCGTA
>NZ_DAIRVN010000013.1:0-77940 GCF_036802785.1 Pararhodobacter sp.
AGCGCGGTGGCCCGCCCGATGCCACTTCCCCCGCCCGTCACCAGCGCGACCTCAGGGAAGATGTCTCCTTGTGTCGTGGTCACGGTTGCATTCATGGTCTTTCCTCCCGATAGGCGTTGCGCAGTTCGGCCTTGGTCACCTTGCCCAGAGTGTTGCGCGGCAGCGATGTACGCAAGACCACAGCCGAGACATGCTGCATCCGCCCCAGCCTTGCATTGACCCAGACCATCAGCGCCGCCGGGTCCGGAGCGGGGCCGGGATGAGGCACCACCAGCGCCAGCGGCGTCTCGCCCCAGCGCGCGCTTGGCACGGCGATCACCGCCACCTCGGCGACGGCAGGATGTTCCAGAAGCTTCTCTTCGATATCGCTGGCATAGATGTTGAACCCGCCCGAGATGATCACATCCTTCTTGCGATCCAGCAGGATCAGGAAACCGTCCTCATCGAACCGCCCGATATCGCCGGTACGGTGGAACAGCACGCCCGCCGCGTCACGCCAGTAAAAGCCCTGCGTGGCCTCAGGGTTGCGGAAGTAGCCTGACATCATCATCTCCGAGCGCCCGACAATCTCGCCCGGCTGGCCCGGCGGCACATCGGCGCCGTTTTCGTCAATCACCCGGATCTCGTTGCCGGGGGCCGGTCTGCCCACGGTATGGGCCTTGTCCGGGTGGGCGGCGGCATCCAGAATGCAGGTACAGCCCCCCTCGGTAAGCCCGTATATCTCATAGAATTTGCCGGGCCAGCGCGCTGCGATCCCGCGTTTGAGCGCGGCTGAGAGGGGCGCGCCGGTGCATTGCTTGACCTTGAAACCCGACAGATCGCGCGTATCAAAGCCGGGCACAGCCAGCAGGCGCTGGTATTGCACCGGCACCAGCATCGTATGACTGGCGCGCTCAGCTTCGGCCAGATCCAGATACCCGGCGGCATCGAATTTCGCCATCAGGATCACCCGCCCGCCGTGATACAGCGTGGCCAGAAGTGGCATCAGCGTGGTGTTGGAATAGAGCGGTGTGGCCAGCAGCATGGTGCTGCCCGCATCCAGCCCGAACAGCCCCCGCGTGGCCTGCCGCTGGCGCATCGCGTGGGAATGGACGATGCCCTTGGGCTGGCCGGTGGTGCCCGAGCTGTAGATGATGTTGAAATCCGCATCAGGATCAACGGGTTGCGGGGCATTTTCAGGCGGATGGCCGCGCAACACTGCGGGCAGCTGCAGGGCGGTGGCATCCAGCAGAACGGTGCGGGCGGCCAGTTCCGGCGCCAGAAGTCCGGCATAGGCCGTGTCGGCAAGGATCAGCGAGGGTGCGCAATTGGCGATCATGCCCGCCAGCGCATCAGGGTGCGCCGAGACCGGCAGCGGCACCGCGCAGCCCCCCGCCGCAATCACCGCCAGATAGCCGGTGACCAGCGGCAGGCCTGATGCCCCCAGCAACGCAACCCGCCCCGGCGCATCGCCGCAGCGCGCCCGGATCGCCGCGGCGGCGGCCAGCACATCGTGGCGCAGCGCACCCCATGTCATCCGGTGCGGGCCGCAGACCAGCGCCACATCGCCGGGCCGGTCCATCCCGTGGCGAAGAAGCTGCGCCATCAGGCCTGTTTCAGCGGGGGAAGGCGCAGCATTGCTCATGGGTTCATGATCAGAAGGATGTTATGCGCCGTGACCGCCGGGCGGCCAAGGCCCTCGCATTTGATTGCGACCGAGGTTTCCAGCCGCGTGCCCTGTGCATGAGGCGTAACCGCGATCAGCGACTGTGCCAGCCGCACCCGGCTGCCGGTGCTGACCGGCTCGATGAAGCGCACCCGCTCATAGCCATAGTTCAGGCCACGCCCCCGGTGTTCCACCGCCCAGATTTCGCGCTGCAACACCGGAACCAGCGACAGCAGGTACAAGCCATGCACGAGGGTGCGACCGCCGGGCAAGGCCTTTGCGCGCTCCGGGTCGGTATGGATCCACTGATCGTCGCCGGTGATGCGGACGAAATCATCGACCACATCCTGCGTGATCTCCCGCCACCCGGAATGGCCCAGAAGCTGGCCGGTATGCACGGCCAGATCGGCGGTGCGGGTGAGCGTCAGCATGCCGCACCTGCGGGAATGGTTTCAGCCAGCGCCGGGTCAACCGCCAGCACCACCTTGCCGATCTGCGCATTGGCATCGAGCACCTCATGCGCCCCGGCCACATCCCCGAACGGGAAGACCGCATGAATGCGGGTGCGGATCGCGCCGCTTTCCAGCAGGGGCCAGACCTGCGCCACCAGTTCCGCCGCCAAAGCGCCCTTGTAGGCAGCCGGACGCGGGCGCAGGGTTGAGCCCGTCAGTGTCAGCCGACGGCGCACGATTTCGCGGATGTTCACCTCGGCGGTGGGGCCCAGATGGCTGGCGATGAACACCAGCCGCCCATCGGGGCGCAGGAGGTTAAGCTGGCGCTGGGTATAGGGCCCCGCCTGCGCATCAAGGATCACATCCGCCCCGCCGGTCAGGGCGCGCACCGCTTCATCCCAGTCGCCGCGATAGTCAAATGCGGCCTCGGCGCCGGTTTCCAGACAGACCCGGCGCTTTTCGTCGGTGCCTGCGGTGGCAATGACCCGCGCCTGACGCAGCGCGCGGGCAATCTGGATACCCGCCAGCCCCACACCGCTGGTACCCCCCTGAATCAGCAGGGTCTCACCCTCGGCCAGACGGCCCAGCCAGATGATGTTGTTCCAGGCGGTAAAGAACACCTCGGGCAGGGACGCCGCCTGCACGAAGCTGAAGCCCCTGGGCACCGGCATGCATTGCACGGCGGGAACCACGCAATACTCGGCATAGCCGCCGCCATTGGACAGCGCGCATACCGCATCGCCCGGCGCCCATTGGCTGACACCCGCGCCAATGGCTTCAACCACCCCGGCGATATCAAGCCCGGGGATCGGCGTGGTGCCGGGCGGCGGCGGATAGAGGCCACGGCGCTGCTGGATATCGGGGCGGTTCACCCCGGCGGCCAGCACCCGCACCAGCACCTCGCCCTCAGCAGGGGCCGGGCGCGCGGCCTGCTCCATGCGCAGAACCTCAGACCCGCCCGCCCCCGAAAACGCAATCCGGCGCATCATTTGTCCCGGCATCCTGCCTCATTCCTCCCAATCGTGCACCACGGGGTTGGACAGACGGCCCAGACCCTCGATCTCGATATCAATAACGCCCTTCATCTTGTGCATATTGACCGAGCGGTGGCCGTTGGGGAACTTGCCCATGCCCTTGGCCGAGGTGCCGAAACAGACCATATCGCCCGGCTCCAGCGTGAAATAGCGGCTGGCCTCAGCCACGACTTCGGCAATCTTGAAGCGGTAGCTGGCGGTGGAGTCCACGGCGAAGGGTTCGCCGTCCAGCCAGCCTTTCACTGCCAGATTATCCGGGTCGGCAACCTCGTCGGCGGTGGTGATCCAGGGGCCGGTGGGGCCAAAGGTATCGGTCGCCTTTGAGCGGGTGTGATAGACGAAATACACATCGCGGTCGTCTTCGCCATGCAGGTTGCGCCATTGCAGATGGTGCGGGCGGATCAGATCAGGCTCGCGGGTGGTGGCGATGGAATCCATGCCGAATTTCATCCCGTGCGAGGTGACGTCATTGGTGATGGTATAGCCGAAGATCGCCGCGCGCGCCTCCTCGACCGAGGCTTTGCGGCAGCGCTTGCCGATGATGCCCGCCAGTTCCAGCTCAGGGATCGTCTCGCCGTAATGCTGTTCCATGATGATCGGCTTGCCATGCCCGGTCAGGCAGGAGGGCGCCTTGAGAAAGAAATTCGGCACACCCGGATCACGATGCGCGGCCTTGCGGATGCCCATGTTGTTGAAGGCCACACCCAGAATCTTGCTGGGGCGGGGCTGGGGCGGCAGCCAGTCAGGCGTGGCGATCACGGCGTCAGCATCGGTCACCGACAGCGCCCTGGCGGCGCGCGCCAGTTCTTCCGCGCCCCCTTCGATCAGCGTGTTCATGCTGTCAGGCGCAGCGCCCAGACCGGCCTTGGCATAGAGGGGGGCCAGCAGCACAACGTCTTCGCCCTGCTTGACGACAAGGGCAGCTTTGCCCTGATGGTTCACGGTTCCGAACTTCACTTGAGTTCTCCTTTTGAAAGTTATGCCAGCCGCGCCGAGGCACGGTTGATCAGAAAGGCCGCCGCCAGCACCGGCAGACCAAGGACAGCCGCCGCGCCGACCAGTTGCATATCGGACAGGCCCGCCACCCCTTCGGCCGGAAGTGCGATCAGAATCGCGGCAAGCAGCAACACAATGCGCAGCGGCAGTGCGAACCAGCGCCCCGGAAACAGCGGCCCGATCAGCGGCAGGTAGCCCTGCATGGCGCAGGCAAACAGCGCGATTCCGACCAGCGCGAAGCCGGTTGCGGTTATGATGGTCATCGCATCGCCCTGAAGCACCAGAGCCGGTTCAAAGACAAAGAAGAACGGGATGAAATAAATCACGCTGCCCAGCCGCATCGCCTCGAACCCGGTTTTCATCGGCGGTGTCCGGGCGATTGACGCAGCGGCAAAGGCCCCCAGCGCCACAGGCGGCGTGATGAAGGACAGCATCCCCCAGTAGAAGATGAACATATGCACCGCCATCGGCTCCAACCCCACGCGGATCAGCGCGGGCGCCAGCAGGATCGCCAGAAAGATATAGGCGGCGGTCGCGGTCATGCCGACGCCCAGCACCAGCCCGGTCAGCGCACCCATCAGCAGAAGCATAAAGGCATCACCACCGGCCAGCCGCAGCAGGTCATTCACCAGCGTCGCGGCAACCCCAGTCATCGACAGCGCGCCGACGATCATGCCCACTGCCGCCAGAATCGCCACCAGATTGGCGAAAAGCGAGGCCAGCGTATCAAAGAACTTGCCCACATCGCCCCAGCCCCAGCGGTGGTTCTTGTTGAAGATCTGGTTTAGGATCAGCAGGAGCGGTGTCGCGTAGTAGGGCGCCAGCGCCTCACGCTGCATGACCAGCAGCATGTAGATCAGAAGCGCGAAGGCAAAAATGTAATACCAGCCGTCCATCAGGGTCTTGCCCAGTTTCGGCAGTTCCTCTTTCGGCAGGCCCTTGAGCTTTTCGCGCCCCGCCATGGCGTCGATCTGCACAAAGAGGCCAAAGAAATACAGCACTGACGGAATGATCGCGGCCAGCGCGATTTCGGCATAAGGCACGTTCATGATGCTCGCCATCACAAAGGCCGTGGCCCCCATCACCGGCGGCATCAGCACGCCCCCCGTTGACGCGCAGGTTTCAACCGCCGCCGCCGTGGTGCCCTTGATGCCGGTGCGGCGCATGGCGGGGATGGTCATCACGCCGGTGGTCATCACATTGGTGATCACACTGCCGCTCATCGAGCCCATCAGCCCGCTGGAAAAGATCGCCACCTTGGCCGGTCCGCCCCGCACCTTGCCCAGAATGGCAAAGGCAAGGTTCATGAAGAACGCCCCCGCCCCGGTCAGTTGCAACGCTGCGCCGAACAGGATGAAACCGATGATCAGCTGCGCGAAAGTCCGCAGCGGGATGCCCAGAATGCTTTCCGACCCCATCGCATGATAGGCCGCCACATAACCGGGAGAGGAGGCGAAACCGGCAATCGCGCGGGGCAGGTATTCGGTATAAACCGGATAAAGTGAGATCACGCCGACGATCAGCGCCAGGGGCAGCCCCCCGGCGCGGCGCCCGGCCTCAAGCACCAGAACCCAGAGCGCGGCGGAAAACCAGATCGCCAGATCAGGCGGCGCCATCTCCCAGCCGCGCTGCAGGATGTTGAAGGCATTGGCGAAGAAATACCCGCAGACCACCAGCGCGGCGATGCCGAACGCCCAGTCATACCAGCCCGGGCCGCTGTGACGGCGCGCGCCATGCGAGGGATAAATCAGAAAACAGCTGAACAGCGCCAGCGCGACGATGGAATAGTAAAAGCGCAGGTCAATCAGCGTGTAGCCGACCAGAAACCCCAAGCCGAAGGTCTGGTTGATCGCCAGCAGCAGAATGATACCGGCACCGATCCGTGTAACCCATTGCGCAGGCCCGTGAAGGCCGCGCGGCCCCGCCTCGAACACGGCGGCTTCCCCGCTGGTGCTGCTCATCCGTCATCTCCCCCCTGCCCCGCGCCAAAGCGCCGGGTTATTTTCCGTCAATACCGATCAGTCGCGCCGGGTTGTCGCACATCATCGTGCGCACATCACCCTCACTGAAACCAAGCGCAAGGCACAGCTTGGCCGCCTGCCGCATCCCTTCAACCGGGGTCGGGTTATCGACCTGCCCCAGATCAGAGCCGATGGACGAATGCGCCACGCCAGCCGCAAGGATATGTTCCTTCAGCTCCTCCGGTGCGTAGACATTGAAGCGCGAGTCGACATAGAGGCAGGCGGACTGCTCGATCAGCACGCCCGCCGCAGCCATCTCGCGGATATCGTCGAGCGTGAAATGCAGGCCATACATCGGATGGTTGATCAGAAGCCTGCGCACGCCGCGGCTGCGCGCCTCCTCAAAGAGTTTCCAGATCTCCCAGACGTGCAGATGGCCCGAAGACAGGACCGCGTCAAACTCGGCCACCGAGTCCAGGATCTGCTTGACCGGATCAAGGATCGCGCCGTTGGCATCCACCGGCGTCAGCCCCGGTGACGCCTTAAGCTGGACATTCGCCGCCAGCCGCTTCTTGCGGTGCGAGCTGCGGATATGGTTGGCGGCATGCGCTGTCGGCATGAAAACCAGTTTTGTTCCCTGCTTGAGCTGGGCATCCACCACAAAGGGGTCAAAACCGCCCGTGGAATTGTTCAGCACCAGCCCGCCGAACATGGCGATGCCCCGGCCTTCCATCAGTCGCTCCATCATCGGGATGAAGGGCGCGACGGAATAATGGTGGTCCTTGAACAGGATACCCACAAAACCGGCATCTGCCGCCTGCTCGGTTGCCTGCAGATGATCAACCTGACGCGCCATGGTCGACGGGCCGGAATGCACATGCAGATCGACAGCCCCCTTCAGCAGGCGATCCACGACCGCATCATCAATTCCTGCAATCAGTTCACGGACTGCGGCGCGGTTTTCTTCGGTGCTCATGCTATGCTCCCCCTTCAGTGGCGTCCAGTTAGGCCTTGACCGGGCGCGGCGGCAACGGCTACCAGAAGCGTGTTTCGCCTGATGGAATGGCCCGGGCTGGAACACGAGGGGGGATAATGGGGATCAGAGCGGTCGAGCGCGCGCTGCGCGTGTTGCAGGAGCTGAACCTGCAACCCTACACTTCCATCGCCCATCTGCATGCCCGCACCGGCCTGCCCAAACCGACGCTGGTGCGCATGCTCAAGACCCTTGAAGACGCGGGTTATGTCGAAAATGACGCCCGGCTGGGCGGCTATCAGGTCAGCGCGCTGGTGACCTCGCTCAGTTCGGGGTTTCACAAGGAGCCCATGGTGGTCGAGGCCGGGCGCCCCTGGGCCATCGCCATCACCCGCAAGCATCAGTGGCCGGTGTCCATCTCGCTGCTGGACCGCGACGCCGTTGTGGTGCGCTTCAGCACCGTGCCCGACAGCTCGGTCTCGCCGTTCCACAAGACGATCAACATGCGCCTGCAGATGATCACCCGCGCCATGGGGCTGGCCTATCTTGCCTTCGCACCCGAGGATGAATGCGCGCTGATCATTGATATGGTGCAGAAATCTGCCGATCCAGAGAACCGGCTCGCCCATCAGCCGCAGATGCTGGAGCGCATCATCGCCAAGGTCCGTGCTGACGGGTTTGCCATCCGCTCCCCGGATGTGGAGCCGCGCAACTCCAACACCATCGCCGTGCCGATCTTCAATGAAGAGGGCCGCGTAAAGGCCAGCCTTGGCCTGACCTATTTCAAAAGCGCCTTCGATTCCGAAAGCGAGGCCTGCGCGCGCTATGTGCCGGTGCTCAGGTCCGCGTCGCGCGAAATCACCAAAGACCTTGCCCGCCTCAACAGCAACCGCCTGAGCTGAGCGCGATTGCCGCTTTGCAGAGCGGTTGATGCGTGGCCAGCCGCATGCGACACTGCCTGCGTTTGCCGCCCCAAAACGCACCCGCCGCGCGCAACCGGAACCGGAAAGGAAGCTGCCCATGGCCACCCCCTCCCCCCTTGAAATCGAAGGCCGCCTGCATGGCCAGCGCGAGGTTCTTGCCGTGGTCGTCGCGCATCTGCTGGCGCAGCCCGGTGATGACTTCCGCCGCCTGATCGAAGCGCAGCAGGTAATTGCCGATCACCAGGAAGACCCCGGCGCCGTCCTTGACCCGGCCTTTGTCTTTCAGGCCGCCGCCGCGCAGGAGGTCCGTCAGGTGCTGGACCGCGCCGAGGCGCTGCGCGCAGGCCAGTGAAGGCGGCAGAGAACCTCTGCGGGCGCCCGGCGGTTGCATTCCGGTAGGCCTGATGATGAACCGACTGATCCGGAGCACCGTCGCGCTGACCGCCCACAGCCGGGCCGCCTTTCACAGGAAACCTGCCGCTGCGATGCGGCTGGTTGGCATCACCCGGCTGCCCTCACGTCTCTCTGACCGAGGATCACGAAAGCCAACTCTCCGGCAATCACGCTGCCACAATTGCCTGGCCGGCGATCAGTTATCCCAAGCGGGGCGTCGTCACGCGCTGTCCTGTTGTTCCAGCCAGCGCAGAACAAGCGCCTCATCGCGCCGCAACCCGGCGCGCGGTCGCCGCAGCCGCTTGTCCAGCGCCGTGATCCGGGGGGCAAGGGTGCCCTCCTGCCACCCGGTAATCACCAGCGGATGCACATAGCATTTCCGGCAGACCGTGCGCGTGTTGCGCAGGGTCTTTGCCACGTCATCAAGCACCCTGTTCAGCACCACGGCCTGCTCGCGCTGCGTTGCCGGAATGCCGCCCATGCTGATCCGCTGAACCGTCTCCATCATGCCCGCCGGGATCACGCGACCGGGACTGTCAGGCATGAAGAATTCCTGCCCCTGCTCGTTGATCTCATAGAGGAAGCCGGGCCGCACCGGGCCACCCAGTGCGCGGCTTCCATCTGGCCTGCGCCAGCCTGCGGCTTCGGAGCGCTGGACGATCTCGGCCTGCGCGGGCGGCAGGTCGGTATTGGCCGCACCCCCCAGAAAAGACGGCATTGAGGGCCAGCGGATCGCGCTGGTCAGATCGATATTGCCGATCGCCTCAACGATGCGGCCGGGGATGCCGCTCACCCAGCTGAGGAATTCGTTGAACTTCGCCACCGCACCATCCCAGAGCGACTGGATCAGCGCGGCACCAGCATTCCACACGGCAGCGGCACCACCGGCAATCGCGGTGCCAATCCCGCTGGCCATGGTCTGGCCCAGAACCGCCTTTGACGTCTGCTCATCCAGATAGCGGGCAAGGTTCTCAAAAAGCTGATCGCCTGAAGCACCGCCAGCGGCATTCTGAAACTCGATTTCCATCGACTTGGGCAGCACAGCGGCAGCATCGGTGCCGATATTGGCCACGGCCAGAAACAGCTTCTCGACATCTTCGCGCGTAGCCTCAGGGCCGTAGCGGCCCAGACGCAATGGCAGGCCATAGGTTTCGGCAAAGCTGACCCAGTCCTTCAGCGCGAAAGCCTTGCACATCCAGGTGAAGGCGACCAGCCGTGCCAGCCCGCCGCGCAGGGGGATCCCGGATTTCAGGCGCGGGGTGTGGAACAGGAATTTGAAGGGCGCAAAGGGCTCACCCTCGACCAGGGCGGTATCGGTCAGCAGGCGCGGGATGCGCAGGGTCTCGCGGTCGAACCGGATGAAGCGCGGTTCAACATGCTCAAACCGCTCAGGCCACCATTCGCGTGCCGAACGGCCCCAGTCGATCTCGACGACAGACCAGCCCTTTCCCAGCCCGTCGAGCATGTCTTCAACCAGATCGGCAAAGCCCTCGTGTTCAGTGATCGCCTCGCGCACCGCATCGGCGATCTTCTGGGCCTGCGTATCGTCGCCGCCTGCCTTCACCACCGGCTCCACGCCTGAAACCGCGCGCTTGCGGGTGCCAAGGACCGAGGCGTAATGCGGGTCGCGCTCCTCCATCTCCTCGGCCAGGATGACATAGTCTGTGTGCTCGCCCTGGTCGCAGGCCGACAGGATCGACGCCAGCTTGACGGGCGTCAGACCAGAGGCGGCGCTACCCGCCCAGACCTGACGCACGCCGGTCATGCCCGGGCGCGCGGTGCCGGTCTCTACCAGCGCCTGCGTTTTGACGGGGCGCCCATAGGCATCCAGAAGGGCCATCAGATCACTCCTCGAATCGCCCGCAACCCGCGCGTGGCGCGGACAGGCCGGTCAATGTCAGACCCGCCCGAACGGACCGGGCGGTAGTCATAGGGCTGGTAGGTCAGGCGTGCGGCCGAGGCCGCCAGCGCCCCGGCCCAGAAGCGGTCGGCATGGCCGTCTGTGTCGCCATCGGCGATCAGGCGGCGCTGGCCGGTCAGGCCCACCTGGCTCTTGATCGAATGCAGATCCGCGCGCAGTGTCACGTCACCCGCCGGAATGCGCATCGTGCGATCCTCGAACCGCTCTTTCAGGGCGGTCGCCAGATCAAGCCGCGCGGCAGAGGTGAACAGCACCCCCTCCACCCGGCTTTCGCCATAGCGCCGCTTGGCATCCTCAACAGGCTTCTCACCCATGCCGGTCTGATCCATCGCCACGCGGATCACGCGGTAGCGGTTCATCACCTCATCGAGCAGCCGGTCCTGTTCGGCAAAGCTGATACGCCGCCGCGCGACAATCTCGCGGGTCCAGAGCACATCGCCCACCAGCTCGGCCACCCAGATCACGAAGAAATCGCGCCGGGCGGCGATATCGACACCCACGAAGCACGGCCCGCCCTGGTAAAGCCCCGGCAAACCGGCAGCCGGGTGTTCAACCGGCGCGATCAGATCATAGGGCAGCCAGCTCGACGCCTCGTCCAGCCACTTGAGTTCGTATTCCTGTGCCCAGGCGTCTTCGTCGGCCATGCCCCGGCGCAGCATGTCGATGTCGCGCTCAAGGCCCTGCCGCACGGCCTCATAGATGTCGATCACATGGCGCGACCACACGCTGTCCTCGGCGGTCATCAGCTCGAAGAACTTGTTGCCCTTGCCATTCGGGGTGGAGATGACGCGCAGCTTCAGGCCCGTCCTGCTGATCACCGGAAAGAGCGCGGCCCAGATGTCACGGCTCTTGGCGTGAAAGGCGAACTCATCAAGGATCACATTGGCGCTGAAGCCTCGCGCCGTGTCCGGGTTCGCGGGCAGCGCCGTGATCCGGCTGCCGTTCGGAAACTTGACCTCCAGCGCCTTGTAAATGGCATCCGGCCCCTTTTCCTGCGGGGCGCGGAACTCGCCTTCGTGGTAGGTGGGCTCGCCACCTTTTACGAGGGTGTTGTAGACCTCGTAAAAGGCCTTGGTGAAGGGCTTGATCACCTCGGTCATCATCTCGGCCGCCTGCCGCTCGCCGCGTGACAGGATCACCCAGCGCGCGCGCCGGTCCTCGGCCCAACCCTGAAAGCAATCGTCGGCGCATTCGCCCCCGGTCGAGAAGGTCTTGCCGGTCTGGCGCGCGAACATGCCGATCTTGAACCGGCTGTCATCGGCGATCCAGGCACGCTGGTAGGGCAAGAAGTTGATGACCGGCGAAACCGGATTGATGACGCTCATTCAGTCCTCGTCCCCCGGCAGCCCCTTGAGTTTCTGGCCTGTGGGTGTCGCGCGGTATACTCTAGCGACCGAATCTCATTTTCTTTTCGGAGCAGGTCATGGATTTCGATTTCGAGAGTTTGAATAGTGCCGTTGGCCTTGCCGGTGATGCTGGCACTGCGACCGGGAAGATCGCCAATGCCATCTCCACGGTTCAAGGACTTTTCAAGAAATCGGAGGCGGCTGGAAACGCCGATATCAAACTTGCTCTGAGCGATCTGACTTTGCAGGTAGCAAACGCGCAGGTGGCGAATGCGGACCTGAAACTCCAGCTTTCGGCGCTTCAGGACAAGCTTCGTGAGGCGCAGGCATTCAAATCCGATCTTGATCGCTATGCGCTCTGGGAAACGCCAGCCGGTGCGGTTGTGTATCGCCTCGAAAAGGACATACGCAACGGCGAGCCCCGTCACTACCTTTGCCCCAACTGCATTGAAACCAAACGCAAGTCGATCCTTCAGGGGCACAGTGGCTTTCGTGACTGTCCGAATTGTCAAAGGGGGTTTAGCTTCGACGAAATGAGGTTCTAATTTGGGGCTTCTCATCCGAACCCCATGATCCTGCGCGCCTTGGCTGCCGCCTCGGCATCGATATCGCCTGACGCGACCGCCGCTTCCAGTTTCTCGGATTGTGCCTTGCGCTCAGCAACGATCAGGCTTTCGCGGATCCCCGACGACGCCATCACATCCTTCAGCATGCGGCCAAGGAAGTGCAGCTCCTTCGGGTCGATATCGCCGCCCTCTTTGATCATCTGCGCCTGCATCACCTTGAAGGCGAGCGTGGTGATCATCTGAAACAGCACGTTGTGGCGCTTGGCCTCTTCGGCCAGCCCCTGTTCCTGCATCCAGTCGGCGGCCCAGGCGCTGGCCTGTTCCTGGTATTTGACGAACTCTTCGTATTCCTGACCGAAGGCATGCAGCGCGGATTTGCGGATGCGCAGATCCAGCCCTTCTTCTTCCAGCCGAAAGTTCAGAGCCTCAGCCAGTTCCTCGTAACCGCCGAAGCCGCGCGCGCGCAGCTCCTCCTGAAGCCAGCCCTTCAGTTCAGCAGGCAACAGATCGACCTTCCTGGGGGGCGGCATGCTCAGACCCCCCGGGGGCGCGGGCGCTGAATATCAGGATGCGTGGCCAGCCCTTGGGCCACTTCGGCGCCGCGATCGGTCGCTGTGGCGATGACGAAATCACCGCGATCATCAAGCGTGGCAAAGCCATTCTCTGCCAGCCAGGCCAGTTCGGTGATCACCTGCGACCGCGTCGAAGTCACGCCGACCCCGCGCAGCACATCGACAAGGATCGAGGCGTTCGAGGTGTATTCAGCACAGGCGGCCAGATGACGCAGGATCGCAAGGCGGCGGTGGCGGCGCAGGGTCACTTGATAATCGCTCATCGCTTGTTCCCGTCCAGCAGGTGGTCTTCGTGACGCGTCAGGACCGATTCCATGCGTGTCATGATCTCTTTCATGGTGCTGACATCGCCGCTCATCTGCACCATCCCCAACTGGAGCTGGTGCAGATCTTCCTTGACCGGCGTCGCGCGCAGCGCCAGCTCAACACTGGTGACGCGCTGATCCAGGGCCGTCAGACGACTTGCGTGTCCTTCGATGCGCTTGGTGTTCTCGCGCGAACCCGACGCCACCAGGTTCCAGACCGTCAGCGCGAAGTTGAGCAGGAGCGAAAGCGCGGCCACCCAGGCGACAAGGCTCGACAGGTCCAGCACCTCTGTCACTGCGCACCCCCGCGCGTCACCCGCGCCAGATCCTTGAGGGTGTGGCCGCCCATGTAGAGGGCCATGTAGATCCCCGTCAGGCTGAGCAGCGAGGTGAAGTCGGTCGGCGGCAGGGCGATGCGCCAGACCGCATTCGCCACATGCAGGATCACGATATTCCAGAGCCAGAGGAACGCCAGAAGCCACATCATGAACGGCCGCCACGCCCAGCCCCACCACGGGCCATTCTGCTCGGCCTTCAGCAGCGCATGCTGCTGTTCCAGACCCTGCGCATAAAGCGCGATCATTTCGGGCATCATGGCCTCGGTCTGACGCACCGCATCCACAATGCGCGGTGCGTCTTCTTCGGCAAGACGCTCCAGATCACCCACACCGATGCCTGCCCGCCGGGCAACGGCCTCGGCCACGCTGGTGGCAAGGTCGGCATTCTGGGCACCGAGGCGGTTTGTCAGAACCTGCCGGATCAGGGGTGCGCCGATCTGGGTGGCGACGGCAAGAAGGGCTGCGGACATCAGAGGCTCCAGAGCTTGCGCGCCAGGCGCGGCAGATAGGGGTTGATCGCGGCGGCCAGCGTGTCGCGGTATTGCCAGGCCAGCCACGCGAGCCAGATTGCGCCCAGCCCAAGCAAGACCGGCCCGACCAGCGCGACACCCGGCAGATCGGCGGCGCTGGCGATGGCATCGGTGCCGGTTTCGGCACCGCCTGCCGCTGCGGGCACTGCCGCGCTGGCGGCCTTGCGGCGGCTGTCGATCACGCGCTGCAGGGCGGAAAGGGTGGCACGGCCGACAATGCCGTCCACCGTCAGATCATGATCGCGCTGGAAATCGCGGATCGCGGCTTCCGCAAACCCGGCCGAGTTGTCGCCGACCGCATAGCCCAGGGATTTCAGTGCGTCGCGCGCGGCCGCCAGTTCGTCGCTCGAAAGGTCGATCACGATGCGGGCAACACCCGGTGCCTGTTGCCATTGCGCAAGCGTGCCATATTCACCATGCGCCAGCAGCCGGTATTCCCCTTCGCGCCGACGGGTCAGCCCGGGCAGCACCTTTCCGCCCCCCTTGTTCCACGCCAGCATCGCCTCGCGCACGCCGGAGGCCTTGTCACGCCAGCGCACAACCCAGGTGGCGCGGTGGATGGCGCCGGTGTTGTAGTCAAAGCTCACGCCCGCGTCGAATTCGTGCTGCTTTGCGCCGGTCATCGCGCGCTTCACGCGCGGCTCATAATTCTGACGGAGGGCTTGCTGCAAAAGGCGCGTGGCCTCGGCATGCGTGATCACCATGCCCGCATGCGGGCGCACGACCCCCGAACCGGCGGTCAGCCCCGCACCGATCGTCCAGACCCCCGCCGGACAGCGATAGGCCTTCAGCACCACGCCTTCGTCGTGCTCCAGCTTCGTGACACCCTTGCTGCTTGTCTGCATGACCCGCGCCCCCATTATGACGCGCCAAGGGTCGCGCGGATGGGCGCGGGCTTATAGGCACAACGGATTGTGGGGAGGTCAGATCAGGCGGGGCTGGCGGGGATCAGCGGTCTGGTGGGTGCGGCCCTTGAGCCAGCCGCGCACGGCAACATCGCTGGCATGCAGTCTGCGCGCAATTTTTGTCGCGGACAAGCCCTGTGCGTGCAGCACCTGCGCCAGCCAGGGCTTGGCGGTCGGCACCCGCTTGGGCAGGCGATCTGCGGCATCGCCAAGGGCACGGGCGGCTTCAAGGCCCAGCAAACCGGCGAGCGCGGATCCTTCCACAGCACGGCGCGGGATATACAACTCGCCGCCGCCATAGGTCAGGAAAAAGGTGATCGCACCCTCGACACCGAGGATGCGAACATAGGGTTCAAGATGGGCGGGCGGGCGCGGCAGGTCCGTCATGACGTCCCGCCACGGTTGCGGGCCTTGCGCCCCGTGCGGATATCCGGGCCAGAGGCCTTGCGCACAGTGACCACGGTCGACACGCCCGCATCATGGATCATCCGGTAAGCCATGCCCTCAATGATGATTGCGCTGGCCCCCTGCGAAGCAGCCTGATCGACCTTCCGCCCGATATCGCGGCGGCAGGTCTCGACATCGAGCTTCAGAACGCGCTCCAGATAACGCAGGACAGCATGATCGGTGACGCGGGTTCGGGGGTGTTTCATGGCTCCAGCCCCACCCCATGACGGCGGCACATGGCCTTGAGAGCGTCAATCACATCCGCGATCTGACCCCACTCCCGCAGCATGTCCACATCGGCAGGCACGCTGCCCCAGACCTTGCCGAACCGCACGCGGATGAAGGCGTTCAAACCGGCACGGCCCGGCTCGCGCAAGGCGCCCGCCGCGCCCAGCAGCGACCACAGCTTGTGGACATAGCGCAGATCGGCGCGTGGCGCGGGCGCGTGACGCCCCTTCGGCGCAGGCTTGAAGCCACGGTTCTCCAGGGCCTTCAACACCCCTTTCAACTCCGCCTCGCTCATGGCCGAAAGGCTGTCTTTGCCGGTCACCTGGCGCTGAAGATCGCGCCGGGTGTCCTCGTCGATCCCAAGCTGGCGACAGCCGACATGCACTTTGCGGATCAGCGCGGCGCTCATGTCAGTGGGCCTTTCCGGTCGAGCCGAAGTGATGCTCCGCAAGGGCCTCATCAGGATCAGCCGGGGCGCGGCTGGCAAGGATCCGCGCTTGGATTTCCCCGCGCAGATGCGCCTCAACTGACAGCGCAGCCGTCGCGGCAAGATCCATGACGGAAATGGCGAACCGGCGGCTCCCCACCGTCAGATCGAGGGTGTCGCCGTCGCCACTGGTGCGCACATGGCACAAGGTGCCGAGGATCTCGAACCGGCACAGATCGTGCAGGACATGCGGCCCGGGAGTGCCGGTGGTCTCATAAACGGGGACTTCAATGAGGGCGACCTGTTCAGGCATTCTCTCTCTCCTCAAGCTTTTGCAAGATCGATGGTCACCGCTTCCCAGCCCGCCTCCAGCGTGGGCCGGTGATAGAGGCGGACATAGGTTTTCGAGCCGACGACACGCATGGCATCGCGGATCGCGCGCATTGCCTCCTGCCAGCGCGGATCCTCGATCTCGAGCCGCAAAAGCATGAAGACTTCCGAGCGGTTGATCTGACCGGCCTTGTCGGTATTGAAGGCGCGCGTGACGATCGCGCGGATCTCCGGGCGGCTGTCAGCCGACCATTCCGTCAGGCACTCGTCGGTCAGTTCCTTGGCGATCTGCAGCTGGGGGCCGAAGTCAATGTGATCGGCCACTTGCACCTGGACCTTCCACAACCCGTCATAGGTCATGAAGGTCTTGTTGCCCTTGGCGCCACCCTTCGCGGCCCCGTATTCCTGCGCGAGCAGGGCCTCGAAATCACCGAGGTCCTCGAACGTGTGGGCTTTGAACCGGGCCACCTGCTCAGATAGCGCGAGGCCGTAACCGGCGATCTTGCGCACCGTTTCGTCTTCCAGCACGGCGGAAGGATCGATCAGTTCCACAGGCACCAGCTTGCCCTTGGCATCCGGCATGTAGGATTTGCCCGCGACAGTCACACGGCCATCGGGGATAGGGGCGGGAGAATGCTCAGTCATCAGCAGGTCCTCTCAGGGGTTTGATGGTCGTTTCAACCTGCGCGGGTTCATCCGCGCCGGGATGGATGGCGCGCAGGCCAAGGGCAGCAAGCGCCCCAGCCATCGCCTCGATTTCGTCACGGCTGACCATGGTCGCGCCACGCGGGCCAAGGGCATCGACCTTGCCCATGCCGCGCGCAGCGAGGGTCATCATTTCGGGAAGGGTCCAGCGGGGCGTCGTCATTCACCGATCCCCGTAGCTGGATGGCGAAGCGGAAACCGGGCATAGACCGTCTCGTCTTTTCCGCCCATGTCGATGCCAATGAACACCACATTTTCCAGAGAAATACGCGGAGGAACCGGAAAGCCTGCCGCGCGCGCCTGTCGCGCCTCCTCGACCCGCTGGCGTTGAAGCTCTGTTTTGCCGTAGCGGCGACTCTTGAACTCAACCTTCATCACTCTCCCCCTTCACAAACCGTGGGCAGCGGTGGCAGGCGCGGTACATCCGCACCCGCAGGGCATTGGTGTTCTGAAAAGCCCGCGCCTTGGTCATCCAGACCCGGCACTCATGCAGAGGCACTACACCCAGCGCCGGGCAGGACGCGGTCCCGGCCAGCAGATGGCCGCGCACCAGCTCTTCAATGGCGCGCATGTCGCCGGGGTAGCTGGCACGCAAGACGCCGCTGATCAGCGCCCCCGATCGGCCAAGCCGCCGCGCGATCTTCGCCTGACTGGTTGCGTCGCAGGCCAGCGCCAGCGCCTCGATCCAGTCGGGCAGCGGGGCACCCCAATGTGCCCGGGCGATCTGACAGAAATGGCCCCCGCTCATGCCTGATCCCCCGGCAAGTGGGTGAACTCAGAAAGGTTGTCATCCCAGACGGCGCGCACCCGGCGCTCGCGAGGGGGCTTTGGCCCGGTGTCCCTAACCAGCCGGTAGATGGCCTCGCGGCGGGGTGGCGCAGCCTTGCGCGCTACCCGCAGATATCCGGCGCGAACGAGCATCTGGCAGAACGACTGAGCATCGCTGGCCGCGATCTTCACAACATCCGTCGTCGCATGGGCGGCGATATCGGTGGGTGAAAACGCATTGCGCAAACCACGCATGGCGCGCCACATATTCCCTTCGGCAGTTTGCGCGCGCGGCATCGCTGGAGGTTCATCCAGCGTGCGGCAGACCCGAAACATCAGTTTGTTCGTTCCTGCCTTTCCCAGTTCCTCAACCGCACCGGCCCGGATCCAGCCGCGCACCAGCTTTGTGGTTCGCTCGAGCGGGACACCCGCTTCAGCAGACAATGCGGTATAGCTGAACTGCGCCATCCGACGCGCGGCATTCCATGCTGCCTGATCGCTGGCCAGGCGCTGTGCGTGGACCCCCATCAGCCCAGCCCCACAACTTCGGAGCGGCGCGGCACCGGCGCTGCCCCGGTAAAGAATGCCCGCTGATCGAAGTCACCCTTACCCATGCGCTCCACTCCCAGCACCTGGGCGCGTTCAGCCAGCTGGGCGAGGTTCACGCACACGCGCCGGGTTGAGCCATGCGACATCCGCAAAAGATCGGATTTCAGGGCATCGTCAATCGCCAGCCCCGGCGCATAGATCGCAGCAAGATGGTTGAGGTCCGACATGTCAGCGGGCTGAGCCGCAACCCAGTCAAGCATGCGGCCATGGACGCGCTCCCATTCCTTCAGCTTCTGGGGCAGAAGTTCCTCACCGATCAGGATCACGGGCGCCTGCGAACCCTCATAGATATCGCGCACGATTTCGACCATTTTGCGGGCTACGACATGGTCGGCCTCGTCGATGATCAGGGGAACGCCCTGCACGGCCAGCTCCGCCGCGATGCGATCGACCATGTCAGCGGTATTACCTTTTGCAGGCAGGCCCAGCTCGGCCAGTATTGCGCTACAGACTGTTTTCTTGGTCCATGCGCTCTTGCATTGCACCAGAACCGCCTGAAACTTGTTCGCAGCATAGATCGCGGCAGTGCTTTTGCCGAAGCCTGACCAGCCATAGAAACATGCCATTCCCGGAAGGCCGATTGCCCGGTTCTGCACCCGGTCGATCAGCGCCGTCAGTGCGGCCACGTTCCGAAGCGGTGCTACACTGTTGTAAAGCCTTTGTTCGTCTGCCATTCTAAACTCCTATCTACCGCTCTTCCCGCCGGTGGGTGTTGCAACCACCCCCGGCGGTTTCCTCATCCGAAATACGCGTCCCCAAAATCGGTCCAGAGCGTGCGCTCTGCCCGGTATTCGGGGGTGGATTGGTAAACCTTCAGCCAGCGCAGCTGCTCGTCAGTGATTGCGCCGCCTTCAGTCGCCTGGCGTTGCTCCAGCTCCAGCGCGCGCCGAAACCGCTCGCGCGGGGTTTCAGAGGCTGGCGGCGGATTTCGGCGCGCGGCCAGATCGGCCACCACGGTTGCCTGCGCGGCCTCAAAACCTTGCTGGGGCGGGGGCGCGGCAGGTCGCGTTGCGGCCTTGAACATCGGCCGCACAACCTTTGCCTCGGGGGTATGTGTCGCCTTGGGCGCGACCGCATCCAGATCGACACCCAATTCGCGGGCCGACAAGGTCTTGTGCGCCTTCAGCGCTGCCCGCTCCGCCTTCAGCCAGTCGCCGCGCGCCTTGGCATGTAGGCGCGCCTCTTCGACCGACAGGAACCCGGCTTTCTGGCGGCATTCGGCAGCACCGAGATAGCGATTGTCGCTGGCGTAAACATGGACCCCGGTGTGCAGATCGGCAGGATCAAAGCGCACGATCACCCTCTCGCCCGCAATCTCGTGCATCCAGTCCGCCCAGTACTCGTTCCCCATCAGTTTGACGCGGCCCGTGCGGGCGTCGGCCTTCAGACCTTCCGCACCAAGCAACCACAACCGTTGCTGCGCCTCTGTCGCTTTACGGATTGGCGAACGCTCGTAGCTCTCGTTGAATACCTCGGCAAAGGACCGCCCCCATGCCACTTCGGACCGGCGCCCCTGGCGCAGATTGTGCTCCTCGATCCCTTCAGCCACCACGCGCAGGAACTCTTCAAACGGCACTGCGCGGCTGCCATAATCCTCGGGCTTGGCTTCGGGCTTGTTCCCTGTCCAGGCCCCGTCAAAGCGCGGATCCTTGGCGATCGCATCGCACATGTCGCGGAATGCCCGCTCGATCGGCTTGGATTGCCCCGCATAGGGGGTGGCCCAGTGGATCTCGCATCCAAGACCCACGAACAGGCCGGGAATATCGTCTTCACGGACCTTGAAACGGAACCGGGTCTTGGCTCCGCCGGTGAGCAGCTTGGCGGCGAATTCGCGCCCGTTGTCGAGAACGACATGCTCGGGAATTCCCCAGTCGCTGATCATGTCGCCAGCGCACAACAGGACAGCGTTGGAATTCGCAGTCAGATCCAGGCGCCAGGACAAGATGCGGCCGGAATAGACATCCTGAAATGCCACCATCTGCGGGCGCACCGGCTGGCTGAAGCCGGGCCAGCTAACGAATACGTCGAAGCGGTGGAAGTCACCGTTGACGACTTCAAGCGCATGCAGCGCCGTCTTGTCGCGCACCTGCGGCGGATACATCCGCTTGAGCGCTTCCAGCCCCTTGCGTGCCAGAACCTGCACCGGCTGGCTGACCCGCGCATCCAGATAGCGCCGCATCGTGCGTTCGGGGGCCAACGTCCAGACCTTCTCACGGGCAACACGCGCCGCGCGCCGGTAGCAGCTGGAAAAGGATGGCCCGGCAAGGCGCAGGTAATCCGATTTCAGCCAGTCGAAGGCCTCTTCATCGAAATCCGCCCGCACAACCTTCCGCTGAACGGCACGATGGCGCGGTGCCAGATGCGGCAGGCGATCATCGCGGCGCACCCCTTCGATCAGGCCCATCCAGTTCCAGAGTGTGCGTGCGCCGACACCTTCGGTTTGCGCCACTTCGCGCACCGCCAGATCGCGCGAAAGATGCGGCTCAAGGGCCTCGACCGATTGCACGCAGCGCAACCGTGCGCGCGCCCGGTCCTGCACTGCCTCGGGCAAGCCTTCGAACCATGCCCACAGCGCGCCCCGGTCGATCACGGGTGCCGGTGCTGGCATCTGTGCCTCGGCAAGCAAAGCCTTGCGTGCGGCCAGCGGCAGAGCCGACCAATGATATTCCCATCCCCCGCCACGACCCGAACGCCGCCGCGCCAGAGACGGGTTCGCGCGCAGGTTTACCCGAGAGATCCAGCGTTCAATGTTTTGACGGGTGCTGGGCATGTCTGGAAAACGCGCTTCTGCCAGCTCATTCGCGGTCCACCAGATCCGGGCGGGGGATAGCGTGGTCATTCTTGCGCACCCTCGTACAGCAGCGCGGCCAGCGCCTCTCCGTGATCACGCACGAACCGGCGGCGGGCCTCTTTGGGTGCGCGCGACCATGCGGATTTCAACGCTTTGAGGGCGGTTTCAACGGGGTCTTCAAGCGGGGCGGCAAAGCCTTTTTCTGCCTGAAACGACCGGCGCGCCTGCGAGGCCGATTTTGCATTTCCGCTTGCCAGTCGAAACACGACTTCGGCTCTCTCGTCGGAGTCGGCTATTTTTCCGATGGCCTCGATATCGGCAAGCTTGACCTTGACCGGCGCAGCGCGCAGTCGGGCAACTTCGGCGCGTGTGATCGCGCGGCCTGCTGCTGCGATCTTGCGGACTTGTCGAGGCGTGATAGCACGCTTTTCGGCGATGGTTTCAGCAAAGGAATTAAGTTCCGTTGCTAAACCTTGCCTTGCCAACCCTCCTGCAACACCGCGCGCGGTCTCGGGATGCAGCTTCTCATAGGCGGCACTGTAGGCCGCGAGAAACACCGCATCATCCAGTGGTGACAGGCTCGCCCCGGCAAGGTTCTGACTGCTTTCCAGCGCCGCCGCTTCGTCATCGGTGCAGCTCACGGCGACCACAGGGATTGCCTCGTGCCCCATTCTCTCCATGGCAGCGACGCGGTGAGCGCCATCAATCAGGATGAAACCCTTGCGCGTCTTACGCACCAGAACCGGCACGGTAAAACCGTGTTCTTTGATCACCTGCATAAGCACGCTTACCGTCGCCTCGGAAACCGGGCGCAGGCGATCCAGCAGGACCGTAATATCCCTAATGGGCAGTTCCGTTGTCGTCGGGTGAAAGGTAATCATTTCCGCGCGGCCCTCTTGAGATCGTCGACGCGGAAATTCAGGGAACTCAGGCTCTCGTCGATCATCGCAAGAACGAACTCAACCTCGCCATCTGTTGTCGCGTGATCAGCCAGCGCACTTGCCCGCGACGACAACTCCAGCGCCTTGGTGTGGATGATCTGCGACAACTCACGCAGGGTAACGTCAGCCATTTTTCGGCCCCTTCGTCATCTTGTAGAAAAACACCCGCTTGCCGCCCACGATCACCGACCAGCATTCGATCTCCGCGCCGTGATGGCGCAGCTCTGATACGCAGGCGCTGACCGCCATCACCCGCCCCTTGCGAACAATCTCGCGCGTGGTGTGCGGCTTACCATCCGCCAGGACAGCCAGCACACGTTGCAGGCGCGGCGATGAAAGGGGGGCGGCGTGCATGGTCACACCCGTGCCGCGCGGCGGGGCTTGCGCCCGTCCTGTTCACCGGCAAAAGCAATCTCGGCCATGTGATCCGAACGCCCGCGACACGGTGTGCACATGCGGTTGTGAATGCCCTCGGAAAAGAAGGTCTGACCGCAGCACATGCAGGGGCGCGGGCCGCGCCTGGCTTTCCTGTCGGCCTCTGCCTGCAAGGCGTCGCGCCGCTCTTCCGCAAGATCCCGGTTGAGATGCACCCCGGGAAGATGGGCACCGTCGGGCGCACAGATCACATACCCGGCCCGCGTGATGTATTCGATGCGATAGCGCGCATGGCGAGGGGCGGGCAGGTTCCAGTCACGATCGCTCATTGCAGCACCGTTCCGGCCACCAATGCCAGCCACAGGAGCCCGAACAGGCAGAACGCACCGATCAGGTCGCCCAGCCAATGGTCATCGAGCGCCCTCAGCGCCCGCACGAAAAGCTTCATGCGTCACCTCCATCATCAAGGATTGCGTTGATCAGGTTGTCGGCTAGCACTGGGATTGCCGCCCGAGACCTGTGCCGCGCTGGCGAACCTTCCGGATCAGGGATGGATACCGATGCAGCCAGGATGGCTTGGAATGAGCAGGAGCTGACCAGCATCACGCGACCCTCCGCTTTGCGGCAGGGCGCGGAACGTCACGCGGCCATTCAAGATCGGGTGGCCAGTTGTCAGAGAACCATGCCAGCACACGAGCGGCGCGGCGCAGCGTGCAGCCAGAGCCTTTCTTGAGCTCAGGAAAGAATTTCCCGTCAGTCGCCGCATAGGTCGACACCGTTGAAAGCGTCAGTCCACGGTGCGCCGCAAAAGTCTCTGCTAAGGTAACCAGCGTTTCGGTTTTCATCCGGCTTTCCGAGTTGGAGAATTCTCCGATAATAAAGACGGAGAAAACACCGATTGTCAACTGGTCCGCTCTTCGGTATTTTCTCCGATTCGTGGAACATGCAGAAAGAACCTTCGCAGAGCACGTAGCCCAGCGCCTTAAGGCGCTGGATACAAACGCATTTGCGTTCGAGCGCGCGAACGGCCTCCCGTCCGACGCGATCCGCAGCATCCTGAGAGGTGAAAAGAAGTCAGGAACGACGCTCAACAAAGCGCGGGAGATATGCGACGCCCTTGGGCTCGAATTCTACATCGGGCCACCTCGTGACACCGGCACCATCCATGCTGTCGAGATTGAAGGCGGAGATTTCGCTGCCATCCCCCGTCTAAAAGCTGAGCTGTCAGCCGGTGATGGTACCTTTGACAACCACAACAGCATCTCCGAGCTGATAGCCTTTCGCCTCGATTGGCTGGCACGCCTTGGCGTCTCTCCTGGCAACTGTTGCCTTGTAACCGTGCGCGGTGACAGTATGCGGCCGAACCTGCACTCAGGTGATCTCGCTTTAATCGATACGGCGCGCACCAACATGCGCAATGGTCATGTCTATGCCTTCAATGACATAGATGGCCAAACGCGCGTTAAGCGCCTGGAGCGTCCGGAAGGAGAAACCTTATTGCTTCGCTCCGACAACCCCGAGTTCTCGACCGAGATCCGGCGCGGTGTTGATATGAACCGAATTTCAATCCTCGGCCAGGTGGTTTGGTCAGGTCATACTTGGAAATAGAGGTGTAGCAATGGCTGACAAATCTTTTGAAATAGAAGAGAAGGCGAAAAGCCTCTCGCTCGTAAACCGGCTTTTTGCGCGGAAATCTCTGAAGGGTCTCGCATCAGCTTTGGCTGACGACGAACCAGTCGTTGCTTTGGCTGTCGGTACGTACGGAAACTGGGCGGGTTTGCTATGCTGTACTGACCGGCAACTGCTCATCCTCCAGAAGCGCATGCTCGGCGGGGCGCGCGTTGAACGCTTCCCGTTCGAAAAGATTTCTTCGGTGGAACACGGCGCGCTGCTTGGGTTCGGAAAGCTTACGATCAATGCCGGGGGCCACCGCAGCACGATTACCCAAATCGCTACCGCCGAGCTGAACCCTTTTCTGGAAGCACTGGAAGCTCAGCGCGCACGCTATGCGCACGCCACCCCTTCATCGGCCACATACGTTGAGCAACTCGAACGCCTGGCCAAGCTGCACGACGCCGGGGCGTTATCCGCAGAAGAGTTTGTTGCTGCGAAGTCCCGCCTGCTCGTATGAAATTGCGTGCATGTTCAATGGCGCAATCCCGAACCGGGAAGCCACGCTTTTTCCAAATTTTACAGTGCCTTAAGCCGAACCTGCACGGCGTATCCTGAACTTGCACGCAAACGTGCATGTTCCAATTTCATTTACCCCCACGAGCTTCCGTGAAAACCCCTTTAAATACAGGCTTTAAGGGCGCTTTCAGCCCGATGGCCAGAAGTCCTCGTTGAAGCCTTTGGAGCACTGATCAGGCTTTTCTGCAACTTTGCCCGCAGCCAGAGCGCCACTGCACCATACGGCTCAAAGCCCCTTATTCCATTGGCCTATCCGCGATCTTCCGCCCTAGTCCCGCCTCTTCCGGCATCACTGCAGATATTGGTGTCAACGCACACAGGTGACGGTCACGCCTGACAGCCACAGGGGTTGTCCACAGATATTTTCCTTTACAGGCTTTCTCTTTTCCCACACCATATCTAGTAAGGCACACACATACTTACGCCGCCCCTTGTTAATACATCAGCTTCTTGCGGGCAGCGTCGCGCAAATGGCTAGATCGGAGAAAGGCCCGGGCCATGCCCCTGTCCATCGAACAGTTCCTGACTGATGAAATCCATCCGATCGATATTGTCGAAACCCTTGCCGAGCATCGCGCCTGGGAGTTTGACCGGGTCGGCGAGGATCAGATCGCCATGGCGGTTGAAGGCCAGTGGCGCAGCTATTCGCTGACGCTGGCATGGTCCGGCATCGACGAGACTTTGCGCCTGATCTGCACCTTCGAGATGGAGCCACCCGAAGCGCGTCTGCCCGAAATCTATGAGGTCATCAACGCCGCCAATGACCTCAGCTGGTCCGGCAGCTTCACCTATTGGGCAACGCAGCGGCTGATGGTCTGGCGCTACGGGCTGCTGCTGAGCGGCGAGCAGATGGCCGCCCCCGAACAGATCGACCAGATGATCCGCGCCGCCGTCGCCAGTTGTGAGCGCTTCTATCCGGCGTTTCAACTGGTTGCATGGGCCGACCGCAAACCGGAGGATGCGCTGAAGCTGGCCATTGCACAGGGCTACGGGCGCGCCTAATCTGCCCCCGAACCGATGGGGGATGCGATGGAATTGAGCGAACTGAACACCCGCGGGCTGGTGCTGCTGGGCTGCGGTAAGATGGGCTCGGCGCTGCTGGAGGGCTGGCTGAAGGGCTTTCTGCAGCCACAATCGGTGCATGTGATCGAACCCCACCCCTCGGACTGGCTGCGCGCCACGGGCGTTCATCTGAATGGCGATATCCCCGATGCGCCCGCGATGGTGGTGCTGGCGGTCAAGCCGCAGATGATGGGCGCCGCGCTGCCGCAACTGGCGGCCATGGGCGGGGGGCGCACGGTGTTCCTGTCCATCGCGGCGGGGATCGGGCTGGCGCGGCTGGGGGAAGCCCTTGGCGCCGATACGCCCGTTATCCGCGCCATGCCCAACACCCCCGCCGCAGTGGGGCGCGGGATTACCGCGCTGATCGGCAATGCCCATGTCACCCCCGCCATGCTGGACATGGCACAGGCCCTTGTAGAGGCGGTGGGGCAATCGGTGCTGCTTGACGATGAAGGGCAGATGGATGCTGTCACCGCCGTTTCCGGGTCCGGCCCGGCCTATGTTTTCCATCTGATCGAAGCGCTGACCGCCGCCGGTGCCGCGCAGGGCCTGCCGCCGGAAATGGCGCTGAAACTGGCGCGCGCCACGGTGGCGGGCGCAGGCGCGCTGGCCGAGCAATCGGGCGAAGAGCCGGGGCAGTTGCGGGTCAATGTCACCAGCCCCGGCGGCACCACCGCCGCCGCGCTTTCGGTGCTGATGGACGCGCAAACCGGCTTCCCGCCCTTGCTGAAGCGCGCCGTCAAGGCCGCCGCCAACCGTTCGAAGGAGCTTGGCCAGTGACCATCAGCTTCGATGACTTCCTCAAGGTCGATATCCGCGCAGGCACGGTGATACAGGCAGAGCCCTTCCCCGAGGCGCGCAAACCGGCACTGAAGCTGCGCATCGATTTCGGGCCTGAGATCGGCGAAAAGAAATCCTCGGCGCAGATCGTCGCGCATTATGCGCCCGAGGCGCTGATCGGGCGGCAGGTGCTGGCGGTGGTCAATTTCCCGCCGCGTCAGATCGGACCGTTCATGTCGGAAGTGCTGGTGCTGGGGCTGAGCGATGATCAGGGCCATATCGTACTGCTGTCTCCCGAACGCGCGGTGCCGGACGGCGCGAGGATGCATTGATGAAACTGCTGATCACCCGCCCCCTGCCCGAGGCTGTTTTGGCCCCCGCCCGCGCCGCGTTCAATCTGACAATGCGCGACAGCACCGCACCGATGAGCGAGGCCGAAATGACTGCCGCGCTGGCAGAGCAGGATATCATCCTGCCCACGCTGGGCGACCGTTTCAGCAGTGACATTTTCGCCGCCGTCCCTGCCCCGCGCGCCCGGCTGCTTGCCAATTTCGGCGTGGGCTACAACCATATCGACGTGGCCGCCGCCCATGCCGCCGGCCTCAGGGTCACCAACACTCCCGGCGCGGTCACCGATGCCACCGCCGATATCGCGCTGACCCTGATGCTGATGAGCGCGCGCCGCGCCGGTGAGGGTGAGCGGCTGGTGCGCGCCGGCCGGTGGGAGGGCTGGCACCCCACGCAGATGCTGGGGTTGCATATGAGCGGCAAGGTGCTGGGCATCATCGGCATGGGCCGGATCGGCCAGGCGATCGCGAAGCGCGCGCATTTCGGCTTTGGCATGCAGGTGGTCTATCACACCCGCACCCCGCGCCCGTTGCCCGCCCTGCCTGAGGCGCGCGCCCTGCCCGGCCTTCACGATGTCATGAAAGCCGCCGATATCGTGGTGATCGCGGCCCCCGCCAGCGCTGAAACCCGCCATATGATCGACGCCAGCGCGCTGGCCGCCATGCAGCCGCATGCGCATCTGGTCAATATCGCGCGCGGCGATATCATCGACGAACAAGCGCTGATCGCCGCGTTGCAGGCAGGACAGATCGCCGGTGCCGGGCTGGATGTCTATGAGCACGAACCCGATGTGCCCGAGGCCTTGCGCGCGCTGGAGAATGTGGTTCTGCTGCCCCACCTCGGCACCGCCGCACTGGAGGTGCGGGTGCAGATGGGGCTGATGGCGCTGGAAAACGCGCTGGCCCTGCGCGATGGTCGCCCCCTGCCCAACCCGGTCTGAAACCTGCGCATCCTTCCTGACCGGATTGACACAGAAGAAGGGGGCGCTGCCCCCGTCACCCTGCGGGCGACTCCCCCGGGATACTTAGTGACAGAAAATGAAATACGGCGGCTCGTCCCATTTTCTGTCTGAAAATATCCTCGTGGGGAGCCGCGCAGCGGCGTGGGGGGCAGACAGCCCCCCTGCCCGGCCTCAATAGGGCATTGGCATCGCTTTATGCAGGGCGTCGATCGCCTCGATCAGGCCTGCCGGAAGCGTCAGCTCTGCGGCGGGCAACTCACGCGCCAGTTGCTCGGCAGTGGTGGCACCGATGATCGGAATGGTGGTGAAGGGCCGGGTCCGGCACCATGCGATTGCCATCTGCACCGGGTCCAGATCCCAGTCACGCGCCAGCCCCAGATAGCCCGCCACAGCTTCGAAAACGCGCGGCGTGATCCGCCCGCCCAGATCTTCCCGCCCAGCCCGGCGCGAGCCCTCGGGGATGACATCGCCCGCGTATTTCCCGGTCAGCAGCCCTGCCGCCAGTGGCGAGAACGCCAGCAGCGGAACATCCTCCAGCGCGCAAAGCTCGGCCAGATCGGTATCGAAATGGCGGCACAGCAGCGAATATTCGTTTTGCAGCGTGGCGGGGCGCGGCAGGCCATGCGCCTCGGCCAGCGCGATCCAGCTGGCCATGCCCCATGCGGTCTCATTCGACAGGGCGAAATGGCGGATCTTGCCCTCGGTGACCAGTCGCCCGGCCTCGGTCAGCACCTCCAGCATATTCGCCCGGACATCTGCGCGCGCATCCGCACCCGGCGGGGCATAGCGCCAGTTCTGCCGGAAATGATAGGAGCTGCGGTTGGGCCAGTGCAGTTGGTAGATGTCGATCACATCGGTCCCCAGCCGCCGGAGCGAGCCTTCGACCGCCGCGCGCAGCCGCGCCGCGCCGATCTCGGGCGCGCCGCCGGCGATGGCCTCGCTGCCCTTTCCCGTGACCTTGGTCGCAATCACCAGCCGCTCCCGGCTGCCGCCAGCGGCCAGCCAGGCGCCGATAACCGCCTCGGTGCGCCCCATCGTCTCGGCGCTCACAGGGTTGACCGGATACATCTCAGCCGAATCAAGGAAATTCACGCCGTGATCCAGCGCCAGGTCGATCTGGCGATGCGCATCGGCCTGAGGCGTCTGGTTGCCCCATGTCATGGTGCCCAGACAGAATTCGGAAACGGTCAGATCAGTGGTGCCGAGAGGGAGATGTTTCATAAAAATGCCCGCGTTGCCTGAGTGGACACTAGCGGCATCAGGCGGAAAGACAAGAGCGGGAGGCGGGATGAACCCGCCCGCGCCCTGCCCGCTGGCGCCCCTCAACGCGCGGCACCGGAGCGCCCGGAAAGCGCAGGGTCACTGCGCCCCGGCGGTCACCTGCCATGCCTCAGATCATCGCCCAATCGGCAAAGTGCCCCTGACGTCGCGGCAGTGCGGGCGGCGGCGGCGGTGTGGTTTTTGCCTGTTTCTTCATCGGTCTCACCCATTCTCATACACAAGGAATACACACAGACCCGGCTTGCCGAAGGCGCCGGTGCATCAACATTGCCGCCCAATGCGGACAATTTGCGACGAATTGCGGACAATACCGGACAGGCACACGAAGCCGCGTATTCGTGCTTGACTTGCCGCCCCTGCAAAGGTGAAACGCTGGGCATGGTAGCCGCACGCCTGACCATCGACCTCAACGCCATCGCAGCCAACTGGCAGCGGCTGGCCCGGCTTTCGCGCAGCGAAACCGGAGCCACCGTCAAGGCCGATGGCTACGGGCTGGGCGCGGCACAGGTCTCGCGCAGGCTGGCGCAGGCCGGGGCGCGCAAGTTCTTCGTGGCGCTGACGGAAGAAGGCGCGGCGATCCGTCAGGCGCTTGGCAACGGGCCGGAGATCTATGTCTATTCCGGGCATATGGCGGGGGACGCGCAGAGCATCCGCAACCTTGGCCTGATCCCGCTGATCAATTCCGCCGAGCAACTGGCGCGCCATTTCGAATCATTGCCCGGCCACCCCTTCGGCATCCAGCTGAACACCGGCATGAACCGGCTGGGGATGGAGCCGCGCGAATGGGCTGCCGTGCGCGATATTGCGCTGCAGGCCGGGCCCGCGCTGATCATGTCGCATCTCGCCTGCGCCGATGAGCCCGACCACCTGATGAACACCCAGCAGGCCGACACCTTCCGCACCATGACCGAGGGCTGCGCCGTCCCGCGCTCGCTGGCGGCAACCGGCGGCGTGCTCCTGGGCCCGGCCTTTCACTTCGATCTGACGCGCCCGGGCGTGGGCCTCTACGGAGGCGCGCCCTTCATGGATGCCTATCCGGTGGTGGAACTGGCGCTGCCCGTCATCCAGACCCGCGATCTGGAACCGGGTGAGCCGGTTGGCTACAACTGTACCTGGGTCGCCGGGCGGCCCACCCGGCTGGCGACGGTCGCCGCCGGATATGCCGACGGCATCCTGCGCAGCCTGTCCAACAACACAACCCTCTGGGCGGGTGACACCCCCTGCCCGGTGGTCGGTCGCGTGTCGATGGACCTGATCACCGTCGATGTCAGCGCCTTGTCCGACGTGCCGGAAACGCTGGAGCTTCTGGGCGCGCATCAGGGTGTGGATGAACTGGCGCGCGATGCGGGCACCATCGGTTACGAAATCCTGACCGGCCTTGGTGCGCGTTACCGCCGCCGGTATGAGGGGTTGCGCACGTGACCGGCGCCGCCCTCAGCCTGTTGGGCGCGACGGGGCGCGCGGTCTCGGACCTGCTGGGAGGAATCGGCCGCTTTGTGGCCTTTGCCGCCATCGCCGTCTCGCATCTGTTCCGCCCGCCCTGGTACGGGCGCGAATTTGCGCTGCAACTGGTACAGATCGGCTGGCTGTCGCTGCCGGTGGTGGGGCTGACCGCGCTGTTCACCGGGGGCGCGCTGGCCCTTCAGATCTATGCGGGAAGCGCGCGTTTTTCGGCGGAATTCACCGTGCCCTCCATCACCGCGATCGGCATGGTGCGCGAGCTGGGGCCGGTGCTGGGCGGGCTGATGGTGGCCGCGCGGGTGGCCTCAAGCATCGCGGCCGAGATCGGCACCATGAAAGTGTCCGAGCAGATCGACGCGCTGCGCACATTGGCGACCGAGCCGATGAAATACCTGACCCTGCCGCGCCTTCTGGCCGCCACGCTTGCGATGCCGGTGCTGGTGGCGGTGGGCGATGCGATCGGCATTCTGGGCGGCTATGCGGTGGGCGTGACGCGGCTGGGCTTTGACGGGCCAACCTATCTGCGCAACACCATGGATTTTCTTCAGTTCTGGGATGTCGCCTCCGGCATGGTGAAGGGCGCTGCTTTCGGCTTTCTGGTGGCACTGTCGGGCTGCTATTTCGGCATGCACAGCGGGCGCGGCGCGCAAGGGGTGGGTGAGGCCACGAAATCAGCGGTGGTGGTGGCCTCGGTTCTGATCCTGTCAGCCAACTACCTTCTGACAGAAGCGTTTTTTCCGGCATGATCCGCGTTTCCGATCTGCGCAAGGCTTTTGGCAGCAAGGTGGTGCTGGACGGAATCACCTTTGAGCTGGACAAGGGCGAAAGCCTTGTGGTGATCGGCGGTTCGGGCACCGGCAAGTCGGTTCTGCTCAAATGCCTGCTGGGGCTGGAGCGGGCCGATCAGGGCGTGATCGAGATCGCGGGGCGCAGCCGGCCACGGCCCCAGGATCTGGCGGCCCATGTCGGCATGCTGTTTCAGGGCGGCGCGCTGTTCGATTCGCTGCCGGTGTGGCAGAATGTGGCCTTCAGGTTGCAGCGTGGCCCGGCGCGGCTGGACAAGGTGCAGGCCCGGGCGCTGGCCAGCGAAAAGCTGGCGCGCGTGGGGCTGGCACCCGAGGTGGGCGACCTTTACCCGGCTGAACTGTCGGGCGGGATGCAGAAGCGCGTGGGGCTTGCGCGCGCGATTGCCGGTGATCCGCCGATCCTGTTTTTCGACGAACCGACCGCCGGGCTGGACCCGATCATGGCTGCCGTGATCAATGCCCTGATCCGCGAGATTGTCACGGAAATGGGCGCGACTGCGATCACCATCACCCATGACATGCGCACCCTGCGCGACGTGGCTGACCGGGTGGCGATGCTGCATGAGGGGCGGTTCTACTGGCAGGGAAGCGCGCACGAGGCGCTGGAAACCGACGATCCGGTGATGCAGCAGTTCACACAGGGCCGCACGGTGGGGCCAATCCCGACGCTGCGCTGAAAGGCTGGCAGCGGGGTTGCGCGGGCCGGGCAGGCTGACTGCGGCGCTCATCCGTCATCCTCCTGCGACCAGTCAAGCACCGGCAGCCCCCCGCCAGTATCTTCCTGCCCCGCCTCCGCATCAGCGCCCGCCGCCTCCGCATCGGGCAAAGCGGTCAGCCGCAGGGCGCGCATGCCCCGGTATTGCCCCAGCCGCCCCAGCGCCAGAACCCTGCGATCCAGCGCTTCCAGCTGCACCTCCTCAAGCTGGGACAGGGGCAATGTCAGCTGGCTGTCAACCTTCAGTGCCATCAGCTCGCACAGCGGCAACCGTATCCGGCCCAGCACGGCGCCAAGCGACGCGGGGGCAACCATCACCGAGGCCTCAAGCGCGCGCTCCCATTGCGTATCCGGCATCGGGGTATCGTCGACCGGCATCTCGAAACCGGAAAAATCGGGCATCTCGGGCACCGGCTCGGGCAGCGCGATGGAGACCTGGCCTTTGCGCACCACGCCATCGGCCAGCAGTTCAACCTCCATCACGCTCAGCGCAAAGGGCACATCTTCCAGCATGACGTCCAGAAGCCGCAGGTCATCGGTCAGACGGTCTTGCCGGAAACCGGGGGTGAAAGGGTCTGCCGGAGTCGGATTGGCGTCAACCTCGGCAAGCAGGGCATCAACCAGATCGGCCATCAGCGCGGCATCGGTCGTGGTGGCGCGGCGCACGGCGGCGGCCTTACCGGACAGCGTGCCGATGGTCATCACCTCGATCACCGATGAAAAGGCCACCGAATCAAAGATGATCAGCCCCGGCGGCCCCTCACCCGCCCGCAAAAGCGCGGTGAATCCCTCGGTTTCCGGCAAATCGACCAGTTCAGCCAGCGCCACACTGCGGCGGGAGCGGACAGTGGCCCGCGCGACCAGATCCGCCACCCGGCTGGCAGCCCGGATGAACGAGCGTGGCAGCAGGCGCCCCCCCTCCTCCTCCTGCTGCTCCGCCTCTTCAAAAGCGGGCGGGGAGAAGGCAAAAGCAGGCATCTCTGCCCTTGGGAGGAGTTTGCGCCTGAGAACGGATTCCCTGATATCTTCGAGCATATGCCTGCGATCCTGCCAATAAAGGCAAAATCGCAGGCAGGGATTAAGAAACCCTTGCTCCGGTCAGAAAAATCAGTTGTCGGACAGGCGGCTGACAACCACCGTCACTTCGGGCTTCTTGCCGATTTCATCGACACAGCAAGCCCGCACGCGCCGCTTGATCGTCTCGATCAGCTTGTCGTCATTGTCCAGCAGCTTGCGGTTCGCGCGGTCCAGCTCTTCGGCCAGCTCTTCCTCGATCACCTCGTTGAGGGCGCGGCGCGAACGGCCCTGCCGGGCAAGACCCTGGGCATCGGCCCAGGCATCGCCCAGCGGCATGCCGTCTTCGTCGATGATCAGCGTGACCAGCACCAGGCCGTTCAGCGCCATGCGGATGCGCTCACGCACCACACCCTCCATCGCGCCGTAAACCGCTGTGCCGTCAAGATAAAGCCGCCCGTTCTGCACCTGATCCACAACCACGGGCACATCGCCCGTCAGGTCCAGCATGGTGCCATTGGGCGCCACGGCAGAAGCGATGCCACGCTCGGCGGCGATCTTGGCGTGACGGCGCAGGTGGCGGTGCTCGCCATGCATCGGCACCAGCATCTGTGGCTTGAGCAGATCATGCATCCGCTCCAGATCAGGGCGGTTGGCATGGCCGGAAACGTGATAGGCGCCGGTGGAATTATCGACGACATCCACACCGCGCTCAGAGAGCGCATTCACCACGCGCAGAACCTCACGTTCATTGCCGGGAATGGTCATCGCCGAAAAGAGGAAAGTATCGCCCTCTTTCAGCGTGAGCCCCATATAGGTGCCCCGCGCCAGTTGCGCCGAAGCCGCACGGCGCTCACCCTGACTGCCGGTAGCAATCACCATGACGTTCTGGCGCGGCAGGGCGGCGGCCTCTTCGGGGGTGACGGTCGCGGGGAAATCCGTGAGCAGCTTGGCCTCGGTCGCGGTGCGCACCATGTTGTGCATCGCGCGGCCCAACAGGCAGACCGAGCGCCCGGCATCGCGCGCGGCAAAGGCCAGCGTGCGCAGCCGCGCCACGTTGGAGGCAAAGGTAGTTGCAACAACCATGCCCGGTGCGTTGCGCACCAGTTCGGTGATCGCAGCGGGCAGCGTGCTTTCCGAGCGCCCGGGATGCGGGGTGAAAACATTGGTCGAATCGCAGACCAGCGCCTTGATCCCCTCCGCACCGAGGCGCGCGAAGACATCCTCATCAAAGGGCGCGCCGATACCGGGCGCGACATCCAGTTTGAAATCGCCGGTATGCAGAATCCGGCCCGCCGGGGTTTCGATCAGCAGCGCCGAAGCCTCGGGCAGCGAATGCGACACCGGAACAAACTGGACCGAGAACGGCCCGGCTTCGATCACCTCGGGCATCGGCGCCACAGTTTTCACGGGGTCCGCGGATTGCCCGGCCTCGATCATCTTCTTGGTCGCAATACGCGCGGTGAAATCGCGGGCATAGACGGGCGCCTTCAGCCGCTGCCACAGATGGCTGAGCGCGCTGACATGGTCTTCATGGGCATGGGTGATGAAAATCGCCTCAAGCCGGTCGCGGCGCTCTTCCAGCCAGGTGATGTCGGGCAGGATCAGATCCACACCGGGCGTGCCATCCATATCGGGGAAGGTGACGCCAAGATCAACGAGGATCAGCCGCTCCTTGCCCTTCGGGCCGTAGCCGTACACATAGGCATTCATGCCCACCTCGCCGGCGCCGCCCAGGGGCAGATAGATCAGTCGTTCAGCCTTCATTCACAGGTTCCCGTTATGCTTATGGATGACCTGCAGACCATGCATGGTCAGATCATCGCGAATTTCGTCAAACAGCGCCTCGCCTGAGGCAAATAAGGGTGCAAGCCCGCCGGTGCCAATCACCTTCATCGGACGCTCGCGTTCGGTTTTGATGCGATCACATATCCCATTCACAAGGCCGACATAACCCCAGAATACACCCGCCTGCATGCACGCAACCGTGTTCTTGCCGATCACATTCTCGGGCCGGGCGATATCGACATGCGGCAGGGCGGCGGCGGCCATGTGCAACGCTTCCAGCGACAGGTTGACGCCAGGCGCGATGACCCCGCCGATATAGGCGCCGTCGCTGTCGACCACATCAAAGGTCGTGGCGGTGCCGAAATCGACCACGATCAGGTCACCACCGAACAGATCAAACCCGGCGACCGTATTGACCAGCCGGTCCGGCCCCACGCCTGTGCCCGGATCCACGCGCACATCGACCGGCAGAAGGCACTCGGGCTTGCCCACCACCAGCGGGCGGCAATCAAAATAGCGGTTGCACAGCACCCGCAGGTTGAACACCACGCGCGGCACGGTTGAGGAGATGATCACCTCGGTGATATCCGCCTCGATCTTTTGCAGGTTCATCAGCGTGGACAGCCAGACATAATACTGATCAGCCGTGCGCTGATGCTCGGTGGCCGTGCGCCAGGTGGCGATGAAACGCGCGCCGTTCCAGATGGAAAAGACGGTATTGGTATTGCCGCAATCAATGCACAGAAGCATGGCATCCTCCGTTGTCAGGACTGGTCAGGGAAAGAAGACATCCGCCGCCGGGATGGACAGAAGGCCCGTGGCGGTTTCCAGCACAAGCGCCCCGCTGTCATCGATCGAGGCGAAGCGGCCTTCAAAGGTTTCCGTCATGGTACGGGCGATGACCGCCTCCCCCAGCCGCGCGACGCGCGCAAGAAAAGCCGCCCGGACCGGCGCGAAACCATAGGTCTGAAAGCGGTTTTCCCAGGTGGCGTAGGCGGGGCCGAGGTGGTCAAGCAGGGTTTCCGGCGTGACGACAAGGCCGGTCTCTGCGCGCAGCGAAACAGGGGGGAAGCGCGCCTCAGGATCGGCCGGCGGGGCCGCGCGCAGGTTCACCCCGATGCCGATCACCAGCCCGCCACCGGGGCCGCTTTCCAGCAGGATGCCCGACAGCTTGCCGCCGTTGAGCAGCACATCATTGGGCCATTTCAGCGCAAAACCCTGTTCCAGCCCGCTCAGCGCAACCAGCGCATCGTGAAGGGCCAGCGCCGCGAGGAACGAGCGCAGCGCCAGCCGCGCGGGCGGCTCATCAAGGCGCAGCGCGAGGGTGGCGGCGAAATTGCCGCCCGGCTCAACCCACTCCCGCCCACGCCTGCCGCGCCCTGCGGTCTGGCGATGCGCCATGATCCAGCAAGGGCCGGAAAGCGCGGGCAATTGCCGCAACGCCTCGGCATTGGTGCTGTCAACCTCGGGTAGGAGGATGCGGGCATAGCCTTGCGGCCAGTCCGGGGCGGGGCGGTCAGCCATGGCAGCTGCCCGGCCGGTCGCTTGCGCAAATGCAGGAAGCGGGGGTTTCACACCCCCGCACCCCCGTGGCGTATTTCCGGCAAGATGAAAGCGCGGCCCCGGGCAGGACAGGGCCGGAACGCGCCGTCATCAACGCACGAGCGCCTGCGCCGCGATCGCCGCCGCGCCATCGACGCCGAACAGGTTGATCACCCCCAGCACCATCGCCGCCGCCGAGGCCAGCAAAAGCCCGCGCTGGACGGTGCCGATATCGGTGTCGAGCGGTTGCCCCTCCTGCCCGAAATACATGTAATAGACGATGCGCAGATAATAGAATGCGCCGATCACCGAGGCGATCACGCCTGCCACCGCCAGCCAGACCAGCCCGGCACCCACAGCCGCCGTCAGCACCGAGAATTTGGCCCAGAAACCCACCAGTGGCGGAACCCCGGCCAGCGAGAACATCAGGATCAGGAGCGCAAGCGCTGCGCCGGGTTGGGCTTTGGACAGCATATGCAGATCGTCGATCTGGGTCACGGCCCTGCCCTCACGCCGCATCGACAGGATGAAGGCGAAGACGCCGATGTTCATGACGACATAGATGGCCATGTAGAGCAGCATCGCCTGCACACCGGCGGCATTACCCGCCGCCAGACCGACCAGCGCGAAGCCCATATGCGAGATCGAGGAATAGGCCATCAGCCGTTTGATGTTGCGCTGGCTGATCGCGCCGATCGCGCCCACGAACATTGATGCCACGGCCAGGAAGGCAAGGATCTGCGACCAGTCGCCAGGCGCGGCGCCGAAGGCGTCATGCAGCAGCCGGGCGAGCAGCGCCATCGCCGCGACCTTGGGTGCAGTCGAGAAAAAGGCGGTGACTGGCGTGGGTGCGCCCTCATAGACATCGGGCGTCCACATATGGAACGGCACGGCAGAGACTTTGAACGCCAGCCCCGCCAGCATGAAGGCCAGCCCCATCAGCACGCCGACCGACATCTGGCCGCCCTGAATGGTGGAGGCGATCCCCTCGAACCGGGTGGTGCCCGCATAGCCATAAACCAGCGAGGCACCGTACAGCAGCAAGCCCGAGGCCAGCGCGCCGAGCATGAAATACTTCAGCCCCGCCTCGGTCGAGCGCAGGCTGTCGCGCCGGATCGCGGCCAGAACGTAAAGCGCCAGCGATTGCAGCTCCAGCCCCATGTAAAGGGTGATCAGATCCCCGGCCGAGACCATGACCATCATACCCACCGTCGCCAGCGCGATCAGCACCGGGTATTCGAACGGCACCAGATTCTGGCGCTGCATATATTCCTGCCCCATCACCAGCACCGCCGCACCCGAAAGCAGGATGGCGATCTTGGCAAAACGGGCGAAGGCGTCATTCACCATCAGCCCGCCGAAGGCCGGTTGCGCCTCGTTCGGGCCAAGCGCGATCAGCCCGGCCAGCAGTACGAACACCGCCGCCGTCGCCCAGATCAACAGGCCTGTCGAGCGGTTCTTGCCGAACCAAACGCCGAAAAGAAGCGCCGCCATCGCGTAAATTGCCAGCAGGATTTCTGGCAGGGCAATGGAAAGATCAACCGAGGTCATGGCAACGCGCCTTTCAGTTCTGGGCCGGCATGCTGGGGCCCTGATGGGCGACCAGTGCGGCATCGTATTGGGTGACAAGCGCCTCTACCGACGGGCCGATCAGATCAAGCACCAGCGCCGGATAGACACCCAGAAGCAAGGTCATCACCACCAGCGGCGCGAACATCGCCTTTTCGCGGCGGTCCATGTCCTTGAGGTTCTTCAGGCTGTCCTTGATCAGCGGACCGAACACAACCCGGCGATAAAGCCAGAGCGCGTAACCCGCCGACAGGATCACCCCGAAGGCCGCGAACAGCGCCACCCAGGTATTGACCTGGAAGACCGCCATGAAGGTCAGGAATTCGCCGACAAAGCCCGAGGTGCCGGGCAGGCCGACATTGGCCATGGTGAAGAGCATGAACACCATCGCATAGGCCGGCATCCGGTTCACAAGGCCGCCATAGGCATCAATCTCGCGGGTATGCATGCGGTCATAGATCACGCCCACCGCAAGGAACAACGCACCCGAGATAAAGCCGTGGCTGATCATCTGGAAGATCGCACCATCAAGCCCCTGCCGGGTGGCCGCAAAGATGCCCATGGTGACAAAGCCCATATGCGCGACCGAGGAATAGGCGACAAGTTTCTTCATATCCTCCTGCACCAGCGCGACGAGCGAGGCATAGACGATGGCAATCGCCGACATCCACAGCACCAGCGGCGCCAGCAGATCACTGGCCACCGGGAACATCGGCAGCGAGAAGCGCAGGAAGCCATAGCCGCCCATTTTCAGCAGCACCGCCGCCAGAATGACCGAACCTGCGGTGGGGGCCTGAACGTGGGCATCCGGCAACCAGGTATGCACCGGCCACATCGGCATCTTCACCGCGAAGGAGGCGAAGAAGGCCAGCCACAGCAGCGTCTGCATCCCGCCGACAACCTGCCAGCCCATCAGCGAGACCGGTCCGGTTGAGAACTGATACGTCAGCAGCGTGGGAATATCGGTGGTGCCCGCATCAACGAACATCGCGATCATCGCCACCAGCATCAGCACCGAGCCGATGAAGGTGTAGAGGAAGAACTTGAACGCCGCGTAAATGCGCTCTTTCCCGCCCCAGATGCCGATGATCAGGAACATCGGGATCAGGCCTGCCTCAAAGAACAGGTAGAACAGCACCAGATCCAGCGCCACGAACACCCCGATCATCAGGGTCTCCAGCAGCAGGAAGGCGATCATGTATTCCTTGACCCGGTGCTTGACGTTCCAGCAGGCGCCGATGGTGATCGGCATCAGGAAGGTGGTCAGCATCACGAACAGAACCGAGATGCCATCGACACCCAGCTTGTAGTTCAGGCCAAGGATCCAGCTGCGCTCTTCGACATGCTGAAAGCCGGTATCCTGCGGGTCAAAGGTGAACAGAAGGATCAGCGAGATCAGGAAGGTGGCCGAGGTTGCCACCAGCGCCAGCCATTTGGCATTGCGCTGCGCGGCCTCATCCTCGCCACGCAGGAACAGCGCAAGGATCAGCGCCGCCACCGCCGGGGTGAAGGTGATGATGGACAGAAGGTTCAACATCAGTGCGCCCCTCCGGTGAGCGTAACATAGGTAACCAGCAGCGCGATGCCGATCACCATCGCGAAGGCGTAATGGAAGACATAGCCGGACTGCACGCGCGCATAGACCCGGTTGATGAAGGGAATGACACCCATCGTCAGCCCGTTGATACCGCCGTCGATCGTGGCACCGTCACCCTTCTTCCAGAGGAAGCGGCCCAGAAACAGGGCGGGCCTGATGATGATCGCGTCATAGATCTCGTCGAAATACCATTTGTTGAGCAGGAAGCGGTACAGGATCGGCTGGTTCGCCGCCAGCTTGCCCGGCAGATCGGTGCGCTTCATGTAGAACAGATAGGCCAGTGCGAGCCCGCCCAGCATGGCGACAAAGGGCGACAGCTTGACCCAGACCGGCACATAATGCGCGTCATGGATCAGGTGGTTGCCCTCCAGCATGAAGATCGACGCCCCGAAATAGGCGCGCACGCTTTCGGTTGAGCCAAAGAACGGGCCATACCAGATCACCCCGGCAAAGACCGCACCCACGGCCAGCACACCCAGCGGGATCAGCATCACCAGCGGGCTTTCGTGCGCATGGTCATGCGTATGGTGATCGCCGCGCGGCTTGCCGAAGAAGGTCAGGAACATCAGGCGCCAGGAATAGAACGAGGTCATCGCCGCACCCGCCACGAGGATCCAGAAGGCATAGCCCTTCCCCGAGGCAAAGGCGCTCTCGATGATCGCATCCTTGGAGACGAACCCGGCCAGCCCGTAATGGGTCAGCGGAATGCCGACGCCGGTGATGGCCAGCGTGCCGATCATCATCGCCCAGTAGGTATAGGGAAGCTTGTGTCGCAACCCGCCGTAATTGCGCATGTCCTGTTCATGATGCATCCCGTGGATGACCGAACCCGCGCCAAGGAACAGCATGGCCTTGAAGAAGGCATGCGTCAGCAGGTGGAACATCGCCACCGAATACACGCCAATCCCGGCAGCCACGAACATGTAGCCAAGCTGCGAACAGGTCGAATAGGCGATCACGCGCTTGATATCGTTCTGAACCAGACCCACGGTTGCCGCGAAGAAGGCGGTGAAGGCACCGATGATCACGATGAAATTGCGCGCCTCTTCGGCGTATTCCATCAGCGGCGAGAAGCGCACCACAAGGAACACCCCGGCGGTAACCATGGTGGCGGCGTGGATCAGCGCAGAAACGGGCGTCGGCCCTTCCATCGCGTCCGGCAACCAGGTGTGCAGAAACAACTGCGCCGATTTGCCCATCGCACCGATGAACAGGAAGAAGCAGATCATGTTGACAGCGTTCCAGTCCGTCCACAGGAAATGCACCGTGGTCTGCGACAGCGCTTCGCCCTGCGCGAAGATATCGTCAAAACGGATGGAATCGGTCAGCAGATAGATCGCCATGATGCCGATGATGAAGCCGAAATCGCCCACCCGGTTGACGACGAACGCCTTGATCGCGGCGGCATTGGCGCTGGCCTTGCGGTAGTAGAAACCGATCAGCAGATACGAGGCCACGCCGACCCCTTCCCAGCCAAAGAAAATCTGCACAAGGTTGTCGGCAGTGACCAGCATCAGCATGGCGAAGGTGAAGAACGACAGGTAGGCGAAGAAGCGCGCCTTGTAGTTCTCGCCTTCCTTCCAGTTGTCGTCATGCGCCATGTAGCCGAACGAATACAGATGCACGAGCGCCGAAACCGTGGTCACCACGATCAGCATCACCGTGGTCAGCCGGTCCAGCCGGAAGGCCCAGTCGCCGACCAGCGTGCCGCTGTCGATGAAACGCAGGATCTGGATGGATTGGGCGGTGCCGTCATAGGTCAGGAACAAAACCCACGACAGCAGCGCCGACAGAAACAACAGGCCCGTGGCGATGATCTGGGCGGCCTTCTCGCCCAGCAGCCGCCAGCCGAACCCGCAGATAAGCGCACCGATCAGCGGAGCAAAAAGAAGCGTCGTCGCCATGGAAATCAGCCTTTCATCACGTTGACGTCTTCAACGTCGATCGTGCCGCGGTTCCGGAAGAAGCAGACCAGAATGGCCAGACCGATCGCAGCCTCGGCGGCGGCAACGGTCAGCACGAACATGGTAAAGACCTGACCCACCAGATCACCCAAATGGCTGGAGAATGCCACCAGGTTGATATTGACCGACAGCAGGATCAGTTCGATCGACATCAGGATCACGATGACATTCTTCCGGTTCAGGAAGATGCCGAAGATCCCGATGACGAACAGCGCCGCCGCCACCGTCAGGTAATGCTCAAGTCCCACCATTTGGTCCCTCGTTTATCGTTCCGGCCTTCAAGAGCCGGTAAATTTGTGGCCGGTATCTGGCCGGGCGTCGTTCAGAGGCCCTGCCCCGGCTTCACGTCTTTCAGTTCCATCGCCTTGGCCGGATCGCGCCACATCTGTTGCAGCACATCCTGCCGCTTCACGTTCACGCGGTGGCGCATGGTCAGCACGATGGCGCCGATCATGGCGACCAGCAGCACCAGCCCGGAAAGCTGGAACAGGATGAAATACTGGTCATACAGGATCAGCCCCAGCGCGCGGGTGTTTTCCACCTGCGCCATATCCGGCGTGACAGCCTGCCGCAGCCCCATCGCGCCCTCGGCCTGCACCCAGCTTCCGTAAAGCAGGGAAAGCTGCATCAGGATCACCAGCCCCACCAATGAGGCCAGCGGGAAATAGCGCGCCATCTCGGCCTTCAGCGCCGCGAAATCGATGTCGAGCATCATCACCACGAAGAGGAACAGCACCGCCACCGCGCCGACATAGACGATGATCAGCAGCATCGCCAGAAACTCAGCCCCCAGCAGCACGAACAGCCCCGCCGATGACAGGAAGGCCAGGATCAGCCACAGCACCGAATGCACCGGGTTGCGGGCGACAACCACAAGAAGGCCCGCGATCACCACCACGCTGGCGAAGGCATAGAAAGCAAAATCGGCAACGCTCATGCGTTTTTCTCCTTGGTCTCGGCGATCGCGCTCTGTGCAAGCTCAAGCGCTTTCTGCATGGCGGGCAGCCCCCCGAACATGCTCATCTGCCAGATCACCTCGGCGATCTCGCGCTCAGTTGCACCCGCTTCCAGCAGATGGCGCACGGTCAGTTTGATCTGCGGCTCGGCCTGCGCGCCCAGCACGGTCAGTGCGCCCAGCGTCAGCATCAGCCGCGTCTTGGCATCAAGCCCCTCGCGGTTGAAGGTCTTGCCGAACCACAGCTCCATCAGATCGGCTGACATGGTGGGCAGGCCGGCCGGAAAGGCGCCGGTGAAGCCCTCAGGAAAGCCTCCCTGAAACCCCTTGTCAAAGCCGGGCATCTGCGCCTTCTCCAGCGCCGGATTGAAGGCGCGCAGCATCTCCTGGCTGGAGGCCATCATTTGCTGAAGCATCTTGGCGAAGGCGTCATTCATGGCAGCTCACCGATAAGGGGCGTCAATTTCAAGGTTGCGGGCGATCTCGGATTCCCAGCGGTCGCCGTTATCAAGCAGCCTTTGCTTGTCATAAAACAGCTCTTCGCGGGTCTCGGTGGCGAATTCGAAATTCGGCCCCTCGACAATCGCATCGACCGGGCAGGCCTCCTGACAGAAACCGCAATAGATGCATTTCGTCATGTCGATGTCGTAGCGCGTGGTACGGCGGCTGCCGTCGTCACGCGGTTCGGCGTCAATGGTGATCGCCTGCGCCGGGCAGATTGCCTCGCACAGCTTGCAGGCGATGCACCGCTCTTCGCCGTTGGCATAGCGCCGCAGCGCATGCTCCCCCCGGAAGCGGGGCGAAAGCGGGCCCTTTTCATGCGGATAGTTCAGCGTGGCCTTGGGCGCGAGGAAGTATTTCATCCCCAGCCCGAAGCCCTTGATGAAATCCACCATCAGGAAGTATTTGACCGCGCGGGTGACGTCGATCCCCATCTCAGCCTCCAATCGCCCAGCGGGCATAGGCGCCGCCGAACAGTTCGAATTTCGCAAAGAACGCCACCAGAACCACCCAGCCCAGCGAGAGCGGCAGGAACACCTTCCAGCCGATGCGCATCAGCTGGTCGTAGCGGTAGCGCGGGACAATGGCTTTCACCATCGCAAACAGGAAGAAGAAGAACGCCATCTTGCCGACCATCCACCAAGGACCATCCGGCAGGAAAGGCACGGGCGAAAGCCAGCCGCCAAAGAACAGCAGCGACATCAGCGCGCACATCAGGAAGATGGCGATGTATTCACCGGCCATGAACAGCAGGTAGGGCGTGGAGGAATATTCAACCATGAAGCCCGCCACCAGCTCTGACTCCGCCTCGGGCAGGTCAAACGGCGGGCGGTTGGTTTCGGCCAGCGCCGAGATGAAGAACAGCACAACCATCGGGAAATGCGGCAGCCAGTACCAGCCCAGCAGGCCCCAGCCGGTATCCTGCGCGGCAACGATCGCGCCGAAGTTCATGCTGCCGGTGGCGATGATCACACCGATGATGATCAGGCCCAGCGACACCTCATAGCTGATCATCTGCGCCGCCGAGCGCAGACTGCCCAGAAACGCGTATTTGGAGTTTGACGCCCAGCCGCCCATGATCACGCCGTATACTTCCAGCGACGAGATCGCGAAAACGAACAGGATGGCCACGTTGATATCGGCCAGCACCCAGCCGGCATTGAACGGGATCACCGCCCAGGCCAGCACCGCCAGCACGAAGCTGAGCATCGGCGCCAGGAAATAGACCGGGCGGTCAACACCGGCCGGAATCACCACCTCCTTGACGACATATTTCAGTGCATCGGCCACCGATTGCAGCAGGCCCCAGGGCCCCACCACATTGGGCCCGCGGCGCATCTGCACCGCAGCCCAGACCTTGCGGTCCCCGTAGACCAGAAACAGCAGGCTGATCATCACGAAGGCGATGACCAGAAGTGACTGTGCGGCGATCAGCACTGTGATGCCCAGCCCGGTTTCAAGAAAATCTGCCATCTTGCCTTAATCCTCAGACCGTCGGTATTCCCTGCTCGGTGCAATCGGCGACGGTCACTTCTGCGTCGATCGTCCGAAAACCCCGGGGCAGTGCCGGCGAGACGGTATAAACCGCATCTGCCTGCCAGATTCCACCCTGTTCAGCGACATTCGTGCGCACATGGCGCGCAAATCCGTATCCGCGGATGACCGCGTATTGTGCAGCGGCGCAGCGGGCGTAGGCGATCACATCCTCCGCCCCGCGCGCGCCTTCCATGGTGACCAGAAAGTTCACCATATCCGCATCCAGCAGTCGGGTCCGCACGTCGCGATACACCGCATTCTCCGGCGCGCCAAGCACTGCCTCGTCCCCGGTGAGCGGCGCGGCATCCGTGCCGCAGCCCGCCAGCGCCAGCCCCCCGAGGGCCAGCACCGAAATCACCGCGTGAGAGGCGCGTGGGCTCATTGCTCACTCCGCCGCCAGCCGGGTCTGGCCCTGCTTGTTCATGGCCGAGAGTTCGGCCATCAGGCCGGAGGCCCGCGCGATGGGGTTGGTAAGGTAGAAATCGCGCAGCGGATAGCGGAAATCGGCAGCACCCGGCGCTTCAACACTCAGCGGCTGCCAGGGATTTTCCGGCACCTCGTCGATCAGCTCCAGATGCGGCACCGCCCCGGTCAGGTTCCGGCGCAGGGCGCCAAGCGAGTCGAAGGGCAGCGTCGCACCCAGTTCGGCGGAAAGCGCGCGCAGGATCGCCCAGTTCTCTTTCGCCTCACCCGGCGCAAACCCGGCGCGGAACGCGAGCTGCGGCCGCCCCTCGGTATTGACGAAAATGCCGTTCTCTTCGGTATAGGTCGCGCCCGGCAGGATGATATCGGCGCGGTGCGCGCCCCGGTCACCGTGGCTGCCCTGATAGATCACGAAAGGCCCGGCCTCGATATCAATCTCGTCGGCGCCCAGATTATAGATCACCTCGGCACCCTCGATGGCTGCCGCGATACCGCCCTCGGTCACGCAGCCCGCATCCATCGCACCGACGCGGCTGGCGGCGGTATGAAGCACCATGAAGCCCCCGCCCAGGCCCTGCGCCAGCTTCATCGCATGGGCCAGAACGGCGGTGCCATCGGCCTCGCTCAGCGCACCCTGCCCCAGAATCACCAGCGCGCCGGGGGTGGATTGCGCATCGCCGGCGGCACGCACCAGCGCAGCGCGGTCGGTGCCCAGTTCATGCACCTCATAGGTCAGGTCAACCGCGGGGCCGACCCGGTGCACCTCGGCCCCGTTCAGCCAGGCCTTGCGGATGCGCGCGTTCAGCACAGGCGCCTCGTCGCGCGGGTTGGTGCCGATCAGGTAAATGACCTTCGCGCTGTCGATATCGGCAATCGCGGCGGTGCCGACATAACCCGCACGGTTGCCGATCGGCAGGCGCGCGCCATCGGTGCGGCATTCGAGATTCCCGCCCTGCCCCTCAATCAGCAGCTTGAGCGCCCAGGCGGCCTCGACCGGGGCCAGATCGCCGACCAGCCCGGTAACCTTCCTGCCCTTCATGGCCGCCGCCGCCGCTGCCAGCGCCTCAGGCCAGCCTGCTTTGCGCAGCTTGCCGTTCTCGCGGATATAGGGCGTATCCAGCCGCTGACGGCGCAACCCGTCCCAGATGAAGCGCGTCTTGTCGGAAATCCATTCCTCATTCACGCCGTCATGGTTGCGCGGCACAATGCGCATGACTTCGCGCCCCTTGGTATCCACCCGGATCGACGAGCCAAGCGCATCCATCACGTCGATGCTTTCGGTTTTCGTCAGCTCCCACGGGCGGGCGGTGAAAGCATAGGGTTTCGACACCAGCGCGCCCACCGGGCACAGGTCGATAATATTGCCCTGCAGGTTCGATTGCAGCGTCTGGTTCAGATACGAGGTGATCTCGGCATCCTCGCCGCGCCCGGTCTGGCCCATCTGGGTGATGCCCGCCACCTCGGTGGTGAAGCGCACGCAGCGGGTGCAGGAGATGCAGCGCGTCATGTGGGTTTCGACAAGCGGGCCAAGGTTCAGATCCTCGGAGGCGCGCTTGGGCTCGCGGAAGCGCGAGAAATCAACGCCGTAAGCCATCGCCTGATCCTGCAGGTCGCATTCGCCGCCCTGATCGCAGATCGGGCAGTCCAGCGGGTGGTTGATGAGCAGAAACTCCATCACCCCCTCGCGCGCCTTCTTGACCATGGGCGAGTTGGTGCGCACCTGCGGCGGTTCGCCATTGGGACCGGGGCGCAGATCCTTGACCTGCATCGCGCAGCTTGCGGCGGGCTTGGGCGGGCCGCCGACCACTTCGACCAGACACATCCGGCAGTTGCCCGCAATCGACAACCGCTCATGATAGCAGAAGCGCGGCACCTCGATCCCGGCCTCCTCGCAGGCCTGAATCAGGGTCATCGCGGGGTGAACCTCGATCTCGCGGCCGTCAATGATGATCTTGCGAAGCTCTGACATGGCTTACCTTGCTCTCAGTAGTGCGCCCGATGGGGTGCCGGCCGCAATTTCGGCAAGGCCCAAAGCGCAGATTGTATCGGGCTGCTCCACCTGGGCGCCCTGCTGGTTATAATAGGCGATGACGATGGCGCGCAGTTCCGCCTTGTTCGCTTCATCGCGCAGGAAAGCCCTGATCTCGCTGCGGGAAAACCCCAGCGAGCGGGCATGGTTGTAAAGCGACAGCGCCACGCTGTTGGCACGGAGCATCCGCGCGTCGATTGTCGGACAGGTGTCACGGATGCCATGGGCGATGCCCAGAACATAAAGCCCGTTGAATATCTCAGGATCGGCGCGCAGGGCCGCGTTGACATCGGCCTGGCTGCGCCCCTCGTCCTGCGCGGCGGCCAGACCCGCCGATGCAACCATGACCGCCACCGCAGTCACACCCGCACAGAGCGTCCCGGCCAGAAATGACATCTGCCTCACCATTCGCGACAATCCCCCGCAAAGGAAATACCGCCGCGGCGCATCAGGCTGCCGCGGCTGCGTGTGTTGAATTCGCGCCCGCCCTCTTCGCAGATCTGCCGTGCCAGACGCGCGGCGCTATCCTGATCGGCCTCCGTCACTGGCCGCCCCTCACGCGAGACGATGGTGATGACCGATTCGGCAGGGCGCCAGTCGTCGCCGATACCCTGCCCGGTTGCACCGGCCTCATAGTTGAAAAAGCCAAACTCCTCACCCTCAAACAACACATGACGGCTGGCCGGGATGCCGCCATCGGCATCCGGCCCCGGGGCGCAGGCCCCCAGCAGCGCAAGCGCCGCCACCGGTATGAGCGCGTGTCGGATCAACCGCAGGCCCCCGCAAAGCTCAGCCCGCCGCCGGGCAGAAATACGCCGCGATCCTGATCATACCAGCGCCGCTGGGTGCGTTCGCACAAAAGCCGCGCAACGCGCTGCACATCGCCGCGGTCCATCTCGGAAACCGGCGCGCCATTGCGCGTCATGACCGTGATGACCAGCCCGCTGCGCACCCCGGCGCCGATGCCACCGCTGCTGCCCGTTGACAGCTCAGGATAGCGAAGCGCCGCGCCCTCATACTGATGATAGCCGAACACATCGCCGCCCACTGTGACGCTGCGCGTGGAATCAACCTGCGCAGCGCAACCCGCCATGACGGCCGCCGCCAGCACCAGACCTGTGATTACCCCTGTGTTCGCCATCATCCCTACTCCGCTGCCACAGCCGAAACCCGGCCCCGCTTCTGTGCATCAATCCGCTCTTCGATTTCGTCGCGGAAGTTGCGGATCAGGCCCTGAATCGGCCAGGCCGCCGCATCGCCGAGCGCACAGATCGTGTGCCCTTCGACCTGCTTGGACACATCCCACAGCATATCGATCTCTTCCTTGCGGGCCTCGCCGCGCACCAGCCGGTCCATGACCCGCATCATCCAGCCCGTCCCCTCACGACACGGCGTACACTGGCCGCAGCTTTCGTGCTTGTAGAATACCGACAGCCGCCAGATCGCCTTGATGATATCGGTGGATTTGTCCATCACGATCACCGCCGCCGTACCAAGGCCTGACCCCTGCTCGCGCAGATAGTCGAAATCCATGATCGCGTCGCGCATCTTCTCGCCGCGGATCAGCGGCACGGATGAGCCGCCGGGAATGACCGCCTTCAGATTGTCCCAGCCGCCCCGGATGCCGCCGCAATGCTTCTCGATCAGTTCTTCAAAGCTGATCGACATCGCCTCTTCGACGACACAGGGGTTGTTCACATGGCCCGAGATGGCGAACAGCTTGGTGCCCGCGTTGTTCTGGCGGCCGAAACCGGCAAACCACGCCCCGCCGCGCCGCAGGATGGTGGGCACAACGGCGATGGATTCAACATTGTTCACGGTCGTCGGGCAGCCATAAAGCCCCGCGCCCGCCGGGAAAGGCGGTTTCATGCGCGGCATACCCTTGCGGCCCTCAAGGCTTTCTAGGAGCGCGGTTTCCTCGCCGCAGATATAGGCCCCGGCGCCGTGGTGCAGATAAAGGTCAAAATCCCAGCCTGATTTCGCAGCGTTCTTGCCCAGAAGCCCGGCCTCATAGGCCTCGTCGATGGCGGCCTGAAGCGCCTCGCGCTCGCGGATATATTCGCCCCGGATGTAGATGTAGCAGGCATGCGCGTTCATCGCGAAGCTGGCGATCAGGCAGCCTTCGATCAGCGTGTGCGGATCATGGCGCATGATCTCGCGGTCCTTGCAGGTGCCGGGCTCAGATTCGTCAGCGTTCACAACCAGATAGGCCGGTCGACCATCGCTTTCCTTGGGCATGAATGACCATTTCAGCCCGGTCGGAAAGCCAGCACCGCCCCGCCCGCGCAGGCCCGAGGCCTTCATCTCGTTCACAATCCAGTCGCGGCCCTTCTGGATGATCCCGGCAGTGCCGTCCCATGCCCCACGCGCCATCGCGCCTTTCAGCGAACGGTTCTTCATCCCGTAGATATTGGTGAAGATGCGGTCCTGATCCTTCAGCATCGGCAGTTCCTCAGTTGTCGCCGCTCTGGTCGCGCCGTGCGCGCCAGAGGCGGTAAGATACGATCAGCGCCCAGACAAAGGCCGCCAGCGCCAGAAAATCGAACAGGAAGGCATAGCGTGCCTGCCATCCGTAAAAACCACCCGCCCAGCTGGCGAACATCCACAGAACCATCGTGCCCACCAGAACACTGGCGACAATCCGCACCTGGCGGCGATGGGTCTGTTCCTGTTCCCCGTTTCTGGTCATTGGTGCCCTCTTCAGTCTTGCCGTGACGAGAATTCGGTCCCGCCACCAGCCGCCAGAACCCGGGCGTGTTCGACCCAGCCGTCACGGGCGATCCGGCCCTTGAAATTCAGCGCGCCGTCAACCCAGGCCACTTCCGCATCGGTCCAGGCGGCGATCTGGCGGAAATGCCAGATCCCCAGCGCGTTCAGCTTCTGCTCCAGCTTGGGGCCGACGCCCTTGAGCTTTTGCAGGTTGTCGGGCGTGCCCTCTGCGCTCGCCAGAAGCCTGGGCGCCTGCCCTTCCGGGCTGGCGGCGGCGGCCTCTTCGCCTGATTTCGCAGGCTCAACGACGGGTGCCGAGGCAACCTCGGGCGCCGGGTGGCCCTTGGGCTTGGCGCGCGCTTCCTGCTCGGTCACGCCGGTTTCATCAACCGGCTGGCCCGCCGAAGGCTTGGGCTCAGGCGCGACGCCCTTGCGGGTAGATTTCGGCTTCGCGGGCTTGCCGCTGTCCAGCCAGGGGGTGAGAATCGGCACTTCAGTGCCGTCAATCCGCTTGATCGTATCGCCCAGCGACAGCGCCAGCGCGACCGAGGCGTTATGCGCCTCGTCGCGCGCGCCCTCAAGGCTGCTCAGCCCGGCCTTGGGCTCCGAGGTGAAACGCCCGTTCTGCGGCCCCGGCACGGGCACCCGGCCCGCTGCCAGCTCATCAAGGATCCGGTTGAACTTCTCGGCGGTCAGGTCTTCGTAATAATCCTTGCCGATCTGGACCACCGGCGCGTTGGAACAGGCGCCAAGGCATTCCAGCTCTTCCCAGCTGAACTTGCCATCCGCCGAAAGGGCATGCGGCGCGGGGGCGATGCGTTCGCGGCAGATGCCGATCAGGTCTTCGGCGCCGCAGATCAGGCACGAGGTGGTGCCGCAAACCTGAATATGCGCGACCGAGCCGACCGGCTGAAGCTGGAACATGAAGTAGAATGTCGCCACTTCCAGCGCCCGGATATAGGCCATGCCCAGCATCCCGGCGATATGTTCGATCGCCGGGCGCGTCAGCCAGCCCTCCTGCTCCTGCGCACGCCAGAGAAGCGGAATGATGGCCGAAGCCTGCCGCCCTTCCGGGTATTTCGTGATCTGCGCCTGCGCCCACTCCAGATTGGCGGGTGTGAAGGCGAAGCTTTCAGGCTGGGTATGGTGCAAACGGCGAAGCATCGGTTCTTCCGGTCAGGGTGTACAATTGGTCAGCGTCAGAATGTCTCCGGCGCGCGTGAATTCGGGGCCGGGGTCGTCAAGCGTGGCACCGACAAGGCGAAACAGCTCGGCGCGCGCCTCTTCCGGCCAGTCAGGGACAAAACTGAAGATCAGTGTCATCTGCTCGGCGATGAAATCGGCAATCGCGGTCTCGGCAGCGGCGCGCTCATCGATGGCGATGGTGCAGCCCACGGTCTCGGCGTAAAGCGCGGTCATGGCGCGGATGCCGTCAAGGCCAAAGTGCTGCGTCAGCACCTCAAGCGGCTCTGCATCGGGCGACAATTGCTGCATGGCGTGGAAATCCAGCAATGCCTGCTCAGTCAGCGCCGCATCCCCGTCCGCCTCCATTGTGCAAACCGTCTCGCTCAGGCGCAGCGTGCCGCCATCCTCGCTCAGCGTCACAGCGCCCGCCTGCAGCAGCACCGCCACCGTGTCACGGGTTGTGATCATGTCCAGCCCCAGCGCAGGCAGCGTTTCCCCGGCCTCCTGCTCGCTCAGGGCGCAGTCATTGTCGCGCAACGCGCCGATCAGCGCAGCCCCCTCGGCGCCGGTGATCTGCGGCGACCACGGCTCCATCACCGGGGCGGCATCGAAGGCCCCGGTGATCAGGGTCAGCGACTGCGCGGCATCGGCAGCGCAAAGCGCATCGGACAGAACCAGCGCCTCGCCATCTTCGGACAGGGTAACCAGCCCGGCCGGATACAGCACCGAAATCGCTGCATCCACCTCGTCGATGCTCAGACCCATGCCCGGCAGAATTGCGTCGGCCTCATCCCCCGTCATCGCGCAGCCATTGTCGCGCATCGCCTCAACCAGCAGCGCCGCCCGCTCGGGCGTATCGGCCCAGACGGGTGCGGCCAGCGTCAGCGAGAACGCGACCAGAGAGGCAAAGGCGACGGGGGCGGCTTTCACCTGTCAACCTCCCCGAAGACGATATCCATGGTGCCGATGATCGCCGCGACATCAGCCAGCAGGTGGCCCTTGGCGACATGATCCATCGACTGCAGATGCAGATAGCCCGGCGCGCGGATCTTGGCGCGGTAGGGCCGGTTGGTGCCATCGGCGACCAGATAGACGCCGAATTCACCCTTGGGGGCCTCGACGGCGGCGTAAACCTCACCGGCGGGAACGTGGAAACCCTCGGTGTAAAGCTTGAAGTGATGGATCAGCGCTTCCATCGAGGTTTTCATCTCGGCACGCCGGGGCGGTGTGATCTTGCCGCGCGCCAGAACATCGCCCTGCCCGTCGGGCGCGCGCAGCTTGGTGATCGCCTGCTGGATGATGCGGATCGATTCGCGCATCTCGGCCATGCGGCACAGATATCGGTCGTAGCAGTCGCCGTTCTTGCCGATCGGAATCTGGAAATCAAATTCGTCATAGCATTCATAGGGCTGCGCGCGGCGCAGATCCCATGCAAGGCCCGAGCCGCGCACCATCACGCCGGAATAGCCCCATTGCTGGATCTCTTCTTCCGAGATGATGCCGATATCGGCGTTGCGCTGTTTGAAAATGCGGTTCTCGGTCAGCAGCCCGTCGATATCATCCAGCGCACGAGGGAACTGCTCGGCCCATTCCTCGATATCATTGATCAGGTCAGGCGGCAGGTCCTGATGGACGCCGCCGGGCCGGAAATAAGCCGCATGAAACCGCGCACCCGATGCCCGCTCATAGAAAATGACCAGCTTCTCACGCTCCTCAAAACCCCAGAGCGGCGGGGTCAGCGCGCCCACGTCCATCGCCTGCGTGGTGACGTTGAGAAGGTGGTTCAGAATGCGCCCGATTTCCGAGAACAGAACCCGGATCAGGCTGGCGCGGCGCGGCACCTGCACGCCGGTCAGCCGCTCGATGGCCAGACACCATGCATGCTCCTGATTCATCGGCGCGACATAATCAAGCCGGTCGAAATAGGGCAGATTCTGAAGGTAAGTCCGGCTTTCCATAAGCTTTTCGGTGCCGCGATGCAGCAGGCCGATATGCGGATCGCAGCGTTCGACAATCTCGCCATCCAGCTCCAGCACCAGACGCAGCACGCCATGGGCGGCCGGGTGCTGGGGCCCGAAGTTGATGTTGAAATTGCGGATCTTCTGCTCGCCCGTCAGTGCGTCGCTGAAACCCTTTGCTCCGTCCATCATCGTTGCAACCTCCGTCGCAGAACCGTCTTGCCGCTCATGCCACCACCTGCCGGGGCCGGGCGGCGAAGCGCGCGTGCCATGCCTGCGGAACTTCCTTGCCGAAAGCCGCGCAGATCGCCTCATATTGCGGCCGCAGTCTGGCGGCCAGCGCTGTTTCCTGATCGGGCCGCATCACGGCCCGCATACCCTCGTTGACCACACCCAGATCCCCCAGCGGATGCCGCGCGATTTCAAGGAAATCGCAGATCCGGTCCGCCGCTTGCTGGGTGAACAGGTTCTCGCAGAACAGGGCCAGCCGGCGTCTGGCGGGAACCGCCTGGTCCAGCCGTGCCAGTGTCCCGGCGTAGTCACTGCGCGCGAACTCCTTCGCGCGCCCGCCCTCCAGCATCAGATCCAGCCGCTCCTGGCAGGCGGCCTCGAACATCGCGGGCACTTCGACCTTCTTGGCCATCTTCATCCGCACCGCCGACCACAGCCGCGCAACCGGCTCGCGCATCAGAAACAGAAAGCGCGTGTCACCCAGGGCGGCCATCTGCCCGAAGGTGGCCGCATCAAGCACGGCATAGCTGGGCGTGATATCCAGCGCAACCTGACCGGGTGCCAGCCCGCCGGTCATCAGATCGACATAGGACTGATGGTTGTCATCCGGCGCCTCGCAAATCTCTTGCAGGCGCTTCACACCATCCCGTTTCGCGGCGTCGCGGCCCCTTTTCGCCAGCGCCCGTTCTTTACGCCCGCGCAGGACATGGCCCACCTTACTGATACCCGCCAGCGTGTCGAAATAATGCAGCTCTTTCATCGGGCCCGGGCGGCATGCCGGATGGCCGTTCAGATAATGAAAGACCCAGCTCGTCCCCGCCTTTTGCGCACCAACGCCCAGAAGAAGGCGAACCCCCTCTGGCCAGTCAGGCTGGTTTGGGGCCGTCTGGCGCATCACTTCGCCCTTTCGTCGCCGGGCAGAATGTATTCGGCCCCTTCCCAGGGCGACATGAAATCGAACTGGCGGTATTCCTGCACCAGCTTCACCGGCTCATAGACGACGCGCTTGGCGGCCTCGTCATAGCGCACTTCGGTATAGCCGGTGGTGGGGAAATCCTTGCGCAGCGGGTAGCCGCGAAAGCCGTAATCGGTCAGCAGGCGGCGCAGGTCCGGATGGCCGGAAAAGAGAATCCCGAACATATCGAACACTTCGCGCTCGAACCAGTTGGCCGAGGGATGCTCATCCACGATAGAGAGCACCATCTCATCCTCGCGCACGGCCGCTTTCAGGCGGATGCGCTGGTTCCGGTACATCGACAGGAAATGATAGACCACTTCGAACCGCGCCTTGCGGGCCGGATAATCAACCGCCGTGATATCCACCAGCGACGAAAAGCGGCAGTTCTCATCGGTTTTCAGAAACCGCACCAGACCGGGCAAGGCGCTGGACACAACGGTCAGCGTCAGCTCGCCAAAGGCCACCTCGGCCTCAAGCACCGCATCGGCCTGCTTCAGCCGGATCAGCGCTGCCAGTTCGTTGAGTTGTTCGGACATAGCAAACCTCTCAGCGGATCAGGGTGCCGGTGCGACGGATTTTCCGCTGCAACTGCAGGATGCCATACAGCAGCGCCTCGGCGGTCGGCGGGCAGCCGGGAACATAGATATCGACCGGCACAATACGGTCACACCCACGCACCACCGAATAGCTGTAGTGGTAATAGCCCCCGCCATTGGCGCAGGAACCCATCGAAATCACATAGCGCGGCTCGGGCATCTGGTCATAGACCTTGCGCAGAGCGGGCGCCATCTTGTTGGTCAGCGTGCCCGCCACGATCATCAGGTCAGACTGGCGCGGGCTGGCGCGCGGCGCGGTGCCAAAGCGCTCAAGATCATAGCGCGGCATCGACGTATGCATCATCTCGACGGCGCAGCAGGCCAGACCAAAGGTCATCCAGTGCAGCGAGCCGTTGCGCGCCCAGTTGATGATATCGGCGGTCGTGGTCAGCAGGAACCCCTTGTCCTGAAGTTCGGCATTCAGCGCCACGGTCGCAACCTCGCGGTCAGGCCCGGCGGTGTTCGCTCCGGTCATCACTCCCATTCGAGGGCTCCTTTCTTCCATTCATAGGCAAAGCCCACGGTCAGCACCCCAAGGAAGATCATCATCGACCAGAAACCCGTCATGCTGATCTCGCTGAAGGCCACGGCCCAGGGAAACAGGAAGGCGATTTCCAGATCGAAAATGATGAACAGGATCGACACCAGATAGAACCGCACATCGAATTTCATGCGCGCATCGTCGAAGGCGTTGAAGCCGCACTCATAGGCCGAGACTTTTTCAGGGTCGGGGTTGCGCACCGCGATAATCAGTGCCGAAAGCAGAAGGACAAGCCCCAGGCCGATTGCGATGACAAGAAAGATAAGGATGGGGAGATAGTCTCTCAGAAGGTCATCCACCGCTGGCTCCTTTGGCGCGCTCGTCAGACGAGCCGCTCGCAGATGTTGGCTCGTGCCTCGTTTACTCCTGCTTGCATGCAGGGTCAACCGAAGGCGGGCCGAACAGACCCCCGGAAAAGGCGGAATGCGCGTAATTGCATGGGATTGGGCAGAATGCGCCAAAGGCGTTGCTTTGCGCCGGTTTGCGGGGACAAATCCGCGCCTTGCTGCAGGGCAGCGCAGGTTAGGCCCGCCGGTTTTTCCGCCCGCTTAAATCCCGGCGAGCAGCGCGCGGAGCCGGTCGCTGCTTCCGGCGTGCCCGGTGCCCGGCTCCGCGAACGGATTCATGCCATCGGTCACCGGGCGGATCTCAATTTCGTACCGCCCCGGCACCGGGTCAGGGCAGCGCATCGCCCATGCCACGGCCTCGTCCATATCGCGCACCTCCCACAGCCAGAAACCCGCGATCAGCGCCTCGGAAGGGTGAAACGACCCCTCCAGAACCGCGCTCTCCGCCCCGTTCCGGACGATCCGGCGCGCCTTGACCGAGGGTTGGAGCCCCTCGCCCGCCCGCAGAATACCCGCCTGCATCAGCGCCTCATTGAAGCGCGCCATTGCCTCACGCTGCGCGGGGCCGGGCAGCGCAGCGGTTTCGCCGGCCTCCCTCGCCCGGATCAGAACCATCACACGCATTGCCGGACCTCCCCTTCCGCCATCGCCCAACCGAATCGCCGCGCTGTTTCAGCGCACCCAGCCGGGCTTGCGCTTTGCGAAGAAGGCCGCGATGCCCTCAGCGGCCTCATCCCCCTCCCAGCGGGTGACCAGCGCGCGGATCGAATGCGCGATATCTTCGGGCGCGGGGGCGGCACCCAGGTGCAGGGTCAGCGCCTTGGCCGCCGCAACGGCACCCGGCGCGCAGGCCAGATAGGGCTTCACCTCGGCCTCGACGGCAGCATCCAGCGCATCTGGCGCGACCGCCTTGGCCAGCAGGCCCAGCGTCACCGCCTCATCAGCGTCAAACACCCGCGCCGACATGAACACCCGCCGCGCCATCGCCTCACCCATGCGGGCCAGCACATAGGGGCCGATGGTGGCCGGGATCAGCCCCAGCCGGGTTTCCGTCAGGCCGAATTTCGCGCCCTGAACCCCCACCGCCACATCGCAGACCGCCATCAGCCCGATCCCGCCGCCAAAGGCCTGCCCCTGAACGCGCCCGATCAGCGGCTTGGGCAGGGTGTTCAGCGCCCCCAGCGCCGCAGCCAGCCGCCCGGCCTCGGCGCTCCGGGTGGGGGCATCGGCCACCATCTGCGCCTGCATCCAGCCCAGATCGCCCCCGGCGCAGAAACTGTCGCCCGCGCCGGTCAGCACCACCACCCGCACCGTATCATCCGCCGCCAACTCAGCCGCGGCGGCGCTCAGTTCCGCAATCATACCCGCGTTCATGGCGTTGTGCTTGTCAGGCCGGTTCAGCACCAGCCGGGCCACGCCACGCGCATCGCGCTCTATCAGGATCGTCTCATAACTCATTGCTCTTCCCGCATCTTTTTGGCCATAGCGCCAGCCCTTTCAATGATCGCGCGGTCCAGCCCGGTGACAAATCCCAAAGCCTCGATCCGCGCCAGCGCCGCCTCGGTCGCCACGTTCCCGGCAGCCCCCGGCGCATAGGGACAACCGCCCAGCCCCCCCACGGCGGCGTCGAACACCCGCAGCCCCAGCGCCAGCGAGGCCTCGATATTGTCGCAGGCCAGCCCGCCGGTATCGTGGTAATGCCCGGCCAGCCGGTTGGCCGGGACAGCATCCAGAACGGCGCGCAGCATGGCGGTGATCTTTTCGGGCGTGGCGCGGCCTATCGTGTCGCCCAGGCTGATCTCATAGCAGCCCAAGGCCAGCAGCCGCCCGGCAAGATGCGCCACAGCACCCGGCGCGGTCGGCCCGTCAAAGGGGCAGTCGCTCACGCAGGAGATATAGCCACGCACCGGCATGCCATCGGCCTTTGCCGCCTCCAGAATGGGCAGGAAGCGCGCAATGCTTTCCTCGATGGTGCAGTTGAGATTGGCCTTTGAAAACCCCTCCGAGGCCGAGGCAAAAACCGCCACCTCGTCGGCGCTTGCCTCCCGCGCGCCCTCATAGCCGCGCAGGTTGGGGGCAAGAGCGGCGTAGCGCACACCGGGCGCACGGGCGATCTGCGCCAGAACATCGGCGCTGTCGGCCATCTGCGGCACCCATCTGGGGCTGACGAAAGAGGCCACCTCGATACGGCGGTATCCGGCCTGTGACAGCAGATCCACCAGCGCAACCTTTTCCGCAGTCGGGATCAGGCGCTTTTCGTTCTGCAACCCGTCGCGCGGGCCAACCTCGAAAATCTCGACACTCTCTGCCATACCCCTCCCCCGGCTGTCTTCGGGCAAGGATGTAGCACAGGCTGCGCGCCTGTCTCCATCGCTTTCGTGCAGGAAAGATCCGGCTTCAGTAAAGCCCGCCGGAACTGAGCGTGCCAAAGGTCGCCTGCCCGGGGATCACGGTGGTTTCCCCCGACGAGGTTGTCACCTGCCGGTCGCCTGTACCGATCTCGCTTTCGTCCCCTTCGCCGCGGTTGAAGACCGGCAGGTTCATCCCCATCGCAAAGCCGCCGTCGATCAGCGCGTCGATGCCGAAGACCGGCTCTGCGCCGTCGCGGAAATACTCGGCCACAACATCGGGGCCGCTGGCATCATCGGCCAGACGGGCACCTGAATAGCGGTCGATGCGGATGAAGCGCCCGCCGGGCGGCACGGCGAAACGTGTGCCGCCGAATTCGACAATCGCCTCGCGCATGAATTCCTGAAACACCGGCCCGCACATACCGCCGCCCGAGGCCGCGCGGCCCAGCGGGCGGGGCCGGTCATAGCCGATATAGCAGCCCGCCACGATGTTGGAGCTGTAGCCGACAAACCAGACATCGCGGGAATCATTGGTGGTGCCGGTCTTGCCCGCAATCGGCACCGACAGGTTGATGCCGCTGGCCGTGCCGCGCGTGACCACGCCTTCCATCATCGAGGTAAGCTGATAGGCGGTGATCGGGTCCATGACGCGCTGGCGCTCGGATGCGATCCACGGCCCCTGCCCTGCGGGCAGATTGGGCTCGGCGCATTCAACGCAGCGGCGCTGGTCATGGCGATAGACGGTACGCCCCCAACGGTCCTGCACCCGGTCCACCAGCGTGGGCTCCACCCGCTCGCCGCCATTGGCAAACATCGCATAGGCGGCCACCATGCGGAACAGCGTGGTTTCCTGCGCGCCAAGGCTGTTGGCAAGGAAGGGCTGCATCCGGTCATAGACCCCGAAACGCTCGGCATAACCCGCGACCACATCCATCCCCACTTCCTGCGCCAGCCGCACCGTCATCAGGTTGCGCGACATTTCGATGCCAGTGCGCACCGGGGTTGGTCCGTAATACTGGTTCGAGGCGTTGGTGGGCCGCCAGATGCCCTGCGCCGTTTCAAGCTCGATCGGCGCGTCGATCACGATGGTGGCGGGGGTAAAGCCCGAATCCAGCGCGGCGGCATAGACGAAGGGCTTGAAGGCCGAGCCGGGCTGGCGCAGGGCCTGCGTGGCACGGTTGAAGACCGAATGCTGATAGCTGAACCCGCCCTGCATGGCGATCACGCGGCCGGTGTTGACATCCATCGCCATGAAACCGCCCTGCACCTCTGGCACCTGACGCAGCGACCAGCGCTGAAAGCTGCCGTCGCTGTCTGCGGTGATGGCCCGCACATGGACCACATCGCCCACGCTCAGCGTGTCCGAGACTGAGCCGGGCAACCAGTTGATGTCCGCGCGCGCAAGCGCGCCGGTTTCCGGCTGCCCTTCGATGCCCAGTTGCGCGCTGTCGGCGCTGACCTCCAGCACCACGGCAGGAAGCCAGGGGCCGTCCAGCGTTATATCGCGCGCGATCTGCACCCGCGACAGGGCCGCGCGCCAAAGTTCCTCGCTCGCCAGGTTTTCGGCGTCGATGGTCTCGCCGGTACCGCGCCAGCGGCCTTGCGAGCGGTCAAACCGCTCTAGCGCGCGCTGCAGCGCATGCGCCGCGCTGACCTGAAGTTCGGGATGGACGGTGGCGCGGATGCTCAGCCCGCCGGTAAAGAACTCGGCCTCGCCAAAGCTGCTGGAAAGCTGCCTCCGGATTTCGTCGGTGAAATAGTCACGCGGCGGCATCGCCTCGCGGAAGGGGGGAATATCGCCGGACTGAACGGTTTCCAGCGGCTGCGCGGCGGCTTCAGTGGCCTCCTCGGCGCTGACATAGCCGTTCTCAACCATCTGCCCCAGAATCCAGTTGCGCCGCTCGGTCACGCGCTCGCGCGCACGCACCGGATGGTATTGCGAGGGGGCCTGCGGCAGGGCGGCCAGAAAGGCCATTTCGGCCAGCGTCAGTTCGTCCAGCGTCTTGTTGAAATAGCTCTGCGCCGCCGCGACCACGCCGTAAGAGTTCTGCCCCAGATAGATCTCGTTGAGGTAAAGCTCCAGAATCTGGTCCTTGGTCAGCGTCTGCTCCACCCGGTAGGCCAGAATGATCTCACGGATCTTGCGCTCGCCGGTGCGGTCGCCGGACAAAAGGAAGTTCTTCATCACCTGCTGCGTGATCGTGGACGCCCCGCGCAGGTTCTGCCCGCGCGAGACCACAAAATCGCGCAGCGCGGACACCATCGCCAACGGGTCAAAGCCCTGATGTTCATAGAAATTGCGGTCTTCGGCCGAAATGAAGGCCGCGCGCACCATCTCGGGGATATCGTCAATCGGCGTGAACAGGCGGCGTTCCTGCGCGAATTCGTCAATCAGCCGCCCTTCGCCGGAATAGATACGGCTGATGGTGGGCGGGCTGTAATTGGCCAGTTGCTCATGGCTGGGCAGGTCGCGCGCATACATCCAGATCACCCCGCCGACGGTCAGCGCAGTAAAGAACAGCCCCAGCACAAGAAAGCTGAAGATGCCGCCAAGAAAGGAGAGGAAGGCACGGGTCAAGGGCGGGCTCCGGATGATGTTGCGCCCAGTCTATACGGCCTTGCGTGCGCCGGGTCAAAACGTGACGGGCCGTCGCATGAAAAATACGCATCACAATCGCGCAGGTCGGCCGGGGGGGCGCTGTTCAGCCCCGACGGAAAAGGCGCGCGGCGGCAAGAACCCGCAGAACGGCGGTGAGCAGGCATAGCGAAGCAAAGATCAGCGCAAGCGGCACGAAGGCTGCGGGAAACAGGCACAGGGCCACGAAAAAGATAATGGTTTCCGTGCCTTCCAGCAGGCCGTTCGAGAAGTAGATTGATTTCCGTCCCTGCACATCGCTGCGCATCCGGGCCTTTTCAGCCAGAATGGCGAAGCCCAGAAAACTGGCCGCATTGACATAGAACGAGGCCAGCAGGAAAGCCCCCGCCGCGCCGTTCGCCGCCGGATCGGCGAGCACGAAAGCCAGCGGGATCGCGGCGTAAAAGACAAAATCGGCGAAGATGTCGAAAAAGCCGCCGAAATCGCTGATCTCCGAGGCGCGGGCCACGGCGCCGTCCAGCCCGTCTGCCAGCCGCGAGGCAAGGACAAGCCCCAGCGCCAGCAACCAGAACCCGCCCAGCACCGCCGCCGCCGCCGCCAGCCCCAGCGCAAGGCCAAGCGCCGTCACCCAGTCGGCGCGCACACCGCGCAATGCCAGCCAGTGGCCCAACCTGTTCAGCGGCGGGTCGATGAAGGGGCGTATTCTGGAATCGAGCATCACGCCCTCCGGCACGGGTCATCCGACCCATAGCCTGCAACCGGCGCCCGGCAAAGCCGGTCGGGGTGGCATTCACGCCAATGTGCCCGCGCGCGCCCCGCCTGCCCTGTCTGCCGCCCAGATCCCGAAACTCAGCTCCCGAAACTCAGTCCCGCTGCGCGCGCATCACCTCGGTGCCGCTGGCAAAGAACACCAGCGCGCCGCGCTCAAAGCGATAGCTGTCTATGCGCGACATCTGGTGCAGGAAGGCCGCCTCAATCTCGGCAGCCTCGCCCAGACAGGCCATCCGCGTCGTTGCCAGCAGGCCGAACGCAATGGCGTTCTCTTCGCCCAGCGCGACCGGCCCGGTGTAGCGGTTGCAGCCCGACACGCCTGAAACACGCCCTTCGGCAAATTCCATGGTCACCCGGTCATCCGCGCTCAGCGTCCGCCCGTTCAGGGCGGTGAACTGCCAGTTTGAGGGGACCAGCTCAGGCTGCAGGGTGGCGCAGGCCGCAAGCCCGAAACCCATCAAAAGGCCAAGCATCAGTTTGCGCATTCTTCACCTCCTTGCAGCCCGCAGCCAGATGATGTCAGGCGCGTTCGGAATATTCAAACGTTTCGGTGTTCACAACGATGTCTTCATCGGTGCCGACAAACGGCGGCACCATGATGCGCACACCATTATCAAGGATGGCGGGCTTGTAGCTGCTGGCCGCCGTCTGACCCTTCACCACCGGCTCGGTCTCGACGATCTTGCAGGTCACCTTCTGCGGGATCGCCATGTTGAGCGCTTCTTCGCCATAATATTCGATGGTCACGGTCATGCCGTCCTGCAGGAAGGGGCGGCGGTCGCCCAGCAGGTCGGCGGGCAGTTCAATCTGGTCGAACGTATCCATGTCCATCACCACCAGCATCCCGTCGGTTTCATACAGGAATTGCTGGTCCTTCTGTTCCAGCCGCACCCGCTCCACCTTGTCTTCCGAGCGGAAGCGCTCGTTCAGTTTGGTGCCGTTGCGCAGGTTCTTCAGTTCCACCTGTGCAAAGGCGCCGCCCTTGCCGGGCTTCACATGGCTGACCTTCACTGCCACCCAGAGCCCGCCGTCATGTTCCAGCGTAAAGCCGGGCCGAATTTCGTTACCGTTGATTTTGGGCATGAGAAAACTCTTGAGAAAGTGTTGAGATCGCTTGGTTCGTTCCTATATCTTGCGGGTGTTATGCTGGCAAGCTTACCAGATACGGCTGCGGCCGCGGGCAGATATGCGCTCAGCGCATGACAGCCATGCAACATATTGGTAGCGAATCGCGGTCATAAACCGTTACAGAGACCGACGCCAGAAAATGCAAGAGCAAGAATAAGGACGGTAAGAATGTTCGACTTTGTGGATGGCACCGCGTACAACCACGAGCAGGGGCAACGCGCCCGTAAACTGTTTGCTGCCGTGGTTCTGGCTGCGCTGGATGACGCCATTGCCGACGACAAGAAATACGGTAACGGACCGGAACAGATTGCCCGCTGGGCACGCTCACGCGATGGTCGTGAAGTGCTGACCTGTGCCGGGATCGATCCGAATGAGCGCGTTGTGAACGGGCTTATGCAGTTTGTCGCCAATGGTGTGCGGACCTCGGTTGCGCTTTCGCGCGAGGAAAGCGAGCGCCGCATGGCTGCGGCCCAGGCCGAAGCTGCCTGATTTTATTCGTTAAATGGTTTCGTTGAACCCCGCGTCATCCGACGCGGGGTTTTTCGTTAAGCCCGTTGCGCAGCACCCACGCGTCGATCAGCGCAGCGGTGGCGGCGGGATGGGTCAGCGGCGCCATATGGCCCGCGCCGGGCACACTGACAAATTCCGCCCGCCCCAGCCGCGCCGCAACGGCACGCGCGGCGGCCGGAAATACCGGGGGTGACAGCGCCCCGGCCAGCACCAGAACCGGCTTGTCGAAGGCCGCCATCCGCCCCGGTGCCAGAAGCCCTTCGCTGTCGTCAACCAGCACCGACATGGTGGCGCCGATCATCGTCATCTGTCGGGTCATCATCTGCCGTGCGGCCTCTGACATGGCGTGCCAGCCCGCCTCATCGCCGTTGAGCGCAAAGAAAACCCGCGCCGCCTCGGCCAGATCACCGCGCGCAAAGGCCTCGCGCAGCGGCTGTTCAGCCGCGACATGGGCGGCAAATTCCGGCGTATCTGCGGCTGCGGCGAACAGAACCGGCTCGATCAGCACCATGGCGCGCACCGATTCCGGGGCCTCCAGCGCCTGACGCAGCGCCAGCGTGCCGCCAAAGGAATGCCCGATCAGCAGCGCGGGTTCGGCAATCTGCGCGGCCAGCGCCGCCGTGGCGACGCCATGCAGATCACCCGCACCCTCCCACGGGGCAGAGCGGCCATGGCCCGGCAGGTCAAAGGCCACGGCATCCAGCGGGGTTTCAAGTGCCTCCAGCAGGCGTTTCCAGCCACCGCTGTGGCCCAGAAAGCAATGCGCCAGCACCGCCGGGATTCCGGCAGCATCGCCCATTCGGGTTGTATGAATCATGCCTGAAGCTTGCCTTCCAGCCAGAGCGCCAGATCATCGATCCGGTCCTGCCCCCAGAATTTCTCCTCGCCCACCACAAAGAAGGGAAAGCCGAAAACACCGTTGCGCACGGCCTCTTCCAGCGTGCGGCTGTAGATCTCGGCCCCGGTCAGAAGGCCTGACATCGCCAGACCGGGGTCAAACCCGGCGCGCGACAGACAATCGCAGATCACCTCATCTTCGGCGATATTGCGTTCCTCTTCCCAGCAGGCGCGGGTCAGCCCCTGCACCAGCGCATGAATATCGCCCCCCTGCCCGGATTCCTGCGCCGCGATGATCGCATAGGAGGCGGGCGCGGGGTTGGTGGGAAAGAAGGCCGGTTTCAGCACGATCGGCAGGCCCAGCTTGGTTGACTGCCGCCGCAGTTCCTGCAGCCGGTATTCCCTGCGGGATTCATGGCGCTCGTTCAGCATCAGCCCGCCGGTGCGCGCAAAAAGTGCGGCGCCGTCAACGGGTTTGTAGCGCAGCTCCGCACCATGGCGCGCCGCCAGTTCGGCCGGGCGCCGCCCTGCCATGTGCACCCAGGGCGATACCGGGCTCAGATAGTAATCGATTTTCAGCATTCCACACTCCTGCCCCGGGCTTCGGGTTTGCAAGACCGTAGCCGGGTGATAAGCGGTGTCAACATCCCGAATCCAGCGAAAACCGCCACCGAGGACCGACATGCCCGCCATGACCGAACCGAAACTCATTTCCGGAAACGCCAATCGCCCCCTGGCGCAGGCCATCGCGCGGCGGATGTCGCTGCACCGGGGCATGTCCGTCAAGCTGGTTGACGCCCGGGTCGAGCGCTTCAACGATCAGGAAATCTTTGTCGAAGTGTTCGAGAATGTGCGCGGCGAGGACATGTTCATCGTCCAGTCCACCTCGAACCCGGCCAATGACAACCTGATGGAGCTGCTGATCATCGCCGACGCGCTCAGACGCTCGTCGGCGGCGCGGATCACCGCCGTGATCCCCTATTTCGGCTACGCCCGGCAGGACCGCCGCACCAAGGCGCGCACACCCATTTCGGCCAAGCTGGTGGCAAACCTGATCACCGAGGCGGGCATCGACCGGGTGCTGACGCTGGATCTGCACGCCACACAAATTCAGGGCTTCTTCGATCTGCCGGTGGACAACCTCTATGCCGCGCCGATCTTCGCGCTGGATGTCGAGCACAATTTCCGTGGCCGCCTGCAGGATGTCATCGTGGTATCACCCGATGTGGGCGGTGTTTCGCGCGCGCGTGAACTGGCCAAGCGGATCGGTTGTGCGCTGGCGATCGTCGACAAACGGCGCGAAAAGCCGGGTGAGATTGCCGAGATGACGGTAATCGGCGATGTGACGGGCAAGACCTGCATCATCGTCGATGACATCTGCGACACGGCCGGCACGCTGTGCAAGGCCGCCCAGGTGCTGATCGAGGCCGGCGCGACCGAGGTGCATTCCTACATCACCCACGGCGTTCTGTCCGGCCCGGCGGTGGAGCGGATCACCAACTCGGTGATGAAATCGCTGGTGATCACCGATTCCATCGAGGCGTCCGAGGCTGTGAAAGCCGCGCCGAACATCCGCATCGTGCCCACCGCGCCGCTCTTTGCTCAGGCGATCCTGAACACCTGGAACGGCACCTCGGTCTCGTCGCTCTTTGATCAGGATACGCTGACCCCGATTTATGAGGGCCTCTACCAGCGCGGCTGACGGGCAGCATACGGGGCGGGGGCGGCGCTCAGGCTCAGTTCTCGGCCCCGTTTTCAACACCCGGCCTGCGGTAATGGTAGCGCGAGCGCTCACTATCCAGAACATCAGCCAGGCAGGCGTCATGCCCGCGCATCTGGCTGATCATCGCCCCGCGCCCGCGGGCATCGGTGCTTTGCAGCATTCTGCGCAGCACCGTCGCCTGCCCGCGCGGGCTGCGCAGGAAGTCTTCCTGACTGATCAGCGCCTCGGCGGGGCTGCCCAGAACCAGCACCGCCCTGTGGCTTCCCAGCGCCTGATACGCCCCGGTCAGGCAGGTGGCGCGGCTGTCAGGGCAGCGCGCATCGCATAACGCGGCCAGCGGCAGCGCGGCGGGCGACTGTTCCAGCCAGTGCGAAAGCACCGCCGGGTCGCGGTTTTCGCCCATCATCAGGCGCTGGGGATGATCCGCGGGAACTTGCGCCAGCAGTGCCTCCCGGCGTTCAGAATCGGCAGTGCGCCACAGCAGATAGATCAGTTCCGGGTCCAACAGGTCGGACGGGGCGCTGCGCATATCCGTGTGTTCGCGCGCGGCCAGCACCACCACCGCCTCGCGCGCCGCGCGCGCCTCATTCAGTTCGCTGAACCGCAGTGCCACCGCCAGACCGGCATCGACCGACAGAAGCGCCAGCCAATTGGCCGCCAGCGGGTGATCGGCAGCGACGCTCAGCCAGCTTTGCCCCGACAGCCCCCCCGGCGCCCGCATCAGCGCGATACGCTCGCTGCGTGGCATCTGCGCCAGCGCGGGGCCTTGCAGCGGTGGCGATTTGTCGATCAGCCCCAAGAGGATCTGCGCCGCACGGTTGCCAGCCTGCGCCAGCACCGACAGCGCCCGAAGCCCGTCAGCCTCTTCATCGGCCAGCCAGAGCGCCATCGCATCGGCAAAGGCCGGGGCATCAGAACCGGGCACGGGCACAGTTTCAGCAGGCGCCGCGACCGACGCTGCGAACAACAGGAATACTGCACCGAACATTCCGCGCCAGGCTGACCGGAATGCCCGCAATATCAGGGGCCTGGTTTTCAAAGCTCTGTCTTTCTCTGTTGCCGCCCGAAGCCGCGCGGGGCACAGGGAGCAAAAGGGGCTGCCGCAATTTGCGAAGCAACTGCCCAATTAGCAAGCATTAATTGCCGGACTTCCGACCTCTTTTTCAGGCCATTCCCGAAAACGGCACCGGACGCGCACAGGCGCGTCAGAGGCAGGAAGGGTGCGGGCGAAACCGCAGCTCTGTCCGGCAGGGGGTTCGTGTCAGCCGCGAAGCTGGGTTGCAACGTTGTGCAGCTCTTCCGCGGGCAGGAAGCCGCGCAGCAATTCGCCCGGCCCCTCAGGAATGCCGATCACGAAACTGGGCGTGCCGCTGATCTGCAACCGCTGGGCAAGGGCCCGGTTCTCGGCCAGCACGGCGCTAACCTCGCTGGAGCGCATCCGCGCCATGACGGCCTCGGAATCAAGGCCCAGTTCGGCGGCAAGGGCACCCAGCGCACTGTCGGACACATCGCCCTCCCATGCCATCAGCCGCTCATGCGCCGCGAAATACTGCTCGCCGTCGCCAAGCTGCAGGACGGCGACGGCAAAGCGGCTCATCACCTCTGATTGCGGGCCCAGAATCGGCAGTTCCTTGATCACCAACCGCACATTGCCGTCCTCGTTGGTGAAATCCATCATATGCGGAAAGGCGCGGCGGCAAAAACTGCAGCGATAATCCATGAATTCAACGAGCGTGATGTCGCCATCGACGTTACCGCCGATCCATGAATGGCCGTCAGCATAGATGTCATCGGCGTTGATCTCGACAAGTGTGGCATCCATGTCAGCCTGCTGCGCCATGGTGCGCTGCTCATATTCCGCCACCGCCTCAAAGATCACCTCCGGATGCTCCATCAGATACGCGCGGATCTCAGAACGCAGGGCTGCACGGTCCTCGTCCCCCAACGGCGCGCTGAAGGCCCCGGTCTGGGCGGCAAGCGGCGCGGCAAAAACGAGGGCGGCGGTCAATGCCGAGGCGGCGAAGGGGCGAAACATGCGGGCTCCTGATTACGGTGCTGTCCGGAGGACGGTGTCGTCAGACTGTGTCCTGCCGGGGCAGGCAAGATCAAGTCCGGATCGGCCCGCAACCGGAAGATTGACCCGAACGTGAAGGTTGGCGGCCCGCCACAAGGCATTCCCCGGCGTGCCGCTCTCCTTTATGGTGGCCGCGAACGGCAGGGCAGGCAAGGGCGTAACAGTGAGACAGACAGGCATGCGGCACCCGGCAATCGCCGGGGCGTTCAGGATCGCGCTGATGGCATTGCTGCTGGCCGTCCTCGTCACCACCGCGCTGATCGCCACCACGCGGGAAGCGGCGGCGCAGGATCTGGGTGCCATCGCCCGAATCACCGGCCCCGCCACGCTGCGGGCTGAGGGAGAGGCGCTGGTTCTGGACCTGCCGCTGACCCAGCCGGTGCCGGTGCGCGCGCGGCTGCTGGATGCCCCCCTGCGCGCCGTGCTCGATTTCCGCCAGATCGACTGGACAGGGCTGGACGCCGCTGCACTGACCCTGCCCGCCCCGCTGGCCGCCGTCCGGCTGGGCCAGGCCGGGGGCGGATGGTCGCGCATGGTGCTGGAACTGGCGCAACCGATGGATTTTGCGACGGTCGCCATGCTGACCGACCCCGCCAGCGGCGCGGCGCGGCTGCGGCTGCGCCTTGTCCCGGTCAGCGCCGAGGCCTTTGCGGCCCGCGTTCAGGCCGGGGCCGATGGCGCCCCCGCAACGCTTTCGCCGCTCACGCAGGGCCCGGCGCTGGGGATGCGCCCCACCGTTGTGGTGCTGGACCCGGGCCATGGCGGCGTCGATCCGGGCGCCGAGCGTGAGGGGCTGCGCGAGGCCGACCTGATGCTGACCTTCGCCCGCGAACTGGCCGAAACCCTGCGCCGCAGCGGTGCTTTCGAGGTGGTTCTCACGCGCGGGGATGACAGCTTTGTCTCGCTTGAGGCCCGCATTCTGGTGGCGCGTCAGGCGGGTGCCGATGTCTTCCTGTCGCTCCATGCCGATGCCCTGCCCGATGGCGGGGCCTCAGGCGCAACCCTTTACACGCTGGCAGATGAGGCCAGCGAGGCCGCAGCCGCCGCCCTTGCCGAACGCCATGACCGCGCCGACCTGCTGGGCGGCGGCGTCGATCTGAGCGGGGCGGATGATGTGGTGGCCGGGGTGCTGATGGATATCGCCCGCACCGAAACCCGCCCGGCAACCGACCGTCTGGCCGATGCGCTTCTGGGCGCGATCACCGCAGAGGGGCTGGCCACGCACCGTCGCCCCCGGCAGGAAGCCGCCTTTTCGGTGCTGAAGACCCCTGATATCCCGTCGATCCTGCTGGAAGTGGGCTTCATGTCCAGCCCGCGCGATCTGGCCAACCTGCGCGACCCGGCCTGGCGCGCGGGCATGGCGCAGGCGCTGATGAACGGCCTTCTGGCTTGGGTCGATGACGAGGCCCAGCGCCGGGCGATGCGCCGCCACTGAAAAGGTGAAAAAGGGGCCGAGCGGCCCCTTTCCCCGATCACAGTGCTGCCGCCGCTGACTTGGCTCCGCTTATTGCAGATAGGGCATCGGATCGACGCTCTCAAAGCCTTCGCGCACTTCGAAATGCAGGAACGAGGGGTCACCCTGCCGCACCGTGGCAAGGGTCTGCCCCCGCGTGACCTGCGCGCCGCGCTCGACGCGGATATCGTCGATATTGGCATAGACGGTCAGCAGGTTATTCTCATGGCGGACCACGAGGATGGGCACCTGTTCCGTATCGCGGGTAATCGCCGCCACGGTGCCTGCCGCTGCTGCGCGCACCTGCGTTCCCGCCGGGGCGCCGATGCCGACACCATCATTGCGCCCGCGCGCATAGGCGCGGATGATCCGGCCATCGACCGGCATGGCAAGGCGTGGCCCATCGGTGCGCTGGCCGGACATGTCGGCAACGGGCGGCGTGGCGGGCGCACTGCCGCTCGCGCCCTGCCCCGCCGGTGCGGGATTGCTGTCAGGCAGCGGCTGCGACGCCGAGGGCGGCACCGGCGTGGGGGAGCCTTGCCCCGGCGCGGTGGACGCGCTGCCGCTCTGAGACTGTGACGTGGTTTGCGCGGGTGACTGGGGCTGTGGCGTGGGAAGCGCCGTCGTCGCGGGCACCGAAGGCGCGGTGGCGGGCGACCTGTCATCGGTGCGCGGCAGACCCGAGGTCAGACTGGCCGAGGCCTCGGAAATGCTTTGCGGCATCGGCACAATCAGGATCTGCCCTTCGCGCACCGACATATCCGCAGGCAGGCCGTTCCATTCGGCCAGCGACCGGGCGGAGGTGTTGTAAAGCCGCGCGATGGTAAAGACCGTCTCGCCACGGCGCACCGAATGGCGCACGGGCTCTGACCCGGAAGCGCCGGTCGCGCCGGGCTGCTGCCCGCCGGGGCCAAGCGGTGTGACAGCGATCGGCCCTGTGCCCGCCGAGGGCATCATGCCACCGTTTTCGGCCACGCGCGACGGCAGAACAAGGGTTTCCCCGCCCCGCAACGGCGCTTCGGCGTCAATCGCATTGTGGCGCGCAAGCGCTGCGGCATCCACGCCAAGGCGCGCGGCCACGTCGCGCGGGCGCTCGCCCGGCTGGGCGATCACCACCTGATATCCGGGATATGAGATCACGCCGCGCGCGTCCGGCTGCGGCCTTGAGGGCGTGGCCTGCCGGGCGGCATCGGCGGTTGAGAAACCGCCCGAGCGCCGGAGATCCCAGTCCAGATCATTTGTATTGCTACAGGCCGCCAGCCCGAAGGCCGTGGCCACCGTCAGCACCAGAAACGGCGCACGACGCGCAGCATGTGCAAAATCCGCGGCGGTCGTCTTGAATACTGTATCGCTCATGCCTGTCCCAGCTTTTGATGGCCGTTGCCTGCGGCCCGCCCGGCACGTGCGCCCGGGCCGCCAAGCCTTACCGTTTATACCTGATTAATGCGCAAGTGACAGCCCATCACTACATTGTGTGCCCGAAAACCCGGTCCCTGCGATCAGGGTCAGTCCTGCGCCATCCCCTCAAGAAGCGGCACAAAGCGCACCGGGCGCAGTTCATCATACTCGAAGCCGGTCTCGGTGCGGCGCACCTTGATCAGGCTTTGCACCGTATCCGACTGCCCCACCGGCACCACCATGATCCCGCCGACACGCAATTGCGCCAGAAGCGGGCCGGGCGGGTCTTCGGCGGCGGCGGTGACGATGATGCGGTCAAAGGGCGCCTGTTCGGGCAGCCCGAAAGAGCCATCGGCGGAAAGCGCGGTGATATTGACCAGCTTCAGCGCCTCAAACACCGTGCGCGCTTCCAGCACCAGACGGCGGTGGCGCTCGACCGTATAGACCCGGCGCGCAAGCTGGCTGAGGATCGCCGCCTGATAACCCGAGCCGGTGCCCACCTCCAGCACCTTGTCGCGTGGCGACACCTCCAGCGCCTCGGTCATCAGCGCAACAACCGAAGGCTGGCTGATGGTCTGGCCGCAGGCAATGGGCAGGGGCATGTCCTCATAGGCGCGCTCAGCGAAGATGCCGCGCACAAAGGCGCCACGGTCGATGCGCTCCATCGCGCGCAGCACCGCCGGATCGGTCACGCCTTTTGAGCGCAGCGCGTAGATAAAACGCATGATCCGTTCGGCCCGCGCGGCGGCGTCACTCATTCAAGACGCTCCCGCAGGGCATCGAGCGCGTCATAGGCTGTCAGATCGGCGCGCATCGGCGTAACCGAGATCCAGCCGTCCAGATTGACGGCGGCGTCGGTGCCGGGCTCGGTCGGCAGGTGTTGCGGCCCGCCCTTGATCCACAGGAATTTGCGCCCCGAGGGCGAGATATGCGGCTCGACACCGAAGAACGTGTCTTTGCGATAGCCCTGCCCGGCCACTTTCATGCCCTTCACATCCGCCTTGGGAACGGGCGGGAAGTTGATGTTGTAGAACAGCCGGTAATCGCCTGCATCCCACAGGCCCTTGTCCAGCAGCGCGCGCACCACCCCCACGCCATGGGCAATGGCGGGCTCGAACGGGTCTGACATATCTTCGGTCTGCGGGCCCATGTATTGCGACAGCGCAATCGCGGGCAGACCCTGCAGGGCCGCCTCCATCGCGCCGCCGATGGTGCCGGAATAAAGCACATTCTCGGCCGAATTGTTGCCCCGGTTCACGCCTGAAAGCACCAGATCGGGCTTGGCGCCCTGCAACACCTCGTAATAGCCTGCCAGCACGCAATCGGCCGGGCTGCCCTCGGCGGCATAGCGCTTAGGACCCAGCTTGGCGATCATCATCGGATGGGTATAGCTGATCTTGTGCGCCACGCCCGATTGCTCAAAGGCAGGCGCCACAACCCAGACCTCGCCCTCAGGCCCCGCGATCTCGGCCGCGATCTGCTCCAGAACCTTCAGCCCCGGCGCGTTGATGCCATCGTCATTGGTAACCAGAATCCGCATGAAACCTCTCTCGAACCGCCTGAATCCATCAACCCCTGCTTAGTCCAGCAGCCCAGAAGCAGCAATAGGCGCCAGCCCCATGAGGCCCCGCCCGTGACCGCGAAACAATAGAAACCGATTGCGAAACAATCTGATCCATGCGCTGCTTGGCTGCCCGCATCCCGCGGCGCACGTTCCAGGAGTTGCCATGCGCCTTCTTCCCCTGCTCTGCCTTACCGCCCTGTTTCCTGCTGTTGCCGCCGCTGACGAGATGTGGAGCACACCCTATGGTTACGTCGCCTGGGAGGATACGCGCGGCGACATGGCCATCTTTCGCATGATGGGCGATGACGGGCTGACGCCGGGCACGATGCGCCTGTTCGTACCCGGCCTGCCCGCCGATACAGAGCAGGGGCGCAGCGTCTATTTCGGTTACTGGACCGATCCGGCAGCCGACGCGCCCTGCGCCTTTGACGTGATCGATGCGATGGGCAACAAAAGCCCAAGCTGGGGCAGGCTGACGCTGAGCTTTCTGAGCGGCGGGTTCCCCTCGGACTGGGCCGGGCTGACCGGCTATTGCTTCGATGAGCCCACCATGCCGATCAACGCCACCCCGGCCTACGGCATCGGTGATTGAAACCCTTCACTTCTGCGCGGTGAAAATGTTGTAGCGCACCAGCCCCTTGCGGACCAGCGCATGATAGACCACCGCCGCGCTGCGGTTGGGGTTTTGTTCCTGCCTGCCGAAGGGCCATGTCGCCAGATAGTAGGGCAGCAGCGCGAAGCGTTGCAGCCGCGCCAGCGAGGGCATCATGTTGGCAGTGATATCCTCGGTCTTCACGCCCTGAAACCCGGCCTCTTCCATCACCAGATGGAAGCGGTCATTGCGGAATTCCTTCAGCCCCACCATCGCCGAGCCACGCGCCACGCGCTCATACAGCGCCCATTCGCGCGGCGTGAAGGCCTTGGTTTCGGCGATGGAATACTCAAAGAACGCCACCCGCCCGCCGGGTTTGAGCACCCTGTGCAACTCCCGCAGGGTCTGGCGGATATCGGGGGAATGCGACAGCGTTTCCGTGGTATAGACCGCGTCGAATGTGGCGTCAGTAAAGCTGGTGGCGCTGTAATCCATCAGCTGAAAGCATGTGCGCCCCTCGACACCGGCCGCTTTCGCGCGGGCCTGCGCCTTGGGCACTTCGAAATCCAGCACGGTGATGCCATCGACGGTGCATCCGGTCTTGCGCGCCAGATAGCTGGCCACCACACCCTGCCCGCAGCCCGCATCCAGCACATGATCCTGCGCGGTCAGGCCCAGCCGTTCTGCCACCAGATCATGCAACAGATCCTGCGCCACGCGTTCCGAAACCTTGCGCCCGTCAGGGTGGTAGCCAAAATGCTTGGCCCCGCCCAGCATCAGCTCATAATTGCGCTCTGAGCGGGCAAAGTAATGGCGCAGCCGCGAAAAATGCTCGCCCGTATCCTTGCCTGAATCGGTTGGACTCATTCGCTCGCTCCCGCACAATCACACCCGGCCCTGCGCCCGTGACGGGCCGCAACCGTCGCATTGCTTAGCCGCTCACCTGCGCTGCGGCAACCGGCGGGTGCCGGATTTCTGCGGCGTGCCTGCAACCTTGCCTTTTGTGCGCATCAATCCGCGCAGGAAAAGGGCAGAAAGGTGCTGGCCATTCCCTCGTTCATCGCGGCGATCGTCAGTATATCCGCCAGCCGGAACTCCTGCGCAGAGCGGGGGCAGACCGCGCCGCGCAATACGCAGCCCTGAGCGATGAAATCGTCATGCGCGGCAACAAAGTCATCGCTGATCCCCTCTCGGCCGATACTGCCCAGCGCGCGTTCCCATGCCTCGGCATACAGCGCGCATTTGCGCTGGCTCCAGGCATCGCCGCTCTCGGCCTGCGCGGGACCGGCGAGAAAAGCCGCCAGAAGCGCACCCGAGAAGAACGCCGCACGGGTCATGAGAACCTGTCCGTCAGCTTTGCCAGCCCCACCGCCATGCCTTTCAGCGGGCGGCGCAGCGCGGGCAACGGGAAACGGTCAAGCGGCACCTGCGTGATGGTGGGCCCGGGGTTGGGCTGGCCCGCCAGCGCCTGCGCAATCCGCCGCCCCCCTTCCGAGGCCGCCGCCACCCCGTTGCCATGCCAGCCCAGCGCCGCATAGAGGCCCGCCTGGCCCGGCACCTGGCCGCAGAACGGCCGCCAACTGGCGGTCATGCAGACAAAGCCCGCCCAGTAGCGCTCGGTTTCAGCGGCGGCAAAGCCGGGAAACATGCCGTCGAACTCCGCCCGCAGCGTGGTGTGGAACGCCGCCAGCGCATCACCCCGCGCCGAAACACCGCCGCGCCCGCCGAACAAAAAGCGCCCGTCGGGCAACAGGCGGTAGTAGTGCAGCACCTTGCGGCTGTCATAGGCCATGATCTGGCTGGTCCAGCCCTGCGCCGCGCGCTCAGACGCGGTCAGGGGCCGGGTGACAAGGATCGCCGACAGAACCGGAAAGATGCGCCCGTGCAGCCATGCCGGCAGGGCCTCGTCGCTATAGCCATTGGTTGCCACCAGCACCCGTTTGGCGCGAAGACTTCCGCGCGCGGTCTCCAGCCGCCATCCCTCACCCTCACGCGCCAGCGATGTCACCGCGCTGTCGCCATGCATGGCCACGCCCGCCGCCTGCGCCGCGCGCGCCAGACCCAGCGCATATTTCAACGGGTGCAGCGGAAAGCCATGCGGCGACAGGATCGCGCCATGCAGCCCCGCGCCCTGAAAACCGCGCTCACGCAGTGCCGCAGCGCCCAGCAGTTCGGACCCCGGCGCAAGGGGGGCGGCCTGCATCCGCGCAAGGCGCCGGGCGGAATGGGCCATATACAGCTCACCCTCCGGCCCGGCATCGGCGTCAATCCCGTAGCGGGTGAGGTTGTCGCGCACCCGCTCAATCGCGTCATATTCAAAGGCCTGCCATTCCTGCGCTGCCTTCTGCCCGTGCCGCGCTTCCATCTGGGCCTGCGTCAGCTTGGCCCCGCCGTGGCAGCAGAACCCGCCATTGCGCCCTGACGCCCCCCAACCCGGCTGCCCCGCCTCCAGCACCGTGGCGCGAATGCCAAAACGCTCAGCCAGTTCAAGCGCCGCGTTCAGCCCGGCATACCCCGCCCCGATGATCGCCACCTCGGTTTCAGCCACGCCCTCCAGCGGCGGCAGGGGGGGCGGCAGACCGGCGCTGGCGCGCCAGTAGCTGTCCGGCCAGTGGCGCGTATCATAGGCTTCGGGTTCGTAAAGGCGGGCCATGCGGTTCTTCCGGTTGTGCGGAAGAATCCCCCTTCCACGACGGCAGGTTAGATGCAACCCTGACCCGTCGCAACGGGGGGAAACCATGCGCTACGGATTCGTCGGTCTGGGCAATCTGGGCGGCGCACTGGCCGCTTCGCTGGCGCGCGCGGGCTTCGCGCCGGTGGTGCATGACCGCGACCCTGCCGCGCGTGCCACGCTGGAAGGGCTGGGCGCGACATGGGCCGCCAGCCCCACTGCCCTGGCCGCGCAGTTCGATGCCGTCATCACCTGCCTGCCCAACCCGGCAGCCTCCGAAGCGGTGCTCGACACCCTCCTGCCCGCGCTGAAACCCGGTGCCACATGGATCGAGATGTCCACGCTTGGCCGCGACGATATCCTGCGCCTTGGCCACAAGGCCGAAGCCGCCGGGCTGAATGTGCTGGAGGCCCCGGTGACCGGCGGTGTTCATCTGGCAGCACAGGGCCGGATCACCGTTCTGGCGGGCGGCGCGCAAGACGTCTTTGCCCGCCACCGCCCTGCCCTTCAGGCGATGGGCGACAGGATCTTTCACATGGGTCCGCTGGGTTCGGCGGCGCTGATCAAGGTCATCACCAACATGCTGGCCTTCATCCATCTGGTCGCCGATGGCGAGGCCCTGATGCTGGCGAAACGCGGCGGGCTGGACCTGAAAACAGCCTGGGAGGCGATCGCGGCCTCCTCCGGCACCAGTTTCGTGCATGAGACCGAGGGGCAGCTGATCCTGAACGGCAGTTATGACATCGCCTTCACCATGGACCTGGCGCTCAAGGATCTGGGTTTCGCGCGGGACTTCGGGCAGGCCTTCGGGGTGCCGCTGGATCTGGCCACGCTGACCGAGCAGACTTTCCGGCGCGCGCAGGCGGCTTACGGCGGGCAGGCGCAATCAACGCAGGTGGTGAAACTGCTGGAAGACCTGCTGGGCACCGATCTGCGCGCCGGGGGGTTCCCGGCGCGGCTGGAATAGGCGCCCGCAGGCTGGGCCACCGAAAGCCGATTGCCTTGCGCCCCTGACCTGCCCATATTCCCCCAACCCAACCCACGGAGGAAGCCATGGCGCTCGAAGACGCAAAGCAACAGGTCGATACCGCCTTTACCCGGGAAAACCGGCGCGGGCTGGCGTTCGAGAATGCTTTCGGCGGCGCCACCAGCTTCCTGCGCCGCAGCTTCACCAAGGATCTGCGCGGCGTCGATCTCGCCATCACCGGCGTGCCCTTCGATCAGGCGGTCACCCACCGCCCCGGCACCCGCTTCGGCCCCCGCGCCATCCGCGAGGCCTCCACCCTGCAACCCTATGACCCGCCTTTCGGCTGGGGGTTTGACCCGCTCTCGGATTTCGCCATCACCGATCACGGCGATCTGGCCTTCGATTATGCGAAAACCGCCGATTTCCCCGCAGCCCTGCACGGCCATATCGCGCGCATCCTCAAGGCCGGGCCGGGCACCATCACGCTGGGCGGCGATCACTACATCACCCTGCCCATCCTGCAGGCCTATGCCGAAAAATTCGGCCCGATGCGCGTGATCCAGTTCGACGCCCATTCAGACCTCTGGGCCGATGATGACCTGACACGCATCGACCACGGCACCATGATGTACAAGGCCGTGAAACAAGGCTTCGTCGATCCCGCGCATTCGGTCCAGATCGGCATCCGCACCGAATGCGACGACTATCTGGGCTTCAACGTGATCGACGCGCCCTCCCTTCACCGCCAGACGCCCGAAAGCGTGGCCGCCCGCGTGCGCGAGATCGTCGGCGACGGGCCCTGCTACCTGACCTTCGATATCGACGCGCTCGACCCGGCCTTTGCTCCGGGCACCGGCACCCCGGTCTGGGGCGGGCTTGCCAGTTGGCAGGCCTCGGCGATCCTGCGCGCGCTGGCCGGGATCGACCTGAAGGGCGGCGATGTCGTCGAGGTGTCACCCCCCTATGACCCGACCGGCGCCACCGCCATCATGGGCGCCCATGTTGCGATGGAGCTGATCTGCCTTTACTGCTGGACCCGGCGGCGCTGAAAACGCGGGCCTGCGGTTTCATCTTGCCACAAATACGCAAACCCGGCGGCACAACCAGGCCTGACAGCGGCCTTCCGCGCGCGATGGGTGTTCACTCCCTACGTGCCGCGTTCCTCCGCATTCGCGCGATACGCTCTGACCTGCTGTTTTCCGCATGTCCGGCAAGCGCAAAACCGCATCCCACTTTTGCGCGACATGCTTTAAGCTGCCCGCGAACCGCAGCGGGAGCCCTGCATGAAAACCGTCGCCCTCCTCCTTGGCCTTGCGCTTCTCTGCGCGCTTGGCGTGGCGCTGTATATCCGCCTCGCCCCCTCCGACCCGGCGCGCTGGCATGGCGATCCCGCCGCCATCCCCGATCCGCATACACCGAATTTCGCCCGCCTCTCGCTGACCCTCCCGCTGCCCCGCGACACCGTGTTTGAGCGCATCGCCGCACAGGCAGCGCGGGAGGGGGCGGTTGAACTGGCGGGCGATCAGGGGCTGATGACCTGGGTGGCGCGCAGCCGGGTGATGAAATTTCCGGATTATGTGACCATCCGCCTGACCGGAACCGCTGATGGCACGCAGGTCAGCGCCCTGTCGCGCGCCCGCTTCGGCCGTGGTGACATGGGGGTCAATGCCGCGCGGCTCCAGCGCTGGATCGGTGTGCTTGCGCACTGAGGCTGCAAGGGGGCACCGGGGGTTTGCCAAGGGGGCGCGCCGCCCCCTTGGCAAACCCCCGGTGCCCC
>NZ_DAIRVN010000014.1:0-76675 GCF_036802785.1 Pararhodobacter sp.
AGCCACCCCCGTCCCACCGCAGGAGCCGCGCCTTGAACCGTCAAAGCCATATCTTCCACCGCAACGCCAACCACACCCCGCCCCGCGCCGCGCGGGGTGAAGGCGTCTGGATCATCGGGCAGGACGGGCAGCGCTGGCTGGATGCCTGCGGCGGGGCGGCGGTGTCGTGCCTCGGCCATGGCGACCCCGATGTGGTGGCGGCGATCAGCGCGCAGGCGGGCGCGCTGGCCTATGCGCATACCAGCTTTTTCACCACCGACGCCGCCGAAGATCTGGCCGATCTGCTGATCGAAGACGCCCCCGTCGGCCTGTCGCGCGTCTATTTCGTCTGCGACGGGTCAGAGGCCATCGAGACCGCGCTGAAAATGGCGCATCAATACCACCGCGAACGCGGCGAACCCACCCGCCAACACGTCATCGCGCGCCATCAAAGCTATCACGGCAACACGCTGGGCGCGCTGTCAGCCGGGGGCAACGCCGGGCGGCGCGCGGTCTATGGCGGGCTGATGCTGCCCAACACCTCGCATGTCGATCCCTGCTGGGCCTACCGCTTTCAGACCCCGGATGAGAGCGACCACGCCTATGGCGCCCGCGCTGCCGCCACGCTTGAAGCCGAAATCCTGCGGCTTGGGCCTGAAAACGTCTCATGCTTTCTGGCCGAAACCGTGGTCGGCGCCACGCTGGGCTGCGTCCCTCCAGCGCCCGGCTATTTCAAGGCCGTGCGCGAGATCTGCGACCGCTATGGCGTGCTTCTGATCCTGGACGAGGTGATGTGCGGCATGGGCCGCACCGGCACATTGCACGCCTGCGAACGCGAAGGGATTGCCCCAGATATCATGACCGTCGCGAAAGGGCTGGGTGCAGGCTATGTGCCGCTGGGCGCGGTGCTGTGCTCAGGTCAGGTATTCGACGCCTTCGCCCAGGGTTCGGGCAGCTTCATGCACGGCCATACCTTTGTTGGCCATCCCGTCGCCACCGCATCGGCGTTGGCTGTCCAGCGCGCGATTCGCGATCGCGGCCTGCTGACCAATGTCCGTGAGCGTGGGGCGCAGCTTCGCGCTGAGCTTGAGGCGCGGTTTGCCGATCACCCGCATGTCGGCGATATCCGGGGCCGCGGGCTGTTCCTCGCGCTGGAATTCGTCGCTGACCGCGAAACGAAGCGACCATTTGACCCGGAAAGGCGCTTCAATCAAACTGTCCGCAATGCGGCATTCACACATGGATTGATGGTTTACTCTGTTGCCGGTACAGTTGACGGCAGACATGGTGACCATGTCTTGCTGGCCCCGCCCTATACCGCAACTGAAAGTGACGTGGCGTATATTTGTGAGCGGCTTTATAATGCTGTTACCGCCGCCTCGCAAAGCGCGTTCCCGGGCCTTGATGAACAATCTGTAGGGCTGTGAACCGGATAACCTGAAAGCCCGCGCATCGGTCCGATACCCCACGTGTGATGGAACGTCTGGCAACGTGGTCGGCGGTGCCGGTTTGGCGGCATGCGGCGTTGAACATGTTACTTGGAGCGCATCCGTTCTTCGTGTGCCCATAGTTCGTCACCTTGCAGGTGCGCAAGGAGAGGCATAGCGGGCGCGTAGGTCCTTCAGCATCGCCTCCAGACGTATATCGAGATCCGCCCTCTCTCGCGCCATCGAGGCGTCGCCGCGCATGCTGGCAGCAGAAGAACTGATGGGGTTCCGCGATGGCAGGGTGCGGGCAAAGTCATCGCTGGCACGGAGCCGTCGACAGCCCGACGCACTTCAGTGGTCGAGGTTATGGTCGGTCCAAACGCGCGGGCGCTCCACGGCATAATTGGCCGCCTGCCTTGGCGGGGCGGCTGCATATCCTGCTGCGGCGCGAGGGCTGGCAGGTGAACCGGAAGAAGCTGTATCGCATCTACAAAGAGGAAGGGCTGACCGTACGCAAATGTGGCGGCGGAAAGCGTGCGTTGGGCACCAGAGCGCCGATGACAATCCCGAGACCCGGTCCACAATCCTGCCGCTCACACCGTATCTCGACACACTGCACTGAGTATTCATTGCCATGGCGCTCGGCAGCAACGCGGTCACAATCTGCGCCCGGCCCGATGACTGAAAACGAGGGCAACGCTGACCGACGGGCGCGTCACCACGCTTGCCGGATTGGCTTGGACGCGCACGGCGCTGTGCTCCGGTGGGAGCGGTGCCTGAAACCGGCTGAGCGGTCAGCCGATGTGCCCCAGATGCGTGATCCTGAAGCCTTCGGGAGACTTCAGTCCGAAGCCCAGCATCCGGTCGAAACCGGCATGGCCCATCCAGAGTGCGCCGAGAGCCGCGAGGGTGCCCGAGCCGATAGCGAAGCCGACGGCGAGCAGGACCATCCCGAGGGCGTAGACGTGTACGACGTTGTACACGACGGCGCCGGCCTTCGGGCCAAGCGCGTAGCCCGCGAAGCTGACATCGGGCAGGAAGAAAAGGATCATGGCCAACCACCAGGCGAGGCTGTGATCCAGATAGGCAAATAGTGCGATCGCGGTGACGAACACGATCGCCGCCTCGATACGTTGCCAGACGATGGTATCCATGCTGTTACCCTTTCTCCTGAGTTGGGAAGTCACCTGCCGGCGCGACCCTGCCATTGCCGGATTGCGCTGTCCGGTCGAAAGCGGCGGCCGGAGAGGGGCGGCAAGGTCGGTATCGTCTCTCGTGGCGATCCTGCGTCGTTGTGCTGAAAGACCCGGTCCGGGCATTGGCCTTGCTCAGTAGGGCGTGCCCGCATTCTGTCGCTGCACCCGGGCGGCTTCGGCCCACCAAGCGAGATCGGCAGCGAAGCGTGGAAAGGCCTTGGTGAGGGCGGCTCCGCCCTCGCCGACGGGCTGCGCGTCGGCATCCAGAGCCTTGCCGATGCCACCCACTGCGAGCGCGCTGGAGATCGGAACCATCCCCATTTCGGAAATCGTTCCGTACCAGGCGAGGGCGGCCCGGACCCCGGAGAAACGGCCTGCGGAATAGCTCGCAATTGCCGCGGGCCGCCAGAACCATTCCTCAAGGAAATGATCGGTCAGGTTCTTCAGCCCCGGCTGGACACCCCAGTTGTATTCACCGGTGACGAAGACGAACGCATCGGCATTGCGAATCCTCTCCGCAAGGTTTTCCATCGCAGGCGGAGCCTCGCCGGCGGGGTACTCCTTGTACATGCGGTCAAGCATGGGCAGGTCAATTGCCTTGGCGTCAATCAGCGCGGCATCGGCGCCGAGGTCGTTCAGCTCCCGGACAAGGTATCGGGCGAGGCGGATGCCCATCCGGTCGGTGCGGTAGGAGCCATAAAGGACGAGGATACGGTGGGCCATGATATCTCCCTTCGTTGAATTGGCAGGGTCGGCGATCAGGCAGCCCGTATCGGGGGCAGCGCGGTCGCCTACTTCTCCGGTTTCCCGAACATACCCTTGGCGCCCTCAGTCACCTTTTCGTTCGGCGTGCCCCCGCACTCACGTCACGATCCATTAGCGAACGCGCCGTGAAAAAGCAATTTGTTGCGGACGGGGGCGACAGTGCCAGCGACCGCCGCAGCGGTAATGGTTCTCAAGATATTGGTCATGGTCGTCTCTTCTGTCCAGATCGGGGGTGTGACGGGGTACGAAGAATCCGGCTTGATCTGCGACATACAAGCGTCTCGGCTGGTCACGAATTCAAGAAGATCGGCGTTCAGGACATCGGCATTCACCCTCACGGCAAGCACTCCTTGCTGAACACTGCGCGTGGAAGGCGTCGCGGGGTTTCACGCCCCCCGGAGGAAAGGCCGGATTCGCGGCAGGCACCGGGGCCAGGAGGATCGGGTTGGTTCGCTACATCGCGGCGCCCTGTGTGGCGGTCAGGGCAGACCAGATCATCAGCGCTCCGAAGGCCATGAAGATGATGCCGGTCAGCATCCGGCCGCGCCTCGCATGCTCCGGGTTGCGCAGCAGCCGGACGAAATGTCGGGCGCCGAAGGCATAGCCGCCGAGAATGATGAGCTTCACGACGACGAAGGACGCAACCAGAAGAGCGAGCACGGATGGTCCGCTCCCGACCGGAAGAAACTGCGGAAACAGTGCTGCGAAAAACAGGATGGCCTTTGGATTGCTGATCCCCACGCCAAAGGAGTGGAGCCAAAGCCCCAACCCGTTTTCCCGATGAACGGCCTCCACCCCCGTCGGGTCCGCTTGCGGCGCAGCAGGACGAAGAAAGCTCCATCCGAGCCAGATGATGTACGCCGCGCCCGCAAGGCGCAGGGCGAGGAAGGCAACCGGATAGGCCATGAGCAAAGCGCCCAGCCCGATGATGGAAGCCGTGGCCAGCAACGCGATCGCAACCAGATCGCCGCTCAGGGCGGCCAGCGCGCGGCGCCACCCGTAGGCAATGGCGTTGTTCACGATGAACACCGTGGACGGACCCGGCGTCGCGGCCTGGGCCGCGCTGACGAAGAGAAAGGTCAGATAGGCTGGGAATTCCATTTTCGCATCCTTCGGCGACGCTGACATGGCGGAGGGGAACAGGTCTGACGCAGCCTTCCCGCTTTGCTGCGTGGTTCTGGCAGAACGCGGCTCCGGCATCGCACGGAGGTTGAGCGCTCCATTCTTGCCGGTTGCACCACACTGGTTCGGGGTTCAGGCGCCCGGAGCGTTGTCGCCTGCACGCAATTTGCCGTTCCCTCGGGCAATAGGATAGTGCCATACTCGGGCAAACTGTGTCGCAGAACGGGGAACGCCGGAATGGACATCGAGGATCTGGATACATTCGTCGCCGTGGCCGATGCCGGGGGTATATCGACCGCAGCGCGCCGGCTCGGCGTCTCCAAGTCCATCGTCAGCCGGCGGCTCTTTCGGATCGAGGCGGAACTCGGCACACAGCTTCTCGCCAGGACGACACGCGGCGCCGCGCTCACCGAGGCGGGACTGACGTTCAGGGACCATGCCGCCCGGGCCAGCGCCGAGATCGATACGGCCAGGGAGTCGATCCGCCCGACCGGCGGGCTGCGTGGCCGTCTGAGGGTCGCCATGCCGCTTTCCATCGGTCCGACCCACTTCGCCCCCGCACTTGCGGAAATGGCGCATCGCCACCCGCACCTTCACATCCAGAGCTGCTACAGTGATCGCTTCGTCGATCTCATCGCAGAGGGTTTCGATTGCGCGCTTCGGGTCGGATATCTTGCGGATTCCAACCTGATCGCGAAGCGCATCGTCACGATCCATGGAACGCTTGTCGCAAGCCCGGACTATATAAAGACGCACGGTTCGCCTCAGACGCCGGACGAGATTGCCGCCCATGAGGCGCTCATGCAGGGCACCGAAGCCTGGCAATTCCTGGATGGCGACGCGGTCGTGACAGTTCAGCCACAGGGCAGGTTCAAGGCCGACAACGCTTTGGCGCTTGCTGCTGCCTCGGCAGCGGGGCTTGGCATCGCCTTTCTTCCAGATTGCATTACCCATGGCTATGTCGCGTCAGGCGCCCTCGTCCCAATCATGACGCACTATCCCCCACCACCGGCAGGCGCCTTTGTCGTCCGACCGCCCGGCCTGCATCCCGCACGGAAAATCCGGGTTCTGATTGATACGCTGGTGGACCATTGCGGGCGCAACCCGGCTATCTGGGGCCTTACCGGCCAAGAAAGGAAGGGCACGAAGCCCTGATCGGCAAGCAGTTCGGCGGCAGCTTGTGGCCAGCCCTCGCAACGGCCGGCGCGTTCCGCTTTGCGCGACACAGCTCAATGCGCAGCATGGCTAGCCTCCGGGGTGCTGCGTCGTCAAATTAGGGCCCTGACGCAACAGCACCGCCCAACCGCTCGGGCGATCAGGATGCGTCGGGATCAGGCCTTTGCATCGGCAGGCGCGACGCCGGCCACGAGCACACGAGAGGATGAAGCGCATGAGTTGGAACCCCGCACTCGACCCCGGCTGCCCCGATGAGATCGGCGTCGACGCTATCGAGACGCTCATCGTCCCCCGGTCCCGCGATCTGGGCGGGTTCGAGGTCCGGCGTGCCCTGCCCGCGCCCAAGAGGCAGATGGTCGGGCCGTTCATCTTTTTCGATCAGGCCGGGCCAGCGGAACTGCTCACCGGACAGGGCGTCGATGTCCGGCCGCATCCGCATATCGGGCTGGGCACCGTCACCTATCTTTTTCGCGGCGACTTCCACCACCGCGACAGCACCGGCGCCGATCAGATCATCAGCCCCGGCGCGCTGAACTGGATGGTGGCCGGGCGTGGCGTTTCACATTCTGAACGCACGTCATCGACAGCCCGCAGCGGGCCGAACAGCCTGTTCGGCATCCAGACATGGCTGGCCCTGCCCGACGCCCATGAAGACATGGCACCGAGTTTTGAACATCACGGCCAGGACGCGCTGCCGATGATCGAGGATCACGGCGTTTCCGTCCGGTTGATCCTTGGCAACGCCTATGGAAAGACAGCGCCCGCCACGATGCTCTCGGAAACCTTCTATGCCGACGTGACGCTCCAACCCGGTCGCCGCCTGCCCATGCCGGACGATCATGAAGACCGGGGTATCTACATCGTCGAAGGCTCCATCTCGGTCGCGGGGCAGGATTTTGACGCGGGCCGGATGATGGTCTTCCGCCCGGGCGACAGGATCACCGTCGCCGCAGGCGACCGGGGCGCGCGGCTCATGATCCTTGGCGGCGCCACCTTTTCCGGCCCCCGCTACATCTGGTGGAACTTCGTCGCCTCGTCGCAGGAGCGCATCGAAGCCGCCAAGGCCGAATGGCGCGCCGCAAGGTGGGGCAAGGGGCGTTTCGATCTCCCGGTCGATGACCGCGACGAGCATATCCCGGCACCGGATTGACCGGTGCTGATGAAATGGCTGGCGGGGCGCGATGCAGGCGGCCCGCAACCCGATAGCGATCCCCCGCAAGCGACAGATGCCGAAAGGAGACGACACGCAATGACCACCAATTGGCCCCGACTTGACTACCTTGGATGGCGCGAGACCTGTTCCGCCCTGCATCTGTATCTGCAGATCGTCGGCAAATACCGGCTCGCCCATACGCCATGGCTCAACCATTCCTGGAACGCGACATTCTATGTCACGCCGACCGGCCTGACATCCGCACCGATACCGGACGGTCCGGGCATCGAGATCCGGTTCGATTTCCGCGAGCATATGGTCATCGGCACCTGCGGCAACGGTCGCGAGGCAAGGTTCGGGCTGGAGCCCTCCACGGTTGCAGCGTTCCGCGCGAATTTCGTGCAGATGATTGCTGATATCGGTGGCACGCCAACGTTCAACGACACGCCGAACGAGGTGCCCAACCCCGTCCCGTTCAGCGAGGATCATCGCGATCGGCCCTATGACCGGGATGCGGTGCAGCGCTATCATCAGGCGCTGGTCGCAATTGACAGGGTGATGGGCAGGTTCCGGACCTCCTTTCTCGGCAAGTCCAGCCCGGTTCACCTGTTCTGGGGGGCTATGGATCTCGCGGTTACCCGTTTCTCGGGGCGGCGCGCGCCGCTCCACCCTGCCGGCATCCCTTCCCTGCCGGACGACGTGGCGCAGGAGGCCTATGACCGCGAGGTATCCTCGGCAGGTTTCTGGCCGGGCGGCAATGGCATCGATTATCCCGCCTTCTATGCCTACGCCTATCCGGCGCCCGGCGGGTATCGGGGCGCGCAGGTGCGGCCCGAGGCGGCGTTCTGGCATGAGGGCCTGTCGGAATTCCTGCTGCCTTACGATGCCGTGCAGAGTGCAGCCGATCCCGACGAGGCCCTGATGGCTTTCCTGGTCTCGACTTACGAGGCCGCCGCCGACCTCGGACACTGGGACCGCGCACTACTGGAGTGCGCACCGGGCCAACCGCGCCAGGTGCGCCGTCCCAGCGCAGGACGGGCGGATACGGAACCTGCAAGGGATGCGCCTTCGCCGACCGACATTCCGGTGGTACGGGACGATGGCGAATCGAAGGGGCGCTACCGCTTGGTAATCGATGGCAACGAGGCCGAAATGACCTACAGCCGGGTCGGCAAAAGTCAGATCATCATCGACCACACCGAAGTTCCCGACGTCTTGCGTGGCCGCAAGGTGGGAGAAAGGCTTGTGCGACAGGCGGTCGAGGATGCGCGGCGGGACAGGGTGGTCATCATCCCGCTCTGCCCGTTCGCGAAGGCACAGTTCGGTCGCCATCCGGACTGGCAGGACGTGTTGCGCCAGCCGAAAACCTGACTGCCGATGGACCGTATCGCGCGCTGGACGCGCCATTCCGGGCCCATGGGCGGCGCGCTGACGGTGCTGCCGGGCCTTGAGCCGCAGGGCAGCGCGATCGGCGAAAGCCTGCCCGACTGAAGAAACCATCGTCTGCCGCCGACGTGATCCGGCGGCTGGCACCCAGTGAAAATGACGCCTGGCGCCGCCGCGCACCGGCGCGCAATTCTTAGGAGCGAGCCAATGGCCGCAGAGGGGTTAGGGCCGACCATCGGTCCTGTGGTCGTGCTGTTGGGGGCGGCGGTGATTGCCGTGCCGCTGTTCCGGCGTCTGGGGTTGGGGTCGGTGCTGGGGTATTTCGCCGCTGGCGCGCTGGTGGGGCCCTCGGCGCTGGGTTTGTTCACGGACCCTGACACGATCCTGCATTTCGCCGAGCTGGGCGTGGTGATGTTCCTGTTCATCATCGGGCTGGAGCTGCGCCCGCAAAAGCTGTGGGCGCTGCGGGGGCAGATCTTCGGGCTGGGGCTGGCGCAGGTCAGCCTTGCAGTCGCCCTGCTGTCGCTGGCGGGTGACATGGTGTTCGGGCTGCCACCGGTCACGGCCTTTATCGCCGGTGCCGGGTTCGTGCTGTCCTCAACCGCGGTGATCATGTCCACCTTGCAGGAGCGCGGCGAGATCGCGAGCCCGGAGGGGCAGAAATCGGTTTCGATCCTCTTGTTCGAGGATCTGCTGATTGTGCCGTTGCTGGCGGTGGTGGCCTTTCTGTCGCCTGTCGGTCAGGGCGAGTGCGGAATGGGCGCCGTGGCGCTGGCGCTGGCCGGGCTGGTGGCGCTGCTTGTCGCCGGGCGCTGGCTGCTCGATCCGCTCTTTGCCCTGCTCGCGCGCGCCCGTGCCCGCGAGGTGCTGAGCGCCGGGGCGCTTCTGGTCGTGTTGGGGGCCGCACTCCTGATGGAGGCCGTGGGCCTTTCGATGGCGATGGGCGCGTTTCTGGCCGGGGTTCTGCTGTCCGGCTCCAGCTATCGCCATCAGATCGAAAGCGACATCGAGCCGTTCAAGGGCCTTCTGATGGGGTTGTTCTTTCTGGCGGTCGGCATGTCGCTGAATCTGACGGTCGTAGCGGCGGAATGGCCGCTGCTGCTGGCGATGCTGGTGGTCTATGTGCTGGTCAAGGCGGTGGCCATCTATGCGACGGCGCGGGCCTTTGGCGGGGCCAATCTGCCCGCCTTGCGCCGCACGGCGATGTTCGCGCAAGGCGGCGAATTTGCCTTTGTCCTCTACACAGCCGCTCTGGCAGGCGGGGTCATCGATGCACGCGAAAATGCGATCTTCTCGACGGTCGTGATCCTGTCCATGGCGATCACGCCGTTGATCCTGATTGCCGCCGACCGGCTGCTCCGCGCCCCCGATGCCGCGCTGGACGGGGTCGAGGCGGCAGCTGGGCTGCGCGGGCAGGTCCTTGTGATCGGCTTCGGGCGATTTGGCCAGATCGCCCTGCAGATGCTGCTGGCGCGCTGCGCGCAGGTCTCGGTGATCGAGAACAACCCCGACCGCATCCGCGAGGCGGCGCGCTTCGGCTTCAAGGTCTACTACGGCGATGGCACGCGGCTCGACATCCTTCACGCCTCGGGCGCGGCGCAGGCGCAGGTGGTCCTGATCTGTGTCGATGATCGCCGCGCCGTCAACGCGATCGTCGAGCTGATCCAGCACGAGTTTCCGAATGCGGCAGTGCTGGCGCGCAGCTATGACCGGGGCCATTCAATGGAACTAATCCGCGCGGGCGTGGACTTTGAAGTCCGTGAGACAGTTGAATCGGCCCTGCAAATGGGCGCCGAAGGGCTACGCCGCCTTGGCTGGGATGAGATCGCGGTGACCGACGCGCTGGACGACATCCGCCGCCGCGATGTGCAGCGCCTGACCGAACAGGTGCAGGGCGATTTCATGTCCGGACGGGACAAGATGCTGTCAGCGCCAGAGCCGGAGCCTCTGGGCCCACCCAAACCCAGAAAAAGGCAGATTCCTGACGAAAAAATGAATCTTGGCTGAAGATGGGCGTTCGACTGGCCCCCTTGGCCTGCGACAGAGGCACCCTGCCCGGATACCGGGCAGGAGAACGCAGCAATGAGACAGGATGCAGGGTGCGCCCGCAGCGGATCAGGCGAAGGCGGGGATCTCGGGCACATCCGCCTGCAGGCCGGTGCATCATGCCCAACCCGTCCGGACACGAGCTCGGAAACCGGCAGCACGATCTCGTCGACCAGCGCACCGGCCTCGCTCAAAAGTGCGGTGGTTTCCGAGTTCAGCGGGCATCCGTTGAGTGTTGCACACGCTCTGGTAAGCCGAGGTGGTTCAGGCCTTTCCAGAGGTCGCACATTACGCGCCGCCGGCACTTTTTGAGACGCATTCAGTTCGGCGCATAATTTCTCAGAACAGGCTTTGGGGATGGATATCGCCCCGCGGGACTTTTCGGTGACCAACGAGACTCATGCGTGCACTTTCGTGCAAATCCCGTTGCCGCTCGACCCGTTCCAACATGCGCGCGCGCTTGCTCATGTCTGATACAATTGTCAGAAGCCCGTTAATCTCGGCGGCGGGGCGGGCAGGAGCAAAAAAGTAGCCCTGCACCTCCCGACATCCCTCAGTGCGCAGCCGGGCGAGTTGCTCCATCGTTTCGACACCTTCGGCCGTTACTGCCATGCCCTGGCTCTTGGCGAGCGCAAGAATTGCCCTGACGATGCCAAGTGACCCATCGTCATCGTGCATGTCTGCGATGAAACTCCGGTCGATTTTGAGCCTGTCGAAAGGGAACCTGCGAACGGAGCTGAGCGAAGAGTAGCCGGTGCCGAAGTCGTCAAGCGAAACACGCACGCCAAGATCCCGGAGGCTGTGCAGGGAGGCCAGCGTCGCGCCGGTGTCCTGCAACATTGTTGTTTCGGTGATCTCAAGCTCCAGCCGCTCAGCCGCCAGTCCTGACCGCTCCAGCGCAGCCACCACGTCGCGCACCAAATCACCATGCAGGAACTGTGCGGGCGACACGTTCACTGCGAGCATGACATTTTTCGGCCATTTTGCAGCTTCCATACAGGCTTGATCGAGCACCCATGCGCCAAGCTGACCGATCAGCCCGATCTCCTCTGCCAGGGTCACGAACTCGCCGGGTGGCACATGGCCGCGCCGGGCATGGTTCCAGCGCAGCAGCGCCTCGAACCCGGCCACCTGATTGGCCTCGATATCCACAACCGGCTGATAGTGAATCTCGAATTCTTCACCAGCAAGCGCTTTCCTGAGGTCGAGTTCCAGTTCGCGCCGCGCCTTTGTCATGGCGTCCATTTCTGGCGCGAAAAAGCGGAAAGTTCCGGGCGCTTCCAGCTTGCATCGGTTGAGCGCCATTTCCGCCATTTTGAGAATCTCATCAGCATCGTCGCTGTCGGTCGGAGCATCCGCAATCCCGATGCTGACGCCGACAATCACCTGATGGCCATCGATTTCATAGGGTTGGCTCACAGTCGTGATGATCCGTTCCGCCAGCTCCCTTGTCATGTCGGGATGCTGCTCGACCTGAAGAACGGCAAAAGTGTCGCCGCCGAGACGAGACACGAAATCGCACCCGGGCATCGCTTTGCGCAACCGTTCCGCAACTTCGCGCAGCAGGGCATCACCCAGCGGGTGGCCGAGGGCATCGTTGACCCCCTTGAAATGATCGAGATCGAGGCACATCAGCGCCAGGCGGGTGCCACGGTTCAGTGCCTGAGCCAGTTCATCGCGCAAGAGAACGCGGTTGGGCAGGCCGGTCAGCGCGTCGTGGTGGGCCATGTGCGCGATCTGCGCTTCTATCCGCACCCTTTCGGAAATGTCATCATGCATGGCGACCCAGCCACCGTCCTCCAGGGGGCAATGAGTGATGGCGATTGATCGACCGTCGGCCAGATGATGCTGCTTGACCGAGGCTGTCTGCTCTTCGGCTGCTTCTATACGCTCCCGCAGGTAGTCTTCCGGCTCGCCCCTACTGAACTGGCCGCTCGCAATCCTGCCCTGAAGGATCTGCCGGAAGGGTGTGCCCGGCTGCATCTGCTCGGGTGGGATGCCATACATCCTGGCGAACTGAGCGTTGCACATGACAAGCTTTTTGTCCGCATCAAACATGCAGACGCCTTGCGAAACGTGGTTGAGGGCCTTGGTGAGGCGGGCGAAATGCAAGCCGAAAGCATCGGCCTGGCTCTCATCCGGCCGGACACTGAAAGCGGGCTTTTGCAGCAGTTCGAGCCGATGCGCCTGGCGGGACTGAAGATGGTTCGCCATTGCGGGTTCGTAGACACTATAGTTCAGGCTGGTGCCCTTGGTTTCCTTCGCGCGATAAAGCGCCAGATCCGCGTTGCGGATAAGCTCTTCAGGCTGGCTGCCATGCATGGGGGCCATGGCGAAACCCATGCTGATACCAATCGTGAACTCCGACCCGGCTTTGCCAAAGGGCGCGCGCAGAGCCTCAGAAATACGCCGGGCGATCCCGGCACTGCCGTCGGGAGCGGCGGGCCCCGGCTGGATGATGGCGAACTCGTCCCCTCCGAGCCGTGCCACCACATCTTCCTGACGCACCAGACCGGCAAGTCGGCCAGCAATCTGCTGCAGAAGAAGATCTCCGACATCGTGCCCCCTGAGATCATTCACCATCTTAAAGTCGTCGATGTCAATCAGCACGAGGGTCAGCTCGCAGCGGCGACGGCCGCAGTCCAGCCCGGCTGCCAGCCGCTCGCCAAACAGCCTACGGTTGGCAAGGTTGGTCAGCGGGTCATGTTTGGTCAGATGGATCAGTTCGTCAGTCAGGCGGCGTTGCTCGGTCACATCGCGGAAAAAGACGCTCAGGTTGTCAACCGCCGGAAACGCATTGATTTCAAATCGGGTGCATTGAAACGACATCTCGAAGTCCACCGGCGTCTGGTGCTCCATCGCCCAGACATATTTTTCCTGGAGGTCAGTGCCGGCAAACTCCGGAAAGAGCTCCCAGAGCAAGCCCCCGAGGCGGAGTTCGGCGATCATGTCGAAAGCCCTTTGGTTGGCGAAAGTGACCCGCCACTGCGTGTCGAGGACGATCACGCCATCGGTGGTGCTCTCAAGCACGCGCGACAGGCGTTGCTCGCTTTCGGCAAGCCGTCTGGCGCTGTCTTCTGCCTCATGCCGCAACTCCCGCTCTGCTCCGATCAGCGCGTATTCGCGCAGGGCCAGCAATGCCGCAATGCAAAACAAGGTCGGCAGAATAAAGACATGTTCAATTTGCAGGTCTTGCCATCGGGCTGCCGCTACCGCAGCCACGATTGCTGCGATCGCCCCGGCCGGAATCAGGGCTTCTGCCGGCCGGGGCGGCTGCCTGCGCGCAGTCGGCTCAGCGGCGACGTCGCTCGCGTCCCTGTGCTCCAACGCAGCCCAGGCCATGAAGACAACCGCGGCGATCCACAGAACGTCATAGAAGGCGCCGACGGCATAAGTTCCATTCAGAGTATCGAAGCCCAGGAAAAAATTGGCGACAGCATTGGCGCCGGTCGCGATCAGAATAAGCAGAAACGGAAAGCGGCGATCGTTCCGGACATAAAAAGCGAAGCACAAGAGGCCGAATGTCCAGGCGCTAAGACCCAAAGCCGCGAGGCTGAAAACGACGAAGGTGCCCAGCCGCCCTGTCTCGGAGCTACTCAGAAGCGGCGCGTAAATAATGAAGCCGACGGCCACCGCCGAGCATAGCGCAAGGGCGAAGTTGGTCACCTGGATCCGGCTGCCTGGCGAGTCCGAAAGGGAATAGTGGAACATGCCCATCAGGACCAGAACACTGGAGGCAAAGAAGAAAGCGTCAACCGCGCTCGGAAACGGCAAAACCACGCCAGCCAAGGCATAGGCCGCCCAGGTCAAGTTGCCGACCATGAACATAAGACAGGCCAGCCCGAAGCAGCGCCAGGCTTTGCGTCCTGACCCATCGCATCGCGCAGCCACGCGCAACGCAATCAGACCACTCACAAAAGAGCTCACGATCCATCCTGCGACATACCAGAGCTCGGTGGCGGACGAGCCCAGCCTGAGCAGCGCCGGGACCAGGGCAAACAGGACCATGAAGCTCACCAGAAGGATCAGGACAGACCATCGTCCCCCAAGCCTGCCCAGGCGAGCAGCTGTCCGGGGCAAGATCTGCCTTCGGTCGGATCCTGTGTTCTCCACTGCGGGAGTATCTCCTCATAACTGTTTGGCCGCTAACGCGTAGAAGTTGCATAAGTCCGGCGGATCCGCGTTTTCTTGGGGCTCCGGGCAGTGCCGCACCGCCAGAGCCGCGAAAGTTGGCCATGTGGCCAGATGAGACAAACGCGTTCGTTGGTGGATCAGATGTCGCTTTCTTGCAGTGGGCAGGCTGCCCTCTGTCGCCGATCTCGCCAGGTCACCAACGCCGCTCTGCCGGAAATGCTGCAACAAGCGTAAACTGCAGGTCGAGGGAAGCTGGGTAGCGGGACCAACCGACCACAACTGGCCGGAACTTCCCTCATTTTCATTGCGCCCAAGGCCCTGAGCCAGGAGGAACAGGCGCGACGCATCGCAGCCATCTAAGCGCATTCCCGCTTCCATTGGTTTGCGATATTTTTCCGCCCACTTCCTCGCTCCTCGTTACCGGGACTCGAGCCTCCAGCGGCCGTGCCGGGATTAAGCGTAAACACCGACAAGGGCAAAATTTGGGCAGTTTCACCGATCACCCACTGCGAAGTCGGGCCTCATCTTTCGGAATTCCAGGCGTGACTCAGGAAATATCTCGGCCGACCTTGATCCGATCACCCGCGACCGGGGCAATCGCGCCGGACGGGATCAGGTCATCGTCGACGGGAAGGAAGTGTTCTGCGGCGATCGACAATCAGTGGTGCCCCAGATCGCCGGTGTCATCCGCAGCAAAGTAACGGTGGTGGCAGAAGTTGCAGGGGTGGCGCGGTCGGTGCCGGCTGTGATGCCGCACTGCAGGGCGCCGTTCCCTGCCCGGGCGAACCGGGCCGCACAACGGATCATGCGGCCCAGGCTGTTGTCAGGTCAGCCTGTCATGCCCCCTGATTGTCGGGCTGCGCGCGCAGCGACAGGCGGCCTCGTTTCGAGATGCGGTAGGGGCTGCCAGAGAGGGATTCGATCAGCCGCTTCCGCCGCAAGCGGTTGAAGGTCATCAGGTCAAACCCGGCAAGGATCATCCCCTCGCGGGTCACGCAGGTGACGGCAACGATTCTGGAGCCGCTCTCGCGCTCATGCAGGATGCGGCCACCAAGGGCCAGAACGTGCAGCGCACGTTGTTCGTTTCGTGAGATATTCATGGAAGTCTCGTGCTACAGACGTGAAAAAACGCCCGGATGCCACGCATCCGGCGGCTTCGGTTTCACGAGGCTCTCTGACGATCAGAGAGCCGTATCACACAAGCTCTGACATCCACTCTCCATTGCCTGAGCAGCGTCGCCGCCGCTCAGAGGTAAAACTAGCAAGCCTTTGACCGCAGAACAACCCGGTTGCGACAATCAGCCACGACGGCATCGACCGGGAACAAGTGCCGGCGCGAAGCGCAAGTTACTGTTGCGCAACGGTGATTGTGTCTTCAGGAGACCACGCCAGCCATGCCGCGCCCAAGTCCGAAGCCGTATCAGACGGCTCCGGAATATCCCGGTCACGCCCGACGACCTTCCACAGGGTTCCGTCAATATCGACGATGCAGGTGGCCAGCGCCCCGGCGAAGATGCGCTGGACCACGCGCCCTTGCAGCGCAAGGCGGCCATCGGTGGGCGCGGCGCTCAGGATGCTCACGGCCTCAGGCCGCGTTCCGAAACGGTGGCTTTCTGGCGTGGCGGGCAGGTTCAGCCCGGCAAGGCGGCCGGGCGGTATCCAGTTGGCATCGCCCAGAAAACCCGCCGCGAAGGCATCAACCGGGCGGGAATAAACCTCACGCGGGGTGCCGATCTGCAGCATCCGGCCGTCTTTCAGAATGCCGATCTGGTCGGACAGGGTCAGCGCCTCTTCCTGATCATGGGTGACAAAGATGGTTGTGATGCCGATCTCGCGCTGAATGCGCTTCAGTTCGATCTGCATATCCACCCGCAGCGCCTTGTCCAGCGCCGACAGCGGTTCATCGAGCAGCAGAACCTTGGGGTTGGTGACGATGGCGCGCGCCAGTGCCACGCGCTGGCGCTGCCCGCCCGAAAGCTGGGTGGGCCTGCGCGCGGCCATGTCACCAAGCTGAACCAGATCCAGCACCTCGGCCACGCGGCGGCGTTCCTCGGCCATGCCGACCCTGCGCACCCGCAGCCCGAAACCCACATTCTCGGCGACGCTCATGTTGGGAAACAGCGCATAGCTTTGAAACATCATGCCGATGTCGCGCTTTTCCACAGGAACCCGGCCCACATCCTGCTGGCCGATCTTCACGCGGCCTGCATCCGGGAAATGAAAGCCCGCGATGGTGCGCAAAAGCGTGGTCTTGCCGCTGCCGGAGGGGCCCAGCAGCCCGAAGAACCCGCCATCGGGAAAGCTGATCGAGATATCGTCCAGCACCGAGACCGTGCCGAACCGCTTCGTCACACCGATAACATCAACAGCCGACATCAGCGTTCTCCTCCGAATCTGGAATAGCGGGCGGCGATCAGCACAAGAGCCATGGAAATGCCAATGATGATGGTTGAAATGGCGTTGATCTCGGGCGTGAAACCCTGCCGGATCGCGGTGTAGATCAGCACCGGCAAGGTGGTGTCACCGGGCAGCGCCAGGAAATAGGAGACGACGAACTGATCAAAGCTGACCGCAAAGGCGAAAAGCGCACCCGCAACGATACCCGGCATGATCCATGGCAGGGTGACGCGGCGCAACACGGTCCAGCTGTTCGCCCCCATCGAGCGCGCGGCCTCTTCCAGTGCGATGTCAAAACTGCTCAGCCGCGCCGATACGGTGACGATGACATAGGGCAATGCCAGTGCGACATGGCCGATGATCACCGCCGGGGTGCCCCGGCCAATGCCGACGGAAAAGAAGAAGATCAGCATCGCCGTGCCGGATATCAGCCATGGAATGGCAATCGGCGGGAACAGCAGTATCTGAAGCAGCCGCTTGCCACGGAAATCATAGCGGAACAGTGCGACCGAAGCCGCCGTGCCAAGCGCCGTGGCAATGAGTGTGGTGGCGCTGGCGATCAGGACCGAGCGCAGCGCGGCATCCAGTATCTGCGCATTGCCGGAAAGCTGCTCATACCAGCGTGTCGAGAACTCAAACGGCAGCTGGTAGAACTGCGAGGCATTGAACGACATCGCCGCCATGACGAAAATGGGCGCGTAGAGAAAGAACAGGATCAGCAACAGCCAGACCCGCCCGGCGATGGTCAAAAAGCCGTTGCTCATGTGCGCGCCCTCTTCAGCGCGGGGCTGGCCAGCGCAAGGATCAGCAGCACCACCGCCAGCAGCACGAAGGAGAGCGCCGCGCCAAGCGGCCAGTTGTAGACCGCCACGAACTGATCCTCGATGACGGTGCCGTAATAGGTGCCAAGACGCCCGCCAAGGATGCGCGGCTCCATGAACGAACCCATCACCGGAACAAAGACCAGCACCGCCCCGGCAATCAGCCCCGGCGCTGCCAGCGGCAGCAGAAGGCGGCGCAGGATGGTCAGCCTGGACGCGCCCATGGTGCGCGCGGCGTCAATCAGGTCATCGTCGATCGCCTGCAGCGCAAGGTAGCTCGTCAGGATGACATAGGGCAGATAACTGTGCACCAGCCCGATCACCACCGCCGAGGTTGTGAACATCAGGTTCAGCTGAATGTCGAAGGGTAGGATGCTGGAAAGGCCGCGCTCCAGCACACCATTTCCGCGCAGCACAATCGCCCAGGAGAAGATGCGCACCAGCGAATTGGACCAGAATGGCAGGATCACCAGCAAAAACAGCGCCTCGCGCGCGCGCCCACGGATGCTTTTGGCCAGAACCAGCGCGCAGGGAAAGCCTATCAGCACACAGATTGCGGTGACGCCAAGCGCCAGATACAGCGATTTGCGCAGCAGGATCAGATAGGTCGGGTTCGTGAAGAACTCGTGGTAGTTGCCCAGCGTCAGGCTCCAGGTGGCGCCTGCGCCGGGCATTCTGTCCAGAAAGCTGAAGAACAGCATTGCCGACAAGGGCAGAAAGATCGCCACCAGAAGCCAGAGATACGCGGGCGACAGCAGCGTGAAAAGCTGTCTGCGGTCCGTGTTGGTGAGAACTTCTGCCATGTCGTCTGCCCTTTGCCGTGCGGGTTACTGGGCGGCCTTGAGCGCCTGCCAGAGCCGCAGATAGCTTTCGCGGGTTTCGTCGCTGATGGCCGACTGGAACTGCACGCGGGCCACCACTTCGGGATCGCTCAGCACCTCGCGGTTGAACGAATCCGCAGGCAGGGCATCCATCGCCGCGGCATTTGCCGAGGCAGGCGCGCCCTCCTCGGCCCAGCGGGTGTAAAAGGCCGGGTCCAGCATCCAGTCGATGAACGCAAGCGCCGCCTCAGACTGGGTTGAACCCGCCGGGATCGACAGGCTGTCCAGCCAGCCGACCGCCCCTTCTTCGGGCACCACGAACGCCACCGGCAACCCCAGCGCGATGGAGCGCGCCGCCGAGCCCGACCAGTAGGTGGCCACGTCGAACTCGCCGGCGGCCATGTACTGGTTCCAGTCATTCTCGCTGCCCCAGAAGGTGCGCACCTGCGGCATCAGTTCGCTCAGCACCTCGCGCACCCGGTCCAGATCATCAATCTGGTTGATATCCTGCCCGGTTGCCAGCGCGCCAAGCTGCACCGCCTCCACGGCATCGTCGCGGATCGAAATGCGGCCCTGCCGCGCCGGGTCCCAGAGGGTCTGGAGCGAGGTGGGCAGTTCCGGAAAGGCGGCGGTGCTGACCGCGATCGAGGTCAGGCCCCATGTCCAGGGAACACCCACCACCTGCCCCTCATGCGACAGCTTGGGGTCTTCGGCGAATGAGGGGGTAAGATCGGCGTAATGGGTCAGCGCATCGGTGTCGATGGGCGTGATCAGCCCCTCGGTTGCGGCCTGCCCGGTGAAGGCGGCGTTGATCATCACCACGTCATAGGCACCGGGGTTGGTGCGCAGCTTGGTCAGCATTTCCTGTTCGGAATTGAAGTATTCGTGCACAACCGTGTGGCCGGTCGCCTCTTCAAAGGCGGCGATGGACCAGGTGATATCGGTGCCATAGCCCTGCCAGTTGAGAACGCGGATCTGGTCCGCGCTGGCCATCTGTGCAGATACCAAAAGGGCCGGAAGAACGAGAATTGCAGTTTTCATGCGGGAAACTCCTGTTAGCCATGAAAGGAGCCGTTCAGCGGCTCTCTGGGGTTTGTATGGTTGAGATGCTCCAGCACTTCGGCACTGTTGGGCGCGGTGGCCGGGCCTTCCAGGGTGGTGGAAAGAGCAGCGGCGATATTGGCGTAATGCAGCGCGGCAAGCGGATCGCCGGTCAGGGATATGCGCGCGATGAAGCTGCCGATATGGGTGTCGCCCGCGCCGTTGGTATCGACGGCGGCAACCGCATAGGCCGGAACCGTTACACTGCGCTCATTGCGGATCAGGGTCGCGCCCCTGGCCCCAAGCCGCAGAACCGCCCCCTGCCGCCCCGCCGCGAGCGCGTCACCAAGGCGCGCGGGCGGCAGGCCGGGAAACAGCACCGCCGCCTCGGCCTGATTGGCGCTGATCCAGTCAGCCCGTTTCAGCACAGGGGCAAGCACGGCAACGGGGATCTGCGCGGCCACGGGTGAGGGGTCAAACAGCACCGAGACCCCGGAGGGCAAGGCCGCGATCCAGTCCGACACCGCCCCTGCCGCGCCGGGATAGGCCAGCGTATAGCCCGAAAGCAGCAGCCAATCCCCCTGCCCCACGCTGACAGCGGCCAGATCTGCGGCGCTGATACGGCCCTCGGCACCGGGGGATGCGATGAAGCTGCGCTCCCCATCGGGTTCGATCAGGACAACGCAGCACCCCTGATCCGCCTGACGAACAGGCGCCCGCGCAAGGGTAATGTCATGGCGCGCAAGCTCCTGCGCCACCACCGTGGCAAACGGGCCGGTGCCCAGACTGCCCGCCAGCACCACCTCCATCCCCGCCCGGCGCGCCGCCACCATGGCGTTGAACCCGCCGCCGGCGGCCATGGAAAAGCCGGTCACCACCGCCTCTTCACCCGAGGCAGGCAAGGCCATGACCTTATAGACAAGGTCCAGCACCGGGCCGGTGATCTGGAAAAGCCGCGCCATCAGGCCATGCTCCGCTCAGAGTGGCGCAGCGCCAGAAGCGACCGGGCCAGCGCCGGGATATCCAGCGCATTCGCGGCCTCGATCCGCCCGATGGCCGCGCCGGGCAGCGCTGATGCGCCCTGACAGGCCCCGGCCATGGCCCCGGCCATCGCGCCAATCGTGTCGGTGTCATCGCCGATATTGGCCGCCAGCAGCATGGCGGCCCAGCCATCGCCCCCCGTCAGCCGCAAAAGGCCAAAGGCCGTCGCCACCGACTCGCGGCTCTGAACCGAGGTGCCGATGGCATCGACAAGCGCCGCCACATCTCCGCGCTGCGCGACCTCCAGCGCCCGTGTCAGCCGCGCCTGCATGTCGCTCTCGCCGAAATCGCTGCCTGCCTGCTGCCCCAGAAGCGCGGCTTCCAGCGCCAGCGGCACCGCCTCTTCAAAGGTCATGCCGCTGATCCCGGCGGAAACCACCATTGCCACGGCAGCGGCCCCGCCAATGGCCTCGCCGGTGTTATGCGTGACGCGGCAGGTCATGGCCACCTTCCGGGCGATCTGCGCGGGGTCCGGCGGGGTCATGATACCCACCGGGGCGATACGCATCGCCGCGCCGTTGGTCGTGCCGCGCAGGCCCGTCAGCTCCGGCGAAACCCCGTCCAGCAGCGCGCTGAGCGCAGCCTTGGAAGAGGGGCCAAGCAGATCGCGCAGCCCCCGCGCACGGATATCCGCCTCCCACCCCATCAGATCCCGCGCCCAGCCCAGATCATCGAAACCCGTGGGGTCAAGGATCAGACGCCGGGCAAGCAGCAGGCTTTGTTCGGTGTCATCGGTCACCTGCCCCGCGCTCAGCCCATGCGAGACCGGATGCCCCTCACAGGGCGCCACAAAGCCGGTGATCTGGCCATAATGCTGCGCAATCTCCGCACGTGTCAGGGTCTGCGACGGCATGCCAAGCGCATCGCCGATGGCAAGCCCGTAAAGGGCGCCCTTGCTGCGATCGAATGCCTGCGCGTCAACGGGCGTCTGCGGATCAGGGCGCATGTTCAGAACTCCATCCGCATGCCGAAATGTCTGGGATCAAGCAGGGTTTCGACAAATTCCACCACCCCGCCCGCGGCGTTGCGGGTCAGGCGGCGCAGCCTCAGCATCGGCTCCCCGGGGGTGCGGCCCATCAGCGCCGCCTCGCCTGTGCCCAGCGAAAGCAGCACATTCGCCCATTCCTTGCCACTGCTGGCGCTCTGCCCGCAGGCCGCAAGCGTCTTGCTGAGCGAGCCCTCAAGCAGGCCGTTTTCCAGAACGCCTGCAAAGCTGTCATGCCAGGGCATGCGGCTGCGCTCAAGCGTCAGGCCGGTTCCGTCATCCTGCCGGAACCTCACCCGGTCAACCGCCAGAACAAACTGCCCCTCGGCAATATCCGGCATCTCAAGGTCCGGCAGAATCCGCGCGATCCTGATCACGCGGGTGCCGATACGCATGCCACGGTCCGCCAACGCCACGCTCCAGCCTGCGGGGCTGTCCAGCAGCTTGTCGCCGAAGGTCACGAAAGAGCCGATGCCCACCCGCGTCCGGATCAGCCCCTTCTCGGCCAGAATGCCAAGGCTTTTGCGCACCGTGGTCCGTGAGACGGAGAACCGTTTGACCAGCGCGCTCTCACTGGCCAGCGCATCCCCGTCAGATATCTTGCCCTTGAGAATTTCCTGCTCAAGGGTTGCGGCGATGATCTCGGGCTTGGACTGCATAGGCTGGATATTCATACCTGTCTCTTCCTGTCTGAATAAGACTAGACAGGTTGATATCTCCCTGTCAATCGCCTCCCGTAGATCCGCTCCCGGCATGGTGGAAAATTTCAGAGCCGGACGCCCCCGGCCCTGCCCCGCCCACATGACGGGGCTGAGCGGCTGAACGCCGACGTGCGCGGTAACCCGCCGTTGTCATTTTTGTGATCGCCAGCCCTGTTGCGGTCTGGCAACAGTTCAGCGCATTAGGGGGAAGAGCTTGTACGATGCAGGAACCTTTACCCGGAACCGCGCATTTAACTCTGACTAATGAAGCAGTCTTGACGTGAGGCTGACTTGGCAAGGAGAAGACCAAATGAAAAAACTTATCGCCATCGCACTGGTTAGCGGTTTCACCGCCCCCGCTTTTGCAGGCAGCATGGTTGAACCAATCGTGGAGGCCCCTGTCATGGCCCCCGCACCGGTTCAGCATTCCAGCGTAAACTGGACTGGCGCCTATCTCGGTGCGACGCTCGGCTTTGGCCGCGCGACCTGGGACAACGCTGCAGGCAGCGGCCGGACCACCGGCGGCAGCGGCGCTCTGCACGGCGGTTACAACATGGACCTGGGCGACTGGGTTGCTGGTGCTGAACTGTCGGTCGCTCCTGGTTTCGATCAGACCGTTGGCAACCGTGAAGTCAGCTGGGGCGCTTCCGCCCGTCTGCGCGCTGGCCCGAAATTCGGTCAGGATGGCCGCCTCTGGGGCTTCGGTACCCTGGGTGCCACCCGTGTCAGCCATGATGCCGTTGGCGGTGGCGACAGCCGCAGCAACAATGGCTGGGTTGCCGGTGTCGGCGTCTCGCACCTGATGCAGAACAACATGATCGTGACCGGCGAAGTGCTGCACGGCCGCACCCGCGGTGATTCCGGTGTGCGCACCACGGGCGTTGCGCTGGGCGCTTCGTTCCGCTTCTGATCTGACCGATCTGCACGAATGCTGACGGGGCGGCGAAAGCCGCCCCGTTTTCTTTGGTCCGCTTCCTTTTTTGCCGTCCGACCGTTCCAGCCGTCGCAATGTCAGGCCCGCGCGTGGGAAAGCATCTGCGCCACGCGCAGCGCCAATGCGCCGGAGGGTTGCGCGCCGTCAAGGCGCAGAACCGGGGCGGTTTGTTCACGCAACCAGAGCTCATGCTGCGCCAGATTGCGCCCGCTGAACGCGGGGTCGTCATAGCGCGATGCCCAATTTCTGAACGCCATATGCGCCGCGTGCATATCGCCGCCCGGCAGGATCCGCGCGCCGTGCCGCGCTGCCTCCCGCGCATCGAGGCGCTGAAGCCGCAGCGCGGTGCTTGTCTGAACAAACACAATCAGATCAACCTGATCGATCAGGGCATCCCCCCAACCGATGAAGGAACCCGTCAGCACCCAGCCATCGGCCTCGCTTTGCTGTTGTCCGATGAGGCGCACCCGCTCGTCGGGCGGGCGCTTGGTGGTGAAGGGCGGGTCGGTGGGCATCCAGTAAAAATCATCGACATCCAGTTGCGGAACGTCTAACTGCTGGCTCAACAATGCGCCTAGGGTGGAGACACCCGCGCAGGATGCCCCCGTCAGATAGATGCGTGGCCGGTTTTCCATACTGCCCTCACCTGTGGACAAGCTGGCTTACCGCGCCGCCTCGGACGGATCAACGGCAGAGTTTCGGCACTTTCCTCGCGGGCATCACTGCTGCCGGAAGGCTCCCTCAGGGCCTCAGCCATCGGAGCGCATGGCGCAGAAAGGCCTGCCCCTGCGCCGTGACGGGTGCGCCATGGGCCATCAGAACCTTCTCTGTCGGCCATTCCAGAATCTGCCGTATCGCCGCTCGGGCCGCCGCCCGGTCGGTAAAGGCCAGCCGGAACTTGCGTGGAACCGAGGGTTCGGGCGCCGTCATCAGGTCAAGCCGGGCGAGGATGGCCCGCCAGCCGGTGAACCAGCCCGGCGGGAACTGTTGCAGCAGATCGGTAAAAAGGGCGGTCCGGCTGGCACGGTGGAAGAAGACCGCCTCTGTCGTGATCTGGTTGCCGCGCACCACCACCACGTCAATTTCCCCGTCCCAGCCGGGCAGCATGGCGGTGCCGATCTCGCCCGCGATTGTGATATCCGGGCGCTTCTCGCGCAGACCGGGCGGGGCGAAGACCTGAGCCTGCGGAAAGGCGCGGTGCCAGTCTGCAAGGAACGTGTGGTGCAGGCTGTTCGGCGCGATCAGATAGCGGACCTTGCCCAGGGCCTCGATTTGCGCGCGCAGTTCAGGGCCAAGCGCAACGGGTGACCACAGAACCAGATCGCCGTTACGCAGGCGGAGGACGGCCATGCGGGTGGGGTAATGAAACCCCGCCGCTGCCGTCACAACCGGCCCGTCAGCAATCCAGATATCCGGCCCGAACTTGGTCAGCATGACACCCTCCACGAATCTTTACAGATGTATAAAATTACACTAGTGTATACTTATGGCAAGCATGAAACGCACCGACCGCTCCCGCGCCCAGATCCTCGACGCCGCCGATGCCGCCTTCCGGCAGTCGGGTTTTGACGGCACCTCGGTTGAGGAAATCGCCACCCGCGCCGGGCTGACCCGCAAGACCGTCTACAACCTCTTCCGCTCGAAAGAAGACATCGCGCTGAGCCTGATCGCGCGTGCCGAGGCGGCAGATACCGGCTACCGCGCGCGCATTGCCGCGAATGAAGATGCCGTGGCGCTGATGGAAATGGTGCTCATCGACAGCGCGCACTGGTGCATTGCCAACCCCGCACTGGCCCGGCTTGCACTGGCACCGCGCGAAAGACCATCCGCCCACCCGCCGCCGGATCGCCCGTCTTTTCAGGGGCTTGTGCGTGATACCGTGGTGCTTGGCCAGCAACAGGGGCGCATACGGCAGGACGAACCCGCCGGGTTCATGGCGCTGATCCTGCTGGCGGTTTATGGTCAGGCGATGCTGAGCGCTTTGCCCGGCGCCACGGTCAGCGAGGCCGAAATCCGCAAGATCGTCCGGCTGGTGGTGGAGGGGATCGGCGCCGGAAACTGACCCGGCCGCCCTGCCCTACACCACGCCCGCCGCTTTCCGCGCCAGCCAGATCGTCGCACCACCGCAGGAGGCGTCGTTTTCGACATGGCAGATCACCTCAAACCCGTTCTTTTCCAACCGCTGCCGGTATTCAGCGCTATCGAGGCTTCCATGATAGAGCGGCTGCCCCTCGAACGTGCCGATCGCCTCGCCCTGCTCCGTGCCGGAGGTGAACAGCAGCGCGGCACCGGGAAGGGCAAGACGGCTGAAGGTTTCAAACAGCGGCCGCTGGTCTTCGGGCGTCAGGTGGAAAAAGCTGTGCCACGCCACCAGCCCGTGAAACCGCCCCAGCGGCGGCAGATCGCGCATATCGGCGGTGATCCATCTTTGCGCCGGAAAGCGCGCGCGGGCGATATCGGTCATCGCTGCGGCGCCGTCCACGCCGGTGATATGGCAGCCGTTTTCAATCAGATAGCCTGCGATGGGCTGGCCGGTGCCACAGCCAAGATCCAGAACAGCGCGCTCGCCGGGCGGCCCTGAGGGCAGCGATGCAAGGAAGCGTTCCAGCCAGGGCCGCTCCATCAGCGCCGTTGCGCGCAGGGTAAGCCAGGCGGCGGCGTGGGTCTGATAAAGGTCAATCACGCTGTCAGCGGCTTTGGACATCCCCGTTCCCTTTCCGGCCCGCCCCAGACTGCCGCACAACCGCTGCGGCGACAAGCAGGAACGGGGCGGCCCGGACAGGGTCAAAGCGGGTCGCCTGCCCCCGTTTCATGAGGGCAGGCACCTTCGCGTCAGACCGGGCGGATATTCTCAATCCAGTGCCTGTGCAGCTCCTCGACCGCACCACTGCTCAGCAGCGGCATCGCCGCGCGCAACTGATCATCGGTCCAGTCCCACCACCTCATGTCCAGCAACAGCGCGACCAGCCGGTCCTCAAACCGCCTGCGGATCACCTTGGCGGGGTTGCCGCCGACAATCGCATAGGGCGCCACGTCGCGCGTCACCAGCGCGCGGGTGCCGATCACCGCACCATCGGCGATCCTGACCCCGGGCAGAATGACCGCCTCGGCCCCGATCCAGACATCGTTGCCGATCACGGTGTCCCCCGCCGCCAGATAGCCGTTCGCCGCGCCGGTAAAGACGGGTTCTTCGGACATCCAGTAAAAGGGAAAGGTGCTGATCCAGTCATGCCGGTGCCCCTGATTGCCCGCCATGATGAAAGCCGCCCCCGTGCCGATCGAACAGAAACTGCCGATGATCAGCCGGTCCGCGCCGTCATCGGGCAAAAGATAGCGGGCGCAGTCGTCAAAGCTGTGGCCGTGGTAATAGCCGGAGTAATAGCTGTAGCGCCCGACAATGAGGTTTGGATGTGTGACCTGCCGGTCAAGCGTCACGCCCCGGAAGGGGCTTTCGAAATAGTTGTCCATCTGAAGGTCTCTGAATGAGGGATCCGTTCGCCCGCACAATCCGTGACCTCACAGGCCGGGACCGCACAGGTAAAGACGGCGCGAAAGCCCATGGCTTCGCGCACAGCCCCCGGCAGGATGCGGGGGCGCGACATTCAGAGGGTTCGTCGCGCGGCCTTCATCGGTGTTCAAGCCCTTCCGGTATGCCGGTATTCTGCCCCGGATCAGCGGCCATGCCAAGCCCTCTCCCCGCCTTACCGCGCCCGGCGGCTCAGCGCGCTGACGCTCACCGCGCCCAGAATGATCAGGCCCACCAGCACCTGCCGCACATAGCTGTCCACCGCCATCTGTGTCAGCCCGTTGTCCAGCACGCCCAGCGTGACCACCCCTGCCAGCGTCGCCAGCACCCGCGGCTGCCCGCTTTCGGTCAGCGTCATGCCAAGAAACACCGCCGCGATGCCGGTCAGCATCAACCCGTCGCCCTGCGTCGGATTGGCCGAGGCGACGCGGCTGGCATACATCAGCCCGGCGATGGCCGCACCGACCCCGGTAAAGGCAAAGGCCGTCAGCCGCAGCAGCGTCACCCGCACCCCCGCAAGCCGTGCCGCCGTGGCATTGCCACCGATGGCATAGAGGCGGCGGCCATAATTCGTCTGTTCCAGCATCACCCAGATCACGAGGGTGACCGCCAGCGCGGTGATCGTCAGCCACGGCAGCACAAGCGGCCGCTCTCCCCCACCCAGCACGATGCCGGAGCGGGCAAAGCCGGAGAACGCCTCGGGAATGGCGCGGCCAAAGATCGTGCGCCCGCCGGACACCAGAAAGGCCGCGCCGGAATAGACGGTCAGCGTGGCCAGCGTCGCGACAAAGGGCAGAATGCCGATCACGCTGACCAGCACCCCGTTGATCAGCCCGCCTGCCAGCCCCACCGCCAGCGCCGCCGCCAGGGCCGCAGGCACCGGCCATCCGGCGGCGAACATCACCGCCGCAACGACCCCGGCAAGCGAGGCCATGGAACCCACCGACAGGTCAAAATCGCCCATCACCATGACTACGGTCATCGTCACCGCGATCACCGCCAGCATGGAAATCTGCTGGCTGATGTTCAGCAGGTTGCGCGCGGTCATGAAGGTATCGGGCAGGCTGACCCAGAAAAACAGGATGATGCCCAGCATGCCGATCAGACTGGCAGAGCGTCGCAGGAAAATCATGGCATCTCCGGGTAACACAGGGTCAGAAGCTGCGCCTCGCTCAGCGCGGTATTGTCCACCAGACGGGCCAGCCGCCCCTCCTGCAGCACGGCGATACGGTCGGCAAGGCCCAGCACCTCGGTCAGGTCAGACGAGGTCAGGATCACGCCCATACCGGCGGCGCCCAGTTCGCGGATCAGGCGGTAAATCTCATATTTCGCGCCGATATCCACGCCGCGCGTCGGCTCATCCAGCAGCAGCACCCGGGGCCGCCCGGCGATGGCGCGGGCGAAAAGCACCTTCTGCTGGTTGCCGCCTGACAGATGATCGCAATGCTGCCGGTGCGAGGCCGCGCGCAGCCGCACCCGCCCGCCCTGCTCCCTGACCAGCGCGGCCTCGGCCCGGCGGTTCACGAGAACACCGGCGCGGGCGAGGGCTGACAGATGCGGCAGCGCCACATTCTCGGCAATCGGCCGGTGAATCATCAACCCCTCGGCGCGCCGCTCGCGCGGGACATAGGCCATCCCCGCCGCCCAGGTTTCTGCCGGGCTGCGGCCCGGGTCGCGCCCGTTCAGCGTGATCGCGCCCCCCGCGCGCGGGATCGCGCCGATCAGCGCGCGCAGCAGCGCCCCGCGCCCGGAGCCGGCCAGCCCGGCGATGGCCAGCACCTCACCCGGCGCAAGGTCAAGGTCGATGTCGGACAGGCCCGCGCAATGCAGCCCCCGCACGCGCAGCACCGGCTCCGCTTTTGGCTGCGCGATGCGCGGCGGGAACAGCTCGGACAGGTCGCGCCCGGTCATGTCATGGATGATGGTGGTCTGGTCGGTATCCTGCATCGGGTGGCAGGACACCACCTTGCCGTCGCGCAGCACCGTGACCCGGCGGGCAAGGCGCGTCACCTCGGCCATGCGGTGGCTGACGTACAGCACCCCTGCCCCCGCCCCGGTCAGCTCACCGATCACGGCAAACAGCCGCTCCGATTCTGCCCCCGTCAGGGCGGCGGTCGGCTCGTCCATGACGTAAAGCCATGGCCGGTCCGCGCCCAGCAGGGTCGCCGCAATCCGCACCAGCATCTGATCGCCCGGCCCAAGGCGCGACATCGGCTGGCGCGGGTCGATATGGTCCACCCGCAGCCGGTCCAGCGCGCCCCGCGCCGCCCGGTTCAGCACGCGCCAGTCCACAAGGCCCAGACGGCGCGGATATGGCAGGGAAAGGTGCATGTTCTCGGCGACCGACAGCGACGGCACCACATGCAGTTCCTGATGCAGAAACCGCAGCCCCGCCGCCTGCGCCGCACTGGCCGAGGCAATCCGCACCGGGGCGCCGTTCAGCCGCATCCCCCCGCTGTCGGGCGCCTCCAGCCCCGCGATCAGGCGGATCAGCGTGGATTTCCCCGCCCCGTTCTCACCCATGAGCGCATGCACCTCACCCGCGCGCAGGGTCAGATGCACATCGTCCAGTGCCTGCACCGGGCCGTAGCGGCGGCTGACGCCCTCAAGGGTCAGGCATCCCGTGTCAGTCAACGGCGTTCTGCACCGTGATCAGCACCGTGGGCACATAAACAACCCGCGAGACAAGGGTTTCGCCCGCCAGCAGCCGCGCCACCGTCTGCGCGGTTGCCCGCCCGATCCCGGCGAAATCCTGCGCCACCGAGGCCTCGAAACTGCCGCCTGCCGCGATCGCATCGCGCGCCTGCGGGTTGGCATCAATCCCGGTGATCACGATCCCCTCATCCTCGCGCCCCGCCGCCTCGATCGCCTGCAACGCCCCCAGCGCCGGCTGATCCCAGGCGGCCCAGACCGCGGCGATGCTGCCCGGCTCAGGGTGGGCGGCCAGAATAGCCTCCATCCGCGCGCGGCTGTCGGCGATCCCCCCGTCTGATACATCGGGCGTCACCCGGTCAAGAACGGTGATATCGGGGTGGTTGGCAAAAACTGCATCGGCAATCACGCCGCGCAGCTGCACGGGCGGAAACGGGTCAAAGGTGAACATCACCACATTGCCCGCTCCGCCGATCCGATTGGCGACATAGACGGCGGTTTCCGCCGCCATCGCATAGCCGTTCGAGGTGACATTGGCCGCGACCATCGGGTCATTGCCCGCATCCATCCCCACCACCGGAATCCCGGCCTCCGCCGCCCGGTGCAGCCCGGCACCCACCTGCGCGGGGTCCACATTGATCACGATGGCATCGACATTGCGCGTCACCGCATCCTCGATCCGGCTGATCACGGCGGCAACGTCGCCGGCGGTGTCGATGACATTCACCCTCCAGCCCAGCTCAGCCGCCTCGGCCTCGAAGGCCTCGACATAGAACTGCGTGCCGGGCTGGGCGAGGTAGGGGGTGATCACCGCCACCGTCTGGGCCACCGCCTGTCCCGGCGCCCCGCCCGCCGCCATGCCCAGCAAGGCCCCTGCGGCAAGCGCCGCTGCGCGTGTGATCCTTGTCATCCGATCTCTCCCAGAAATTGCCAGCCCTGAAATGCCCGCCACCCGGGCCTGCCGGGTGGATTATTGGCAGGGGCGCGCTGCGCTGTCCAGCCCGCAGCACCTTTTGCACCGCCCGGGGAATGCAGAACGCCCTTGCCGCTTCATCTTGCCGCAAATACGCATATCCTGACATTGGCCAGAGGCGATGGCGCCGGGGAAAGTCAGCGACAGAACCCCGGCCGCACAGAAAGGCAGCGGATGCAGGCATTGATCGGGATCGACATTGGCACCAGCGCGGTCAAGGGCGTGCTCTGCACGCTGTCCGGCGGGCGGCTGGCCGGCTACGCCGCGCCCTATCCGACCGCGCGCCCCGCCCCACGCCGTGTCGAGCAGGACGCGGCAGACTGGTGGGCGCATGTCATGGCGGCGCTTGACCATTTCGCCGGGGTCGCGGCGCGAGACGGTGTGCAGGTGGCGGGCATCGGCGTCACCAGTCAGGTCAACACGCATCTGTTCTGCGGCCCCGGCCTGACCCCGCTCGCGCCCGCCATCGTCTGGCAGGACGGGCGGGCGGCGGAGCATGGCGCGGCGCTGGAATCGCGCGTCACGGCTGAGGAAAAGACCCGCGCGCTGGGGGCGCCCATACCGATTGACGCGAGCCATGCCCTGTCGCGGATGGGCTGGATGGCCGGGACCGCGCCCGATATCTGGGCGGAAACCGCCCATGTGCTGCTGCCCAAGGACTGGGTGATCGCCCGGCTGACCGGCCGGGTCTCCGGCGATCCGATCTCGGCCGTCGGTCTGGTGGGGCCTGACCATCGCTACGCCGCCCCGGTTCTGGCACTGGTCGCGCGCGCCGCACAGGTGCTGCCGCCGCTGGCGGACCCGCTGGATATTGCCGGGCGCGTACTGGCCGGGCCTTTCGCCGGGGTGCCGGTGGTGACCGGCACGATGGATGCCTGGGCCTCGATGTTCGGCACCGGCGTTGCAAGCGAGGGGCAGGCGATGAACCTGTCCGGCACCTCCGAGGTGCTGGGCCTGATCTCTGCCCGCAGGCGGCCCGAGCCGGGGGTGATCACCTTCCCCGAATGGCGCGCGATCACCCTGCACGCGGGGCCGACACAGGCCGGGGGTGCCTCGCTTGGCTGGCTGGCGCGCCTTTTCAGCACCGATGTCGCCGATCTGCCCGAACCCGCGCCGGTCATCGCCGACAGCCCGCTTTTCCTGCCGCATCTTGAGGGCGAGCGCGCGCCGCTGTGGGATATGGCGGCGCGCGGCGCGTTTGCCGGGCTTTCGGGCGCAACCGGCCCGGCCGAGATGGTCGCGGCGGTGATGGAGGGGGTGGCCTTTTCGGCGCGCCTTGCGCTTGAGGCGCTGGAGCGGTCGGGCGATCGCCGGGTCAGCGCGGTGCAGGCGGGCGGGGGTGGCACCACGTCAGACGCTTGGTGCGCGATCCGCGCCGACGCGCTGGGGCGCAGCGTGATCCGCATGGAAGCGCGCGATGCCGGGGCCATGGGCGCGATGGTCATGGCGGGGGTGGGCACCGGCCTTCTGCCTGATCTTGCGACGGCGGCAAAAAGCCTCGTGCGCGAAGACCGCCGCTTCACCCCTGACCCGGAAGGCGCAAGGCTGGCCGACACCCGCTTTGCCCTGTGGCGGGCGCTCTATGCCGGGGTGGGCCCGGTGAATGCGGGGCTGGCCGCCGGGCGGGGCTGAAGGAGCGGGCGCGCATTACGGATTTAATTCTGCGCGCGTCTTGCAACCCCCGCCCTGAACCCACAACTTCCTCCGAGGGTGGATCTGCTGCCTGCGAGGGATTGTTGACGTGGATTACCTCTATCTGCTTGCCGGGCTCATTGGTCTGTTCTTCGGCGGCGAGGCGCTGGTGCGCGGCAGTGTCGGCATTGCCCGGCGCATGGCCATCCCGCCGCTGCTGATCGGCCTCACGGTTGTGGGTTTCGGCACCTCCACGCCTGAGCTGCTGGTATCGGTCGATGCCGCGTGGCGCGGGGTGCCGGATATTGCGCTTGGCAATATCATCGGCTCGAACATCGCCAATATTCTGCTGATCATCGGCCTGTCGGCGCTGGTCTGGCCGATCACGGTCATGGGCGCGACACTGCGGCGTGACACAGTGGTCATGGTAGCAGGTGCGCTTTTGCTGGTGCCGATGTTCGCCCTTGGGCAGGTGGGGCGGCTGCCGGGGCTGCTGCTGGTGGCGGGTCTGGCCGGGTATCTGGTCTGGGCCTACCGTCAGCCCGGCGAAAGCGTGAGCGAGGAAGAGGGGCTGCCCGCCCCGTCCTCGGTTCTGGTGTCGGTTCTGTGGGTGATCGGCGGGCTGGTGGCGCTGATGCTTGGCGCGCGGTTTCTGGTGGATGGCGCCGTCTCCATCGCGCGCGGCTACGGGATATCGGAGGCCTTCATCGGCCTGACCATCGTCGCCGTCGGCACCTCGCTGCCCGAACTGGCGACATCGCTGATTGCCGCGCTGCGCAGGCAATCGGCAATCGCCATCGGCAATATCGTCGGCTCCAACATCTTCAACATCTTCGGCATTCTGGGCGTGACTGCGCTGATCACGCCGATCCCGGTTGCCGCGCGGTTCCTGACCTTTGATCTGCCGGTCCTGATTGCCATGTCGCTGGTGCTGACAGCGCTGTTGCTGGCCCGTTCGGTGATCGGGCGCGGGGTGGGTGTGGCGATGCTTGTGGCCTATGCCGCCTATGTCTGGGCGGCTCAGGGATGACACAGGTGCCGGCGACAGGAATGCTGCGGGCAGGGATGCTGCGGGCGCATGCGTTGCTGCCGCGCCTCCTTGTCGTGCTGGCCTTCCTGCTGTTCGGCCTGCCCCAGAACCAGCCTGGCGGCACGGGTGCGCCGGGCATTCCCGCCGCCGAGAAACCGGGCGCGCAGGCCGATGCCATCCTCCCCCTGCAGCGCCAGTTTCTGCGCGCGCCCCTGCCCGGTGATACCCCGCCGGATATGGCGGTGCCGCAGGGCGCCGTTCCGCCCCGCCCGCCGCTTCAGGCGGCGCGGCTGCACCCGGCCCCGCGACCGCCCCTGCCGCGTGTTGCCGATGCCATCCTGCCCCCGGTCAGGGGCCCGCCTGCGGCCTGACACACGTTTCGTCAGGCTGAACTCTCAGGCAAAAAATGGATACTGAACATGCGTCGACCAGCATGGGTCATCATGACCTATGCCGTCCTGCTGCTTCTGGCAGTAGCGATGGCTTTACCGAATTTCTTCCCCCAATCCCTCCGCGATACCCTGCCCGGCTGGGCCACCAGCCAGACCGTGCCCCTTGGCCTTGATCTTCAGGGCGGCGCGCATCTGCTGCTGGCCGTGGACCGCGAGGATCTGGCTCAGGCCCGCCTTCAGGACCTGCGCGAAACCCTTGTCGCCGCCATGCGGGCGCAGAACCTCAGCCCGGCGACAATCCGCACCGAGGGGCTGGTGCTTTCCGCCCCGGCAGATGATGCCCTCTTCACCGCCCTTCAGGGCGCAGCGGATGAGGCGGCGGAGCCCGGCACCCCCCCGGCGTTCACGGTCGATATGTCCGATGGCACCCTGCATCTTGCCCTGACCGGGGCCGGGCTGGACAGTGCCGCCACCAGCGCCGCCGATCGCAGCCTTGAGGTGATCCGCCACCGCGTGGATCAGGTCGGCATTGCCGAGCCGGTCATCAGCCGGGTCGGCGCGGACCGTATCCTTGTGCAGATGCCCGGTGTCGATAATCCGGGCCAGCTGCGCGCGCTTCTCGGGGCGACCGCGAAGATGGATTTCCGGATGGTGGCCCCCGCCGCCGGTCCCGGGGTTCAGATGCTGCCGCTGCGCGATGGCTCGGGCATGATTGCGGTTGAAGACCGGGTGGCGCTGTCCGGTGACCGGCTGGAGCGCGCCGCCGCCGCCTTTGACCCTGACACCGGCCGCCCCATGGTGACCTTTGCCTTTGACCGCGCAGGCGGTATCGCCTTTGCCGCGATCACGGCTGAGAACATCGGCGAGCGCTTTGCCGTGGTGCTGGACGGTGCGGTGCTGACCGCCCCGGTGATCCAGACCGCCATTCCCGGCGGTCAGGGCCAGATCACCGGCGAGTTCACCGCTGAGGAGGCGCAGACGCTGGCGGTGCTGCTGACCTCGGGCGCGCTGCCCGCCTCGCTTGAGGTGATCGAAGAGCGCAGCGTGGGTGCCGCGCTTGGCGCCGATTCCATCCGCGCCGGGCTGATCACGGGCGCAGTGGGGCTGGGGCTGGTGGTGGTGGTCATGGTCGGGCTTTACGGCGGCTGGGGCCTTCTGGCCAGCGCGGTTCTGGGGCTGAACGTGATGCTGACGCTGACCGCGCTTGGCCTTCTGGGCGCCACACTGACGCTGCCGGGGATCGCGGGCATCATCCTGTGCCTTGGCATCGCGGTGGACAGCAACATCCTGATCTTCAGCCGCATCCGCGAGGAAACCGCGAAAGGCGTCAGCGCCATCAAGGCGCTGACGCAGGGCTATGCGCGGGCATGGGCCACGATCCTTGACGCCAATATCACCACCCTTCTGGCGATGGTGCTGCTGTTCATGTTCGGCGCCGGTGCGATCCGCGGCTTTGCCATCACCATGAGCCTTGGCATCCTGATCTCGATGTTCACCGCCGTGGTGCTGATGCGCGCCATGATGGAGGGGCTGGTGCGCCGCCGCAAACCCGCGCGGCTGGAGATTGCGCCGCTGGTGGGAGGCGTGCCGGCGCCCGGGGCGTTTTCCTTCATGCGGCGCGGGCGGCTGGCGCTGGCCCTTTCGGCGGCGCTGTCGGTCGGCGCGGTGACGGCGCTGGTGGTGCCGGGGCCGACGCTGGGGATCGACTTTACCGGCGGGGTGCAGATGGTGCTGCGCTCGGACAGCGCCGTGCCGCTGGCAGAACTGCGCGCGGCCATCGCCGCTGGTGTGCCGGGGGATGCCAGCCTTCAGGCCTTTGGCGACCCGAACGAGGTGCTGATCCGCGTTCAGGGTGCCGCCGGGCAGGCCACCGTCGCGGCGGTCGAGGCTGCCGCCGCGCAGGCCGTTCCGGGCGCGGTCTTTGATCAGATCGACCTTGTCGGCCCCACCATCAGCGGTGAGCTTGCCAGCACCGGGCTGATTGCCCTTGGCCTCGCCGTGCTGGCGATGCTGGGCTATATCTGGGTCCGGTTCGAATGGCATTTTGCCGCCGGGGCCATCGCGGTGCTGTTCCTTGATGTCACCAAGACACTGGGTGTCATCGCACTTCTCGGATGGGAGGTGAACCTGACCACGATCGTCGCGCTGCTGACGCTGATCGGCTATTCGGTCAACGACAAGGTGGTGGTCTATGACCGCATCCGCGAACATCTGCGCGGCGGCAGCGATGCCCCCCTTGAGCAGGTGATTGACCGCAGCCTCAATCAGGTGCTGGCGCGCTGCCTCTTCACCTCGGGCACGACGCTGGCTGCGCTCTTGCCCATGGCGCTCTGGGGTGGGCCAGCGGTTGCCGGGTTCGCCTGGCCGATGATCGCGGGTGTGGTGATTGCGACCGCGTCATCGCTCTTTGTCTCCGGCCCGGTGCTCGCATGGCTTGCCGCGCGAAGCCCTGCGGCGATGCAGGGCGATATGGTGCGGCAACCCGGCTAGGCCCCGGCCCTGGCGCCCGGTGCACTTTGCGCCGGGCGCCACGCCTCCGGCGCGCGCGCGTTGTTTTGCGGGCCAGACCCTGCGGTTGACGGATCAGAACATGCGCCCTAGACATACGATGAGAACCCCAAGGGCCGCCCATGTCTGCCACCGCCACACGCCACACCCTCAGCCGGCGCGCCGGTATCCGGTTCCGTGAGGCGGGGTTCGGGGCCACCGCACTTGCCGGTATCGCCCGGCGGATACGATCACACCGGCGCGCGCCTTTCGCGCGCCTGATTTCCTGAAGGCCCCGGCATGAGCACACTCCTCCCTGGCCTGGACGGGCAACCGCGCTGCCGCTGGTGTGCCTCAGCGCCCGAATTCCTTGCGTATCACGACAATGAATGGGGCTATCCGGTCAGCGATGACATCCGCCTGTTCGAAAAGCTCTGCCTTGAAAGCTTCCAGTCGGGGCTGAGCTGGCGCACCATCCTTGCCAAGCGCGAAAATTTCCGCGCGGCCTTTGCCGGGTTCGATTTCCGCAAGGTCGCGCTCTTTGACGAGGCCGATGTGCTGCGGCTGTTGCAGGACAGCGGCATTGTGCGTCACCGGGGCAAGATCGAAGCGGTGATCAACAATGCGCAGCGCACCTGCGAACTGGTGGAAACCGAAGGCTCCCTCGCCGCGTTCCTCTGGCGCTTCGAGCCGGAGGAGGACGCGGTCGCGCCGCAAAGCCGCTCCACCTCCCCCACCTCGGAGGCGCTGTCAAAGGCGCTGCGCAAGCGCGGCTGGAAGTTTGTCGGCCCCACCACGGTCTATGCCTTCATGCAGGCCATGGGGCTGATCAACGACCATGCTGCGGGCTGCGTGATGCGCGCCAAGGCGGAAGCGGCGCGGGCGGCGTTCCGGCGCCCGTCATAAGCACGCCTTCAGGGCTGAACCTGAAACACCGCCATCTGGCTTGCGCCGCCGAAATCAGGGTGACACCCCGCGATATCGCTGAACCGCACCGCATAGCCCCAGACCCCGGCCACGCGCTGCCCCCAGCTGCGGAACCGGGCGCGCGGCCATTCAAAACGGTGATCGGGGTGGCGGAAGCGGTTTGGCGGCACGCCCAGCAGCGGGTTGAATTCGGCATTCGGGGTGGTGATGACCACCCTGCGCGGCCGCATCTGGCCAAAGACGGCGCGTTCAAGCTGGGACAGATGCGACGGATCAATATGCTCGATCGTCTCGATCAGCACCGCGCAGTCGAACCCCGCCAGCGCCGGGTCACCCACCGTCATCGAGGCGCGGCGCAACGCAACTGACCCCGCCGCGACCGGCTGTTTGGCCAGCCTGCCCCGCAGCCGCTCAAGCGAGGCTTCGCAGATGTCGATGCCGACCAGACGCGCGATCCCGGGCGTGGCGGCCAGACGCACGAACAGATCACCATCACCGCAGCCCAGATCAAGCACGCTCTGCGCGCCGCCCTCAAGGACAACCGCCAGCGCCGCCTCAAGGCGTTGCTCATGCAGCCAGCTTGTCATGCCGCGCCCCCCGCCGGTGGCCGCTGCATCAGGACAACATCCTTGACGGGCACCACACACTCCCAGCCCCAGAGCCGCGCGAGATGGTGAAACGTGGCCTCGCGGTAGAACACCACATGCGTGGGGTCCTTGCGGTAGTGCCACTGGGCAAAGCGGGCATCGTCGGTCTGAAAACAGGTCATCACCGCCAGCCATCCCCCCGGCCGCAGCAGCGCGCGCAAGCGGGTGAACTCGGCATGCGGGTGGTGGAAATGCTCGGCCACCTCGGTGCAGGTGATGAAATCATAGGTCGCGCGCAGGGGTGCCGGATCGGGGGCGAAAAACGGATCATAGAGCGCGACCGCATGCCCGGCCTCGCGCAGCATCGCGGCCAGCGCCGGGCCGGGGCCGCAGCCATAATCCAGCCCCTCGGCGGCGGGGGTGAGCCGTTCCAGCAAGGGCTCTGTCAGGCGCGACAGGAAGCGGCGATAGCGCAGATCGTCAGGCGCGTTCTCATGATGCAGGTAATGCGCGTGTTCGTCCCTGGCCGTGGGCCGCAGAGCAGGCGCAAGGAAACGCGCCTCGCAATCCGGGCAGCGCCAGTAATCGCGGCCGCCGATACGCGCGAAGGCCTCGGCGCGCGGTTCTGCGCAGACCGGGCACTGTTGCAGCGGGGCCTCGCTCATCCGCGCCCCCCATGCCGTGACCTGCCCGGGGCGCCGACGGGGCCGGGTGGCAGAAGCGGAGCGGCGATATCGGTGAACAACTGGCGCATGAGGACGGCCCGGAAAGGGCCTTGCCGCCTTTCGTGACAACCCGGGGAATGCGGCTTTATCGGCGCTTTCGGATCAGGTTTCAACTACCGCCCTTCGTCAGCCCGCGCATGCGGTTTCGCGGGCGGGCTGAAACTGCGATAAGAATGCCGTCACAGAGAGAACCACGCCATGAAACTCGCCCATATCAACATCGTCACCCGGGATGCAGATGCGCTTGCCCGGTTCTATGTCACCGCCCTTGGCTGCGCAGCCCTGCGCGAACCCCGGGTTCTGTCAGGGGAGAAGGTGTCGCGCGGTAACGGGCTTGCGGGTTGCGATATCTGTTCAGTCTGGCTTGGGTTCCCCGGTGCGGACACACCCTTTCTGGAGCTGCATCAGCACAAGACCAGCCCGGAGCGCGGGCCATCGGGCGTGAATGCGCCCGGCATCCGCCATCTTGCGTTTCGGGTAAAAGACATCCACGCAATGCTCTCGGCGATCATCGGCGCGGGCGGCGCCGCGCTGGGTGACATCACCGATTTCGGGACGGCGCAAAGCCCTTATTACATCGTCTATGCAAGCGACCCCGAGGGCAATATTCTGGAGCTTGAGCAGTCCGGCGAGAACATCTGAAAAGGCGGCTGCGCGGGCGGTGAAAACCCATAGCCGGAACTGCCCCTGCAAAACGCCCTGCCAAACCCGGGCCTCGCCACTCTTGCCACTGACTGTGGCATGCGGTCACGGTCGTGCGGGTGGTGCAGGCCTTTGACTGCCGCGCAAAACGCAATGATCCGGGGATGGAGGCGGCTCTCGTTGCCAATCGGCTTGGCTTCGCCGCACTTTTCATCTTTTATGGCATCACGCGACCGGGCAGATTTGCGCCCACACCGCAAGGAACCCACTTCATCGCCATCCCGGCGCTGACGCGCGTTGGCCAAAGCCGTGCGAGGCAGTCATGACCCGGCCTGATCTGGCTGCACCACCTGCGGAACTGCTGTTCCACCATGCCCGCAGCATCGCCCTTCCCCAACCGATGAGCGCGCTTGAGGCATGGAACCGGCTGATGCAGCAGCCCCTGCCCGGCATGGCGCTGGCCTTCCGGCTGCGCGATGCTATCTCGGCGCGTTTTGGTGTGGCGCGGATCGGCGGCTTTTCCGGGCAGCCCGCCCGGCAGCCGCAGATCGGCGAGCGGCTGGATTTCTTCCTGATCGAGCGGATTGAGCCGGAGATGCTGACGCTGTCGGTGCGCGACCGGCATCTGGATGTGCTGACCTGCGTCACCACCCATGCGCAGCGGCTGACCATCACTTCCTCGGTCAAGGTGCATAACCTGTTCGGGCGCGCCTATATGATCCCCGTCGCGCCCGCGCACCGGCTGATCGTCATGCTGATGATGCACCGCCTGAAGCGGGCGCTGGCGGGGCCTTAGTGCGCCTCATCGCCGCGCAGATGCCGCAGTTTGTCAGGGTTGCGCACAATCCAGACGGCGGTGATTTTGCCCGCGCGGATACCCAGCGCGGTGGCCTGCAGCACATTCCCCGGCTCGCGCGTCACAAAACCCGGCGCGCCGTTGATCAGCCGGATCGGCGGCAGCGGCGGCGGTGGAAGGGGGCGTTTGCGCGCCAGCCCGGCGAACAACCCCACTGCCCGTCTGCGCCCGCGCAGCACGTTGATCGCCGCAGGCACCTTGCCGCCGCCATCGGTATGCACCTCGATGTCTTCGGCGAAAAGCGCGGTCAGCGCCTGCATGTCACCCGTGCGGGCCGCGTGCCAGAAGGCCGCGACGAGGGGTGCGGTCTCGGCACGCGAAGGCGCCGGGCCCGGGTCTGCCCCGGCCATCCGTTTGCGCGCGCGTGACACAAGCTGGCGGCAGGTTGCGGGGCTGCGCCCCACCACGGCGGCAATCTCGTCAAAGGAATAATCAAAGGCATCGCGCAGCAGAAACGCCGCGCGCATTTCCGGCGTCAGGCGGTCAAGGGTCAGGATCAGCGCGATCCCCACATCCTCGGCCACAATCCAGCTTTGTTCCGCATCCAGTGCTGTGTCGTGAACCAGCGGGTCGGGCAGCCATGCGCCCACATAGCGCTCGCGCCGCGCCCGGGCGGATCTGATCTGATCAAGGCACAGCCGGGCAACAAGCGTGCCAAGATAGCGCGGGGGCGTGTCGATTGCGGCCAGGGGCTGCGCGGCAAAGCGTATCCATGCCTGTTGCAGGATGTCCTCGGTATCCGCCACCGACCCCGTCATGCGATAGGCGAGCCCCGCCAACCGGCGGCGCTCGCTCTGAAACAATGCCAGATGCCCTTCAGGCTGCATCGGCGCGCAAGGGATGGAGCGCACGGAAACCGACGGCAAAGCGGTTCCAGCCGTTGATGGCGATGATCACCAGCGTCAGGTCCACGCATTCCTTCGGCGTGAAGGCATCCGTCAGCGTGGCGTAATCGGCATCCGGCGCACCCGTGGCCTCGATCCGGGTCAGCGCCTCGGCCCAGCCAAGGGCGGCACGCTCACGCGCATCGAACACCGGGCTTTCGCGCCATGCGGCCAGCACATCCAGCTTTTGCTGCGACAGGCCCGCGCCCCTTGCATCGGGCGCATGCATGTTCAGGCAATAGGCGCAGCCATTGATCTGCGACACCCGCATCTTGACCAGTTCGCGCAGTACAAGCGGGATCGACAGCGCCTGCGTTTCCTCCTCAAGGGCCAGCATCGCCTGCACCGCTTTGGGCGAGGCTTTGAAATAGTTCAGTCTCTCGGTCATGTTCGGCTCTCCATCCTCTGGTCTGACAGAAACAAGACGAAGGAAGCGGGGGGTTTGTGACAGCGCCGGGGAAAATTCCCGCCGCTCAGGGGAGGTGCCGGATATGCCGGACCACGCGCTCTGTGATCGCTGGCAGCGTTGCGTCGGGCAGTTCGTGCCCGACCCCCGGTAGCGTCAGAATTTCCGCCCCCGCGATCCCTTCCACGATGGCCCGCCCGTTTGCGACAGGCAGAAGCGGGTCGTCCTCACCATGAATGACCAGAACGGGCTGCGTGATGTCCCGGAAGCGCCCGGTCCAGTCTTCGCGCAGCGTCAGAGCGGCGTGGTTGAACATGCTTGCCGGGCTGTCGCTGCGCGCCAGAACCTGCTCAACCCGTGCGCGCGCCTGCGCTGCGTCAAAGGGCTGGCCCGGCCCGGCGCTCAATGCGTCAATCCCCGCCAGAAAGCCGATCACCGCGTCCCTGTCCGCCCAGTCCAGCGTTTGCAGGCCTGCAAGGTGATCGAAAAACGCCTGCGGGATGTTGGGCAGTGCCGGGCCGTCCCAGCCCAGCGGCTCGGCTGCGAGCAGAACCAGCGCCCTGACCCGCGCGGGGTGCTGCAAGGCCACCATCTGCGCAAGGTAGCCGCCCAGCGACATGCCCATCAGCGTGGCCTGTTCCAGAGCGTAGCCATCCAGAACGGCGATCACATCGGCGGCCAGATCCTCGGCGGTATAGCTGGCCTGCCCGGCCGGCAGCGTGGTGGACTGGCCGGTGTCGCGGTGATCGAACCGGATTACGAAAAAGCCCTGCGCGGCAAGGTCGGTGCAAAGCCGCTCAGGCCAGCCCAACATCGAGGCCGTCGCCCCCATGATGAGAAGGATCGCCGGATCGGCCGCCGACCCGAACGATTGCGTGGCAATCCGCGCGCTGCCTGACTCAACCATCCGCATATCGCTCTCTCCTCTCTGGCCCGCGCATGCGGCGACCCCATTCAGGCCTTTGCAGAACCCACAAGAACCGCCAGCAACTCGCGCACCGCCTCTTCATAAAGCTGCGCATCCGCCCCGCCTGCGATGGCCAGCGCGGCACGGTCGAACAGGGCCGATACAAGATCGGCAAGCGCATTCACCCGCCCTGTTGTAGCATCTTTCCCCAAGGCCTCGGCAAGCCCCAGCCGCAGCTCACGCCCGCCGGTTTCAAGGTCGATCCGGCGCATGGTTTCCGGGCTGAGCACGGCAGGCCCTTCCAGCAGCATCAGCCGCACCCGGCCCGGCACACGCATCGCCGCAAAGAACGCCTGCGCACCCTCCATGAGCGCCGCAAGCGGGGTCTGCGCATTGGCAGAGCCCGCCTCGATCCCGGCGGCAATCTGCGCGGCCTCGGCCTCGACCACGGCCAGAAACAGCGCCTGCTTGTCCTTGAAATGGTGGTAGAGCGCGCCGCGGGTCAGCCCTGCGCGCTCCACCACCTCGGGCGTGCCGGTGGCGGCATAGCCCTTTTCCAGAAACAGCGCGCGCGCGGCCCCCAGAAGCGCGCCCCGGGTTTCCTGACGGCGGTCATGGTTGGAACGTCTCTCTTGCATACATACAGCCTGCATGTTAATTCACAGATACATACACAGTGTATGCTTTTGACACAGGAGCGCAAGCAATGAAAATCACCCAGTTTTACCCCGTCCTCATGGTGAAAGACGTGGCAGCCAGCAGCGCCTTCTATCAGGCGCATTTCGGTTTCCGCGCGCTCTTTGACAGCGCCTGGTATGTGCATCTCCAATCCACCGAAGACGAAGCCGTCAATCTGGCGATCCTGAAAGCCAGCCACGAAACCATCCCCGAATGCGCCCGCGGTCAGCAGGTGTCAGGCCTTCTGCTCAATTTCGAGGTGCCGGATGTGGATGCGGTGCATGCGGCGCTGGTGGCTAAGGGCCTGCCCATTCTGCTGCCCCTGCGCGACGAGGCTTTTGGGCAGCGCCATTTCATCACCCAGGATCCGGACGGGGTGCTGATCGACGTCATCACCCCGATCGCCCCCAGCGCGGAGTTCATGGCGCAATATGCGACCGAGGCGCTGCCCGGCTGAACCCGGCGGAACCCCTGCGGGGCACGGCCCCAAGGCCTCTAGCTGTCTTGCTCACAGAACCGCAGGCGGTTTCCGAACGGATCGTGGACCTGAAGCTGCAGCCCCCAGGGCAGTTGCTCCAACCCCGGGCGACCATAGGCATACTGCTTCCCGGTCAGTTCCCGGTGCAGAGCGCGGATATCGGCAGTCACCACGAAAACGGTGGCACCCGGGCTGGCATCGCCGTGATGTTCGGACAGATGCAGGCTGAGTCCCGCCCGCTCGATACCCAGATAAAGCGGCAGGTCCGGCGCGAAGCGGTGCTCGAAGGTGACAGCGAAACCCAGGAAATCGCAATAGAACTCCCGCGCCTTGCGCTCGTCAAAAATGCGCAGGATCGGGCTGCAGGATGTGAAGCGCGTGCCGCTGCCCGGCTTGATGTTGCGCTCCAGACTGGCCGCCGCCGTGTTCCAGTCTGTATGCCCCAGTGTCTTCGCCACCAGCTCCAACGCCCTGGAGTGGGATATCTCTGCCCCCTCCTGCGCAAGCACCGCGCGAATCTGGCGCGCCATGGCTTTCGCCTGATCGGTATTGGTCATTTCCACCTCCTGCCAGTGCGACTGAGCGGTGCTCGCATTGCCGTTGGGCACTGGACGAAGATAGGATGAGAACGTCCGCGATGCTTTCACCATGCCTGTGAAGGCGCGAGCGGCTGGCAGCATGAACCGCCCTCAGTTAAGCAAGTCCGCCGCCCACCGTCAAGCAGCCCCGATGCGCGGTATGGGCAGGGCGATACGGCCAGAAACTGTTCTGCCCGCCGCCGGGTATGGGAGGGCAGCGCGCCACCCTCCGGGGCCGGGCCTACCCCGCCGCCTGAAATGCCGCGCGCAGCGTATCGTCGTAATGAACCAGTGTGCATCCCCCGGCACCGGCGGCGCTGGCCAGTGTCGCTTCCAGCGCGGCGGGGGTGGTCGCCGTCGCCACCGACCAGCCACACGCGCGGGCGATCATGGGGAAATCAGGCGTCAGGATATCCACGCCAAGAGGTGGCACGTTCAGCCTCTTCATCTCGGACTTGATCTCGCCATAGCCCTGATTGTCATAGAGCAGCATGATCACCTGCGCTCGGGCCTCGATGGCGCTCGTCAGCTCCCCCAGCGTGAATTGCAGGCCACCGTCGCCGGACAGGGCGATGACCGGCCGCCCTTCGGCCAGCGACGCGCCGATGGCGGCGGGCAGCCCATAGCCGAGCGTGCCATAGCCGGTGGCGGAGTTGAAATACCCGCCAGGCCGGGCCGCGGCAAAGCCCAGATTGCCCGCATAGACCGCCTGCGTTGAATCGCCGACAATCAGCGCATCGGGCAGGGTAGCGCGCACCAGATCCAGCAGCGCCAGATCGCCCCTGAGCGCTTCCGCCAGCATGCCCAGCCCCGCCTGCGCCTGCGCGGCGCGCGCGGCACCGTCGCCGCCAGCGGGATGATCCTTCAGCGCGGCATGCAGCGCCTGCGCCGTCAGCACGGCGCAGCCGGTCAGCGCAAGCGTGGGCGGCCAGCCGCGCTGCATCTGCACCGGGTCGATATCCACGCGGATCAGCGTGCCCGGGATCGACAGGCCGCCGTCCTCATACATGTCATAATCCGTCGGCCCCATCTCGGTGCCGATGGCGAGGACGACATCGGCACCCGCGATCAGCGCACGGGTTTGCGGCATCGAGGCGCTGAGCGTGACAGCCAGCGGGTGGCCGGGCGGCAGAAGGCCGCGCGCATTGGTGCTCATCACCACCGGCGCATCCAGCGCTTCGGCCAGCGCAGGCAGGCTGGCGGCCCGCACCGCGCCGCCGCCCGCCAGAATGAGCGGGTTGCGCGCCCCGGCCAGCAAGGTGGCGGCCTGTTCCAACAGCCGCGCATCCGGCCCGGGCCGCGCACTGCGCGCAGGCGTTGCCGGGGCGACCAGATGCCCGGCGGGGGCCAGCATCACGTCAATCGGCAGTTCCAGATGCACGGGGCGCGGGCGGGCGCTGTCAAAGACCGCGAAAGCCTCGGCCAGCGCGCCAGCAAGCTCTTCGGGGCGGTGGATGGTGCGGCTGAAGGCCGAGACCCCGGCAACCAGCGCCTGCTGATCGGGCAGTTCATGCAGCCAGCCCGCGCCCGAACCCATCCGCCCATGCGCATTGACAGTTGAAATCACCAGCATCGGCACCGAGTCGCCGTAAGCCTGCCCCATGGGCGTCAGAATATTGGTCATCCCCGGCCCGGAGATGATCAGGCAGACCCCCGGCCTGCCGCTGGCGCGCGCATAGCCATCGGCCATGAAACCCGCGCCCTGTTCATGGCGCGGCGTGACATGGCGGATGCCGCTGCCCGCCAGCCCGCGATACAGCTCGATCGTATGCACACCGGGAATGCCGAAAACGGTATCGACGCCGTAAGCGGCCAGCAGCCTGATCAGGTACATGCCGGTAGAAATCTGGGTGCTCATGGCGCCTCCCCTGTCTTTGAACGGAATTGCCACAATGCGCGGCCCAGAATGGCCAGAACCACCACCACGATCAGCACCACCGAGATGGCCGCGATGGCCGGGTCGATATTGTCGCGCAGGCCCATCCACATCAGGCGCGGCAGGGTCACGGCCTCGACCGAGGTGATGAACAGGGTGACCGCGATTTCCTCCCACGACAACACGAAAGTCAGGAACAGCGACAGGATCAGGCTGAAACGGATGTTGGGCAGGATGACCCTGAACACCCGCGTCCCCAGCCCCGCCCCCATGGCCCGCGCGGCCAGATCCATGCGCCGGTCAATCTGCGACAGGCCGACCGAGATGAGCACCACGGCAAAGGGCGCCACCATCACCACATGCGCCATCACCACCCCCGCCCAGCGGTCATAGGCGATGACATCGTTGAACTGCGACAGCGTCACCAGAAAGAAATACAGCGTCAGCGCCGACACCACGGGCGGCGCCACCATGGGCAGCAGCGCCAGCCCCATCAGCAGCCCGGCAAAACGCGGGCGCAGCATCCAGATGCCGATGGCGAAAGCCGCCGCAAGTGCGGTGGAGATCAGCGCCGACAGAAGGCCCACCCGCACCGACAGCCACGCCCCCTGCGCCCAGAGCGGGTTTTCAATCAGCGCGCGGTAGTGGCGCAGCGACAGATCGTCGGCCGAGGGGATCGACAAAAACCGCGTGGGTGTGAAGCTGACCGGGATCACCGCGACCAGCGGCATCAGCAGGAACACCGCCAGCAGTGCTGCGATGATGCTGGCCAGAAGGCCGGGGCGCAGGCGGGTCATCGGGCTGTCCTTTCACCAAGCTGGCGCAGCATCAGCGCAATCAGCACGCCGACACCGACCATCAGGATCACGCTCATCGCAGCGGCAAGGCCCCAGTTCGGTGCCTGAAACAGCCGCAGATAGATCAGCTCCGCCACCATCACGCTGCGCCCGCCGCCCAGCAGCGCCGGGGTAATGAAAAAGCCCAGCGAGAAGACGAAGACCAGCAGCATCGCGCCCAGAATGCCGGGGCGTGTCATCGGAACAAAAATCTGCCAGAAAATCCGCGCGCGCGATGCCCCCATGCTGCGCGCCGCCATCAGCACCCGCTCATCGACATTGCGCATGGCGGTGGCGATGGGGAAAACGGCAAAGGGGATCAGGAAATGCACCATCCCCACCACCACGCCGAATTCGTTGCGCACCATGACCAGCGGCCAGTCGATGATGCCCAGTTGCTGCAACCATGTGTTCACCAGCCCCCGGTTCGACAGCAGCGCCAGCCAGCCGAAAGCCCGCGTCAGTACCGAGATCCAGAACGGGATGAGGATGCACAGCTCGATCAGCAGCCGCGCCACCCGGCCACTGCGCACCCAGATCAGCGCCAGCATATAGGCCGCCGCGACCGTGATCACCGTCACCATCGCGCAGATCCGCACGGTGCGCCACATCACGCTCTGCACCAGCGGGTCGGTCAGCGCGGCACGGTACTGGTGCAGGCCGGGTTCCGGCAGCGTCACGCTCCAGCGCATGACGCCCATGAACGGGATCAGGTAGGCAGCCGCCAGAAACAGCAGCAGCGGGCCCAGCAAAAGCATGTGGCGGCGGGTCATCAGCGTCAACTCCGGCGGGGGTGCCGCACCGGCCCGGGTGGGCCGATGCAGCAAGGCTTCGTCACATCAGGCCGAGATGATGCCCAGATAAGTGTCGAGCGCGGCACCGTAATGCTCTTCATACCACGCCATATCCAGCGGGATCTGCAGCGCGAAATTCTCAGGATCGACGGGGTTGAACCGCGCCTCCTCAGCCGGCAGCAGGGCATCGGCGGCGGGGTTGGCAGGCCCCTGCCCCAGCATGCGGAACATCACCAGCTGCTTTTCCGGGTCTTGCGCCGAGGCGATGAACTCCATCGCCGCGTCCGCGCCGCCCGGGTTGTTGGCGACAATGCCCATGGCGCCGGGTGCGATCAGCCCCTCATTCCAGATGAAGCCGATCTCGCCTTCCGAATCCTCTTCAATCAGCTTCGCGCGGGTTGACCAGATCAGCGCCATCGACGCATCGCCGTTCATCAGCAGCGACTGGCTGTCAGCGCCACCGCCCCAGAAGCCGATCACATGCTCCTTGAAAGCCTCGATCTTGGCATGCGCGCGGTCCAGATCCAGCGGGTAAAGCTGATCGCGCGGCACGCCATCGGCCAGAAGCGCCGCTTCCCACATGCCCACGCCCCACTGATACATCGCGCGGCGGCCCGGATATTTCTCGACATCAAAGAAATCGGCCATGCTGGTGGGCGGGTTGTCGCCAAAGCGGCGCGCGTCATAGGCGATGATATAGCTGTAGAAATACGACGAGGCCGAGTATTCCCAGCCAAAACCCGGGCGCATCTTGTCGCGGTCAACCACGTCATAGTCGATAGGGGTCATCAGCCCGCGCTTGCCCAGTGCTTCGGCCGAGAACGGGTCAACATCGACCAGATCCCAGCTTGGCCGCCCGGTTTCCGCCTGCGCGGCAATCGCGCCCTCGGTGGGGCCAGAGCCATCCTGCCGCACGGTGATGCCCGTCGCCTCCTGAAACGCCTGCCCATAGGCCGCGTCATAGGCGGGCCCGGCATCGCCGCCCCAGTTCACGAACACCAGCTGCCCCGACTGCGCCCGCGCCGGGCCCGTGCCCAGCCCAAGGGCCGAGGTGCCCAGCAACATCATCATCCCGGTGGTGAACTGACGCCGCGAGATCTGGCCGCGCGCGAGTTTGGTCTGCAGAATTCCGGCAGCGTCACGTTGAAACGGTCCGTGCATTTTTTCATTCTCCCCAGTTGGTTACAGTTTTTTATCGCAGATATTCAGTAGTGCCGTCACAGCATGAAGGCCCGCTCAGAGGGCCATGTCGCCCAGACAGCGGCGCCGGGCACCAGCCCCTCGGCCAGCGTGGCGGTGGGCACCGACAGCACAAGGTCAGCGCCGCCGGTAGTGCGCAGATTCAGCCGCGTCACCCCGCCCAGATAGGTCAGATCGCGCAGCGTTGCGGCAACGGCATTGCCCTGCGCCGGGGCTTCCAGCGCGATGCGCATGTATTCAGGCCGGATCGCCAGATCGCCGGTCGGGTTCCCGGGCACAACGGTGTCACTGCCCTCCATCTTACCATTCTGAACCGGCATAATGTTGATATCACCCAGAAATTCAGCCACAAACCGATTTTCGGGCCGCTCGTAGATATCGCGCGGCGGGCCGATCTGTTGCAGCACACCCGCCTCGAAAATGGCGATGCGGCTGGAGAGCGTCAGCGCCTCTTCCTGGTCATGGGTGACAAAGACAAAGGTGGTGCCCGTTTCGCGGTGCAGGCGGCGCATCTCATCCTGCATCTGGGTGCGCAGGTTGCGGTCCAGCGCTGAAAACGGCTCATCGAACAGCATCACCGGCGGCTCATAGGCCAGCGCGCGCGCCAGCGCCACGCGCTGCTGCTGCCCGCCCGAAAGCCCGGCAGGGCGCTTGTGCCCGTGCCCGCCCAGCCCCACCATTTCGATCATCTCGGCCACGCGCTTGCGTATCTGCGCGCTGCCCCGCCGCTGAACCTTCAGCGGAAAGGCGATATTTTCCTCGACCGTCAGATGCGGGAACAGCGCATAGCCCTGAAACACCATGCCGAAACCGCGCTCTTCGGGCGGGATATCGGTCATGTCGCGGCCATCCAGCAGCAGGCGGCCCGTGGTGGGCGGCTCAAAGCCCGACAGCACCATCAGGAATGTCGTCTTGCCGGACCCCGACGGCCCCAGCAATGTCAGGAACTCCCCCCGCGCGATTGTCAGGGTCACATCGGTCAGCGCCCTGAAGGTGCCAAAGCTTTTGCCGATGCCGGTGGCACCGATTTCAGCCGCTTTGCCTGTTGTTCCTGCCATCATCTCCCCGGTTTTTCTCAGATCAGGCCGCAGCGCCCCGCTATATACAAAACTTGGAACCCCTGCACCCTTATGGCAACCGAAAATCTTTCGCCCGGTTGTGAAACGAAATTTGTCTTTCCGCCCCGGCACCGTCGTCGGCCAGTTCCGCGCGCAGCCAGTCGCGGAAGGCGGCGCTGGCCGGGTTGCCGGTTTTCTCGGACGGCATGACCACATAATAGGATTCCGCCGAGCGGATCGCCAGATCGAAGGGGCGCACCAGTTTTCCATCGGCCATTGCCTGCTGACAGATAAACTTGTCACCCATGGCCACGCCCTGCGCGGCCAGCGCCGCCGCATAGACCATGTTCATATCCGAGAAGCAGACCCCGCGCCGCGCCGAGGCCACCGGCAGGCCCGCGGTGCGGAACCACGCCTCCCAGTCGCCATGGTCCTGAAGGTGCAGCAGCTCCACCCCGTGCAGTGCCGCAGGCTCATCCAGCCCGCCGATCCGGTTGAGCAGGACGGGGCTGCAAACCGGAACGAAATCAACCTCTTTCAGCAGTTCAACCTCCATCCCCGGCTGATCCCTGAAGCCGAAGGTGATGAACAGATCGACATCTGGGTTGCTGACATCATCCAGCCTGCGCGGCGAGACGATCGACACCGCGACATCCGGAAATGCCCCCGCAAAACCACCGATCCGGGGGCAGAGCCATGACGAGGCAATGCCCGGCGGACAGCTCAGCACAAGCGTGCCGCTGACCCCGCGCGCGGCATTGCGGATCGCCGCGCCCGAGATGGTCGCCAGCGCGTGGCGCACCTCATGGGCATAGGCCATGCCCTGCGGTGTCAGCTCAACCCGCGTGCCCACCCGGTTCATCAGCCGGAAGCCGAGGGTGTGTTCCAGCAGCCGCAACTGGTGGCTGACCGCGCTGCGCGTCAGGTTCAGCTCTTCCGCCGCCTGCCAGACAGTGCCGTGGCGCGAGAAACATTCGAGCGCGCGCAGCGCCTGGGTTGAGGGTATCCGGGGCATCTGACTTTCCGCAAATGAGGCAGGGTAAACCCGCAATGCCTGTTTCGCCAGCGTTTGGTGAATGGTTTTTTCCATTTCCAAGAAAAGGTTTCACTAGCCGATACCGGCACCGGGCGCTACCGCTAGGGGCATGCCCCCGTTGCCGGCCGCTGCCCGAGGAGTTGACCTTGCGCCCCGATACCCCCCCGCACACCCCTTTCTCTGCCGCGCAGGCCAGTGCGTTGCAGCATATTGATGCGCAGCGCGGCGCCCTGTCTGACTGGTGCGCGACGATCTTCGGTTTCGGCGAAACAGCGTGGCGCGAGTATCGCTCAGCGCAATGGTATGTGGCGCGGCTGCGCGAAGCGGGCTTCTCGGTCGAGGAGGGTTCGGCCGGGATGGACACCGCCTTTTGCGCCCAATGGCACAACGCGTCCTGCGGCCCCGGCCCGGTGATCGGCCTTTATGCCGAATATGACGGCATCCCCGGCAATTGTCAGGCCGCAGAGCCCCGGCGCGCGCCCCGTCCCGGGCTTGGCTATCAGGCCGGCGGTCATACCGACCCGCATTCCGGGCTGGGCATTGCCGGGCTGGGCGCGGTGTTGGCAATCAAGGCGGCGATGGAGCGCCATAGCATCCCCGGCGGCATCCGCTTCACCGGGGAACCGGCAGAAAAGGTGCGCGGCTCCAAACCCATTCATGCCGCGAAAGGGTATTATGACGGGCTGGCCGCGATCCTTTCATTCCATCCGTTCTACATGCTGCCGATGTGCAACACCGTGCGCTGGGACACGCATTGCGGCGCGGGTTATGCGATGGTCTATCGTTTTTTGTGCGATGCGCCCGAAAACTGGGCACGCCAGGACGGCGCACCCATTCCGCAGGCACACAGCATGGTGCGCGCGCCCGGTGCGGGTGAGGCGCTGAACCTGATGTTCACCACCAGCAAGGCGCTGCGCGATTCGTTTCTGACCCATCAGGGCGGCTGGACGATATCCGAGGCTGTGCTGACCCATGGGCAGGCCACCGCCGACAATCTGCCCGCCGGTCTGGCTGAGCTGCAATACATGATCCGCGTGCCCACAATCGCCATGGCCGAGGCGGTCACCGCCGCGCTGGACCGCAACGCCGCCGCCGCAGCCGCCATGACCGGCTGCCGGTGGGAGCGGCACTGGGTGTCGAAATCGCGCCCCGGGCTGGCCAATCACGCCATGGCCGGGATGGTCTGGGCGAACCTGAAGCAGCTTGGCGCGCCGCAATGGGGCGAGGCCGCGCGCGATACCGCCCGCACGATCCAGCGCGAACTTGGGCTGGCGCCGATGGAGGATCCGTTCATCCCCGAGATGTCGCGCCTGATTGACCCGCAAAGCGCCGAAGCCGCGCTGCGCCATGATCTGCCGCCCTCGCAAAGCCACTCCACATCCGATGATTACACCGATATGTGCTGGCACGCCCCCACCGCGCGTTTCTACATCGCCCGCCCGGCCCTGCGCGCGCCCGAGGGTTTCGCCTATCCCGCATGGGTGATGAACGCGCTTGGCGGCATCCCGGCGACGATTGACCCGATGGTCGAGCGCGCCGCGCAGGTGCTGGCACTTTCCGGCCTTCAGGTGCTGGAAGACGCGGGCCTGCGCAGCCGCGCCATGGCGGAATTCACCGAGCGGACCGGCGGCGGCATCGGTGGCAGCGACTGGATCGCGCCGCTGTGCGATTATGACCCGCCGGTGCATTTCCGCTGGCCCGAATATGTCACCACCCCGCGCGGCCATGACTGGTGGATACCCTCCGGCATGCCCGGTGCCTGACCACGCCAGACCTTTTATCCTTTCCGACCCCCATAAGGAGCCGTCATCATGAACCTGCAAACCCCCACCGAGCCCTTCACCCTTCAGCGCCGCAATCCCGGCGGCGGCACCGCCCCGCTGAAGCGCTGGGGTTTTGCCAATGAAACCGACCGGCTGACCGATGTCCTGCTGGGCAGCGCCGCGCATCTGAAGCACCTCTCCACCTCAAGCCTGTCGCGCAAACATCTGCGCGAGGCGCCGTGCAATGTTCAGGTCGCGCAGGCCCAGCATGCCGAACTGGTCGCCGCCTATCAGCATTTCGGCGTGAAGGTGCATATGCATGAGGCGCAGCCGGAGCTGCCGATGCAGGTTTATGCCCGCGATTCCAGTGTCATGACCCCTTATGGCGCCATCATCACTGCCATGGCGCAATGGTGGCGGCGCGGCGAGAATTACGCGGCCATCCGCACCTATGAACAACTGGGCATTCCGATCTATGACATGGTGACGGCAGGCACCTTCGAGGGCGGTGATTTCAACGTGATCGAGGAAGGCTGCGTGCTGATCGGCTGCGGCGGGGCGCGCACGCAGGAAGAGGGCGCGCGTCAGGTCGCAGGCTGGTTCGAGGCCGAGGGCTGGGAAACCCGCATCGCCTTCATCGACGAATACTATGTCCATATCGACCTGATGGTGGTGCCCGTCGCCGACAAGCTGACCGCTGTGTGCGAAACCTGCACCGACCCGGCCATTGTTGACTGGCTCAGGGCCAAGGGCCATGAAATCATCGACGTGCCGTTTCAGGATACCATGGCGCTGGGGTGCAATTTCATGTCGTTGGGCGGTGACCGGGTGATCGCGCCGACCTCGTCGCAGACCCTGATCGGCAAGCTGCGCGCGCGAGGGTTTGAGGTGGCGGCGGTCGATATGTCGGAAATCTCGAAAACCGGCGGGGGTATTCATTGCATGGCGCAGTCGCTGAAGCGCGAAGCCTGAGCGGGAAGGTTTGAGGCGGGCTTGCGGCTGGCGCGCGCCCCGGCGATGATCGCGCCGGGGCGGCGCCATGACCCGCAGGTCAGCAAACGGGAGACTTCATGCTAGAGGAATTGCGCGCGGCACTGGGCCCCGCTGGCTGCCTGACCGGCAGCGACATCCCCGAAGCGGCGCGCTCGGACGCCAGCCGCTCAGGCCGCGCGCTGCCGCTGGCCCTGCTGCGCCCGGCCTCGGTCAGCGACGTGTCAGCGGCGCTGGCCATCTGCCACCGGCATGGCGTGACGGTGGTGCCGCAGGGCGGCATGACCGGGCTTGCGGGCGGGGCGAACCCTGACCCGGCCTCGGTCGCGCTGTCACTGGCGCGGCTGAGCGGCGTGGAAGCGATCGACGGGGAAAGCATGGCGATGGTGGTGCGCGCCGGGACCGTGCTGGAACAGGCCCAGAAAGCGGCGGAAGATGCCGGGTTTCTGCTGCCCATTGATCTGGGCGCGCGCGGCTCGTGTCAGATCGGCGGGAACATCGCCACCAATGCGGGCGGGCTGCGGGTGATCCGCGATGGCATGACCCGCGACAATCTGCTGGGGATCGAGGTGGTTCTGGCCGATGGCACGGTGCTGACCCAGCTGACGAAGGTGGTGAAGAACAACACCGGCTATGATCTGCGCCATCTCTTTGCGGGCTCTGAGGGCACGCTGGGGGTGATCACCCGCGCCGTGATCCGCCTGCGCCCCCTGCCCGGCCCGCGCCGTACCGCGCTGGCCGCCCTGCCCGATTTCGCCGCCGTGCTGCGGCTGTTGCAGATGGCGCGCGCGCAACTGCCGGGCCTTTCGGCCTTTGAAGCGATGTGGCGCGACTATTTCGCCTTCAGCCAGAGCCTGCTGCCCTATACGCTGTTCAGCGATCCGCCGCCCTTCGCCGTCATCCTTGAGGCGCCCGATGACCCCGCCTTTGATACGCTGCTGGAGCAGGCGTTTGATGAGGGCGTGATCCTTGACGCCCTGATCGCGCAATCGCTCACCGATGCCCGCCGGTTCTGGACCGTGCGCGAGGGTCTGGCCATGGATACCGCGCTGCCTGACCATATCAACCTGGACATCAGCCTTGCCACCCACCGGCTGGATGAATTCGCCTGCCGCTGCCGCTCGGATCTGCTGGCCCGCTTTCCCGGCGCATATGTTTCTTTTTATGGCCATATTGCCGACAGCAACCTTCATGTGACCGTCAGTGTTCCGGGCGGGGGCGAGGCGGCGGCGCATGAGGTGGATGCGATCGTCTATGGCATTGTGCGCGACTTTGACGGCTCCATCTCGGCGGAGCACGGGGTTGGCGTGCTCAAGCGCGACTGGCTGGGCCACAGCCGCAGCCCCGCTGAACTTGCGGCGATGCGCGCGATCAAGGCAGCGCTGGACCCTGCCGGGATCATGAACCCCGGCAAGCTGCTGCCCGCCGCCGTTCCGCCGGGCGGAGGCGCGCCTTAGTCACGGCGCGGGCTGGCGGAAAAGGCGCACGGCCCCGGCCACCAGATCGGCATTGCTGGCAGCCGTTTCGCCCTGCGGCAAGGCGCTGCCATCCTCCAGCCCCACGCGCGTTGACCAGCGCTGCTGGCGGGCGCGCGCGACAAACTGCCAGACGGTCGCATCAAAGCCGTGCAGCAGCACCGGGCGGCTGACCCCGGCCCCGGCAAGCACCGCCACAATCCCCTCCAGAACGCTCTCGGCGACCTCCCATTCCTGCTCCTCGATCTCGATCAGGATGCGGAACACCCGGCGGCAGCACGGCAGCGTAACAAGGCGCCGGGCATCGGCCACGCTGGCCAGCCCCGCCTCCACCCCCACTCCGATGTCATGGAGCAGCGCAATCACCGCAGGCGCATCCGCTTCGGACAGATTGACCGAGGCATAGTCGGGCAGCACACGCCATTCAGAGATGCGCCTACGGGTGCGCGCCGCATCCCCCTCGATCCAGGCGCCGGTCGATACCCCGACATGAGTTCCCGGGCAGGCGATGCGCAGCGCGCGCATCAGGGCATCGACGGCAGCAAGGCTCTCACGCCCGTCGGCCCCGCGCGGATGGATATGCAGCTCAGCCGCCCCCGCCGCGATACAGGCCCGGCTGTCGCGCACGATTGCCGCGGTCGTCAGCGGCAGCTGCGGGTGATAGCTGGCCGGGCGCGCGCCGTTGAGACAGGCCTGAACAATCATCGTGATCCCTCCGAAACGGTTTGGAGGCGATGATAGCCGAAGGGGCGGGCCTGACAAAGGTTTCCATCCGGCCCGGCCCGGCGGCGCGATGAAACGGCACAGAAAACAGGCACCGGAGCAAGGCGCAGGAAACGGGTCGCGCGCGCGGCGGGGCTGTGGCAAAGCCTGCCGCACATACCTTCCCAGAGAGCATACCGGAGGAACCGCCATGCCTGCCAACCGCCCCATGGCGCGCCTTGAATGGGTGATGCTGCTGTCGCTCGCTGCCGTCTGGGGCGGGTCGTTCTTTTTCAACGAAATCGCGGTGCGCGAACTGCCGGTGTTCACCGTCGTGCTGTCGCGTGTCGCGCTGGCGGCGATCATCCTGCTGGCCCTGCTGCACCTGCGCGGCGAGCGGATGCCACGGGGCCGGGCCGTATGGCTGGCGTTTTTCGGCATGGGCCTGATCAACAACGCCATCCCGTTTTCGCTGATCGTCTGGGGGCAGCAGCATATCGCCTCGGGCGTGGCCTCGATCCTGAATGCCTCAACCCCGCTGTTCACGGTGTTGCTTGCGCATCTGCTGACGCAGGATGAGCGGCTGACGGGCGGCAAGATTGCGGGCGTGATTGTCGGTTTCGCCGGGGTGGCGGTGATGTTCGGGGCTGATGCCCTGCGCGACCTGGGGGCGCAGGCGGTGGCGCAGCTTCTATGCCTCGGCGCGGCGGTTTCCTATGCGTTCGCAGGTATTTACGGGCGGCGGTTCAGGGCAATGGGCATCACGCCGATGAGCACCGCCACCGGCCAGGTCATCGCCTCAAGCCTGCTTCTGATGCCGATGGTCATGGTAATTGACCAGCCCTGGACCCTGCCGCTGCCCTCGCCCGCCGCCCTGGGTGCGCTTCTCGGCGTGGCGGCGATTTCGACGGCGCTGGCCTATGTCCTCTATTTCCGTATCCTTGCCACGGCGGGGGCTACCAACCTGCTGCTGGTCACCTTCCTGATCCCGGTCAGCGCGATACTGCTGGGCACGCTGTTTCTGGGCGAGGTGCTGCTGCCGCGCCATCTGGCGGGCATGGCACTGATCGGCTGCGGGTTGGCGGCAATCGACGGGCGGATGTGGAAGGCAGCGTGCGGCGCTTTCGCCCGCTAGGGCGCGGCCCCCACGGCAATATCAATCCACGCATCGCCCAGAACGCGGGCGCTGTCAGACCCGGCCAGCAGGACGGTGGTGTTCTCAGAGTCGATCAGCGCGGGCCCGGCGATGGACTGGCCGGGCCTGAGCCCGGCCAGATCATAGACCGGCACGGCGCAATCCCCGCCTCCAAGCCGGGCCTGCCGCAGACCCGTCGGCACCGCCGGTCCGGCATCCGGCACCGGTGCCATCCGCCCCGCCCCTTCGCTGGCACCCGCCGACACCGACACCCGCAGCGTCACAATCTCGACGCTCTGCGCGGGATCGGCATAGGTGAAAAGCGCCTCATGGCGGGCGTGAAAACGCGCTTCCACGGCCCGCACAAAGCCCGGCATGGCCGGGTTCAGCCCGTCCAGCGCGACATCGATCTCGAATATCTGATCGCCATAGCGCATCTCGGCAGAGCGCCCGATGCGCAGCGCCCCGCCCCCGCCGGCGGCGAAGCCGCAACCGGCAATCGCCTTCTGCTCAAGGTCATGAAACATCCCGGCCAGCGCTGCATCCGGCAGAGCGGCAGTTTCACAGGGCTGGCTGCGCGTCACCTCATGGCGCAGATCGCTGGCGAGCATTCCCCAGGCGGACAGAACCGAAGCCGTGTTCGGCACGATCACCCGCCGCACACCCAGTTCGCGCGCAACCGCCGTGGCATGCAGCCCCGCCGCGCCACCAAAACTGAGCAGCGTGAACTTGCGCGGGTCAACGCCCCGGCGCAGAGTCATCAGCCTGAGACCGTCAGCCATCTTGACATTGATCAGCCGGAAAATGCCCTCGGCGGCCGCAACCGGATCGGTGCCCAGCCGTGCACCCAGCCCCGCCATCGCCCGTTGCGCGGCGGGCAGGTCAAGGCGCGCGCGCCCGCCCCGGAAGGTGTCGGCGCTCAGATAGCCCAACACCAGATTGGCATCGCTCACCGTGGGTTCCGTCCCGCCGAGCCCGTAACACGCCGGGCCGGGCTGCGCGCCCGCGCTTTGCGGCCCGACCGAGAAACGGCCCGAGGCGTCGATCCCGGCCAGCGAGCCGCCGCCCGCCCCGATCGACAGAATGTCAAAGCTGCGCAGCGCCACCCGCTCACCCGCCACGCCGCGTTCAGATGTCAGGGCCATCTCACCCTGCGCGATCAGCGATATCTCGGTGCTGGTGCCGCCCATGTCGAAGGGCAGCACATTGTCCAGCCCCGCCATGCGCGCGCATTCCCGCGCACCGACAATCCCGCCCGCCGGGCCGGAAAGCACCGTTGCGGCGGGCAGGCGGGCGGCGTCGGCAAGGCGCGCGATGCCGCCATGCGACAGGATGATGAACACCTCGCCGCCGTAACCGGCGCCGCTCAGCCGGTCCGCCAGCCGGTCCAGATAGGTTTTCAGCACCGGGCCGACATAGGAATTGACCACCGTTGTCGAGAACCGCTCATATTCCTTGATCTGTGGCAGCACGTCAGACGAGGTGGAGGTATAGGCCTGCGGGAAATGCTGCGCCAGCAGGGCGGCGGTGCGTTGTTCATGGGCCGGGTTGCGCCATGCGTGCAGGTAGCAGACAGCGACAGCCTCAACCCCGGCGGCCTTCATCTGCGCGATGGCGGCCAGCACATCGCCCTCATCCAGCGGTATTGCCACGCTGCCGTCGTGCGTCAGGCGCTCGGTGACGGCGAAGCGGAGGTCGCGCGGCACCAGCGGGTCGGGCGGGGGCATGCGCAGGTTATAGCGCTCCGGCTTCAGGCCTTCGTGCATCTCGATGATGTCGCGGTGGCCCCGGGTGGTCAGCAGGGCCGTTTTTGCGCCCTTGCGTTCCAGCAGCGCGTTGGTCGCAACCGTCGTACCATGCACGATCTGGCCGCATCGGGCCAGCATTTCGGGCAGGGTCAGGCCCAGCCGCTGCGCCAGTTCACCCAGCCCCGCCAGCACCCCGATCGACTGGTCCTGCGGGGTGGTTGGGGCCTTCGCCATGATGATCCGGCCAGCCGGGTCCGTGGCGACAAGGTCGGTAAAGGTGCCGCCCACGTCGATGCCGATGCGCAGGGTCATGGCGCGCCCTCCCCCCGGAACGGTTGCGCCAGCAAGCCCAGACGCCGGTCACGCTCAATCGCCTGTGCGCTGCGCCGCGCCGGGTCACCCCAGCCGCCCCCGCCCGATGACAGGATGCGCAGCCTGCTGCCCGCCGGAAAGGCGCGGCCAAAGCTTTTGGTAGCAAGCGGGGTCTCGGTGGTGCCGTCATCCAGCCGGTAATCATGCGGCATGCCGTCCTGCCCGCCCGCGATCCCGGCAGAGCCGTGGCGCACCCCGTCCCCGGCGGTATGGGCATAGACCGGCACATCGATGCGCAGGTCCAGCTGCGTGCCCAGCCCGCCCCGGAACTGCCCTTCCCCGCCCGAGCCGGGGCGGAATTCATGGCGCTCGAACAGCAGCGGAAAGCGCGCCTCGGTCACCTCGATACTGCCGAACTTGATGCCACCCACCGCGTGCCACTCACCCCCACACGACCAGCCGTCACCCATCGCCGAAGCCCCGCCGCCGGGGCGCGCATGAAACAGATGCCAGATGAACCGCCGCCCGTTGCGCGGGTTCTCGCCCGTCAGCGAGATGCGGAAGCGCCGCCCCCAGCCACCCATCGCCCGCTCAGGACACGCGGTTTGCAGCGCGCGGATGATCGCCTCGACAATCTCGTTGGAGGGGTGGGAGGTGGACAAGGCCACCGGCACCGCCCCCTCGGCGCAGACAATCGTGCCGGGCTTGAGAACCACCTTGAGGGGCCGGAACGCGCCGTCATTGCGGGCGATATCGGCGTCCAGCAGATAGGCGAACGCCATCGCCACCGCCGCCTGACTGTTGGCATGCGAGGAATTGACGAAGCGCTGCGACTGCGGGTCTGACGCGCTCAGATCCACGCTCAGCGCATCGCCCGCCACGGTGACGCAGGCGCGGATGGCGATATCCTCGCGCCCGGTGCCGTCATCATCGAGGAACGCCGCGCCGTGATAGATGCCATCGGGCCAACCCGCCACGATGGCGCGGGCGCGCGTCTCGGCGGCATCCAGAATATCCTCGGTCGCCTGCTGCACGGTGGCCAGCCCGTATTCGTCCAGCAGCGCACTGATCCGCCCGCAGCCGAAACGCGCCGCACCGATCATCGCCGCCAGATCACCCCGGAAATCACGCGGGAAGCGGGTGTTGAGCGCCAGCATGTCCAGCAGATCATCGCGCAGCTTGCCCCCTTCGACAATCCTGACGGGCGGCACGCGCAGCCCCTCCTGCCAGATTTCGGTGGCCTCGGGGTTATAGGCGCCATGCGTGGCCCCGCCGATATCGCCCATATGCGCGCGTACCACGCCCCAGAAAACCCGCGTGTCGCCGTCAAAGACCGGCACAAAGGCGGTAAGGTCCGGCAGATGGCTGCCGCCATGATAGGGGTCATTGAGCAGGATCACATCGCCCGGCGCGATCTGCCCCGCAAACCGCTCTTCCACCGCGCGCACCGCCCAGGGAAGCGCACCGACATGGATGGGAATGTGATCTGCCTGCGCGATCAGCCGCGCCTGCGGGTCAAGGATGGCGATGGAGAAATCGCGGCTGGCATTGAGGATCTGCGAATAGGCCGTGCGCAGCATTGCCTCGCCCATCTCGGTGACGATGGTGTTCAGCCGATGCTCGATCACCGCGCGCGTGACAAGATCGACCGTGGGTGCGGGGTCTGTGGTCATGGTTGCTCCGTGGTTCCGGTTGGGCCGTTCAGCGCCCGGTCAGCAGATTGGGCAGCCAGAGTGCGATCTGCGGAAAGGCAATCAGCAGGAAAGCCCCGATCAGCATCAGCCCGAACATCGGCGCGGCGGCACGGGCAACAAAGCCGATGCTGCGCCCCGAAAGGCTTTGCACAAGGAACAGGTTGAACCCCACCGGCGGGGTGATCAGCGCCATCTCGCCCACCAGCACCACAAAGATGCCAAACCAGATCATGTCGATCCCGGCGGCGCGCACCATCGGCTCCAGCACCGCGATGGTCAGCAGGATCATCGCCATCCCGTCCAGAAAACAGCCAAGCACGATGAAGAACACCATCAGCACCAGCAGCAGCATGGTGGGTGACAGATCCATCCCGCCGACCCAGTCTGCCAGACTGCGCGGCAGGCCGGAAAAGCCCATCGCCAGCGTCAGCACCGCCGCCCCGGCCAGCAGCAGAAAGATCATCGAGGTGGTGCGCACCGCCCCGCTGAGCGATTCCACAAAGGTTTCCAGCGTCAGGGTGCGTTGCAGCGCCGACAGGGCAAAGGCACCCAGAAGGCCCACCACCGCCGCCTCGTTGGGCGAGGCGATGCCGGTGTAGATGGAGCCGATCACCGCCACGATCAGCCCGGCAATCGGCAGCAACTGCCCTAGTCCGCGCAGCCATTCGCCCCAGGGCGCGGCGGGTTCGCGCATCGCGCGCCCCTCTTTCGACAGCAGCCCCCAGAGGAAGATGTAAAGAAAGAACAGCCCCGCCAGCATCAGCCCCGGCAGGACACCAGCCATGAACAGCCGCGCGATGGATTCCTCCACCACCAGCCCGTAGATGATCAGCGTGATCGAGGGCGGGATCATCAGGCCCAGCGTTCCCGCCCCGGCCAGCGTGCCACACGACAGACTGTCAGGGTAGTTGCGTTTGCGCAGTTCCGGCAGCGTGATGCGCCCCACCGTCAGCAGCGTTGCCGCCGATGAGCCCGACACGGCCGAAAACGCCGTGCAGCCGCCGATATTGGCGTGCAGCAGCCCCCCCGGCACGCGCCGCACCATCGGCGCGAGGCCCAGAAAGACATTGCTCGCCAGCCGGGTACGCAACAGCACCTCGCCCATCCAGACGAAAAGCGGCAGCGCGGCAAGGCTCCAGCCAGAGGTGTTCGACCAGATGGTAGTGGCCATCGACGCGCCGACCGGGCGCATGGTGAACAGCTCGATCATGATCAGACCGACACCCAGCAACCCCGCGCCAATCAGCACACCGCTGCCGAGAAAAGCGAACATCACCAGCAGCAGCACGCCCGCAAGCATGATATCGGTCATCCGGACCTCTCCGTCAGGGAATGCAGCGGGTCCGGCACCGGGCGGCCGATCAGCCCCAGCACCGCCATATGCATCAGTGCCAGCGCAAAGGCCGCAAAGCCGATCGCCATGGGTAGTTGCGGCAGCCATAGCGGCAGGTTGTCAGAACCCGAACTGAGATCGCCGAACCGCCACGATGTCCGCACCAGTTGCAGGATGTACCATGCGGCAAATCCCATCACCGCCGTGGTGATCAGGGTCGCCGCCACCTCGACCTTGCTGCGCAGCCCGGTGCGGAACCGGGTCAGCACCAGATCCACGCGCACATGACCATGCGAGATGGCGGTCTGCGACAGACCAAGCGCCCCGGCTGCGGCCATGCCATAGCCCGCGATTTCGGTGGTGCCGGGCACATAGACACCCATCAGGCGGCTGACGATGCTGATCAGCACCGCCACAGCGATCACCACAATCGCCAGCCCCGCCAGCGCTGCGCAGGCCGCATAGAGCCAGCGCAGCGCCCGGTCAATCACCTGCCCCGCCGCGCCCAGCATCAGCGCGCCCGGGACACGGAAAGCGGTGCCTGCATCACTGCATTTCCCGGTAGGCAGCGACAATGGCCTGACCACGCTCACCGGCATTGGCCACCCATTCATCGGTCATCGTCACGCCGATGGCGCGCAACCCCTCCGCCAGCGCCTCGCTGGGTTCCAGCACATTCAGCCCGTTCGTGCGCATGGTTTCCAGATCGCGCGTATTGGCGTCTTCCATCATCGCCCAGACCTGTTCTTCGGCAACGGCGGCGGCCTCTTCCAGCGCGGTGCGGGTGGCGTCATCCAGCCCGTTCCAGACATCCATATTCACGAAGACCACGCTTTTGGGCATCCAGGCATTCACGGTGTAGAAGTAATCGACAAAGTCCCACATCGCCTGACTGATGCCGATGGCGCCCGAAGCGGTCATCGCTTCGGCAATACCGGTGGAAAACGCCTGCGCAATCTCGCTGGCCTCGGTGCGGGTGGGGCTGGCGCCCAGCAGTTCGGCAAGGCGCGAGGTGTTGGCATCATAGGCCCGGAACCGCACGCCGCGCATATCCTCTACCGAGTTGATTTCGCGTACGCTGTAAAGCCCCTGCGGCGGCCAGATCTGGGTGTAGAGCAGCTTCAGCCCGCGCTCGGCCAGCGCTTCTTCCAGCGCCGGGCGTGAGGCCTGGTAAAGCGCCCAGGCCTCGGCGGGGCTGTTGGCAATGAAGGGCAGCGTATCCAGCCCGAAAACCGGGTCTTCATTGGCATGCGCGCCCATGAACCGCTCGCCGATGGGCACCTGCCCCTCGCGCACCGCGCGCATGATCTCGGCGCCCTGATAGAGCGAGCCGCCGGGATGGACCACGATATCAATCAACCCGTCGGTGCGCTCGCGCACATCATCGGCGAAATCCCCGAAAGACTGCACGATGAAGCTGGACCCGCCATAGGCCGAGGGCATGTCCCAGCGCTGCGACTGCGCCTGCGCACTCGTGCCGCCCAGAAGACCGGCCAGAAGCCCCACCGCCACCGTGGCGCGCAACATCCTGAAAACGCTTCCTGATTTTCTCATCATCGATCTCCTGTTGGGGTTTTCCCGGGTTTTGGTGGTTATTCTTTGGCAAACAGCTTGCGTTCGAACCCTGTGAGCACTTCGCAGCCGGTTTCCGTTACCCGGATGCTGTCGCTGAAGCACATGCCGAAGTTTTTCAGAAACAGGGTCGGGATAAGATGGAAGGTCATGTTCGGTTGCAGGATCATCGGGTCATCCGGGCGGATCGAATAGATGTGCCCCTCCGACCAGTTGGGCGGAAAGCCGATGCCGATGCCATAGGCCGCGCGATGCCGGAAATACTGCGCCAGCCCGCGCCGTTCCAGCGCTTCGCGGCAGGTGAGGTCCACCTCGGCGGCGCTTATGCCGGGCCGGATGCAGGAAATCGCCACCTCCAGCACCTCGCGCAGCGCATCGGCGGTTTCCAGATGTTCGGTGCCGGGCCTGCCCGCCACCACCGGGCGCGACAGCATGGCATGATAGCGGTCAATACAGCCCGCCGCTTCCAGCAACACCACGTCATCCTGCCGGATCGGCCTGCGGCGCCACATCGCAAAGCACAGCGCCGTCGTGGGGCCTGCCACCACCAGCGGCGGGTGGCCCAGATACTCGGACCCGGCGGCGATATTGGCCTGAAACATTGCTGCGGCCACGTCATTTTCGGTCTTGCCGGGGGCGACAGCGTCAATAGCGGCGGCCAGCCCGGCCTCGGCGGCGCGGGCGGCGCGGCGCATGCGCTCGATCTCGGCCTCGGTCTTGACCATCCGGTGGCGCTCAAACACCCCGGTCCATTCGACCAGCGGCACGTTCAGCGCCGCTTCGAGCCTGCGGAAATGAGCAACCGTCAGGTACCACGCCTGCATCTCGATCCCGACAGCGCGGCCCTCAAGCCCGCGCTTTTCCAACCACCCTGCCAGCACGTCAACCGGATCATCGGTATCGCCGATGGCGATGAAATCGGCAAACGCCCCATGCGCCTGCGCCAGATCACGGTTGACCGTGCGCGAGATGATCACGGGCTGGCCCCGGCGTGGCACAAAGACCGTCTGGAAGGTAAAATAACCGATCGTCTGATAGCCGGTCAGCCAATAGGTGTTTTCGGGATCAAACAACAAAACCCCCGCCAGCCCGCGGCTTTCAACCTCGCTCTGCACGAAGGCAAGACGGGTCTGATACACAGCCGGATCGAAGGCCATGAGGGGAACAGGCGGGGGGGGCATATCCAGGGTCAAGCGCGTCCTCGAAACAGGTTGGCGGAGCGGATACGGGGAAACTAGACGAAAGAAACCATAACCGATAATCCAAATATTTCGTAGCAGTCGAAAATCAGGTTATGTAAGGCCATGCTCAACATCCGCCAGATCGAAGTATTCAAATGCATCATGGAGGCAGGCTCGATCACCGAGGCGGCGCGCCGGCTTCATGTCTCGCAACCCTCGGTCAGCAAGCATCTGTCGCTGCTGGAGGCCCGGTTGCGGCTGCAGTTGTTCGAGCGCACGGGCAACAAGCTTGTTCCCCGGCCCGAGGCGCTGGCGCTGCACAACCAGATCGAGCAGGTCTATTCCGGCCTCGACAAGCTGAACGGGTTCATGGCCGATCTGGCGCAGAACCGGCATGGCGAGGTGCTGATCGCCGCCATGCCCCTGCTGGCCCATCGCTGGCTGCCCCGCGTGCTGGCGCCGTTCCTCAAGCAGCATCCCGGCATATCGGCCTCGCTGCCGGTGCGCAGTTCGCAGTGGGTCAACCAATGGGTGGCCGCCGGGCGGGTCGATCTGGGCATCGGCATGGGCGATGACGAACCCGGCGTGAACCGCGAAAGCCTGATGACCCTGCCGCTGGTCGCGGTGATGAGCGCGGACCACCCCCTTGCCAGCCCCCATCCGCTGGAGCGTCAGGCGCTGTCCGGCCAGAGCCTGATTTCGCTGTCGAATTTCGACTACTCGCCGCGCCTGTTCGACAACCTTCTTTCGGCGCCCGATATCACGCCGGGCCGCCGCATCCAGACCTTCACCACCTATGTCGCCTGCGAACTGGCGCGCCACGGGCTGGGGGTGGCGCTGGTCGATGCGCTGACGGCGCTGGAGTTCAGGGAGGCGGGCCTGCACATCCGCCCGCTGACCGATGCACCCCGGATCGAGATCTGCCTGCTCAGCGCCAGCCACTGGCCCCGCAGCACCCTGACCGAGCGCCTGATGGACATGATCCGCGAAAACGCGCAGACCACGATGAAATCGCTTGATGCGCTGATCGCCGAATGACCGCTGAATGACCGCCCGCCGCCTTGCGCTTGCCCCGGCGCGCTGCCACTGTCGCACCCGGACAAGGGGCTGACACCATGAGGATTCTGCACACCGCCGATCTGCATCTGGACTCGCCGCTCAGATCACTGGCGCTGCGCGATGCCGATCTGCGCGCCACGGTCGAAACCGCCACCCGCGCCGCCTTCATCCGCATCGTGGATACCGCGCTGGCTGAGCGGGTGGCGGCCCTGCTGATCGCCGGTGATCTGTTCGACGGGGCCGAGCGCAGCGCGCGCACGGCGGCCTTTCTGCTGGGGCAGCTTGACCGGCTGCGCGCTGGCGGGGTCCGGGTGTTCTACATCAAAGGCAACCACGATGCCGAAAATCCGATCACCGGCGCGCTGGATCTGCCCGAAAATGTCCATGTCTTTGACGCGCGCGGCGGGAAAGAGCCGCTGGGCGAGGGCGTCTATATCCACGGCGTCAGCTTCTCTGGCCGTCATGCGCCCGAAAGCCTGTTGCCACGCTTTTCCGCGCCGGTTGCCGGGGCGGTGAACATTGCCATGCTGCACACCTCGCTTGCCGGTGCGCAGGGCCATGACATCTATGCCCCCTGTGCGGTCAGCGATCTGGCGGCGATGGGGTTTGACTACTGGGCGCTGGGGCATGTCCACCGGCGGCAGGTGCATGCGCAGGCGCCGTGGGTTGTGATGCCCGGCATGCCGCAGGGCCGCGACATGGGCGAGGCCGGGCCGAAATCGGCCACGCTGCTGAGCATTGATGCGGGGCGCATCACGCTGGATACCGTGCCGACCGCGGCCATCGAGTTCCGCACCAGTGCGCTGGACATCTCTGATACCGACAGCGACGAGGGGTTGCGCGCCCTGCTGCGCGCGCATCTGCGCGCCGAGGCTGGCAACATGTCTGCCAGCGCTTCGGGCCAGACTTCCGGCACCGCCCCCGCCAGCGTGCTGCGCCTGACGCTGACCGGCACCCCGCGCCGCCACTGGCAGATCCTGCGTGACCGTGACATCTGGGCCGAGCAGGCCACCGGGATGGCGCGCGACACCGGGGTTCTGTGGCTGGAAAAGCTGCTGCTGGACCTGCACGCGCCCCGCACTGAAACCGGCGCTGAAACCGGAACCGCAACGGCCACCGCCGAGCTTGCGGTGCTCATGGCGGCGATCCGCGATGAGCCGGGCTTTTCTGCTGCCGCGCGCGACGATATCGAAACCGTCCTTGCCGACCTTCCCGCCACCGCCCGCGCCCGCCTCTGGCCCGATGAGGCCGGGGCACAGGCCCTTGCCCGCAGGCTCGCACAGGCGGGCACCGAACGGGTGCTGGCGCAGATGAAAGGGGCCGAGGGCTGATGCGGTTGCGCAGCCTGCATCTGGATCGGTTCGGCCATTTCACCGACCGCCGCCTTGATTTCGGCGCGCCGACGGGGCGGCCTGATTTCCACATCATCTATGGCCCGAACGAGGCCGGGAAAACCACCACGATGGAGGCTGTGCTGCGCCTCTTTTACGGCTTTCCGCTGCGCGAGCCCTATGCGTTCCGGCATCAGCGCAGCAATCTGCGCGTCTCGGCCGTGCTGGAAACCGACGGCGGCGCGCGCGAATTCACCCGCCTTCCCCTGCGCAGCGGCGCGCTGGTGGACGGCGCGGGCGCGGCGCTGCCGGAAGCGGCGCTTGGCGCGCATCTCGCCGGGCTTGCGGAAAGCGATTACCGCAGCCTGCTGTGTCTTGACGATGAAACGATCGAGCGCGGCGGCGAAGAGATCGCACAGGCGCGCGGCGATATCGGGCGGCTGCTGTTTTCGGCTGCGGCGGGCGTGGCCGACCTCAGCACCGCACTGGGCCGCGTGCGTGACGAGGCCGATGCGCTGTGGCGCAAGCGGGCCAGCAAGACACGGATGGCGGAGCTGAAGCGCGAGCTTGCCGAGGTGGAAAAGGAAATCCGCGCGCGCGATGTTACCGCCGCTGCCTGGCGCGCCCTGAAAAAAGCGGCAACGGATGCCCGCACCGCCGAGGCCGCGGCGCGCGCGGGGCGCGATGCGCTGCAACAGCGCGCCGCCCGGATCACCGCAAAGCGCCGCGCCCTGCCGCTGCTGGTCTCGGTCGACCGGCTGGAGGCCGACATTGCCCCCTATGCCAATTACCCGGAACGGCTGGATTTCGACCCCGAGCAGCTTGTCAGCCTGCTGACGCAGGAGGCGCAGGCGCAGGCCGATGCCACACGGCTGGCGGCAGAGATCGACACGCTGAGCGCCGCGCGCGAGGCCGTCACCCGCGCCCCCGGCCTGCTGGCGCTGGCGGGCGACCTTGATGCGCTGGAAGAGCTGCGCAGCCGTGATGTGACGGCGGAGATGGACCTGCCGCGACGGCGCACGCGCGTCTCGGAGGCAGAGGGCGCCATGGTCCGCGCCGCGCGCGATCTGGGCGCGGCGGCAGGCACCGACCCCGGCGCGCTGGTACTGCCCCCCGCCGATATCGCCCGGCTGGAAGCCGCCCGCGACGCGCTGCGCCTTGCGCAAAGCGCGCTCGGCACCGAGGAGGCTGAGGTGACTGAGCTGTCCGCGCAGCATGAAAGCGCGCAGGCGGCGGCTGACGGGCAGGCGGCGGCTGAGCTTCCCGGCGCAGATCTGGCGGCGATCCTTGTGCAGCATGATGCCGACCGGCTTGCGCCTGCCTGGGCGGCGGCGCGGCAGGCCATCGCCTCGGACGAGGCCGCGCTTGCTGCCGCACTTGATGCACTGTCGCGCGGAACCACGCGGTTTGACAGCCTGCCGCCCTGCCCCGTCACCCTCGCGCAGGCCCGGGCATGGGCCGATGAGCACCACGCGCTGAGCGACCGGATCGCGCAGGCCGCCGATGCCCTGACCCGCCACCGCGAAGACGCCGCTGCCCGCGCCGCACAGGCCGCGCAACTGGTCAGCGGCGGCGCGCTTATCCCCGATGAGCAGGCCGTGGCGCTTCAGGCAGAACGCGACCGGCTCTGGCAGGCGCATCGTGACGCGCTGAGCGCGGCTACGGCCCTGGCCTTTGAGGCGGCCCTGCATGCGGTGGATGCGGCGCTGCGCACCCGGCTGGCGCAGGCGCGTGATCTTGGTCAACTGCGCCAGATTGAGCAGACCGGGGCTGAGGCCAAGGCCCGCGCGGATGAAGCCGCAAAACATCTGGAGGCGTTGCGCGCCGGGCAGGCCGCGCTGGCAGCACAGGTCGATGCGGCGGCGCAGGCGCTGGGTCTGCCCCTGCCCTTTCCCGCCGCCGACTGGTGCGACTGGGTCGGCGCCCATGCCACCGCCACCGCCGCGCAGCGTAGCCTTGAGCGCACACAGGCCGCCCACGCGCCCCTGCGCGCGCGCGCGGATCGCCTGCTGGAGGCGCTGCGCCCGCTGACCGGCCTTGACGACCCCGACCTTGACGCAGCCCTGCCCCGCGCCCGCGAAAAGGCCGAAGCCGCGCGCCATCAGGCCGAGGAACGCGCCCGCGCGACCGAGGCGCTTGAGCGCAGCGCCGCAGCGCTTGCCCGGCGCAAGGCCCGGCTGGAGGCGGCACAGGCCAGCGCGGAACAGGCCCTGCGCGCGTGGGAACAGACGGTGGCTGAGCTGCTGGGCGGCCTTGTCGCGCCCGCCACGCTTCTCGCCTCGTTCGAGCCGCTGCGCGCCCTGCGCGAAGCCGAGGTGGCGCGCGCCGATGCCGCGCAGCGCGTGGCCACCATGGAATCCGATCAGGCCCAGTTCGCCGCCGCCATGGGCGCGCTTGCCACTGCCCATGCCCTGCCCGAAGGCGCCACCCCGGCGCAAAGCTTTGCCGCCCTGCGCCGGATGGCGCAGGAGGCGCAGGCCGCCGAGGCGGAGGTCGCGCGCCTTGACCGGCTGACTGGCACCGCCCGCAACGGGCTGGAAGCCGCGCGCAACCGCCTTGCCGCGATCACCGTCGAAGTGCAGGCAAAGGGCCAGATCTTCCACCCCGGCACCCCGGTTGAAACGCTGGGCGCGCTGCGTCAGGTAGCGGTGCGCGCACAACAGGTGATCGCCGCGCGCACGGAACGGGCGCAGCAGGAGGGCACGCTTCTGTCAGAGCTTTCCGCCCCTGACCTTGCCGCCGCCCGCGCGCTGCTGGACGGCGCCAGCCCCGCCCTGCTTGAGGCCGAAGCGGCAGCGGTCGCCACTGACGTTGACACGGCCGAGGCCGCGCTGACCCGCGCGACCGAGGCGCGCATGGCCGCCGACCAAGCGCTGGCGCAGGTGGCCGGAGATGCCGATATCGCCACGCTGACCGAGCGCAAGGCGCTGATCGAGCTGCAGATGGAAGAGGCGGCTCTGGACCATCTGGAACTGCACCTGGGCCACCGGCTGGCCGAAGAGGCGATCCGCCGCTACCGCGACACCCACCGCAGCGCCATGATGGCCGCGACCGAGCGCAGCTTTGCCGCACTGACCGGCGGCGCCTATGCCCGCCTTGTCAGCCAGCCCGAGGGCGAGGGCGAGACGCTGCTTGCCGTCGATGCGACGGGCGCGGCAAAGCGGGTCTCCGAGATGTCGAAAGGCACGCGGTTCCAGCTTTACCTTGCCCTGCGCGCTGCCGCGCATGAACAACTGGTGGCGCAAGGCACATGCCTGCCCTTCTTCTGCGATGACATCTTTGAAACCTTTGACGAAGCGCGCACCAGCGCCGCCTGCCGCGTCATGGAACAGATCGGGCGCTCCGGTCAGGCGATCTACCTGACCCACCACCGCCATGTTGTCGAAATCGCAAGGCAGGTCTGCGACAGCCCACCCACCGTCCACATGCTCTGAGCGCGCCGGTTACTGGCTGTGTGCCCCTGGCCCCGCCAGCCCATGGATCTGCTGAAGCGCGATGTCGCGCGCCATCCGGCGCTGGTGCTCAACCGTTTCACCGGCGCGCGGGCGATACCAGACCGCCATCCAGTTGACCGCGCCCAGAATGCTTTTCACGCAGACCGACACATCGCCCGCCCGCAGGCTGCCATCGGCCTGCCCCTGCCGGATGACCCCGGCAAAAAGCGCCTCGAATTCACGGCGCACCGCCATCAGCTCATCCAGAATGCGGCGTTGCTCCGGGGTGGTCGCGCCCAGCCGGTGCATGTGCACGCCCTGCACCACCACCGCCTCATAGGCGATGTTCTGCATCATGGTCAGGGCATGCGCCTCGATCATGGCCAGCAGGGTCTGCGCGCCATCCGCACTGGGCGTCATCACCGCGCGCACGGCCACCATCAGCCGGTTCATCCCCTCCCGGTGGACATCAAAAAACAGATTGGCCTTGGAGGTGTAGTAATAATAAATCCGGCCCTTGGTCGCATCCAGCCGCCGGGCGACATCGTCGATACTGGTGCCCTGAAAGCCCATCTCCATGAAGCATTGCGCCGCGCAATCCAGAATTTCGACCACGCTTTCAACGGGTTCGCCGCTCTCTTCGACACCGCGCGCCTTGGCACCCCTGCTTCGCCCTGATATCGGCCCTGCCATCTCCGGTCCTTTTCCTCGTCTCATTCCTGCTTGCCTCAGGCCTTTCAGGGATAGAACCTGAGCGACGTTGCGACAATATGGATCATGCCCGCCAAACCGGGCTGGACAGGAGCCCGAATAAAATACTACTGCGTATGTTGCAAAGCGGAAACTTGCAGGAGCACGCGCCATGACCGCCGCAGAACCGTATTTGTCTGACTGGTATCAGATTGACCAGCCGATGGTTGACCGCTTCGCCGATGCCATCGACGATCACCAGTTCATCCATATCGATCCGGCGCGGGCAAAGGCGGAAACCCGCTATGGCGGCACCATCGTCCACGGCTTTTACCTGCTCTCACTGCTGACCCGCTTTGGCCAGAACGCCCTGCCCGCCCCGACGCCCGGAACCGTCCCCGTGGAAATCAACTATGGTTTCGACAAGGTGCGCTTTCTGACCCCGGTGCCGGTGGGCGCAAGGCTGCGCGCAAGCTTCACGCTGGTGGAAAGCGTGCCGAAAGGCAATGCCACGCTCAGGCGCTACGATGTCAGCCTTGAGCTGGAGGGCGCGGAGCGCCCGGCACTGATCGCGCAATGGCTGGTTCTGCTCAGCGCCTGACCCTTCAAGCAAGACAGAAAGGAAACCCATGTCAGTCTCATTCGACGGTCAGGTGGCCATCGTCACCGGCGCGGGCGGCGGGCTTGGCCGTGCGCATGCGCTTTTGCTGGCGCGCCGGGGCGCCGCGGTGGTGGTCAATGATTTCGGCGGCGCGCGCGACGGCAGCGCGGGCAGCACCGAGGCCGCCGAAGCCGTGGTGCGCGAGGTCACCGAAGCGGGAGGCCGCGCCATCGCCAATGGCGGCAATGTGGTGTCTGAGGCGGATATGCAGGCCATGATCGCCGAGACGCTGGCCGCGTTTGGCCGGGTCGATATCCTGATCAACAACGCCGGCATTCTGCGCGACAAGACCTTTGCCAAGATGACGATGGATGACTTCCGGCAGGTTGTCGATGTGCATCTGACGGGCAGTGCGAATGCGTCAAAAGCGGTCTGGGGCGCGATGCGCGAACAGGGATACGGGCGCATTCTGATGACCTCATCCACCTCAGGCAGCTACGGCAATTTTGGTCAGTCGAATTACGGCGCGGCCAAGATGGGGGTGCTGGGGCTGATGAATGTACTGCATATCGAGGGCGCGAAATACGGCATCCATGTCAACGCTATCCTGCCGACGGCCGCCACCCGGATGACCGGCGACATGATGACCCCGGATATGCTTGAACTGCTCTCGCCCGATCTGGTGGCGCCTGCCGCCGTCTGGCTGGTCAGCCGCGATGCCCCCTCGCGCACCGCGCTACTGGCGGGCGCGGGCACGGTGGCGCGGCTGGCGATTGTGGAAAGCGAAGGGGTATGTTTCGCCGGGCAGGCGCTGACGCCCGAAGATATCGGCGCCCGTTTCAGCGAGATCGCCGCGTTGGACCCGCTGCTGGAACCCGCCGCCGGGCTGGCGCATGTTGACCGCATTCTTGCCCGGGCGCGCACCGCACTGGGCCTTGCAGGAGGGGCGGATCATGCCTGAGCGCCTGCCCGCCCTGCCCCTGAGCGCCTATCCCTATGTGGTGGAAACTCAGCTGCAATGGGCCGATTCCGACATTTACGGGCATCTCAACAACGTAGCCTATCTGGCCTATTTCGACACGGCGCTGAACATGGCGCTGGTTGAGCATGGCGCGCTGGATGTCACGCCGGGCGGTGAGGGGCTGATCGGGCTGGTGGCACAGAGCGGCGCGCAGTATTTCGCCGAGGTCACCTTTCCCTCGCGCCTGCGCATCGGTGTGCGGGTGGAGGCGATCGGCCGCACCAGCCTGACCTGGGGTTTCGGCCTTTTCGCCCGCGAGCAGACGCTTTGCGCGGCGCGGGGCAATTTCGTCCATGTCTATGTCGAACGTCAGACCCGCCGCCCACACCCCCTCAGCCCGCCGTTGCTGGCCTGTGCGCAGGCGCTGTTCACCGACCCGAAGAATGACCCTTAACCGGAGCGTTGACCGCTCCGGTCCGGCAGCACGCTGCAGGCCCCTGTGCGGCGGAGGGTTTTCCGGGGCCCGGAAACACCTCTTGCGCCTGGCAGGCTTACGACCGACACCTGTGAGCGCCTGCCCCCCAGTCGGCTGATCAACGAACGAGGAGAACACCGATGCAAGCCCCCTTTTCCTTTGACGGCCCCGCCGCCCTTCTGGTGGCATGGGGCGGCGCCGCCCGGCTGGGCGCGCTGATGGCCGCGTGGTTTTCGCAGCGCAACCTGCTGATCGTGACAGACCGCTTCCTGCATGAGGCGGGGTTGCTGGAACCGGCCAAAACCTCGCTGGCGACTGAGGGCTTCGTGGTCACGGTCTTTGATGCCGTGGTCGCCGACCCGCCCGAAGCGGTGTTGCTGCAGGCCGTGGAACAGGCGCGCGCGCAGGGCTGCGACATTGTGCTGGGGCTGGGCGGCGGCTCGTCGATGGATATCGCCAAGCTGGTGGCGGTGCTGCTGCACAACGATCAGCCGCTCAAGGACATGTATGGCATCGGCAATATCCGCGGCCACCGCGCGCCGCTGGTGCAGGTGCCGACCACGGCGGGCACCGGGTCTGAGGTGACGAATATCACCATTCTGACCACCGGCGAGAAAACCAAGATGGGCATCGTCGCGCCCCAGCTTTACGCCGACCGCGTGCTGCTGGACGGCGCACTGACGCTGGGCCTGCCACCCGTGCAGACCGCCGCTACCGGCATTGACGCGATGGTCCATGCGATCGAGGCCTTCACCAGCCGCCACCGCAAGAACCCGCTGTCTGACCTCTTCGCCAAGGAGGCGCTGCGCCTGATGGCCGCGCATCTGGTCACCGCCTGCACCGATGGTTCGAGCCGCCCGGCGCGCGAGGCGATGCTGCTGGGTGCCGCGCTGGCGGGCAAGGCGTTTTCCAACAGCCCGGTCGCCGCCGTCCATGCGCTGGCCTATCCGCTGGGCGGGCATTTCCACCTGCCCCACGGGCTGACCAATGCGCTGATGCTGGGGCCGGTGCTGCGCTTCAACATGAAGGCGGCCGCCCCGCTTTATGCCGAACTGGCGGATGTGGTGGGCGCGCCGGGTTCAGGCGGCGTAACGGACCGGGCGGGCGCGTTTGTGGCGTTCATGGAAGATCTGATGGACCGCTCCGGCGCGCCCCGCCGCCTGCGGGATTGCGGTGTGCCTGAGGAGAGCCTGCCGCTTCTGGCGCACGATGCCATGCTTCAGACCCGGCTTCTGGTCAACAACCCGGTAGAAGTGACCGAGGCAGACGCGCTTACTCTCTACCGGGAGGCATTCTGAGTTAATCAATATAATTCAGAGCGATGTAAGGCGTTCCTGACACGCCATCAGAATTCCAGCGCCTTGCCCAGCCGTGGCAGCCCGGCCTTTTTCAGCGCGTTGCGCAAGGAGCGACCGCTCAGCCCGGGCCAGAGCGCGGCCACCTCGCCCTCCACCAGCGCGGGGGCCGTCAGCCACAGGTCCATGCTGAAATCATCGGGCGAACGGGCCGTCAGGCCGTGCGGGCCAAGCACGCGCGGCGGAAAATCGCGCAGATTGGCGGTCAGGATCAGATCGGCCCCACCGGCGATAGCCGCAGCAACGACATGGCGGTCGCCATGATCCGGCAGGTCAAGCACCGCCGGATCGCCCGCCGCGACCTTCCCCGAAGGCCAGCGCGCCGCCATCCGGGCCAGCAGCGCAGGCACATCCACCGCGCCGTCACGCGCGGCCAGATGCAGCCATTCCGCCGCAATCCCGTCAGACCAGAGCGGCTGGCACAACCCGCGCGCGGCCAGCGCCAGCAAGAAATCGCGCAGGATCGGCGGATACAACACGCAGGTATCCAGCAGAACGCGCGTTGCAGCCATCAATCCAGCCGGAAGAACAGCGCCTTGAGATAGCCGCTTTCGGCCAGCTGCGGCAGTTGCGGATGGTCCGGCCCGGCAAAGCCCGTGTGCAGAAGCTGCGCGCGCCGTCCGCCCCGCCCGATCCCGCGTCCGCAGGCATTGCGGAACGCCGAAAGGTCAACGGCATGCGAGCAGGAACACAGCGCCAGAAAGCCCCCCGGCGCAACCAGCGGCGCGGCCAGACGGGCGACCCGCTCATAGGCGCGCAACCCGGCCTCCAGCGCGTTCTTGTTGGGCGCGAAAGCGGGCGGATCGCAGACCACCAGATCAAAGCGCTCACCCTCAGCCGCCAGTGCCTCCAGCGTGGCAAAGGCATCGCCCTTGCGCGTTGCGAAACGATCCGCGAAGCCAGAGGCGTTCGCGCCGCCATCGGCCAGCGTCAGCGCCGGAACGGAGGAGTCCACCGCCAGCGCCTGCGCCGCGCCACCTGCCAGCGCCGCCAGCGCAAAGCCGCCGACATGGCTGAAGACATCCAGCACCCGCGCGCCTTTGGCCAGTCCCGCCGCAAAGGCATGGTTGGGCCGCTGGTCATAGAACAGGCCGGTTTTCTGCCCGCCCGTCAGATCGGCCAGATAGGTCGCGCCGTTCATCGGCACCGGCACCGGGGCGTCGCAGGTGCCCTGCATGACCACCATTTCTTCGGCCAGCCCCTCCAGAACCCGGGCGCGCCCGGTGCCGTTCTTGATGATCGTGCGCACGCCGGTGACCTGCACCAGCGCCTGCGCCAGCGCGTCAATATGCGTCTCGGCCCAGGCGGCATTGGGCTGGATCACGGCAGCATCGCCGAAACGGTCAATCACCACGCCGGACAGGCCATCGGCCTCGGCATGGACCAGCCGGTAAAAGGGCGCGTCATAAATCCGGTTGCGCAGATCAAACGCGCGTTGCAGGCGCGCCACCAGCCAGTCAACGCCGATCACGGCCTCCGGGTCACGGTCCAGCATGCGTGCGGTGATTTTCGACTGCGGGTTGACGGTGACCAGCCCCAGCGCGCGGCGCTCGGAATCTTCCAGGAGCGCCAGCGTGCCCGGTGTCAGCCCCTTGGTGCGCCGGTCCAGAACCAGCTCATCGGCATAGACCCAGGGAAATCCATGCCGGATGGCACGGGCTTCCGTCTTCGGGCGCATCCGCACGACGGGAAGGGAGGAGGGGGTATCCGTGTTTGGGATATCACCGGGCTGGGTATCGTCGGGCTGATCGGTCATCTGAGGGCCTTTTTTCTGTAGCCTTTCCCTTAGCGCTCTGCCCCGCCCGGGGAAAGCGCCAATTCCGGAAAAACAAACGCCCCACCCCGGAGAACCGGAGCAGGGCGTCGTTTCATCGCGCCTGACGACGAGGGAGCGTTCAGGCGGTCTGACCGTTGGGCGCGCGGCGCAGGCGGGCCGAAACCCAGATGCGGGCAGCGCGGAAGGCGTCGGCTACGGCACGGGCACGCAGGACGCGGGCCTGCCGTTCGATTTCGATAACGTCGAGAAACCGGAAGTCGCTGTTCAGCTCGTTGCGGTAGTTGTCATGAAGGCTCATCTTTTTCTCCTTGGCCCGGGATTGTCGGGCGCTCTGAATTTCCTGACCCTCATATAGCGCCGCAGTGCAGCATGAACCAGACTGCGGCGCAGCAACCCCGCCTTGCACCCAGTGCAAGGCTCGGCGGGCCGGAAAGGGCAGCGCTTGCGCCGTTAGCGCTATCTCTCTATAACGGTGCTGAACCCCAGAAATCCGGTGCGAAGCCCTCATGCCAACCGATTCCCGCATCCTTTCCGTGACCGACCGTATCCGCGCCCGCTCCCGCGACAGCCGCCGCGCCTATCTGGACAAGCTCGCCCGCGCGGCTGACGAAGGCCCGGCGCGCGCGCATCTCTCCTGCTCGAACCAGGCGCATGCCTATGCGGCAATGGGTGAGGACAAGGCGGCGCTGGCGGGGGATCACACGCCCAATCTGGGGATCATCACCGCCTATAATGACATGCTCTCAGCCCATCAGCCGTTCGAGAATTATCCCGCCCTGATCCGTGAGGCCGCGCGCGCGGC
>NZ_DAIRVN010000015.1:0-74957 GCF_036802785.1 Pararhodobacter sp.
CGGGCGGCATGGTGGCGGGGTTCCGGTGGTTGTGCATTCCCGCCCTTATGGCAGGCCCCGCCCGGCAACGGAACCCGCAACCCCCCGCCAGGCGCCGCTCAGAACGGCGCGCCCAGCGGCACCCAACGCCCTCCCTGAATCTGGTCGATCGAGACCCGCTCGGGCATGGCGTGGTTATTCTCGAAGCGCTGCTCGCCATAGGTGGTGAAGTCATCATGCGCGGTGCCCTGCGCGGCGGCGATGAAGCTTTCAGCGCTCAGGTCGCGCCCGGCGGCCTCAAGTGATTTCACGAACCAGTCGGCATAAGCATATGAATTAGCCGCGTTTTCATCAGGCGTCATACCATAGGCCTCCTGAAAGGCGTCGATGAAGGCTCGCGCTTCGGGGTTTTCGGTGCTGTCGTCATGCAACTGCCAGCCGCCGATGCCATAAAGCCCCTCCGCATCCGCGCCGCCCAGCCGCGCCACGACCGAGGAACGCCCGGGGATGGCTGTCAGCACTTTCACATCCCAGTTCAGTTTCCTGACCTCGCTCATCACGCCCACCGTCTCGCGGATGATGGTGCCGGCGATGATCAGGTCGACGTCAGCGGCGCGCATCCGGGCCACCTGACTGGAGAAATCAATATCGCCGGGGCGATAGGCGGCGGTCTCGGCCACCGTCATGCCCAGCCCCTCCATCGCGGCGTTGACACCGGCCTGAATCAGGTCACCGAACGGCCCTTCCTGATAGATCACGCCGATGCGCGTGCTGCCCCATTCGGGGATGGCATGCGCCAGCGCGCGCCCGGTGGTGGTGTGATAATCCTGCACAGTGGTGAACAGAAGCGGGTTGTTCTGCGCCACCTGATGGAACACGACCGACGCACCCCATGGCGCGAACACCACTGTTCCGGCCTCCATCGCCAGCCCGATCGTGGCCGCGTTTGTGCCCGAGCCGAAGGGGTTGAGAAAGGCAAACACCTCATCCTGACGGATCAGCTTTTGCGCGGCGCGCACGGCCAGCTGCGGCTGGCTGCCGTTATCCTCGACGATGAAGCGAAGCTGGCGGCCATGGATGCCGCCCGCCGCATTGGCCTGATTGAGGCGCATCTCGGTGGCGTTGCGCAGCATCGGCATGGCGGCGGCGGCCGGGCCGCTCAGGTCGATATGGGTGCCGATGACGATGGCATCATCCTGAACACCGGCAGCATGCGCGCGGCGCAGCCCCAGCCCCAGCCCCGATGAAAGCGCGGCCCCGGCGGCCCCGGTAGCAAGCAATTGGCGACGGTTGAGTAGCATAACAGACCTCCCTGTTGTCGGATATTGACGGACAGATACCCCTCCCGGCATCGCGGCCTCCGCCTCAGCCGCGATACATGCTGTCGATCAGACTGGCATATTTCTGCGCGATCACCTTGCGTTTGAGCTTCATGGTCGGCGTCAGTTCCTCATCCTCGGCGGTCAGCAACTGGTCGAGGATGCGGAAATCCTTGATCTGCTCCACCCGCGCCAGTTTCGGGTTCGCGGTGGCGATCTCGTCGCTGATCAATGCGTGCACCTCGGGCGCGCGGGTCAGGCTGGCGAAATCGGTATAGGGAATGGCGCGGTCCTGCGCGAAACGGGCGACATGGTCATGGTCGATCATCACCAGCGCGGTCAGGTAATTGCGCCCTTCGCCCACCACCACCACATCGGCGATATAGGGCGAGAACTTGAGCTGGTTCTCGATCTGGCTGGGCGTGATGTTCTTCCCGCCCGAGGTGATCAGGATATCCTTGATCCGGTCACGGATCGCCAGATAGCCCGCCGCGTCGATCTCGCCGCAATCGCCGGTATACAGCCAGCCGTCGGCGTCAATGGTTCCGGCGGTCTTGGCCGGGTCACCGAAGTAACCCGCAAAGATACTGGGCCCGCGCACCAGAATCTCGCCCGCATCGCCGATGGCAATCTCGGTCCCTTCGGCGCCTTTGCCCGCCCAGCCCAGCCGGATGCCGCCGGGCGGCGTGGCGGTGCAGAAGCCGGTGGTTTCGGTCATGCCGAAAGCCTCGCGCAGTTCGATCCCGATGGACAGAAACCAGCGGATCAGCTCTGGCGGCACCGGCGCGGCGCCGGTCAGCGCGGTGCGGCAGTTCTGCAGGCCCAGAAAGACGCGGATGTTGCGCAGGGCCAGCCGGTCAAACAGCCGGGCGGACAGGCCGGTCGGCGGGGGCGGCTGGCCGTTCAGGCGCGCCTCGACGCCCTTTGCGGCACCGGCCTGCGCGCGGGCATAGGCCCAGCGGGCGGGGGCGATGGCGTCGCGCAGGAACAGCTCGATCTGGCTGTGCATCTTCTCCCAGAAGCGCGGCGGGGCAAAGACAACATGCGGCGCAACTTCGCGCATGTCGCCCGCCACGGTGCCGCTGTTTTCCGGAAAATGCACCACCAGCCCCACGGCGAGCGGGTTGAAGACCGATGCCATACGTTCGGCGATATGGCAGAGCGGCAGGAAGGACAAAGCCTTGTCGCCGGGCTGCACGTCCAGATAATCCGGCGCGCGGCTCATCTGGAAGACCACATTGCGGTTGAGGATCATCGCCCCCTTGGGCGCGCCCGTGGTGCCCGAGGTATAGACGAGGAACGCCAGATCATCCGGCCTCCCGGCATCTATCGCGGCCTCAAAGGCCCCGGCGCGGGTTTCAGCCAGCGCCTCGCCCTGCGCCATCACCTCGTCAAAAAAGCTGACGCCGGGCTCTGACAGCCCGCGCAGCCCCTCGCGGTCGATGACGATGATATGCGCCAGATCGGGGCAGGTGTCGCGGATGCTCAGCGCCTTGTCGAGTTGCTCCTGATTTTCGACGACCAGCAGGCGGGTGCGGCTGTCGGTCAGGATATGGCGCAGCTGATCGGGCGAGGAGGTCGGGTAAACCCCGTTCCCCACCAGCCCCATCGCCTGCGCGCCCATGTCGATGATCAGCCATTCCGGCCGGTTCTCGGCCAGCACCGACACCGTATCGCCGCGCGTCAGGCCCCGCTCGGCCAGCGCCAGCCCCAGCGCCCGGGCGCGCGCATAATACTCGGCCCAGCTCAGCGATTGCCACAGCCCTCGGCGCTTGTGGCGCAGGGCAGGGCGGTCGGCCCATTCCTTTGCGCGGGCGCGGAACAGGCGGGCGGGGGTGCCATGGCCCAGAAACTCGGGGCTTGCCGAGGAGAGGGTTTCGGCGCGGGCGTGTTGCATGCTCACCTCCAGTTCCGCTTGCGTTTCCAGCGCTGCGCGGTGCCGCTGCTGCCATGCCCCGCCACGCCCAGATAGGCATCGCGCACGTCATCCTTGGCCTTGAGCGCTTCGCAACTGTCGGCGGCGACAACCCGGCCCAGTTCCATGATATAGCCGAAATCGGCATGGTTCAGCGCCACGGCGGCGTTCTGTTCGACCACCAGAACCGCCACGCCGGTTTCCTGCCGGATGCGGGCGATGATGCCGAAAATCTCGCGCATCAGCAGTGGTGACAGCCCCAGCGAGGGTTCATCCAGCATCAGAAGCTTGGGGCCGGACATCCACGCCCGGCCAATCGCCAGCATTTGCTGCTCACCGCCTGATAGCAGCCCCGCCTGCTGGTTCAGCCGCTCACGCAGGCGCGGGAACCAGTCCAGCACCTGCGCGCGGTCCTGCGCCACGCGCTTGTCGCGCCGCGCATAGGCGCCCATGGTCAGGTTGTCGGCCACCGACAGGAAAGGGTAGACCTGCCGCCCCTCCGGCACCAGCACCAGCCCGCGCCGGGCGATGGCATCGGCATCCAGCCCCTGTGTCTCGGTGCCGTCAAAGCGGATCTTGCCCTTGAACGGGTCAAGCACCCCGGCCAGCGTGTTCAGAAGCGTGGTCTTGCCCGCGCCATTGGCCCCCAGCACCGCCACGATCTGCCCGGCACTGACCGTCAGGTTGACGCCCTGCATGGCCTTGATCGGTCCGTACCAGCTTTCAAGGTTCTGCACGTCCAGCAGCATGCTCATGTCCCCAGATAGGCGGCGATCACCGCCGGGTCTGACTGCACCTCGGCCACTGTGCCCTCGGCCAGAACGCGGCCCTGCGCCATGCAGATCACCCGGTCCGCCACGGCATTGACCAGCGACATATCGTGTTCGATCATCACCACGGTGATGCCCAGCTCGGTGCGGATATCCTCGATCCAGAAAGCCAGATCGCGGGTTTCCTCAGGGTTGAGGCCGCTGGCGGGTTCATCGAGGAACAGGATTTCGGGCTCTGTCGCCAGCGCGCGGCCCAGTTCCACCACCTTGCGCACCCCGTAGGGCAGCCCGGCCACCAGCGCCCCGCGCCAGGGTGACAGATCCAGCAGGTCAATCACCGCTTCGACCGCCGCGCGATGCGCCTCTTCGCGCCGGACCAGCGCCGGGGTGCGCAGCACCTGAGAAAGCCAGTTGCCGCCGCCAAAGCGGGTGCGGCCCAGCAGCAGATTGTCGAGCACGGTGGCATTCTCGAACAGCTCGATGTTCTGATAGGTCCGCGCGATGCCCAGATGCGCGATCCGGTGGCGCGGCACCTGTGTCAGGTCGCGCCCCTTGAACTGCATCCGCCCGCCCGAGGGGGTGAAAACCCGCGTCACAAGGTTCAGCATCGTGGTTTTGCCCGCGCCGTTGGGGCCGATCACCGCCAGCACCTCACCCGGTGCCACGCGCAGGTTCAGCCCGGCAATGGCCTTGAGCCCGCCAAAGGACAGCGACACATCGTCAAGTTCCAGCACCGGCGCATTCATTTGTAACGCTCCGATTTCATGTAGGTTTTCTGGCGGCGGAAGGTGTCGCGGCGGTAGAGCGGAAAGCTTTCCAGCAGCGCGCGGATCTTCAGCCAGCGCCCGTTCAGCCCGCGCGGCTCAAACAGCACGAACAGCGCCAGCACCAGCCCGAAGACAAAGATCTCCAGCCCGAACTGGCGCGCCATCGCATCGGGCAGCAGGGGTTTTACCCGGCTGATCGCCACCGGCAGCGCAGCAATCAGCACCGCGCCCAGAATGGCCCCCCTGAGCGAGCCGAGGCCGCCGATGACCACCATCAGCACCAGCTCCAGCGACAAAAGCAGCGTGAAGCCGTCCGGCGTCAGATAGCCCAGATGATGCGCCATCAGCGCCCCGGCCAGCCCCGTCACCCCGGCAGACAGCGCAAAGGCCCCGGCCTTGACCGCCTTGACGTTGATGCCCAGCCCCAGCGCCGCCGCCTCGCTGTCGCGCACGCCGGTGAACGAGCGCCCCACCTGACCGCGCATCAGGTTCCGCAGCATCAGCAGCACCACAACCAGCACCGCCAGACAGAACCAGTAGAACGGCGCGGGGCGGTTCAGTGCCAGCCCGAACATCTCGGCGCGCGGCACGGCAAGGCCGATGAACCCGCCGGTGACCGAGCGCCAGAGGCCGATCACCTGCTCGACGATCACGGCGAAGGCCAGTGTGACCATCGCCAGATAAAGGCCCGACACCCGGATCGCGGGCAGACCCACCACAAAGCCCGCCAGTGCCGTGATCAGCGCCGCCAGTGGTAATGAGGCCGCCATCGGCACACCCTGACGCATCAGCCAGACATGGGCATAGGCCCCGATCGCCACAAAGGCCGCGTGGCCAAGGCTGATCTGCCCGGTAAAGCCTACCAGCACCATCAGCCCCAGACTGGCGATGCACAGGATGAAGACATAGGCGATCTCGCCCAGCCAGTAGCCTGAGGCAAAGAAGGGCAGCACCACCAGCCCGGCCAGCAGCGCGGCATAAAGCGCGCGCTCCAGCGGCGATTTCATCAGCGCCATGCCCTGACGGTAGCGCGTGTGATAGTCGAACCGCATCAGACGCGCCTCCCGTGGGCTTCGCCCAGAATGCCGCGCGGGCGCAGCACCAGCACCGCGATCAGCACCAGATAGGCGGCGATGTCCTTGAACCCGTGGGGCAGGTAGACCCCGGCATATTGCTCGATCAGGCCGATCAGCAGCCCGCCGAGAATGGCCCCGGGGATGGAGCCGAAGCCGCCCAGAACAATCGCCGCCAGCGCCTTCAGCGTCACCAGCCACAGCGAGATATCCACCAGCGTCACCGGCGCCAGAAACACCCCCGCCACCGCCGCCGTCGCGCCCCCCAATGCCCAGACGAGCGAGTTGAGGCGCTTCACCCGCACCCCGTTCAGATGCGCGGCGAGCTGGTTCTGGCTGGCGGCCTGCATGGCGATGCCCAGCCGGGTGCTGCGGAAGAATGCCCAGAGCGCCAGCGTGATCGTCATCACCACGCCCATGATCACCAGCGACAGGTTGGCAACGCCGATCCCCAGCACCTGCACCGATTGTCCGGTCCACGGCGTGCGGTAGCTTTGCGATTCCGCGCCAAAGGTCATGCTGACCGCGCCCCGGATCATGAAGGCCAGCGCGATGGTCAGCATGACGCCGGAAAACTGCGGCTGCCCGGCAATGCGCCGGATCACCACGGCATCCAGCCCATAGGCAAAGGCCGCAACGCCCCCCGCCGTGATCACCAGCGCCAGCCAGAAGGGCAGGCCTGCACCCGAAATCAGCGCCCAGGCGCAGAACGCGCCCAGCACCAGAATGTCGCCATGGGCGAAGTTCAGCACCTCGGTCGCCTTGTAGATCAGCACGATCCCCAGCGCGACCAGCGCATAGATCGCGCCCACGGCAATGCCGTTGAGCGTGACCTGCGCGAAAAGTTCAACCGCGCTGCCCATTCACGCCTCCATCTCGAAGGTCACATCCTGCGGGAAAAGCCGGGCGTGGCAGTGCGAACAGCTTGCGCGCGCGGTGAAGGGCTTGCCGCAGGCGCGGTGGATCGGCGCGATGGACGAAGGCTCGTTGAACAGCGTCTCGCTGGCCCAGGTGGCAAAGGTGGTCAGATAGCCGAAGAGCGCGCGGCTGGCGGGGGTCAGCAGATAGACCCGGCGGCGCTGGTCGTCGCGGTCGGGCGTGACCTTGAGCAAACCGGCCTCCACCAGCCCCTGCAGGCGGCGCGACAGAACCGAGGGGCCGATGCCCAGCACATGGCTGAGCTGGTCGAAATGGCGGCAGCCCAGCGTGACGGCGATGACGATCATCAGCGCCCAGCGGTCAAGGCGCAGGCCCAGCGACAGCGTCGCGCCCTCGATCGGCACGCGCGGGGTGCGGGTATCGGCGGCGGCTTCGGCGGGCAGGCGGGGGTTGGGGCGCAGCCGGATCGCCAGATCGCCCATCGTCACCTCTTCGCCGCAGGCATCGCAGGAGAGTTTGGGCAGAAAGGCATGGCCGCAGCTTTTGTGGATCAGGCGGCGGGGCAGCGGGAAATCCCCTTCGCCAAAGCGATGCTCCCAGTCCCAGACCATCAGCACGGCGTCATACATCGCCAGCCCGCGCGGGGCGAGGCGGTATTCGTTGCGCGGCGGGTGGGTCTGATAGGGGTGCAGGCGCAGCATATCCATCGCCACCAGCGCCTTGAGCCGCTGGGACAGGGTGTGGCGCGGAATGCCCAGCCGGGTCTGGAAATCATCGAACCGGCGGACGCCCATGAAGGCCCCCATCAGGATCTGCACGGTCCAGCGGTCACCCAGCCGGCGCAGCCCGTGGCTGAGCGTGGACGAACCCAGCGCGTCGCGCATCAGGTCAAGGTCCGGCCCGGTGACGGGGATGGGGTCGGGGGCGTTCATGCCGCGGCACCGCTGACAGTTTCGATCACCAGCGCCGAGGCCAGCCCCGCCGCGCCGCAGGCGGCCACCACCGCCCGCCCACCGCCGCGCTGCTCCAGCGCCTCAATCGCCATCGACAGCAGCACCGCGCCGGTCGCCCCCATCGGGTGGCCAAGCGCGATTGCGCCGCCGTTGATGTTCAGCCGGTCGGTGGGGATATCCATATGGCGGGCGTAATGGAGCATCAGGGCGGCGAAGCTTTCATTGACCTCGAACAGGTCAATATCGGCGGCGCGCAGCCCGGCCTGCGCCAGCGCGGCGCGGCTGGCATCCACCGCGCCGGTCAGCGCAAGCACCCGGTCCACCGCCAGTTCGGCCATGCCAAGAATGCGCGCGCGCGGCCTCAGCCCGGCGCGCGCGGCGGCGGCAGCGCTGGCCAGCAGCACCGCTGCCGCGCCATCGGCCATGGCCGGGCTGTTGCCCGCATGGTGGACATGGGTGATCTCTGGCAGGCCCAGCCGCCCGGCAAGGGCGGCGTCAAACCCGTATTTCGCGCCCATCTCAGTAAAGGCCGGGGGCAGGGCGGCCAGCGCTTCGGCGCTGGTGCCCGCGCGCGGGGTTTCATCGGCGGCCAGCCCTTCCAGCGGCACCAGCGCGGTAAAGCGCCCCTGCTGGCGGGCGCGCACCGCACGGGCCTGGCTTTGGGCGGCATAGGCATCACAATCGGCGCGGCTGAACCCCTCTTGCGTGGCGATGGCATCGGCGCTGATGCCGATGGGCACCAGCCCGGCGGCGCGCTGGAAATCAAGGTCATGGGTCAGCGGACCCTTGTCGCTGGCCATCGGCAGGCGCGACATGCTTTCGACCCCGCCCGCCAGCGCCAGCCCGTCAGAGGCGCCCGCCACCAGCGCCGCCAGCCGCACCGCGCTGATACCGCTGGCGCAGTAGCGGTTCACGCTCAGCCCCGGCACCGCATCGGGGTAGCCCGCCGCAATCAGCGCCAGCTTGCCGATATTGGCGCCCTGCTCGCCGGTCTGGGTGACACAGCCGAAAACAGCCTCGCCCGCCTGCCGGGCCTCAGGGTGGCGGCGGGCGAGTGCGCGCAGCGGTCCGGCCAGCAGATTAACCGGCTTGACGCCGGCCAGCGCCCCCTTGGCATTGCCCCGCCCGCGCGGCGTGCGCAGGGCATCAATGATGACGATATCGCGCATCGCGCTCTCTCTCCCGTTCTCCGGCCCGTCTGGCGGGGCCTTTTGTCTGTGCGGGTGACCTTGAACGGGCACCCGTATCGCTGTCCCTCAAGCCTGCATGGCGGGTGCAAAACGCGCCCGCGCGGCGGTATAGTCCCGCGCCAGCCGTGCCACGATCTGCGCGACCGGCTCTACCCCCTGCACGGCGCCCACGCCCTGCCCGGCAGACCAGACATCGGCCCAGCGTTTGCCCTTGAACGACTGGCCGCTGTCATAGGCGCGCCCCGGCGCATCGGGCATGTTGCGCGGGTCCAGCCCGTTGGCCAGCAGCGAGGGGATCAGCCAGCTTGCCGCCGTGCCGGTGATCGCGGGTGAGACCAGCAGATCATCGACACCCGCCGCCGCCACCATGTCCTTGTAGGCGGGCGGCGCCATGCTTTCCTGCGCGGCGATGAAGCTGGTGCCCATGTAGACCGCATCCGCCCCGGCGGCGATGGCCCCGGCCACGCCCCAGCCGTCAGAAATGCCGCCGCCCAGCACCACCGGCCCGTCAAAGAACTCCCGCACCGCGCGCAGAAAGGCGAAGGGTGAAAGCGCGCCGGTATGGCCGCCTGCGCCGGCGCAGATGCAGGCCAGACCGTCAGCCCCCGCCTGAAGCGCCTTTTTCGCCAGCGTGATCGAGGTGACATCGGCCAGCACCTTGCCGCCATAGCCCTGCACCACCGCGATGGCAGGCGCCGGAGAGCCAAGCGCGCTCACCACCACCGGCGGCTTGTGCTTTGCCACCATCTCAAGGTCTTGCGGCAGGCGGGCATTGCTGGAATGCGTCACCAGATTGGCGCACCACGGCGCGTCACCCACTGCCGCGCGGATGCGGGTCATCCAGTCATCAAGCTGGTCAATGCTGCGCGCATTGGGCGTGGGAAAGGCACCGATAACCCCGGCTTTGCAGGCGGCGATCACCAGATCAGGGCCGGAAATCAGGAACATGGGCGCGGCGATGACCGGCAGGCGCAAGCCGTCAAACATGGCGATCCTCCTTGCCCTCGGCGACCGGCCTGCGCGACTGGGCAATGGCAAAGCGCGAGGCCACGAAGGCGAGCGAGGTCAACGTGGCATTGCCCGCGCCGTTCAGCCCCGTCACATGGTAATCGGAATAGGCGGCGGCGAAATTCAGCGGCATCGCCCCGGTCAGGTTCACGGTCAACTGCGCCCCGGCCTGCGCATAGGCCTCTTCGGCGCGGGCGATGAAAGCCTCATCGGTCGCATAGACAAAGCCGGTGATCCCGCCGTTTTCCTTCGCGTCCTGCGTGGCTTGCGCCAGCGCATCCTCGGCGGTATCGCAGGCCACGATAAAGCTGACCGGCCCGAACTGCTCCTGCGCGTAAAGATCGCGCGCGTCCTTGCCCACGGCCAGCATCAGCGGCGTTGCGGTGCGCGCATCGGGGAAATCCGGATGCGCATAGGGATGGCTTTCCAGCAGCACCGTGCCCCGTGCCGCCCCCGCGTTGCGCATCGCGGCCATCAGGCCCAGCGTTTCGGGCGACTGGATGGTGGCCAGAATCATCGCGGCTTTTCTGGGTTCTTCGATCAGCCGCGCCACCGCCGCCGCCAGCCGTTGCGCGACTTCGTCACGGGCAACCGGGCCTTGCGGCGTGGCCACTTCGGGCGGCAGATAGACGGTCTGGGGCGAGGTGCACATCTGGGCTGAGAACATGCACATCGTGGTGGCAAGGCTGCGCAGCGCGGCGTCCAGATCATCGGCGCCCTGCAACACCACGGTATTCACCCCCGAGGTTTCGGTAAAGGCCAGCGCCGGGTGGGCGTTGGCCTCCACCCACTGGCCGAACCGGGAAGAGCCGGTGAAATCGACAATCGCGCAGGCGGGATGCCCGATCAGCACCTTGCCCAGCGGCTGCGCAACGGTGTCCACGCAGAGCGTGACAAGGTTCGGGTCAAAACCCGCCGCTGCCAGCACGCCGCGCCATGCCCTGACCGTGATCGCCATGGGCAGCACCGACATCGGATGCGGCTTGACGATCACCGCGTTGCCGGTGGCAAGGCTGGCCAGCATCGATGGCCAGGCGTTCCAGGTGGGAAAGCTGGCGCAGGCGAAACAGACCGCCACGCCGCGCGGTATCAGGCGATAGGTCTTTTCCAGCCTGATCTCTGAGGCGCCGAAACGCCGCTCCCACCGCGCTTCGGGGGCGACAAAGCGCATGGCGGCTTCGGCGTGAACCAGCGCTTCAATCCCCCGGTCCAGCGCATTCACGCCGCTGCCCGCATAGGCCATGTTGAACGATTGCCCGGCGGTGTGCATCACCGCGTGAACCAGGTCAAAAAGATGCGCGCGGTAGAGCACATCAAGGCATTCCATCAACACGCCCAGCCGTGTGTCGATATCCGCCGCCGCCCAGCCGGGCATCGCGGCCCGCGCGGCGGAAAACAGCGCCTCCGGGTCTGATTGCGGATAGCCTATGCCCAGGGCTTTCTGCGTGTAGGGCGAGACCTCTTCGCCCGCCGTGCCCGTCACGCCGGGCTGTTCCAGCGCAAAGGGCTGGCCAAGCTGCGCGGTGAAGGCCGCCAGCCCGCGCGCCTGCGCGGCCCCGGTGTCAGGGTATTTTCCCGGCATCTCGGGATAGGGCGACCAGCAGGCGCGGGTGCGGCAGGCTTCCTGCGCACGGGTGAAGGTTTCGCGGTGGCGCTCGAACATCAGCGTCTCCAGATCAGGCGGTGATGGCGCTGGCCGCCACCGGAAAGGGGCTCGGTCGCGGAAAGGGTCAGCGTATCGCCCTCAAGCGTGATGTCGCGCACCTGCTCGGTGCCGACAAAACCGGGGTTCAGCGCATGGGTGACGCGGTGCGCCACCTTCGGCCCGTCCAGCATGTCAAAGGTTCCGGCGTAGTGGAAATAGCTTTCCAGCGCCGCTTCCTTCTCTGCCGCCGGGGCCGAGCGCGGGTTGCCGGTGGAAAAGCCCCGCCGCCCGCCCGCCGCAATACAGGCTGACATGAAGCCATCGGGTGCATAGACGATCAGCCCGGTCGCGGCATCGCCGAAGGGCAGGGTGCTGCGCCCGTCCTGAACGATCTCCCAGCGGGTCAGGTGCCAGCTTCCCAGAAGCACAGAGGAGGGCAGCGCGGAAGGGGGCGGCGCGGCGGTCATGCCACCGCCGCCGCCTGAAGCTGCGCTTCGCGCACCCAGCAGGAATGGAAGCCATGCGGCACCCGCTGCTTCATGATCACCCGCGCGACCGGCCCCTGGATGATGTCGCGCGCATCGGTCACCCAGACTTCCGAGCGGTTCGCCAGCCCGTTCCAGACGAAGCCCACGACATAGCCGTCATCCTCTTCCGTCGCGCCGTCGCGCGGGGCAAAGGGCGCTTCCGAGAACCAGAACCCCTCACCCGGATGATAGGCCACCGCCGAGCCGTTGGAGAGGTCATATTTCACCAGCCCCGCAAATTGCGGCTGTTCCAGCGTGCGGGGGCGGCCCATCAGCACGTTATAGGTGTAGCGGTTCTTCAGCCCCTGCCACGCGGTGTTGATCATCGGAAACTCGCTGTTGAGGATGTCATCCACCACCCCTTCGCGGGTCTCGCCGGTGGCCAGATTCATGCGCCACTGATACAGCTCATAATCGGTGCCCTGCGTGCCGATGGTGAACAGCAGGCGGCGCACATCAAGGTTGCCGTCATAATCGCGCGGCATGGCATAGGGCGTGCCGATCATGACGATCTCGGTCTCACCCTTCGCGTTCACCTCTTCCCAGGCGTTGGCGACATGCAGCATGTAGCGTGGTTCAAACTCGAACCACTGCACCTTGCCGCCATGGCGCGGGATCACGGCATAGCGCGTAGGCCAGTCCTGATGAAACTCAAGGCTGTAGCGCCCGGCGGCCAGCGCTGACGGATTGTTGATCAGCGGGAAGTCATGCAGGATCGTGTAGTGCGGCGTGACCGCGCAGTCATGCGGAAGGCGGGGGCCGGGCAGGGGCACATCCTGAAAGGTAGTGACAGCGCCATCGGCCCCGATCACGCCGTAATGCATATAGGGCGGGCGGTTGCCATAGGCGAAGAACATGAACTCGCCGGTGGATTCGTCCACGCGCGAATGCGCCGAAATCTGCAGGCCGACAAGGCGCGGATCATGCTCCAGCTTGCCCAGCGTGTTCAGGGTGAACGGGTCCACCGTATAAACCGCCCCGCCGCGATACCACATCGAGTAAAGCTTGCCGTTGTGATAGGTCACATCGGTGTTGGAGACGTTCTTCATCGCATCATCGGGCAGCGCGCCCTCGGGCATCCGCTCCTTCAGGCCGGGCCACAGCGCCTTGCCTGCCGCGCGCTCGGCCTTCAGGCCGTCGGTTTCGACAAAGCGGTTGCGATAGGTGGCCCGGCCGCCCTGAAAGCGCACGGCATGCAGCATGCCGTCGCCATCGAACCAGTGATACTTGCCATGCGGGGCATGGGCGGGCGAGGGGCCGTTGCGCACATACATCCCGTTCAGGTCTTCCGGCAGCGTGCCGATAACCTCAAGGTCTTCAAAGGCGGTCTCGATATTGTTGGGCGCGAAAGGGCCCTTCATGCTGGCATCGGGTACGTGCCAGTTCGACCGGTCGGGGAAGTGATCAAGTCCCATCGCGTGCTCCTTTTATTCCGGAATGCGACAGAGGCCTGCCGCCGTGAAAAACCGCCCCTGCGAACCGCCCGCTGCGCGGCGCAAGCATCAGGGACGGGCGGTCTGATGCGGTAATTGAACCTTTTCGTCGACAGAAGAATGCGGCGGGGCTGGCGCAGGCATTCTGGGGGTGGCTACGGATGCCTGAATCCCATGCAAAACGGCCTCAGCCCTCTGAAAAAGCGTGATAAACACCCCACCATGAAGGCGGTTTCTGTTTCTGACATTCACATGCACCTCCCTCGCCGAAGACTCGGCAGTGCCATATAGCTTTCTTTATTGAACTATATGCTATGCGAAAAGATTACTCTGTCAAGAAAGTTTTGACGGGCAGGGAAAAGGCCATGAATCAACACGCGGCCCGCGAAAGGTCGCGCGATAAAATAGCCATGGTGTTCAGGGGATTTGCTGCCTGCCCTTAGCGGGCGGTCTGTCAGTCGTCGGTGCCGTTGCCGCCCAGTCGCTGCACCGGCCGGATGCGCAGATCGCGCATGCTGGGCGGTCGCTCAAAGCCCGGCGCCGCGTCATCGGGCACATCGCCCGCGCGCTGCTCGCGCTCATAGTCCAGCAGATCGGCCAGCGCGCTGTCGCAATCCTCAGCGCGCCCGGCGCCGATGCCGTTGGCCAGCCGGACATGGAAGGACAGATACCGCGCTCTGACACGTGTGGGGCAGGGCTGCGCCTCATGGCGCGCGCTCTCGGCCTCGATCAGCGCCTGTGCCAGCACCGAGAGGACACCATTGCCCGCGGCCTGCGCCAGCGCCAGATACAGCCGCCTGCACGAATCGCGGAAAGCGGCGTCATCAATGGTGAAATCTGACTGGCGATCGATCTCGGTGCGCAGATCGCCGATCGGGCTTCGGCGCTGAGCGGCAAGACGGGCGCAACCGGCCATCATCTGCAGCCGCGCCTCCAGCATCTCTGCCGCCTGATCATGGCCAGTGGTGCCCAGTGAAAGCTGCGTGGCAATGCGCCCGCACAGATCGGCAAGGTCTGGGCGGATGACAAAAGCGCCGCCCCCCGCGCCGCGCCGCGACTGGATCAGCCCCAGCGCCGAAAGCCGCCCCAGCGCCTCACGCAGGGTGGGGCGGGAGACCGAGAAATGGCGGCAAAGATCGGCCTCGGAGGGAAGCCTGTCGCCCGGCACATAATGCCCTGTCAGGATATTTTGCTCCAGCACCCGCGCAATGGACTGCGCCCGGTCAAGCCGCTTTTCGCCCGTTGAATAATCTCTGCTCATGTTCGCAACGCATTGTTGTTATATAATAAAAAAATGTATCTTTTCAGCCTGTCAGTCATCCTGTGCCCTGTCAATCCCCGCTTTCGACAGGGGTGTTGCCTGCCCTGCAAGCCGCGTATCGTCACCCGGAGAAACGGCACACGGGGAAGATTCGGATGCATCTGGATAACGATTTCGTACGCGCACAGTTCCCGGCTTTTGCCGAAGCATCGTTGCAGGGGCAGGCCTTTTTCGAGAATGCGGGCGGCAGCTATACCTGCAAGCCGGTGATCGACCGGCTGGTGCGCTATTATCACAGCCGCAAGGTGCAGCCCTATGCGCCCTATCCCGCCAGCCAGCTTGCCGGCGCCGAGATGGATGAGGCCCGCAGCCGCCTTGCCGCGATGATGGGGGTAGAAACCGACACGCTGTCTTTTGGCCCCTCTACCAGCGCCAATACCTATGTTCTGGCGCAGGCCTTCCGCCAGCACCTGAAGCCCGGCGATGCCATCATTGTCACCGATCAGGACCATGAGGCCAATACCGGCCCGTGGCGGCGGCTGGCGGACAGCGGGATTGAGCTGCGCGAATGGAAGATCGACCCCGCGACCGGCCATCTGCCCCTTGAGCGCTTGCAGGCGCTGCTGGACGGGCCGGTGAAGCTGGTCTGCTTCCCGCATTGCTCCAATGTCGTGGGTGAGGTCAACCCGGTGGCCGAGATCACCGCCATGGCGCATCAGGCGGGCGCGGTGACATGTGTCGATGGCGTCAGCTATGCGCCCCACGGCCTTCCCGATGTGGCGGCACTGGGGGCGGATATCTACCTGTTTTCGGCCTATAAAACCTATGGCCCGCATCAGGGGCTGATGGTCATCAACCACGATCTGGGCATGCGGCTTCCCAATCAGGCGCATTATTTCAACGCCGATACACTTTATAAGCGGTTCACCCCCGCCGGGCCGGACCATGCGCAGATCGCGGCCTGCGCCGGGATGGCCGATTACATTGATGCGCTCGCCGCCCATCATGGCGGCGCGGCGCTTGATCCCGGGGGCCGCGCCGCGCTGGTGCATGACCTGATGCGCGGGCATGAGACCCGCCTTCTGCAACCGCTGCTGGATTATCTCACCAGCCGCAACGAACTGCGTGTTCTGGGCCCGCGCGATGCGACCCGCCGTGCACCCACCGTCGCCATTCAGGCCGAGCAGCCGGGCGAGGTGCTGGCACGCGCCCTTGCGGCGCAGGGCATCATGGCGGGCGGGGGCAGTTTTTACGCTGACCGCGCCCTCAAGGCGCAGGGGGCAGACCCGGCACATGGCGTGCTGCGCCTCAGTTTCGTGCATTACACATCGCAGGCTGAGGTTGACCAACTGATCAGCGCGCTAGATCGGGTTCTGTAGGCGCCTGTTTCGCGGGCGCCCTTTGCAACGTGAAAGCCCGGCATGACGCCCCTTATCCTCTGGTTTCGCCGTGATCTGCGGCTTGACGACAACCCCATGCTTCACGCCGCCACCACCACGGGGCGGGCGCTGATCCCGGTATTTGTGGGCGATGATGCGCTTTTCAGCATCGGCGCGGCGGCGCGCTGGCGGTATGGGGAAAGCATCCGCGATTTTGCCGCCGGGCTGGAACGCATGGGTTCGCGGCTGATCCTGCGGCGGGGCCCGGCGCTGGGGGTGCTGCGCGAACTGGTGGCACAGACCGGGGCGGGCGGCGTCTGGTGGACGCGGCTTTATGACCCGCAGGCGCGCGAACGCGACAGCGCCGTCAAGGCCTTGCTGCGCGAAGCGGGGACTGAGGCGCGCAGCTTTCCCGGCCATCTGCTGGCCGAGCCATGGGAGGTGGAGACCGGGCAGGGCACACCCTACCGCGTCTACACGCCGTTCTGGAAGGCATTGAGCGCGCGCGATATTCCCGCGCCGTGCCCTGCGCCCGCGCGCATCACGGCCCCCCACAGTTGGCCGCAATCCGAGCGGCTGGAAGACTGGCAGCTTGCCCGCGCCCTCAACCGCGCGGTGCCGGTGCTGGCCCGCCATGCCCGCATCGGCGAGAAGGCCGCGCAGGCCCGGCTGGACCGGTTTCTGGCCAATGCCGTCGAGGAGTACCGCCATGCCCGTGATCTGCCGGGGCGTGAGGCCACCTCAGGCCTGTCGGAGAACCTGACCTATGGCGAGATCGGCCCGCGCCGCATCTGGTCTGCCGCGCAAGCGCTCCTGGGCGCTGAACCGGGCCACAAAGGGGCCGAGCATTTCTGCAAGGAACTGGCGTGGCGCGATTTTGCCTATCACCTGATGTTCCACACGCCCGAGATTCTCACCCGCAACTGGCGCGCTGAATGGGACAGCTTCCCCTGGCGCGAGGACAGCCCCGAGGCCGAGCGCTGGCGGCGCGGCATGACCGGGGAGCCCTTTGTCGATGCCGGGCTGCGCCAGATGTATGTGACCGGCACCATGCATAACCGGGCCCGGATGATCGTCGCAAGCTATCTTTGTAAGCATCTGATGACCCACTGGAAAATCGGGATGGACTGGTTCGCCGACTGCCTGACGGACTGGGACCCGGCATCGAATGCCATGGGCTGGCAATGGGTGGCGGGCTCAGGCCCCGATGCCGCCCCCTATTTCCGCATCTTCAACCCCGCCACACAGGCCGCGAAATTCGACGAAAACGCTCGCTACCGGCACCGTTTTATCGCCGAACTCAGCGCCAAACCCGGCCCCGACGCGCTGGCCTATTTTGATTGCACCCCCCGCAACTGGGGGCTGGACCCTGCCGCGCCATACCCGGCTCCGATGGTCGATCTGGCCGAAGGGCGGGCGCGGGCGCTGGCGGCCTATAGCGCGCGCGGTACATAAAACCGCGCAACACCCGCCACAGGCTGAGTTTTTTGTTTTACGAACGCATCCAGCGTCGCTAGTCTTTCGTAAAACAAGAAACCATCCCAGGGGGAGCGATGCGTATCTTGACCAGCACCGACGGCGAAACGGACCTGCCGCGCTATTTCCGGCAGGTCTATGCTCAGGTCAGCAGAATGAATTACGGGCGGCTGGATTTCGTTCTGCCGGACGGGCGGCGCTTCCGGGCGCAGGGGGCAAAGCCCGGCCCGGTCGCCGAAGTGGTCATTCATAACCCCGATGTCTTTGCCCGCCTGATCCGCGAGGGCGATCTGGGTTTTTCCGATGCCTATCTGGAAGGCTGGTGGTCCACGCCGGATCTGCAGATCTTCATGGATGTCATCACGCAGGACAACCCCGAGGTGTACGATGGCTTTGGCGGCATGGTGCTGGTGCGGCTTTATGAGCGTATCCGCCACTGGCTGAACGGCAATTCGCGGCGCCAGGCCCGCAAGAACATCGCCTATCACTATGATCTCGGGAATGATTTCTACCGCCTCTGGCTGGATGACAGCATGACCTATTCCTCGGCACTGTTCCGGACCGGGCAGGAAAGTCTGGAGCGTGCGCAGGAACAGAAATACGCGGCGCTGGTGGATTCGCTGTGTGTGCAGGAAGGCGATCATGTGCTGGAGATCGGCTGCGGCTGGGGCGGATTTGCCGAATACGCGGCGGGCAAGCGCGGGCTGAAGGTGACGGGGCTGACCATCAGTCAGGCCCAGCATGATTACGCCGTCGCGCGGATGCAGCGCGCCGGGCTTTCGGACCGTGTGGAAATCAAGATGCAGGATTACCGCGACGAGACCGGCCATTATGACGCCATCGCCTCGATCGAGATGTTCGAGGCGGTGGGCGAGAAATACTGGCCCTCATATTTCAACACGCTGCGCGAGCGGCTCAAACCCGGGCGGCAGGCCACGATTCAGGTGATCACCGTGCCGGAGGCGCGGTTTGAGAGTTATCGCAAGAACGTTGATTTCATTCAGAAATATATCTTCCCGGGGGGCATGCTGATCTCACCGCGCCGCTTTCAGGAAGAGGCCGTGCGCGCCGGGCTGACCACGCAGGGCTCCATCGAATTTGGCGAAAGCTACAGTCAGACGCTGCGCCGCTGGCACGATGACTTCCTGGCGCAATGGGAGCGGATTGCGCAGATGGGCTATGACGCGCGTTTCAAGCGCATGTGGGAAATGTATCTGACCTCTTGCGCCGCCTGTTTTCACACGGGTATCTGTGACGTGACCCAGATCACCCTGCGCCGCCCGGCCTGAGATCCGGGTTGCACCCCCGGGGCCAGAACCGGAGCCGGGACCAAGGAGGCGCGATGTTCACCCTGATCCGACCGCTTGCGGCGCTGGCGCTTGGCTGCCTTGGCTGGCTTGCCGCTGACGCCTATCGCCCGCTCAACGAACTGGTGCCCGAGACGGCCACCTTCGGGCTGTGGGTGGCCGGGCTGTCGGCCTTGGTGGGCTGGCTGTTTCTGGGCGGGCATCTGGGCCGGGCGCTGTGGTATTCGGTCTATGCCAGCCTGCAGGCGGTGGTGTTGGCGGCGGTGCTGATCAGCGCGGTCTTCTCGGTACGGCAGATCTTCGTGCTGGGATACCGCCGCCAGTATCGTGAGCCGATGGAGGCGTTTACGGGATTCTTTGAACATCTCGTGGATTTTCTGAGGATGGGGTTTGAACCCGGCTTTCTCACCCTGCTTGCCGCGGGGGCGGTGGTGATCGGCATCACCCTGCACATACTTCGCATGCTGCTTGAACGTCGCCGCATGACGCGCTGATTTTGCTTAAGGATTCCCGATGAAGCCCCTCTTCCTCTATGGCACCTTGCGCCATGCACCCCTGCTGGCCTGTGTCTCGGGCGATGCCGCGCTCAGCCCCGCAGCCGCCACGCTGGACGGCCATGCCATTGTGCATGCACTCAGCCCTGATGGCACGGTGCAAACCTTCCCGCTGATCACCCCTTGCCCCGGTGCGCGGGCCGACGGGTTGCTGATCCGCCCTGATGCGGCGGCGCGGGCGCGGCTTGACAGCTATGAGCGCGCCTTTGGCTATGCGCCGGAAACCCGCACCGTTCAGAGCGTTGACGGGCTGGTTGAGGCCGCAGTCTATCTGCCGCAACCCGCGCTCTGGCAGGGCGGGCAGCCGTGGTCGCTGGGCGGTTGGGTGGCGGCGCATGGCGCGCTCACCCTTGAGACTGCCGCCGAGGTCATGGCGCTTCTGCCCCACACCCCGCCCGAGGCCGTGATGGCGCGCTACCGGATGCTGGAAATGCGCGTGGCCAGCCGCACCCGGGCCCGCAGCGATACTGCCCCGGCCAGCCTGCGCCGCCGCGCGCAACCCGGTGATGTGGTGATTGATCAGAGCGCCGCGCCCTATGCCCGGTATTTCGGTGTCGAAGAGGCCGATCTGCGCTTTCGCCGCTTCAACGGTGCGATGAGCGCGCAGGTCAAGCGGGCGGCCTTTGTCATGGCCGATGCGGTGACGGTGCTGCCCTATGACCCGGTGCGCGACTGCGTGATGGTGGTGGAGCAGTTCCGCTTCGGCCCGCTGGCGCGCGGCGACCTCAACCCATGGTCATTGGAGCCGATCGCCGGGCGCATCGACCCGGATGAAACCCCGGAACAGGCCCTGCGCCGCGAAACGCGCGAAGAAGCGGGGCTGGAGCTGGGCGAACTGCTGCCGGTCGGCGGGTATTACCCCAGCCCCGGCGCGGTGACGGAATATCTGTATTCCTATGTCGGGCTGGCCCGGTTGACCGCCGATGAAGAGGGTATCGGCGGTCTGGAAAGCGAGGCCGAGGATATCCGCGCGCATGTCATCCCGTTTGAGCGGCTGATGGCGCTGGTGGACAGCGGCGAGGTGCAGAACGGCCCGATGCTGCTGTCCGCCCATTGGCTGGCCCGTCACCGTGACCGGCTGCGCAAGGCTTAGTGCGCGCTGCCTTGAAGTAGGGCTGCGCGGTCAGCCCGCGCGCAGGGCAAGCCTGCGTGCGATCAGCATGCAGGCGATTGCCACCAGCGCGCAGACCAGCGCCCCCACGGCCAGCGGCCCCGGTGTTCCGTCAAAGGCGCGCGCGACCGGCGTGGCGATGAGCGCCGCCGCGACCGACGAAATTCCACCAAGCACCGAGGCCGCCATGCCCGCCACATGCCCCAGCGGCTCAAGCGCCAGTGCGTTGAGATTGCCGAACAACAGGCCCACGCAGAAGAACTGGATGGTCATGAAGGCGATGAATGCCGGGAATTCAACCTGCATTCCCACCCCGGTCTGCAACAAAGCCAGCATGGCCAGCGACACGCTGATCAGCGCGACCAGCGCAATCAGGATCATCCGCTGCATGCCGAAACGCAGCACGAAACGGGCGTTGAGCAGGCTGGCCGGGGCCGAAAGCAGCGCGACCATGGCAAACCAATACGGAAATTCCGGCCCGCGCGCATAGGTTTCTTCAAAAATCAGCGACACGCTGGACAGCCACGCGAACATCGGCGCGAAGCTGAAGCACAGCGCAACCAGATAGAGCATCACCAGCCGGTGGCCAAAAACCTCGGCCATCGAGGCACGCAGGGCGGCAATCTGCAGCGGGCGGCGGGCGGCGGCGGGCAGGGTTTCGGGCTGGCGGATCATGACCCAGCAGGCCGAGGTGAGGCCAAAGAAGAGAAAGCTCCAGAAAATCGCGCGCCAGCCGAACAGCCCGCCGATCTGCGCGCCCATCAGCGGCGCAATGGCGGGCACCAGTACGAAGATGGTCATGGCGAAAGACATCACCCGCGCCATATGCCGCCCGGAATACAGATCGCGCACCAGCGCCTGCGAAACCACGCGCGGCCCGGCAGTGCCCAGCCCCTGAAGCAGTCGCGCCAGCAGCAGCATCTCCAGGCTGGTTGAGACCGCGGCCAGGCAGGCCGCCGCCATGTAAAGCGCGATTCCGGCGATGATGACCGGCTTGCGCCCGAACCTGTCCGACAGCGGCCCGGCAACAAAGGTGCCCAGCCCCAGCCCCAGCACGAAAACGGTGATCACCATCTGCGCATCCGCGGGGGAGGCGGGCGACAGCTCTGCCCCGATATGCGTCAGCAGCGGCAGCATGGCGTCGATGGAAAACGCCACGGTGGCCAGAAGCAGCGCCAGCATGGCGATGAACTCGCCAAACGGCATCGCGCGCACGGGTGGCGCGGCTGCGTCCTCGGTCATGCGCGGCCCGCCAGCTCGTCGATGATCTGCAACCAGAAGGGAACCTCCTGCGCGCCCGCCACCACATGCTGCCCGGCAATGACAAAGGCAGGAACGCCGCGCAGCCCGCGCCCGCGCACATCGGCATCCTGCGCGCGGATATCATCGGTATCGGCGCCCGAATCCAGAAGCCGCGCCACCACCTTGCCGTCCATCCCCGCCGTTTCGGCCACGGCGAGCAGGATGGCGCGCGCGCCGATATCCGCCCCTTCGGCGAAATAGGCCCGGAACAGCAGGCTGACCACCGCCGATTGCCGCCCCTCCAGCCCGGCCCAATGGATCAGGCGATGGGCATCAAGCGTTGAGGGGGTGCGCCCGATGCGGCCCAGATCAATCGGCAGCCCGCCTGCGGTCGCGGCTTTCTGCACCGGCAGATAGGCCTCGACCACCGCTTTCTGGCTGCCGAACTTGGCCTCCAGATAGTCGCGGCGGTCCATCCCTTCGGGCGGCATGTCCGGGTTCAGCATGAACGGGTGCCAGCTGATCTCAAAGCCGTGGTCGGGCCGGATTTCCATGGCGGCGTCCAGCCGGGATTTGCCGATATAGCACCAGGGGCAGATCGGGTCGGAATAGATATCAAGCGTGGTCATGCCGGTCCTTCCGGTTTTTGTGCAGCCTGCGCGGGCCAGCTCTCGCGCAGAAGGCGCCGGTTGAGCTTGTTGTTGGCCCCGCGTGGCAGGGTATCGACAGGGATGAACAGGCGCGGCTGCTTGTAGCGCGCCAGCGTGGCCGCTGCATGGGCGGCCAGTGTGTCTTCATCAGGAGGGGTGGCGGAGGGGATATAGAACAGGCCGATCACGCTGACACCCGCGCGCACCGGCAGCTCCACGGCAGCGCTTTCCTGCACGCCGGGATGGGCGTCAAAGGCGCGCTCCACCTCCATCGGCGAGACGCGGAAGCCGCCTGCATTGAGCATGTCATCATCGCGGCCCAGATAGCGGATCGCGCCGTCCTCTTCCATCAGCACCGTGTCGCCGGTATGGAACCAGCCGTCGTGCAGTCTGGCGCGGGTCTCTTCTTCGGCGCGCCAGTAGCCCAGAAAAAGGCCCGGGTCATCGGCGCCCACAGCCAGTTCACCACCCGTGCCGCGCGGCACCGGCGCACCATCCTCGCCCAGCACGGCGATGCGGCGGCCCGGCTGGGGGTAGCCTGCGGTGCCCTCCGGCGCGAGGCGCTCAGGGCTGGCGGACACATAGGTCGAGACTTCGGACATGCCGAGCGCCTCATAGATCGCGGTGCCGGTTGCCTCAACCCAGGCGTTGCGCACCGGCTCGGCCAGCTTTTCGCCCGCCGAAAGCCCGTGGCGCAGGCCCGGCAGGGGCAGCAAGGGCATGCGCAGCATCTGCCGGTAAACCCCGGGCGCGGCGGCAAAGATCGTGGCGTCAAAGCGCTTGAGCAGCAGTGCAAGCTGCGCGGGCTCAACGCCCGCATCGGGGATCAGCGCGGTGGCGCCGATGGCCCAGGGGTCCATCAGGCCGGTGCCCAGCGTGTAGGTCCAGTTGAAGGCACCGGCATGCAACAGCCGGTCCTGCGCCGTCAGCCCATACCAGCCCTTCCACATCATCCGCCGCGCCCAGACGGCGCGATGGGCATGCATCACCGCGCGCGGCCGCCCCGAACTGCCCGAGGTGAAGATCATGTAGCCCAGCCGGTCAGGGCTGCCCATATGCCAGTCACAGGGCGGAAGCGCCTGCCAGAGCTGAAGGGTTTCGGCGGTGATGACCGGGGCCGGATGGGCGGGCAGGGCGATGCCCGGCCCCGCCACCAGCAGCGCCGGGTCCAGTTGCGCGGCCATCGCGGTGATCTCAGGCGCGGTCAGTTGCGCCGAGGTCGGCACCGGGACCAGCCCCGCCGCAATCGCCCCCAGAAAGGCCAGCGGAAAATCCACCGTATTGCCCAGCCGCATCAGCACCCGGTCACCGGGCCTGAACCCGGCCTGCACGAACCCCGTGCCGATGCCGCGCACCGCACGGATGAGCGCGGCATAAGACCAGCGCTCAGCCCCGGTCAGGCGCAGCACCTGTAGCGCGATCTTGTCGGGCGTTGCGGCGCCGGCGGCCAGCACATAGGCGGCCATGTTGAAGGGCGCGGGGCAGGGCTCAGCCTGCGTGGGGGCGGTGATCGAAAGCATGCCATTCTGCTACGCGCTGCAACCGGCAGAGGCAAGGGGGCGGCAACAGCCGCAGGCAGGGTTGTGCCATGCTGTGCCGGGCAAGCAGGCTCGACAAGCCGGCGCGAAGGCATTAGCGATGCACAACCCCCCTCGTGCGCCCCCGCCGCCCGGCTGTGCGCGCTCTCAGCCAAGGCCGCTCCATGAGTGATTTGTCGAACCCCAGCATCATCCGTATCGCGCGCGCCAGCGGCGAAGAGGCGCTGGCGGTGCCGGTCGATCTGGCCGAGCGCGTGCGCTCGCTGCGCAAGGAAAAGGGCTGGACGCTGGAACAGGCCGCGCAGGCGGCGGGGATGGCACGCTCGACCCTGTCCAAGATCGAGAATGCGCAGATGTCGCCGACCTATGACGCGCTGAAAAAGCTGGCGGTGGGGCTGGGAATTTCGGTGCCGCAGCTGTTCACGCCGCCCAAAGGGGGGGCGCCTGCCGGGCGGCTGACCACCACCCGCGCGGGTGAGGGTGAGGCGCAGGTGACCACCACCTATGAGCATGAACTGCTGGCAGGCGGTCTGGTGCGCAAGGCCATGCTGCCCTACCGCGCCCGCATCCGCGCCCGCCGGTTCGAGGAATTCGACGGCTGGGTGCGCCATGACGGCGAGGAATTCCTGTATGTTCTGACAGGGGTTGTCCGGCTTTACACCGAATTTTACGCCCCGATCGAGATGAAGCGCGGCGACAGCGCCTATTATGACGCGTCGATGGGGCATAACGTAATCAGCCTGTCACCCGAGGATGCGACGATCCTGTGGGTGACATCGCTCGCCTAGGCGCTTCTGAACCGCGCTCAGAACCAGCCACGCACCCGGCTGGCACCGCCGGCGATGTCATTTCCGACACCTTCGACCGTGTTACAGCCCGCCAGTGCCAATGCCAGACCCAGACCGATGAAAGCAATCCATAGTTTCGGGTTCATTCCTGATACCACCATACCTCGGGCATGAAGCCCGTCCAGTCGCCGTATATCGGCAGTCTTTCGGGAAAATGCAATCCGCGCGCCACGGCCAGCCGTGCCTGTGGCGTGTACCAGAACGGCACCGCGTAGCGCCCGGCCATCAGCACCCGGTCCAGCGCGCGGGTGGCGGCGGTGAAGACCTCGGCATCGTCGGTTTCCAGCAATGTGGTGATCATCGCCTCGACTGCGGGCGAATCCACCCCCGGCAGGTTGCGCGAGCCGGGCTGGTCCACCCCGTCTGAGCCCCAGTAAAGCATCTGCTCGTTGCCGGGGCTCAGCGACATCAGCCGCACGAAATGGGTCATGTCAAAATCATAGGCATTGCTGCGCTCGACATATTGCGCGGAGTCGATCACCGCGAGGCGCACCCGGATCCCCAGTTGCGCCAGCGCGCCGATATAGGTGTTGGCAATCGCCATGATCTCGCCCGAGCCCTGCCTGAGCAGCAACTCAAAAACAAAGGGTTCCCCGGCTGCGTTGCGCAGAACGCCTGCCGCGTCAGGCTCCCACCCGGCCTCCACCAGCAGCCGGGTCGCCGCGCGCAGGTTGCGCCGGTTCGCGCCGCCGTCGCTGACCGGCAGCGCGTATCCGTCCAGCGCGCCGGGGGGCAGGCTGTCGGCAAAGGGTTCGAGCAACGCGCGCTCGGTGCCTTCGGCGGGGCCGGGCTGCATGCCCAGCATCGAATTGCCGAAATACGAGGGGATGCGCGGCTCATGCCCGCCATTGACCAGCGCGTTGATACGCTCAAAATCAAACGCAAGGATCAGCGCCTCGCGCACCCGCCAGTCGGCAAAGATCGCGCGCCGGGTGTTGAAGACAAAGCCGTTCATCCCCGAGGGGCGCTGATGCGGGATTTCCACGCGCCGCACCCGCCCGTCCTGCACCGCCGGAAAATCATAGCTGTCGGCCCAGCGCGCCGCGTTCGTCTCGCGCCAGACCGAAACGGCACCGGCCTTGAACGCCTCGAATGCCACGGCGCTGTCGCCGTAGAACTCATAGCGGATCTCGTCGAAATTGTGCTGGCCCGCGTAAAACGGCAGATCGCGCGCCCACCAGTCCGGGTTGCGGCGGAAGCTGACGAAGCGCCCGGGTTCAAAACGGCCCACCACATAGGGGCCCGAGCCGATGACCGGCACCAGCGCACTCTGATCAAACGGGCGCCCGCCGTTTTCGGTGTCAAACTGCGCACGCTGCAGGATCGGGCGCAGGCCCAGGATCAGCGGCATCTCGCGGTCAGGTTCGGTAAAGGTGAAGCGCACCGAGCGCGGGCCGGTGACCTCGGTGCTGGCAATCTTGGTCCAGGCGTTGCGGTAGATGGCGCGGCCCTCGGTGCCCAATGTCTCGAACGACCAGATCACATCCTCGACAGTGACCGGCGTTCCGTCGGAAAACCGAGCCTCCTCGCGCAGGGTGAATTCGGCGAAAGAGCGCGAATCATCTGTCTCCACCGACTCGGCCAGAACGCCGTAAAGGGTGAAGGGTTCGTCATAACTGCGCCCCATCAGACTTTCGACCGTCAGCAGGCTTACCCCCCATGGCGCGCTGCCAAGCCGGATATAGGGGTTGAGCGAATCAAAGCCCCCGACCTCGGCAAAGACGATTCGCCCGCCATGCCGCGCCTGCACATCAGCATGGGGTAAAGACACGAAATCTGGTGGAAGAGCAGGCTCTCCATACATAGCTATGCCATGCGTGGGCTGTGCAAGGGCCGCCGGAACCGCCCCGGAAAGGGCCATCGCAAGCGCCGTGAGGCACCGGGCAAGGCAGGGGGCAAGGCATGAGACAAGGCGCATCCGGGCGGTCCTTCGTGCAGGGGCGTCACAGCCGGTGCTATCGCTTCATTGCCGCTTTTTCAAACTTTTAGCTTGGAGAGTTCACAAGGATTGGCTATAAAGTCAGCACTGCTCGATAGGTTTCTTGCCTGTATGAAACCTGCCTCAACGACTGACGCCCGCCTTGTGCGGGCGTTTTTTTTGGCCGCATCCCGTCTGGCCATCGGCGCGCCCGGGCGGTTATGCTGCACTGCAATGTATCGGGCGACAGAACCAACGGGAGTAAGCCATGAACGGTCAGTTTCTGCGCGGCAAGCGCGCTATCGTCACCGGGTCCAATTCAGGCATCGGGCTGGGTATCGCCGAGGCGCTGGCGGGGGCCGGGGCGGAGGTGGTGATCAACTCGTTCACCGATTCGCCCGAGGACCATGCGCTGGCGGCAAAGCTGGCGGAAAAGCACGGTGTGGCGGTGCGCTACATCAAGGCCGACATGTCCCGCGCTGCGGACTGCCGCGCGCTGATCGGACAGGCGGGGGGCTGCGATATTCTGGTCAACAACGCCGGTATCCAGCATGTTGCCCGGATCGAGGAATTCCCGGCTGACAAATGGGACGCGATCATCGCCATCAACCTCAGCTCTGCCTTCCACACCTCCGCCGCAGCGCTGGAGGGGATGTATGCCAAAGGCTGGGGGCGGGTGATCAACGTGGCCTCGGCGCATGGGCTGACGGCCTCGCCGTTCAAATCGGCCTATGTGGCGGCCAAGCACGGGGTTGTCGGGCTGAGCAAGACCACGGCACTGGAGGCAGCGGGCAAGGGCGTGACCTGTAACGCCATCTGCCCGGGTTATGTGCTGACCCCGATCGTTGAGAACCAGATCCCGGACCAGATGAAGACCCATAACATGGACCGTGAGACGGTGATCAAACAGGTGATGCTTGCGCGCCAGCCCTCGGGCGATTTCGCCACGACCGAGCAGGTGGGCGGCACGGCGCTGTTCCTGTGTTCAGACGCGGCGGCGCAGATTACCGGCACGACGATCAGCGTGGATGGCGGCTGGACGGCGATGTAACGGGGAGGAGCGAGCATCCGTTCAGGAAGGCGCCTCGTTCAGGAAGGAAGGGGGCTTTGCCCCCTCTGGGCCTGTGGCCCATTCACCCCCAGGATATTTTTAGACAGAAAATGGGCGGCGGCGTCCGTTGCGCAGTCACTGCAAGCGGGGTGGCGAATGGAAGCTGCGCTGACGTGCGCGCGTGTCAGCGCAGGGCCCGTTCCGGTTGTTTCAGCTTCACCGGGTCAGGGACGACCAGCCCCGCCGAGATCACCAGTTTCGCCGCTTCCTCGACCGACATGTCCAGCATGAGCACTTCGTCCTCCGGGACGAACAGCAGAAAGCCCGAGGTCGGGTTGGGGGTGGTCGGCAGGAAGACCGAGATATGCTTCTGTGTGCCGCTGATCCGCTCGGCAATCTCGCCGCGCGCATCGGTGGAGACAAAGGCAATTGCCCAGATTCCCGGGCGCGGGTATTGCACCAGACAGGCGCGGTTGAAGCTGGTGGAGGATTGCGCGAGCACCGTTTCGGCGATCTGTTTCAGCCCGTTATAGATGGAGCGGACCACCGGCATCCGCGCCACGATCTTTTCGCTCCATTCGATCAGGCTGCGCCCGATGAAACCCTTGGCCAGCCAGCCGACACTCAGCGTGAAGGCGACAAAGACGATCACGCCAAGGCCGGGAAAGCTGATGTCGAAGAGGAAGTCGGGCAGCACGCTGCGCGGGATCAGTGGCACGACCTTGCTGTCGATGAACTCGACGATCGAGACGATCAGCCAGATCGTCAGCACGGCGGGTGCCACCACGACCAGCCCTGTCAGGAACGAGTTGCGGATGAGGGCAAGAAAACCGCGTTTCGGCGGGCGGGGCGAAAGCGACATGGGGGGTTCCCGGGACCGGAGTGAACAGCCCCCTATGTAGAAGGCGCCCCCTGTGCATACAAGGCTTGCCTGAGGCGCTTGATTGAGGCCGGAGCGGGCGGTTGGGGGCGGCGTTCCGCCCGGTGGCCCGGCGGTCTGTGCACCCGGCTTCGGCGGCGCGGAATGTGGTCAGCGGGGGCCGGTGCGCAACGGGCGGGCGGGGGCTCAGCCAGCGGCCAGCGCGCGTGCGATGGCGGCGCCGAGACGGGCGTTGTTGCGCACCAGCGCGATATTCGCGGTCAGCGAGCGCCCTTCGGTCAGGGTGAAAATCCGCTCCAGCAGGAAGGGGGTGACGGCCTTGGCGGCGATACCTGCCGCGCGCGCATCCTCCAGCGCCTGTTCGATCACCGGCAGGAGTGTGGCGCGCTCAATCTCATCCCCCTCAGGGATGGGGTTGGTCACCAGTTGCCCGCCCTTCAGCCCCAGAGCCGCCCGCATCCGGTGGGCGCGGGCGATTGCGGCCGGGTCATCCATCCGCAGGGGCGCGGGCAGGCCCGAATCGCGCGACCAGAAGGCGGGCAGCGCGTTCTGCCCATAGGCAATGACCGGCACGCCCAGCGTTTCCAGCACTTCCAGCGTTTTCGGCAGATCGAGGATCGCCTTGGCGCCGGCCGCCACCACCGTGACCGGGGTCTGCGCCAGTTCCTGAAGATCGGCGGAGATATCGAAGCTGTCGCTGGCCCCCCGATGCACCCCGCCGATACCGCCGGTGGCAAAGACCGCGATCCCGGCCAGATGCGCGCAGATCATCGTCGCGGCCACCGTTGTGGCCCCGGTGCGCCCCAGCGCGAGGCAGGCGGCCAGATCGGCGCGCGACAGTTTCATCACGTCGCTTGCCTGCGCCAGCGCTTCCAGCTGCGCCGCCTCCAGCCCGATATGGATGGCCCCGTCCATGACCGCGATGGTGGCGGGAACGGCACCCGCAGTGCGCACCTCATCCTCGACCATGCGCGCGGTTTCAAGGTTCTGCGGCCATGGCATGCCATGGGTGATGATGGTCGATTCCAGCGCCACAACCGCTTGGCCGCCGGCCAATGCGCGGGCCACCTCGGTTGAGAAGACAAGCGGTGCGTTGGTCATGGCCGGGCCTCGTTCCTGGGGGTTGGGGGTGTCATACGGTTTCACCGGCGACATGGGAAGCGGCGGCATCCTGCGCGCGGGCCAGCGCCTCGGCGGGGGTGGCGCCCAGGGCCTCGGCCACCATATGCGCGGCCATGAAGGTGTCGCCCGCGCCGGTGACGCGCGCCACCCGCACCGCCCGCGCAGCGCGGGTCAGCGGTGCGCTGCCTGCGCGCGCATCGGTGCTGTCGCGCGGCCCGTCGGTGACGAGAACGCGGGTTGCCCCGGCCTGCAACAGCGCCAGCGCCCCCTCGCGGCTGGAGGTTAGGGGCTGACCACAGAGGATACCGGCCTCTTCCAGATTGACATAGAGCGTGGCGCGCGGGTGGCGCATCAGCGGTCGCAGGCGCTCGGCCTTGCCGGGGCTGGCGGGCGCGACATGGAGATGCGCCGCCGCAAAGAGGGGGGAGCGCGCGATGCCCGCCAGCAGCGCCTCGGTCAGGTTGCCATCCAGCGCGATGCGCCCGGCGTAGGGGGCACCGGCGCTGCCCAGACGGCCATCGGCGAGCGGCTGCAGGATCGCATCGCCCGCGGCCTCAAGCGAATGGGCATCGGCGATGGCGGCGATCAGGCCGCTGTCATCCTCGATGGCCATGTAGCGGTCGGTGGGTAGGGTGGGGCTGCGCCAGAGATAGCGCGTCTCCAGCCCCAGCGCGCTGGCCTGTGCGATCAGCGCATCGCCCTCGGCATCAGCGCCGATGGCGCTGAGAAGCGCGGGGCGCTGGCCGCGCCGGGCAAGGGTCATGGCGATATTCATCGCCACGCCGCCGGGCAGCCGGGTGATGATGCCGGGCACATCCGCGCCCAGCCGCATGGGCCGCGCGGAACGCCCGATCATGTCCCACAGGACAGAGCCGATGCACAGGAAGTCGGGGGTCATGGGGCGCGATCACAGCTTTCGGAACCGGACAATCAATGCGCGGTCATCGGCATGCGACGGATCGCGCGACCGCGCCCCCGTGCCATAGATCGCCACTTCGCGCAGATCAAGCCCGGTGATGACATCGCCCAGCCGTTCCAGCGCGGGTGCGAAGCGCAGCTTCTCCCAGACCGCGGCATTGACCGACAGCGCAAAAAGCGCGCCGGGTTCGGCCAGTGCCAGCAGGGGCGGCAGGCCCTCCGGCCCGACATGGCCATGGGTAAAGGTGCCCGAGCTGACCATCCCGCGATAGCCGCGCGACAGGGGCAGGGGGCGGGTGATATCGGCCTGATGGAGGGCGCGATAGAGGCCCTTTGTGCCCGCCCGCGCCAGCATCTCGGCAGAAAGATCGACGCCGTCGATATCGCCCGCAAAGCCCAGGCCCCGCAGCGCCGCCGCCAGAAGGCCGGTTCCTGCGCCGATATCCAGTACCGGGCCGGTGCTGCCGACTTCAAGAAACGCGGCGGCCACCTGTGCGGGGAGAAGATAGTCCATACCGGCGGCGAAATCGGTATCGTAGCTGTCAGCCCAGCCGGCATAAAGCTGCAAGCAGTCTTCCGGGCCGGAAAGGGCGTAGGCGCCGTTCAGATCAGGTTCGCTCATGCACCGATCAGGCCATGTCTGGCCGGGAATTGCAAGGGAAGCGGGCAAAAACGCCGGGAAAGGCGCGGCCGAATCTAGCCTTGCATCGCCCATGGCTCCCTGCCCGCAGCGATGTTGCCCAGCATCTGCGACAGCACCGCGCATTCCCCGTCCGACACCTCATGGCCGCGCCCCGGCAGGATATCGCTGCGCAGCCGTGCCCCGGCACCCGCGCTGGTTCCGGCCAGCACCGCAACGCCGCGATGCCAGGCCGGAAGCGGCACCCATGGGTCTGCATCGCCGTTCGAGGCATAGACCGGCAGGCCGTGCAGCGGTGCTGTCGGCAGCCCCTCATCGAACGCGCCAACCCGGCAGCCGGTCAGCAGCACCGCCGCATCCGCGGCGCCGCCGCGCAACAGATATTCGGTGCTCAGGCAGGCACCTTGCGAAAAGCCCGCCACGACAAGCGGCAGACCGGGGCAGGCGGCGCGCGCGGCAGCGATGGTCTGCGAAAGCTGGTCCAGCGCCGTTTCAAGCTGCGCGCGCGTTTCGGGCAACAGCGGATCGACGGCCTTTGCATCATACCAACTGCCGCCCGGCGCGCGGGGCAGGACAAAATGAACCCCCGGTGCCGTCACCCGCGACAGCACCACCCCGATCATCTGTTCAGGCGTCTGCCCCCGCCCGTGAGTGAAGATGCAGACCGCCTTTGCGGTTGCGGCGGGCGCCCCGTGAAAAGCGGTCTGCGTCATGGCTCAGGCGTCCTGAAAGCTGGCGGGTTCCAGCCCGGCGATGATTTCCTCGCGGCGATCATCGAACCAGGGCGGGAAGACCAGCGTTGAGCCGATGGCATCGGCGGGCTCGTCCTTGGCCCAGCCTTCGGGAACGGTCCATGCCAGTTCAAACAGCGCGCCCCCGGGGCTGCGGACATAGCAGGACTTGAAGTAATTGCGGTCCTTCTGTTCCGAGATATCGGTGAAGCCCAGCCCCTCGATATGCGCGCGCAGCTTGAGCTGGTTTTCCTCGGTTCCGGTGTTGAGGGCGAAATGGTGGATGGTGCCGCCAGAAAGCGTCCAGGTGCCCTGCGCCTCGTCCTTGATCTCGACCACCTCGACCACGGCGTTTGGCCCGCCGGGATTGGGCACCTCATAGGCCATGCCCTCGGCATCATCGGCCATCTTCTTCAGCGGCAGGGCGATGGTCAGGAAATCATCCATCGCGTTGCGGTCGGTCACGGCGACGACACCGCCATAGATGCCCTTGATCGCGTGTTCCGCGCCGATGCCCTGTGCGGCGTTGACGATGGGCGCGCGGTTGTCGGCGGGGTTCTCGACCAATTGCAGCTCAATCCCGCAGGGGTGTCTGAAATCAACCCGGTCAATGCCGAAGCGGTTGGATTTCGTGGCCGTGATCCCGCGTTCGCCCAAGCGGTTCACCCAGAAATCCGACGCGCCGACCGGGATGGCCTGCTGCACGATCTTGGACTGGTTGGTGCCGCGCCGACCGAAGATGCCGGGTTTGCGGAAGGGAAAGGTGGTGATGATCGTCGATTCGTCACCGTTCTTCGCGCCGTAGTACAGGTGATAGACCGGCAGAACGCCGTCAAACAACACCGTGCGCTTGACCGAATAGAGGCCAAGATCCTTGGTGAAGAAATCAAAGTCTTCCTGAGCGCCGTCAGTGCTCATCGTCAGGTGGTGATATCCGGAAATGGCAGTCATTTCATCCTCCTATGAAATCGGTGGTCGGTTTCTGCGCTGTCCCCACCGGGGCCAGCACGAATGTGTAAGTGGCTTTCAGCCCCTCGGCACTGTCGGGCACGAAATCGGCCAGCAGGGCCGGGCGCACGGCAAAGAGCGGGTCACTGCCGATGGCCGGGTCGTCGCGGTCAAAGACATGCGTGGTCAGGGTCTGAAACCCGGTGGCGGTGATGCGGAACTGCAGATGCGCCGGGCGGGTCCTGCCAAGGCCCAGACGGGCCAGAAGCGCGCTGACCGGGCCGTCACCGGGCAGGGCATAGCCGCGCGGGCGTATCGTGCGGATCAGCACCGTGCCGTCGCTGCCCGTCTGGTAGCAGCCGCGCAGGTTGAATTCCGGTTGCAGGTCAGGCGCCTGATTCTCATAAAGCCCGTCGCCGTTCGCCTGCCAGACCTCGATGCGCGCGCCGCTGACCGGCGTGCCGTCCAGATCATGGACATGCGCCACGAACAGCAGCGGCTCGCCCCGGTTGTCCAGGCAGATCGCCTCGCCGCTTTTGCGCCGGGGCGCGCCGGGGCGGTAGAAGGGGCCCGCCAGCGTGTCCGGTGTTGCGGCGTCAGGGCGCCGGGAAAGCTGGCGCTCCAGCGTGCTGGACAGGCCCAGCGCATCGGCAAGCAGCACCCATTCCTGCCGCTGGTCCGAACAGGCCTCGCCGACCTCGGTCAGAAAACCGATGAGCGCGCGCAGATCCTCGCGGCTGAGATCATGGTGGCGGGACAGGTCGGAAAAGGCCTGAACCAGCGCCAGCGCAACGGCCGCCAGCCGCGCATCGGGCGCCGAAGCCAGCCGTGCCGCAAGCTGTGCGGCCGGTGGCAGATCGCCTGTCGGCACATCGTCCGCTGGAACAGTGCATGCGTTCATCAGTAGCCCCCCTGTTTGCATGATACGGGGTGGATTCGGCGTTGCTATTATTTCTTCGGCGCATAACATATGGAATTGTTATGAAGATTGATGAGAAACACCTGATTCAACTTGCCGCCGTGGTCGAAACCGGCAGCGTGACGGCGGCTGCCGAATTGCTGGGGCTGTCGCAGCCCGCCGTGTCGCGCACATTGTCGGTGCTGGAAAAGCGGGTGGGCGAGGCGCTTTTCAAACCTTCCCGCCGCCCGCTGGAGGCAACACCGCTGGGCCAGCAACTGGCTGAACATGGGCGCGTGATCCTTGAAGCTTCGCGCCGCGCGTCTGAAACCATCACCGGCTTTCGCTCAGGCGCGGTCGGCACGGTGCGCATTGCGGGCGTGCCGTTCTTCATGGATGCGTTCATCAGCCGCATGATCGGCGAATTTCAGACGCGGCAACCCGGCATCCGCATCGACCAGTCCTATGCCAATCTGCCGGATCTGGAGAAGGATATCGCCTCGAACCGGCTGGATCTGGCGATCTGCCCGCTGGGGCTGGTGGATGCGGGGAAGGGCTTCACCTTCACACCGATCCTGAACGCGCGCAATATCGTCGCCTGCCGCACCAATCATCCGCTGCTGAAAAAGCGCAGGCTTTCGACCCATGATCTGGTTGATTTTCCGTGGATCGCGCCCTTGCCGGGCTCACCCCTGCTGGCGGATATGCATGCGATCCTGCTGTCGATCGGGATGAACGAGATCAACATCCGCTATTCCGGCGGTTCGTTGCTGTCGGTCTTCAACTATCTTGAGGAAACCGACGGGCTGGCGGTGCTGCCGCATTCGGTGGTCTTTGCCCACCGCCGCGACCGGCGCATCACCGCAGTGCCGCTGGAGGTGCCGCAACCCAACCGCTCGCTGGGTATTCTGCGGCTGTCCGGCCGCCCGCGCATCCCGGCTGCCGAGAAGCTGGCCAACCATATCACGGCGCGTTTCGATGATCTGCGCCAGCTGATCAAGCGCCATGAGAACACGGTGATCTGGGGCGCGGGCGATACCTGACGCCCGCGCAGCCAGCTTTGTCACATGCCCAGATAGGCCTTCTGCACCTCGGCGCTTTCCAGCAGCGCCTGCGCGGTTCCCTCGCCGGTGACGCATCCCTTTTCCAGCAGATAACCCCGGTCGGCGATGGCAAGGCTTTGGTGCGAGTTCTGCTCGACAAGCAGAACGCTGGTGCCGGTTGCGGCGATGCTGGGCAGGGCGCGGAACAGCTCACTCGTCAGCAGCGGCGACAGGCCCAGCGAGGGCTCATCGAGCAGCAGAAGGCGCGGGCAGGTCATCATCGCGCGGCCAATGGCCACCATTTGCTGCTCACCCCCGCTCATGGTGCCGGCGATCTGGCTCAGCCGTTGCTTGAGCTTGGGGAAGACGGCGAAAACCCGCTCCAGACTGTCCTGCGCATGGGCGCGGGTGCGGGGCAGGAAGGCGCCCAGCATCAGGTTCTCCTGCACGCTGAGCGTGCTGAACAGATGTCGCCCCTCAGGCACCAGCGCCAGACCGGCCTCGACAATGCGGTGCGCGGGCAGCTTGTGGAGTGCCTGTCCCTCAAGCAGGATCTGAGCGCCCGGATCGGTGGCCACAAGCCCGGCCATGGCCTTGATCAGCGTCGATTTCCCGGCGCCGTTAGAGCCCAGCACCACGACAATCTCGCCCTTGGCGACCGTCAGCGCGGCATTCTCAAGGGCCAGATGGCGGCCATAGCGGACAGACAGGCTGGATACCTCAAGCATGATGCGGCTCTCCGAGATAGGCTTCGACAACAAGCGGGTCGGTCAGCACCGTGGCGGGCGTGCCCTCGGCGATCTTGGCGCCCGCATTCATCACCACGCAGCGGTCGCAGAGCGAGTGGATGGCAGACATCACATGCTCCACCATGATGATCGTGGTGCCGCGCGCCCGGATCGCGCGGATAATCTCGATCCCGCTCAGAAGCTCAGTTGAATTGAGACCGGCGAGCCATTCGTCCAGCAGCAGCACCTTGGGCTCCATCGCCAGCGCGCGGGCCAGTTCCAGCCGCTTCTGGTCGATATAGGTCAGCTTCGCGGCCTCCATCCCGGCCTTGTCGGCCAGCCCCACGATCTCCAGATAGTCGCGGCTGCGCGCGACCATTTCCTCGTTCCAGCGCTGCCCGGGGCGGAAGGCCATGCCGACAACCACATTCTCGGTCACCGTCATATCCTCGATCAGCCGCAGAAGCTGGAAGGTGCGCGCAACCCCCTTGCGGGCCACCCGGTTGGCCGGCAGGCCCGAGATGGTCTCGCCGTCCAGCTCGATCCGGCCACGGTCCATGCCGAACGCGCCCGAGATCAGGTTCATCGTCGTAGTCTTGCCCGAGCCGTTGGGGCCGATCAGCCCCATGATTTCGCCGCGCCGCACGTCAAAGCTGACATCATTGACCGCTACCAGCCCGCCAAAGGCCTTGCGCGCACCCTCAAGCCGCATGAGTACTTCGGTCATGTGCGTTCTCCTGCGGCTGTCGCGCTGCCCCGGGCCGGGTTGCGCCGGGTGCGGGCTATCAGTTCCTCGACACGCCCGACGATGCCGTTGGGCAGCAGATAGACGATGACAATGAACACCAGCCCCAACAGCAGCGAGAAGGCCTGCGGGAAATGGTTGCTCAGCGCCTCAAAGATGAAGGTCATCAGGATGGCGCCCAGAAGCGGGCCATAGATGCGGTGCATCCCGCCCAGAAGCGCCATGATCACCACCTGAAACGAAAGGGTGGAATTGAAGGCGATGGCCGGGTCGATATAGGTCCAGCGCGGGGCCATGATCGCACCGGCCAGCGCCATGATCACCGACGAGGCCACGAAGAGGCCCAGCTTGGCAAAGGTGGGGTTGAGGCCGAAATGGCGCGCCATGGTTTCATCGCCGCCGATGACCCTGAGCGCGAAACCCAGCTTTGAGCGGTGCAGCGCCACCGCGCCCAGCATCACCACCGCCAGCAGCGCCAGCAACTGCCAGAAGATCTGCGTCTGGGTGATGTCCAGAAAGACATAGCGCCCGATGGAGAGGGTGACATTGACCTCATACCAGGTGACAAGCTGGCGCACCATCTCGGCCAGGCCAAAGGTGAAGATCACGAAGTAGATGCCCGCCAGCCGCAGCGTGGCCAGCCCGACGACCAGCGCCACCGCGCCACCCGCAAGTGCCGCCACCAGAAGGACGGCGGGCCATGGCATCACCTCGCCCACAATCGCCACGGTGTAGGAGCCGATGCCAAAGAACACCACGCTGGCCAGCGAAATGTAGCGCGTAGGCCCCGAGAACAGCCCCCATGCCGTGGCCAGCACGCCAAAGTTCAGCAGGCCGATGGTGAAGGCAAGCTGGTAGCTGCTGACGTAAAGCGGCATCATCGCCATGGCCGCGGCCACCGCAAGAATACCGATATACGGAAGCGGAGAGCGGCTGATCATCGTGCGACCCTCCCGAAGATGCCTTGCGGGCGCACGATCAGCGCCAGCAGGAACACCGCGTAGATGACCGCGACGGTCAGGCCCGGGTCCAGATAGGCTGAAACGAAGGCCTCGATCAGCCCCAGAACCAGCCCGGCCACCAGCGCGCCGACCACATGGCCGACACCCGCCATGATCACCACGATCAGCGCCTTCATGGTAAAGACGACGCCCATTTCGGCGGTGAAGGTCATGTAGGTGCTGATCAGAATGCCCCCCAGCGCGGCAATCGCCCCGCCAAGGCCAAAGGCCAGCCCGGCGGCCCAGTTCACATCAATCCCCACCAGCCGCGCGCCCACCGGGTCAACGGCCACGGCGCGCAAGGCCATGCCGGTGCGGGTGTGCATCAGCAGGGTATAGGCCACCACGCCCACCAGCATCGCCATCCCGAATGAGACCAGCCGGTTCAGCGCCACGGTCGCATCCAGAATCGGCACCGGGATAGAGAGATAGGCATAATTGGTATAATTGGAGCCGAACGCCAGCAGCATGATGCCCATGATCGCGAACAGCAGGCCGAAGGTCAGCAGCAGGCTGTCGATCTCCAGCGCCAGCGGCGTTTTCGCGCGTCTGACGATGGGCATCAGCATCACGCGGTACACCAGCCATGACAGCGCGAAGGCCGCAGGCACGACGACGATGGACAGAAGATAGGGGCTGATCCCGAAGGTGCCGAACATGACAAAGACCGCGAAAGCGGCGCCGATCAGAAACTCGCCATAGCCGAGGTTCATCGTGCGCGAGACCCCGTACTGAATTGTCAGCCCCATGGCGACAAGCGCATAGACCCCGCCAAGCGTCAGACCGCTCAGCAATGCGTAAAGAAACATGACCTCATCCTCTGGATAGCCGGAAGCGCGCGCCTGACCCATTGGTCAGACCGATGCGCGCGCCCCCTTGAGCGTGTTGCAGTCAGCGTGCCGCGCTCAGCGGGCAGGCCAGGGCTGCTTGGGCATGATGAACTCGCCACGGCCCGCCACGTCTTGCGGGCCAAGGCCCACGACATAGCCATCGCGGATCTGACCGACCTTGAAGATGTCGGGCATCATCTGGCTGGCCAGACTGATCTCGCCCAGAACCGTGTCGAAGCTGCCGGTTTTCATCTCTTCGGCGATGACATCGTTGTCCAGCGATCCGGTGCGCTCGATCGCCTGCTCCATCGCCTCAAGGGCTGCATACATCACGATGGACCCGGCGCTGTCAGGGCGGCGGCCCGTCACCGCTTCGTGGCGCGCGATGTAGTCAAGCGTGCGCTCGTCATCCATGTTCAGCCCGCCATGCGTCAGCACGCCGTCAACGCTGGCGCCGAAGCGGTCGGTGAACATGGGGAAAGCCCCGCCGATACCCACATACATCACATTCGGGTTGAAGCTGTGCAGCTGGGCATTGTCGGTGATCGCCACCGTGTCAGGCGGATAGCTGAAGGCGGCAAAGGCTTTGACGTCGCGGATTTCGGCCATGATGGACGAGAAATCCTGCGTGCCGACCGGGTAGGTGCGGTCATAGACAAGGTTGAACCCGTATTCGCCAAAGGCACGGCGGGCAGCGGCGGCAAGGTCGATGCCAAAGGCATCGGCAACCGAGATCATCGCCACGTCATCGTCGATATGCCCGGCCTCGCGCGCTTCATTCATCAGTTCAACCACCGGCTCCGCCCAGGAGGCCGCGGTGCCCGACAGCGGGAAGAAACGGCCCCAGCGCTGGATCAGGTCCGGCGCGCGGTCGGTGATCGCGGTGGGGGTGGACTGGATATAGCCGTGACGGTCAAACAGCGGGCCGACCGCAAGGTTCATCGCCGTGCCCCAGGGCGCCAGCAGGATATCGACCTGATCCTGGTTGATCAGCCGTTCCACCGCGCGCACCGCCTCCTCCGAGTTGGAGCGGTCATCGTATTCGATCACTTCGACCGGGTGCATCTCATCACCGACCTTGAGCCCGCCCTTTTCGCGCAGCTCATGCACCCAGAGGTGATAGTTCGGCAGAATCGTGGTGCCCGCGCCGCCCGCATTGGGGCCGGTGAGCGAGATGGCGTAGCCGATCTTTACCGGCGCGCCGCTGGCCAGCGCCTTGCGTGGGCGCAGGCCCAGCAAGGGGGCCATCCCCAGCCCCGCAAGCGAGGCCATCGTCTGTCTTCTGGTAAGCTTCATGGTTCTTCCTCCCGTTGGTAACAGTCGTGGTGTTTACCTGCACCGGCGGTCTCCTCCCGGCCCTGTCAGGGGCCGCATCCCGCCGGTGCCTTTGCGCCGCCGCTCAGCGCGCCAGAATCTGGCGCAGCACCCGCAGCAGGTCTTTCTCCGGTGTCTCGCTCAGCGCGGTGGAGCGCCAGCAGACATGGTGATCCGGCCGCACCAGCAGACAGCCGCTGTCGCGGATTTCCGAGGCGCGGGCCCATTCGCCGCTGTGGTCGATGAAGGGTTGGCGCGGGCCGATGACATGGGTCGCAAGCTCGATCCCCAGATCCGCCGCCACCTTCTGCGCGGCACTCACCCATGCCTCGCCGCCCAGCCCGGTCAGAAGCGTGAACCGGCCATGCCCGCACAGGTCCAGCGAGGACACTTCGCCACCGTCGCCATGACGATAGAGCCAGACATGCGGCAGGCGCGCGCCGGGCCATGTGGTGGGCTGGTAGTGCAGATCGGAGTCAAGCTGGAACGCCGGTTCGATCTGGCCATCGGTCACCACCGCATCGGAACGGTAGCGCTGGTTCATCTCCACCCCATGGGCATCGAATTCGTATTTCTTGAAGGCAATGGCCTTGCGGATCGCCTCGCGCTGTTCTTCGGCATCGGGGGTGCCGGTGGTGCGCGCTTCAAGGTTTTTCTGCATCTGCACCGGATCGACGCCCTCGGCCATGCCCAGTGCCTCGAATATCGGGCCGGTTTCGGCGATCGACTGATTGGCGCGGGTGACGATCTGTTTGGCGATCGGCGCGCGCTCATCATTATAGCTGTCCAGCAGCTTTTCGCCCGCCTGACCCTTGAGCACGAGGGCCAGCTTCCAAGCCAGATTGAACGCATCCTGAATAGATGTGTTCGAGCCAAGGCCGTTCGACGGCGGGTGCCGGTGGATCGCATCGCCCATGCAGAACACACGGCCGTTGGCGGTGCGCGTGGCGTAATAATTGTTCACCGTCCAGGTGCTGGCCGACAGAAGCTCGATCTCCAGATCGGGGTCACCGACCAGCTGGCGCGCCACGCCGGTGGCAAACTCGGGTGTCACCTCAGGCTCGGGCCCGTTGATGTCATACCCCCAGACGATCAGCCATTCGTTCCATGGCCGCACCATCCGCACCAGCCCCATGCCGATCCCGCCGACATCGGCGCCGGGCTGCATAACCCAGTACAGAACCGACGGGCGATGCGCGACGTATTTCGACAGATCGGCCCGGAACAGGATGTTCATCGACCCGCCGACACCCATCTTGCCCTCGAACGGCAGGCCGATATGTTCCGCCACCAGCGACTTGCCGCCATCCGCGCCGATCAGATACTTTGAGCGCACGGTGACATCCTTGCCCGTCAGCCGGTCGCGCAGGGTGGTGGTCACGCCGTCGGCGTCCTGCTCATGGTGCAGGTATTCGGTGGACATGCGCGCCTGCGTCCCGCGCGAACAGGCGGTCTTGAACAGCAGCGGCTCCATGAAGGTCTGGGGCAGGTCGTTCATATGGGTGGGCGATGACATCTGATGCTCGGCGCGCGACAGGGGGTGGTTGCCCCATGCCTTCATCCGCCCGATCTCCTCTCCCGCAAGGCTTTCGCAGAAGATGTTCTCGCCCATCAGATCCTGATGGGTGGCGAACATATAGGCCTCTTCCTCAACCTCGCGGCCCAGGTCGCGCAGCACCTCCATGGCGCGCTGGTTGGTGATATGCGCGCGCGGCGTGTTCGCCAGCCAGCGGTAGCGGTTGACCGCCATGTTGTCGATTCCGTAGCTCGACAGCAGTGCCGCCGTTGCCGCGCCCGCAGGCCCGGTGCCTATGATGAGAACATCGGTCATGATGTCGGCCATCAAGGATTCCTTTCGCTTGAACTGATCGGGCTGCCCGTGCAGCCGGTTGTCGTGGGGAACCGGGCGGGGGCAGCGCAAACCGCGCGCCCGGGCGAAAGATCGCGAGCGCGGACCGGCCTGTCAAAAGCCGGAAGGGTGGTTTGCTTCTGGCTCCTCCCTGAACCATCGGAGAAAAAGGTAACGCGGCGCGACTGAGATGTTGATCGCATCCGAGAGGAATTATATACTCCTGCGTTATGAAACTGGATAGTGAACACCTCGAAATTCTGGCGGTGATCGTCGAAAAGGGCGGTCTGACCGAAGGCGCGGATGCGCTGGGAAAATCGCAGCCCTCTGTTTCGCGCAGCATGGCGCTGCTTGAAAAGCGCATCAACGCACCGCTGTTCGAGCCGGGCCGCCGCCCGCTGCGCCCCACCGAGCTGGGCCAGCGGCTGGCAAGGCTGGGTGCGCAGATCCGCACCGCTAATCAGGAGGCAAGCCTGCTGGTCCGCCGCTTCCAGCAGGGCCATGCCGGGCGGCTGCGCGTGGGGGGCTCGCCCACCTTCATGGATGGCGTGGTCTCGACGATGATCGCCGATTTCCAGTCGCGCCATGACGATGTGCAGATCGAGCAAAGCTATGGCTACATGGACCTGCTTTCGTCCGAGCTGCGCAACGGCGCGCTGGATTGCGCCATTCTGCCGCTGCATGCCAGTCAGGTGCCGCCGGACATGACCTTTGTGCCGCTTCTGCCCGGCAACAACGTGATCGCCTGCCGCGCGGGCCATCCGCTGACCCGGCGCAAGGGCATCACGCTGGCCGATATCGACACCTTCACCTGGATCGCGCCACCGGCGGACAGCCCGCTGTTCCGTGACCTTCAGCGCGCGGTCAAGGCGATCGGGCGCGACGATTTCCGCGTCAGCTTTTCGGGCGGAACGCTGGCGTCGATCCTGTCGGTGCTGGTGGGTTCCGATGCGCTGACGGTGCTGCCCTATTCGGTGGTCTTTCTGGCGCGCCGTACCATGGCGCTGGACGTGCTGCCGCTGCGGATCGAACACCCCGACCGCCAGCTTGGCCTGATGACCATGGACGGCCAGCAGCAGCCCGCCGCGCTCAAGCGGTTTTCCGGTTTCCTGACGGCCGAGTTTCATCGTTTGCGGAACCTGATGGATCATGAATTGCAAATGGCGCGCCGCCGGGGGTGAGCAGGCGGGCGTAAGCGTGTGGGATAACGGCTGCCCGCCTATTTCAGCGCAACATAGGTCTGCGGATCGAGCGCTGACATACGCACCGCCACCGTCAGCCCGGTTGCCTGCGCCAGCGTATCGCGCAGCCTTTGCGCCACGCAGGTCAGGTATTCCGGGGTGCGGGCAGGGCCGGGCAGCAGGTGCAGCTCGGCGTTGATGGCGGGCTGATCCTCCAGCCCCACCACCTCGATCACCGCGAACTGACAGGCCGCCGCCGGCACCCCAAGGTCTTCGCACAGCAGGCTGCGCAGGTCAGGCAGCAGCCGCGCCACCGTGTCGCGGGCGGCGGGGGCGTTCCGGCTGTCGATATAGAACTTCACATTTGGCATGCCGACCTCAGCCCGGAACCAGAACGAAATCAAAGGGCGAGCGCCAGACCGTGTCAGCCCCCTCAAGGCGCTCATAGGGCGCGATGAGGCTTTGCTTGACCCCGAACACCGCATCCGATGTCAGGTATTCATCGCCGCCGACAAAGGTATGCGTGACCAGCTTCTGAAAGCCGGGGGCGATGACCAGATAGTGCATATGCGCAGGCCGGAACGGGTGGCGGCCCAGATGTCCCAGCATCTGCCCTACCGGGCCGTCATCGGGGATCGGATAGCTGACGGGCTTGATGCCGCGGAAGCTGTAGCGCCCGTCAGCCCCGGTAAAGAAGCGCCCGCGATTGTTCCATTTCGGCTGAATACCCGGCTGCTGCACGTCATAATAGCCGTCGGCATTGTCGCTCCAGACATCGATACAGGCGCCCTTGATGGGGTTGCCGTCAAGGTCCAGCACCCGCCCCTCGAACAGGCAGGATTCGCCTTTGCCATCCAGACTGATATTCGCGCCCATTTCGCGGATCGGGGCATCGGCGACATGGAAGGGGCCAAAGACCGTGTTTTCGGTCGCGCCGGCAGGGCGGCGGTTGTTGATCGAATCGACCAGCATGGAGAAGCCCAGCACGTCAGAGAGGAGGATGAATTCCTGCCGCTCGTCCGAGCACATCTGGCCAGTGCGGGTCAGAAAGCCGATGGCGTAATCCCATTCATCCTGCGTCAGGGTGATGTCGCGGGCGAAGGCATGAAGATGCTTCACCAGCGCGGTCATCACTTCGCGCAGCCGCGGGTCGGTATCGGCGCCGATGCGGGCGTTGACGGCATCGGCCGAGTTCTCTTCGGTGAAGTAGCTCATGGTGTCATCCAGACTTGAAGTTCAGGGCTTGGCGCCCGGGGCTTGCGCCGGTTTCCTTTGGCCGCATTCTCTGGCAGCGTCATTCAGTGCTCTCGTCCGGCTCACGCAGCCGGTGCCAGCGCCGGTCCATATAGACCAGCGAGTCACGCTCCGGCTGCGCGCCGGAGGGGGCGACGGCGCCGTCCAGCAGCTCAGCCGCCACCAGCGTGGCGCCGTCCAGCGGCAGCGTGCCGCGCAGCCGGGCGCGGAACCATGTGGCGATGGCGGTATAGCGGGGCTCGCCGGTCGGCAGTTGCTCCCACGCGATGCCGGGGCCGAAACGGTCTGCCCCGCTGGTGGCGGCAAGCTGCGCCAGTTCCAGATCGTCAAAGCGGGTCAGATGGATGACCACGCTTTCGGCCTTCAGCATCGCGGCGGCGGTCGAAGAGCGGTTGGAAAGCGAGAAGGCGACCAGCGGCGGTTCGGCACTGACCGAGATCAGCGAACTGACGGTCAGCGCGACGGGGCCGTCGCCGGGATCGGCGGTGACGATGGCAACGCCCGCCGGATGGCAGCGAAAGGCCTCGCGGAACGCTTCGGACAGGTCTTTGCCCGAAACCCCAGGTGGCTGCGTGTCAGGTTTTGCCATTGTCTTGCTCCGTCCGGTAGCGGCAGGGGCGGGCCGGTGCGCGGCCCGCCCGAAGGGGTTACTTCTTTTCGACAAGGTCGTAGAACTGCCAGACCCGGTCGCTCCAATGGCCCGAAAGCTCACGCCCGGCCGAGGTGACGATGGCCGGGGCGATGGTGAAGTGGTTCACCGCCACCATCACATCGCGGAAGGTGCGCTGCATTATGCCAGCGCGCAGGCTGGCACCACCGGCGGCACGATAGGCAAAATTGACCGCGTTTTCAGCCGCTTCATGGATTTCAGACTTGGCGAGATGGACCATGGTGATCTGGCGGGTCGAAACGGGGGTGCCCTTTTCAACCGTGGCCTCGATATCGCCCCAGACCTCCATCACCAGCGCGCGTGCCGCACGCATCCGGGCCTCGGCGCGGCCATAATCATACCAGAACTTGTCGCTTTCCCCCAGCATCCCGGCGCGGCCGGTTTTCTGGCGGGCGAAGGCCGCGATTTCATCCAGCATGCGGCGCCCGGCGCCCATGGCCCAGCCGGTGTGACCGATGGCGGCCAGACCGATCACGCCAAGGCTGAACAGCTCTTTCTGGCGCTGCGGAACGGCGGTGGCGATGGGGTAGATCATGTCATCGGGGATGAACAGATCCTCGGCGGCATAGTCGATGGAGCCGGTGCCTTTCAGGCCCAGCACATCCCAGTTGCCCAGTGGCTTGTGCTGCTCGATGGGCGCATGGGTGCAGATGATGATCGGGTTGCCCTTGTCATCCATCTGCGGCTTGCCGTTGCCGTCATCGACGAAGGCCGCGCTGTGCGAATAAGTGGCATGGCTGAAGCCCGAACCATAGCTCCAGCGCCCGTTCAGCCGGTAGCCGCCTTCGACCTTTTTCAGCATGCCCAAAGGCGCGCCCTGACCGGAGAAGCGGTGCTCGGTGCCCGGGGCGAAAAGTTTTTCAATCGCCGTGTCGGGCAGGAAGGCTGCCGACATCGCGCCGATGGCGCTATGCACCATCGACACCCAGCCCGCCGAGCCGGAATACCAGGTGATCGCCTCGATCAGCTCCAGCACCTGACGCGGCGGAAGCTGTGCGCCGCCCAGATCTTCGGCGGCCATGATATGCGACATGCGCAGCGGGCGCAGCGCTTCAAAGGTTTCCGTGGTCAGCTCGCCCGCCGCTTCATCGGCTTCGGCGTTCTTTTCGAGAATCGGGCCGATCTCCTTGATCTTCTTCAGAAGTTCGCGGTGATCGGTCGTCTGGCCCCAGTAGCTGTGGCGCATTGGCTTGTTCATGGGTGTTTCCTCCTCGGGGATATCAGGCGGTCAGGCGGCGAGAAAATCGCCGATTTTCCTGAGCGTTTCAGGGTTTTCCTGTGCGATCAGATGGCCGGTGCCAGCAACCGTCAGCAGCTGCGCATTGGGCAGCGCCTCGATCCAGAGCGGGGCCTGCGAGGCGGGCAGAATGCGGTCCTCGGCGCCCCAGACCACCAGCGTGGGGTTGGTGATGCGGTTCATGAACCGCTTGAGGTTGGGCTGGCCCATGCCCTGCGTGGCGCACAATTTGCCGACGGTCTCGCCCTCGCGCATACGGTCCGCGCCAAAGGCCTCGGCGGCTGCGGGGTCTGATCCGTCAGGGAAATAGCGCAGCGCGACCGATACGTCATGCGTCAGATAGCCGGGCAGTTCCTGCGGCGGGATCGTGCCCAGATTGGCGGCAGGATGGGCCGGGTCATTGAGCCCCGCGGGTGCCATCAGCACCACCTTGTCAAAGCGGTCGCGCGCGATGGCGGCCAGTTCCGTGGCCAGCCAGCCGCCCATTGAAAAGCCGATCAGATGCGGCTTTTCGCTTAGGTTCAGGGCATCCAGCAGGTTCAGGTAATGGACCAGAAAATCGCTGATATCGGCGATATGCGGGGCATCGCCCGAAAAGCCCATGCCCGGGTGGCTGGGGCAGAGCACGCGGAAGCGGTCTGCCAGCTCGGCGGCGAAATCAAAGCCCTCCAGCGTGGCCGCGCCGTGCAGAAAGAACACCGGCTTGCCGCTGCCAATGGCCTTGATGACGGTTTTCACCCCGCCGATATCGTATTCCATGGTTTCGAAATCTGTCGCCATTGCCGATCCTCCCTCCGGTTCAGGCGCGGGTGAAGCCAGTGCCGCTTTCATGCGGTGAACCGAAGCGGCGTTGCACCACCACACCGCAGCGGGCAGGGGGTGCAAACCGGAATCGGTGCCGATGATGGGCCACGCCGGCTCCTCTTCCCGCGTGGTTTCGAGGGGTAGTAGACGGGCGCGGGGGGGATTCGTCAAATTCGAATAATCCGGATCAATATAGCACTGGGTGATATTGAGGGCGCCTGTCGGGGTTTCCTTGATATCCGGCGGATGAAAGCCGCGTGATTTCGCCGTCGCCGCATGCGGAACGCGCCTAGGGTTCTTTCGAAAAGATCAGGCGGCGCTGGACCGGGAACAGCGCCAGCCCGGTTCGGTCGGCCACCAGCCCCCACAGCCCGCGCGGCGCGAAGATCATCACCACAATGGCGATCACCCCCAGCGCGAACAGATACCACGCGCCATAGCTGGCAAAGGCCGTCTGCAGCGCCCAGAAGACCAGCACGCCCAGTATGGGTCCTTCCAGCCGCCCGATGCCGCCGATCACCACGATGAAGATCACATAGGCCGTCCATGTGGTGACGCTGAACGCCGCGTCGGGCGATATCCGCGCGGTCTGCATATAGATCAGCGCGCCCACCAGCCCGGTCATGAAACCCGCCGCCAGAAACACCATCCATTTCACCCGCCGCGCATCCACCCCGACCGAGCGCGCGGCCTCGTCATTGTCGCGCACGGCGGCCAGGGCCAGCCCGGTGCGCGAGCGTAGCAGCCAGTAGATCGCGCCGATGGTCACAATGCACAGAACCAGCGCCAGCCAATAGGCCAGAATATCGCGCGCGGCGGCCTGCCGGACATCCAGCAGACTGGCGACCCAGTCCACGCCCCAGATATTCGCCGTCACCTCTCGTGGCAATGAGGTGCCGGTGCCGCCCCCCAGAGCGCGCCACTGCGCGACCAGCAGGCGCGTGACCTCGGCCACCACCCAGGTGCCGATGGCGAAATAGGCGCCGTGCAGGCGGAAGGCGAAGAACGCCATCGGCACCGACAGCGCCAGCGCCGCAAGCCCGCCCAGCACGATCGCCGCAACCGGGTCCCAGCCCCAGAGGAGGACGCCGCCGAACATCGCATAGGCACCGATCCCCACGAAGGCCTGCTGGCCGACCGAGACCATGCCGCCATACCCGGCGATCAGATTCCACAGCTGGGCCAGCATCAGCATGGTCAGGATGAAGAACAGATCCTGAATCATCACGCGCGAGGCAAAGGCGGGCAGGGCAAAAGCCAGCGCAATCAGCCCGATAGCGGCGAAACCGGCGATGGTGGAGGCGCGGGTGCGGGTGGTGACATGGGCCTGCATCGCTCAGTCCCTCGCCCGTGGAAACAGCCCGCGCGGGCGCAGGATCAGCACCACCAGAAACGCCAGATGGCCGGACAGGATCTGCCATTCCGGGTTGATCTGCGCGCCGACCGTCTGCGCCACGCCGATGATCGCGCCCCCCGCCAATGTCCCCCAGAGCGAGCCGAGGCCGCCGACAATCACCGCCTGAAAAGCATAGAGCAGGCGCGCAGGGCCGGTGGACGGGTCAAAGTTTGAACGCATCCCCAGATAGAGCGCGGCGATGGTCACCACCACCATCGCGAGCCCCGTGGCGAGCGCGAAGATGCGCTTCGGGTCAATCCCCATCAGCGAGGCGGTGACCGGGTCATCCGATGTGGCACGAAAGGCGCGGCCAAGGGCGGTGCGGTAAAGCAGCCGGTTGAGCAGGAAGATGGCCAGCACCGCCGATACCAGCGTCAGCAGGGGCAGGGTGCCCACGGTGGCAAGGCCAAGGTTCAGCGACTGGTTTTCCAGCCCGGCTGCAGGCAGGCGGCGGCTGTCGGCTGAGAACAGCTCAAGCATGCCGTTCTGAAGCGCGACTGACAGGCCGAAGGTGACCAGCAGCGGCGGCAGAATGTCATTGCCCAGCACCCGGTTCAGCACCACGCGTTGCAGCAGATAGCCAAAGCCGAACAGCACCGGGGCGGCGATCAGCGCCGACAGAAAGGGGTTCAGGCCGGAAAACTCCACCACCAGCAGGATCAGAAATGCGGCGGCCACGATCAGATCGCCATGCGCCAGATTGACCAGCCGCATGATTCCGAACACAAGGCTCAGCCCCGCCGCGAACAGCGCATAAAGCCCGCCCAGCAGCAGGCCCTGAATAACAGTTTCGACCCAGATCATGGTTCTGCCCTTGCCGGTGCGCCGAAATAGGCGGCGTGGATTGCATCGCGGGTGACGTCAGTGGCGCTGCCTTCCAGCGTCACCCGCCCCTCCATCAGGCAATAAACCCGGTCGGCCATCGCCAGCGCGCGGGAAATGTCCTGCTCCACCACCACCATCGCCGCGCCGCCTTCGCGGATACGGGGCAGGGCGGCATAGATATCGCGGATCACCACGGGGGCGAGGCCAAGGCTGATCTCGTCGCACAAAAGCAGTTCCGGGTTTGACATCAGCGCGCGGCCGATCGCCACCATCTGCTGCTGCCCGCCCGACAACGCAGTGGCGGGGCTGTGGCGGCGTTCACGCAGGATGGGGAACAGCTCAAACACGGTTTCCAGCGTCCAGTGCCCCGCGCCGCGCCGGACCTGCGCGCCGATGCGCAGGTTCTCCTCGACCGAGAGCGAGGGGAACAGTTTGCGCCCCTCGGGCACCATCGAGATGCCGCGCTGCATGATGCGGTCGGGGGCCAGCGCGCCGATGGGTTCACCACGATGCAGCACCATGTCCGGCGCTTGCCGCAGGATCCCGGTGATGGAGCGCAGCAGCGTGGTCTTGCCCGCACCGTTCGATCCGATGATCGCCACCACCTCGCCGGGCTCAATGCGGAAATCGACGCCGAACAGGGCGCGGAACTGGCCGTAAGAGGCGGTCAGCGCGTGGGTTTCCAGAAGGCTCATGCCTCGATCCCCAGATAGATTTCGCGCACCTCTTTCGAGGCCATGATCACGTCAGGCGCGCCCAGCCCGATCACGCGGCCGAAATCCAGCACCAGAAGCCGCTCGACCACGGCATTGAGCGCATGCAGCACATGTTCGATCCAGATGATCGTCACCCCTTCGGCATGCAGGGCGCGGATCGTATCGCTGAGCGCGTGGCACTCGGCCTCGGTCAGGCCGCCCGCGATTTCATCGAGCAGCAGCAGATGCGGCGCGGTGGCCATGGCGCGGCCCAGTTCCAGCCGCTTGCGGTCCAGCAGCGTCAGGCTACCCGCAAGCTGGTTGGCCCGGGGCAAAAGGCCGATGCGCCGCAGGATATCGGCGCAATCCCCGGCCACCTGACCTTCGGGCAGACCCCGGCCAAAGGCAGCGGCGGTGAGCAGGTTTTCAAACACCGTCATCCCCTCGAACGGCTGGGGAATCTGAAAGCTGCGCCCCACGCCCATGCGCACCCGTTTCATGGCGGGGGCGCGAGTGACATCCTCGCCCAGCAGCACCACCCGCCCGGCATCGGGCAGGATGTTGCCGGTGATCAGGTTGAACAGCGTCGATTTGCCCGCGCCATTGGGGCCGATGATGCCAAGCGCCTGCCCGCGTGGCACGGTCAGCGAGACATCATCGGTCACCTTCAGCGCGCCGAAGGCCTTTTTCACGTTTTCCAGAACAAGGACGTTTTCCAAGGTATTCCCAAAGGTTGTGCCCGGCGCAGCAATGCGCCGGGCGGCAGTGTTCAGGGCAGTGCTCAGACCAGCGATTCCATGCTGCCGCCGGTGGGGATCTCGGGCGCGGTCTGGTTGTCGACCACCACCAGATCAAAGCTGTCATCCGCCTGTTTGCGCCATTGACCGCCGACCAGCGGTGTCTTGCAGACATTCTGCGCGGCAAAGGGCGGCACGCCCTCGCCGTTCCATGCCACGCGGCCGACGATGGTTTCCAGATCGGTGGCAGAGATGGCGGCGGCGATTTCTTCCATATCGTCGCTGTCGCTTACCCGGCCCATCGCATCGGCGGCCACTTCAAACAGCGAATGGACAAAGCCGATCGGCTGGGTCCAGGGCCGCCCGGTCCGCTCGGTGAAGGCCTGCGCCAGCTCCGACGAGGACTGGCCGGTGAGCGATGAGGCGAAGGGGTGGCTGGGGCTCCACCACACTTCGGACGACAGGTTATGCCCGGCGTCACCCAGCGCCTGCACCGATTGCGGGAACAGGATTGCCTTGGCGACAGTGATGATTTTCGGGTTGAAGCCCTGTTGCAGCGCCTGATTGCGGAAGGTGGTGAAATCAGGCGGGATCACCACACCGGTGACTATTTCCGCATTTGCCGCACGGAAAGCGTTGATCTGGGCGGTGAAATCGTCGGTCATGTTCTGGAACCGGCCCGGGTCGGTGGTGGTGTAACCGGCCTCGGCAAAGCCCGGCGCCACGCCGACATTCGGATCGCCCCAGGCATTGCCATCGGCATCATTGGGGAACAGGCCGCCGACCTGCTTGTTGGTCTCAAGCTGGTTCCACATATTGGTGAAAACCGCGATCACATCTTCCAGTCCCCAGAAGTAGTGGAAGGCGAAATCAAAGGGTTGCCAGCTATCCGGCGCGCCCGGGTTGCCCTGCTGGCCGATGAACCACGGCTGCCACGGCGCCTTGGTGGAGATGCAGGGCATCCCCTCGGCCTCGCAGGTGGTGGCGACGGGGTTGGTGGTTTCCGGCGTCGAGGCCACGACCATCAGATTGACCTCGTCGCGCACAATCAGCTCGCGCGCGACGGCGGCGGCGCGGTCGGGGTTGGACTGGCTGTCACGCACAATCACTTCGAATTCCTGACCGGCCTGCGAGGCAAGAAAGGCTTCGATATTGAACGCGTCGCTTTCGGCGAAACCGGCCAGCGGGCCGGACTGCGGGCTGACATAGCCGATTTTCAGCTTGGGGCCCTGTGCAAGCGCGGGGGTGAACAGGCCCGGCGCGGCCATCGCAAGCCCGCTGGCGGCACCGGTTTTGAGCAGTCTGCGTCTGGTGATCATGGTCTCTCCTCCCATTAATCGTGATTTCGGTCCGGTCAGGCCGGTTCGCTCCCTTGCCTGCTCCCCTTTTCTCAGGCGGGTTCGCTGCCTTCCCATGCATCTTGCAACAACTGCCTGATTCCCGCGCGGGTAATCTCGCGTGGGTTTTCATAGGGGTTTTTCACGGCGATCTCAGTCGCGCGGTCCAGATCAGCCTCGCTCAGCCCCAGTTCTGACAGCCGCAGCGGCGCACCGATGTCGCGCGCGAAATGCCACAGGCCCGCCCCGGCGCTGGCATGGCCGAAGGTATCCCGGATCGGCGCCAGCAGACCGGCCACCGCCACTTCATTATAGGCGGTGGTATGGGGCAGCAGGATGGCGTGGGTTTCGGCATGCGGCAGGCCGAAACTGCCGCCCAGCACATGCGCCAGCTTGTGATGCAGCGCCATCTGGACATAGCCCAGGGCGGTCGAACAGCCCCAGGCGGCGTAAAGCGCCTGCGAACGGGCCTCAGGATTGGCGGGATCATCGCGCAGTACCGGCAGCGCGGCGGCGAATGCCTTCAGCGCATCGCGGCTCAGCGCCTCGGTCACCGGGTTGCGGTCAGGGGCGTAAAGCCCTTCCATCGCATGGGCAATCGCGTTGAGCGCTGATGTCATGGTCAGGCCCACCGGCAGGCCCAGCGTCAGGTCCACGTCATAGACCACCACCTCAGGCCGGATCGACGCATCGCGCCGCGTGACCTTTTCGCCATCGGCGGTTTCGCCCAGAATATCGGTCATCTCGGAGCCCGCATAGGTGGTGGGCACCACCAGCTGGTCCGCCCCGGTCCGGGTGGCGATTGCCTTGCCTAGCCCGGTGGTGGAGCCACCGCCCAGCGAGACCACGCAATCGGCGCCCAGATCGCGGTAAGCGGCAACGGCACGTCCGGTCACATCGACGGGGGTGTGCATGGCGGCATCGGAAAAGACCCCGGCGGCGGCGCTGCCCAGCGCCTCGGCCAGCGCCTGCGCCTGATCTTCCTGATGCGGCGTGGAGAGGACGAGCGCGCGGTGGTGGCCCAGCCGTGCCACCTCATCCGGGACGCTTTTGAGCGTGCCATGACCGAAAACCACCCGCGTGCTCAGCCCGGCAAAAACAAAGGGCCGCGTCATCGCGCGCCCTCCTGCGACGGGTGCCTGGCCGGATGGTTGCGCATGGTATCAAGCATTTCTGCCTCCGCTCTCGATATTTCCCTGAACGGGGGAGAGGCGCTGCCCAGCCGCCGCACCTGACCGCCACATCCGGGGGCACAGGCCGCAAAAAACCGCATCGCCAGACCGAGCTCCTCCCGTCAGCACTGCCACGCTAGTGGGTATGGGCCCCGCTGAGGATGATTTTTCACGCAGGCTTCATAACAAATTGACATGAAGGCGCGTGACGCAGCACTGATACCCCCCTGAAGGCATATCCCGGAATGCTGAATAGCGGCACTGGATGGCGGTGCCGGGGTCAGGACGGGGGGAGGAGGGTAAACAGCCCCATCTGCCGCAGGGTGTTGGCCGCCTGATGCAGGCGCGGGCCGACATCCTCTTCCATATCCTCGCGCCGGGTGCGGTAGCTGGGCAGCGCGCAGGTCAGGGTGACCGGCAGGCCGTCTTCGGTGAAGCCCAGCGGAGCCGAGGCGGCATAGATCGAGGGGCGCCAGTCACCATAGGACACGCAGAACCCCTCATCCGAGCGGCAGCGCTCGATCGAGGCGACGGTATGCGAAGCAAAGCGCCCGAACAGCTCAGGGTAAGCGAGCCGCGACAGGGCCAGCGTATCGCTGAACTCCTGCCCCGACAGAAGCGACAGAAGCGCCCGCCCGGTGGCCGAAGCCACCAGCGGGCCGGAGATGCCGATTTCGGGCACATGCGGGAAATTCCGCGCCTCACCCGCCGTCTGCACCGAGACGAAATCGCCGCCCGAAACCACCGCCAGCGTGACATTGCCCGAGGTGAACTCGGCCACATCGCGCATCAGCCCCGCGGCCGAATGCCGCCAGCGCGCGGCGGCCAGAACCGGGTAGGCCAGCGTCAGGATCTTGGGTGCCAGCCGGAAGGTGCCGTTCTTGTCGCGGCGGATGAAGCCCTGTGATATCAGTGTCTTGCAAAGCCTTGAAACCGCTGGCCGGTTCAGGCCCAGACGGCGCGCGATATCGGCATTGCTCAGCGTTTCGCCCGCTGTGCGGAAGCATGAAAGCACCTCAAGCCCGCGGATCAGCGTGGTCGAGACCGAGCCGTCGCGCACCAGCTCCTCATGGCCAATGACGACCCCGGCTTCGGCCCAGTCCTTCAGGGTTTCGCTTTCGGAACTCATATGCATTTCTTTTCGCGCAGAGCGTCGATTTCCGTCTCGGTCAAACCAAGCCAGTCGCGATATATGAAATCATTGTCCTTGCCAAGCGCACCCGCCGCCCAGCGCACCTGCCCCGGGGCGTTGCGCATGCGGGGCACCACGTTCTGCATCCGCACCTGCGCGAAATCATCATCGGGCACCGGGATGATCGCCTGACGCTTCTGCATCTGCGGGTCGGCAAAGATCTGATCAATGCTGTAGACCGGCGCCAGCGTGCCATTGGCGGCGCGGAAGGCCGCCAGCACCTCGTCCAGCGTATGCGCGGCGATGAAGGCGCCAAAGACGCGGTCCAGATCGGCGGCATTGCTGACGCGCAGACTGTTGGTGGCAAAGCGCGGGTCTTCGGCCAGTTCGGGCCGGCCGATGGCGCGGGCGTTGTTGCGGAAGGTGACCGCCGTGCTGCCGGCAAGCGAGACATAGCGCTTGTCGGCGGTCATATAGACATCGGAGGGCGCGGAATACTGGTTGCGGTTGCCGCTGCGCTCGCGGATCGCGCCCAGCTGGTCATATTCGATCGCCAGCGATTCAATCATCCTGAGCACGGCTTCGGTCAGCGACAGGTCAATCTCTTCGCCGCGTTCTGGCCGGTCGCGCAGGATGGGCACAAGCGCCGCGCAGACCGCGAAGGCCCCGAAAACCCCGCCGATGGAATCGGCCAGCGGATAGCCGGTGTGCATCGGCGCGCGGTCAGTGTCGCCGGTGATCTGCGTCAGTCCGCCCATAGCCTCGAATATACGGGCAAAGCCGGGCTGGCTGGCATAGGGGCCGTCCTGCCCGAAGGCGCTGACCCGCAGCACCACAAGGCGCGGGTTGGCCGCCCAGAGGGTCTGGATATCCAGCCCCCAGCGGTCCAGCGTGCCGGGACGGAAATTTTCGATCAGCACATCGGTCTGCGCCAGCATGCGCTTGAAAATGGCCGCCCCCTCAGGCTGGCGCAGGTCAAGTGTGCCGTGGCGCTTGCCGCGGTTGGTGACTTTCCACCACAGCGGCTTGCCTTCCTTGAACGGAGGAAAGCCGCGCAGCCCGTCGCCATCGCCGGGCAGTTCCAGCTTGGTCACCTCGGCGCCGAAATCAGCCAGCAGGCTTGCCGCCATGGGGGCGGCGATGATCGTGGCAATGTCCAGCACCCGCAGGCCGCGTAGCGGGCCGGTCGCGCCGGTTGAAAGGGATTTTGGATGATCGGGCATTAAAGGTCCATTTATTGATCTCATATTGACAGAGTGTTACGATATATGAAATATCTCCGTCAACAATAACAATAAAACAAATCCGGGGGGAGAATGGACTTTGAACTGACGCCTGCCGCGCAGGCCATTCGTGACCGCGCCGAGGCCTTTTTTGCCGCCGAAATTCTGCCGCGCCACCGTGACTGGTTTCAGTCGGTCTGCCGCGAAGGGCGCGAGGCGCCGTTCATGCCCGCCCTTCAGCGCAAGGCCCGCGAGCAGGGTTTGTGGAACCTTGCCCTGCCGCTGTTGCGCGATGATGAGCCGGGAACGCGGCTGAGCAATCTGGAATTCGCCCCGGTGGCTGAAATTCTGGGGCGGCTGCCCTGGGGTTCGCAGGTGTTCAACTGTCAGGCGCCCGATGTGCCGAATATGGCGATGCTTCAGGCGCTGGCCACGCCCGCGCAACGCGCCCGCTGGCTGCAACCGCTGCTGGAGGGGCGCACGCGTTCCTCCTATGCGATGACCGAGCCTGATGTGGCCTCGTCTGACGCCAGCAACATCGCCACGCGCATCACCTTTGGCACCGGGCGCGACGAGGGGATGATCACGCTGAACGGGCGCAAGTGGTTTGCGACCGGCGGCGCGCATCCGGATTGCGCGTTCCTGATTGTCATGGGCGTCAGCGACCCCGATGCGCCGCGCCTTGAGCGCCAGAGCATGGTAATTGTGCCCATCGGCACACCCGGCCTGACGCTGGAGCGCGAGTTGTCGTTCATGGGCTGGCGTGACCATGTCGCGCCTATCGGTGAATTCACCCTGCGCGATGTGAAAGTGCCGGTGGAAAACCTGCTGGGCGAACGCGGGCAGGGGTTCCGGGGCGCGCAGGTGCGGCTGGGCCCGGCGCGCATCCATCACTGCATGCGCTGTGTCGGCATGGCCGAGATGCTGGTGTCGCAGATGATCGCCCGCGCCGGTGAGCGCACGACCTTCGGGCGCAGCGTGATTGATTATGACACCGTTCAGGGCTGGATCGCCGAGGCGCGTGTCGAGATTGAGATGGTGCGCCTGTTCATCCACAAGGCCGCCGCCATGGTTGATGCTGCCGATACCGCGGGAACCGGGCAGGGCGGTGGCCCGGCGGTCTGGCGGCAGGTGTCGATGATCAAGATCGCCGCGCCGCGCATGTTGCAGACCATCGCCGACCGTGCGGTGCAGGTGTTCGGCGCGATGGGCGGGGTGGAGGAATCGCTGATCCATCACGCATGGTCTTATGCGCGCTGGTTCCGCATCGGTGACGGCCCTGACGAGGTGCATCTGCGCCAGATCTTCCGCACCGAGCCGAAGCCGGAATGGTCGATTGCCGAGTGCCCCTATATCGCCAGCCCCTCCCCGACAGGGAATGCTGGGACCGGGGAAACGGCAGACGCGCGGCGGCAGGCAGGCGGGAGGCAGCTGTGAATTTCGCAACCCTCAGAACCGGGGCAGGCTATCTGGCCGGGCTGATCGCCGTCGCCATCGCGCTTCAGGCGATCTATGTCTCCTATCAGGGGGCGTTCGACATCGCGTTCACGCGCGCAGGCCTGTTGTGGGCCGGGATCGTGGTTGCCCTGCTGTGCACGCCACTGGCCGATCGCGTCAGCGGCGGCCCGCGCATGCGCGCGCTTGCATGGGCGCTGGACCTTGCGATGATTGTGCTGCTCACGGTGGTGATGTGGCGCTTCATCACGGTGCTGGGCCTGCTGGAGCGCACGATCTACATGTTCACCCGCATGGATGTGATGCTGGCGCTTGCCGGGATCGCCATTCTGCTGGAAACCACGCGCCGCCTGTTCGGATTGCCCATTGTCATCATCTCCGTCGTCGGGCTGGTGTTCTGCTTCATCGGCCCCTGGCTGCCGGGGTTTCTGAACCATTCCGGCATGCGGATGGACCGGGTGATGCTGACGGTCTGGTACAGCTTTCAGGGGGTGTTCGGCATACCGCTGGGCATTGTGATCCAGATGGTGCTGATTTTCATCGTCTTTGGCGCGGTGCTGGAGGGCACCGGCGCCAGCAATGCGCTGATCCGGGTTTCGCTGGCGCTGACCGGGCGCACACGCGGCGGCCCTGCGCATTCGGCGGTGATCGCCAGCGGCTTTTTCGGTGCCATGTCCGGCAGTGTCACGGCGAATGTGGTGGGGACGGGCTCGTTCACCATTCCGATGATCCAGCGGCGGGGTTTCAAACCCGCCATGGCCGGCGGGATCGAGGCCGCGGCCTCGACCGGGGGGCAGATTGTGCCGCCGGTCATGGGCGCTGCGGCCTTCCTGATGGCAGACCTGATCGGGGTGCCCTATGCCACGGTTGCCATTGCCGCGATCATTCCGGCGCTGCTGTTTTACGGCGCGCTGTTTACCGCGATCTCGATTCAGGCCGCCAAGCAGAATATCCAGCCGGTTCCGCTGTCCGAGCGTCTGCCCCTGACGCGGCGTGACCTGCTGGCAAGCCTGCTCTTCCTGATCCCCATCGCGGCGATTGTCGCGGTGCTGGTCATGGGCCGCTCTCCGGCGATGGCGGGTTTTGTCGCCACGCTGACTGCCGCCGTGCTGGGGCTGTTCAACCCGGCGAACTGGAAAGATCCCTGGCTTGTCTGGAAGGTGCTGGTGCAGGCCGGGCGCAACTGTGCCAGCATTCTGGTTGCGGTGGGCTGCATCGGGGTCATTCTGGGGGTGCTGAACCTGACCGGGCTCGGCCTGTCCTTTGCCTCGGCGGTGTCCGGCCTGTCGGAACACTCGCTGCTGGGCTCGCTGATTGTCACCGCGCTGGCCTGCCTGATGCTGGGCATGGGCATGCCGACCTTGCCCGCCTATCTGATCATCGTGCTGGTGCTGGGCCCGGTGCTGACCCGGCTGGGCGCTGATCAGCTGGCGGCGCATATGTTCGTGTTCTATTTCGGGGTGCTGTCGGCGATCACGCCGCCCGTGGCCATCGGCGCCTTTGCTGCGGCACCGATTGCCAAGGCCAATCCGATGGAAACCTCGGTCATGGCGCTGAAGCTTGCGCTGACCGGCTTCCTCATCCCCTTCGTGTTTGTCTATGAGCCCATCCTGCTGCTGATCGGCCCCTTCGATCCGGTGGTGCTGGTGCGGGTCATCGTGTCGCTGTCACTGGCGATCTGGATGCTCAACACGGGGCTTATCGGCTTTGCGGGCAACCGTCTGGGCTGGCCGGAGCGCGGGTTGCGGCTGGGGGTGGCGGCGCTGCTGCTGATCCAGATACCGCAACTGCAACTGGTGATGATCGCCGTGTCGCTGGCGGTGATTCTGGGCAAGACGCTGGCACTGCGGCGCGCGCGGGCGCAGGCGCAGGCCTGAGCGAACGAACGACAATCGTTATCAGGGAGGAACAGATGACGGGATACACGATGAGAAACGCATTGGGCAGAAATACGCTCGGCGCGTTGATGGCCGGGGTGATGCTGCTGGCCGGGGCGGGGGAGGCCTCTGCACAGGGGCGCTCGCTGCAGATGGCCGCGCTGGGCTCGGATTCGCCCACCACGGTCTTTTCCATCGCGGTGAGCGAGGTCTTGCGCCATGAGCTGGGCCACCGCATCCAGCTTGCCACCGGCTCGGCCGCGACGCGGCAGGCGGTAGATGCGGCGACCCAGCAGCTTGACCTCTTTGTCACTGCCGTGTCGATCAACCATTTCATGCAAAACCAGATCAACATGTATGCTGAAATGGAAAACGCGCGCGAGATGTTCGACAATCTGCGGTCGATTCTGAACTATCCGCTGGGCGCCTATCACGGCGTCGTCTGGGCCGACAGCGGCATCACCTCGATGGAGGATTTCGCGGGCCGCCGGGTCTTTGCAGGCCCGCCTGCGGGTGCGGCGCGTACGGTGGTTGAGCAGATCATCAAGGGCACCACCGGCTTTGACCCCAATGATCAGTATGAATCGCTGAACCTTGACTGGGGCGCGGCGGCGCAGGCTTTTCAGGACCGCCAGATCGACGTTTACTTCGTTCCCACACCGATCCCCAGCCCGGCACTGGCGCAGCTTTCGGCGATCGGCGAATTCCGGGTGATCGGCATTCCGCAATCGGCGCTGGACAGCGACGAGATGCAGACCGCCCTCTCCATTCCCGGGCGCAGCCTGAACACCTTGCAGCCGGGCACCTATGCCAATCTGGTCAATGAGGAACCCGTGCAGCTGATCGACTCGCTCGTCGGTCTGGGAACGCATCGCTGGATGAGCGAGGATGAGGTCTATGACATCACCCGCGTGATCTTTGAGAACAACGATGATCTGACCGAGGCCGCGCGCTGGATGGCGGTGATCACGCCGGAAAACGCGCTGGCCGAGATGAACATGCCGCTGCATCTGGGCGCCTATCGCTACTATCAGGAGGTTGGCATCGAGGTGCCTGACCATCTGATGCCGCCCGAACTGCGCTGAAATGCTGCCCCGCGCGGCATGGTCGCGCGGGGTTTCCCCTGACTGAAAACGGACGCCTGAATGGACCTTTCCCTGTCTCCGGCCGATCTGGCCTTCCGTGATGAGGTGCGCGCGTTTCTCGCCGGAAACCTGCCGCCGGACATCTCCGCCACCTTCTTCGCCTGCCGCCGCCACAGCTTTGACGAGATGATGCGCTGGCACCACATTCTGCATGCGAAGGGCTGGGTGGCCCCGCATTGGCCGGTGGCACACGGCGGCGCGGGCTGGAGCGTGCTGCAACAGCATATTTTCGACACCGAGGCGATGGCGGCGGGCGCACCGCGCCTGCGCCCCTTCGCCCTGCGGATGATCGGCCCTATCCTGATCCATTTCGGCAGCGACGCGCAGCGCGCCCGCTTCCTGCCGCCCATGCTCAGCGGTGAGGAATACTGGTGTCAGGGTTTTTCCGAGCCCGGCGCGGGGTCTGACCTTGCCTCGCTGCGCTGCAAGGCGGTGCGCGACGGCGATGATTATATCGTCACCGGCCAGAAAACCTGGACGACGACGGGCCAGCACGCGCAATGGATGTTCGCGCTGGTGCGCACCGATCCGGATGCCGAGCGCCCGCAAAAGGGTATCTCGATGGTGCTGATCGACATGCGCAGCCCCGGTGTGCGGGTGCAGCCGATCATCACCATCGACGGCGACCACCATGTCAACGATGTTTTCCTTGATGCGGTGCGCGTGCCCGCCGGCAACCTTGTCGGGCAGGAAAACAAGGGCTGGGATTATGCCAAGTTCCTGCTCGCGCATGAGCGGGTGACGGTCGCCAATGTCGGGCAGGCCAAGGCCGAGATCACGCTGCTCAAGGGCCTTGCCCGCGCGCGGGGCCGCCTTGATGACCCGGTCTTTGCCACAAGGCTGGTTGATCTGGAAACCGATATGGCGGCGCTGGAAATCACCAATCTGCGCATGCTTTCGCAGCTTGGTCCCGGGCGGGATGCGGGGGCGCTGTCGTCCTTCCTCAAGCTGCGCGGCACCGAGATTCAGCAGCGTATCACCGAACTGGCGATGGAGGTGGCGGGGCCCGAGGCCGCGCCGTGGCGCGAGGATGGCGCGGGCAATGCGCGACGCGGGCCAGAAGGCTATGGCACCCATGGCTGGCTTTTCTCGCGCGCGTTCACGGTTTTCGGCGGCTCCAGCGAGATTCAGAAGAATATCGTTTCTAAACAAATACTTGGACTTTGACATATGATGGATTTTTCGCTGAGCGATGAGCAGCGCATGGTGGCTGACAGCGTGGCGCAGGTGCTGGGTGATCACGGCTTGCCCCGTGCGGGTACCGTGGATCACGCTGCCCTCTGGCGCGCGCTTGCGGGGTTGGAGCTGGCGGGATTGCCTTTTCCTGCCTCTGTCGGCGGGGCAGGGCTGGGCGTCTCCGATCTGACCTTCGCGCTGATCGAGGGCGGGCGCTTTGGCGCGGATCTGCCGCTTGTCTCGTCAGTGCTGCTGCCCGCGCTCTGCCTGCGCCATGGCGGCGCTGATACCCTGCCGCCGGAACTGGTGGCGGCGCTGGTGGCCGGGCATGCCCTGCTGGGTGCGGCGGTGGATGATGCACCGCAAGAGCCGCTGATTGCACAGCCCGCGCGCGACGGCTTCCTGCTGGCCGGGCGCAAGGTGGCCTGCCTGAATGCTGCCGGTGCTGCCGCGCATCTGGTCCTCACGCCGGATGCGGTCTTTCTGGTGCCCGCCGATACGCGGGGGCTAAGCGTGGAGCCCTATGCGCTTGTCGATGGCCGCGCCGCCGCCGATCTGCGCTTTGACGGCGTGGCGCTGTCTGTCACGGCGCGGATCGGCGGCGCGGCCCTGGCGCGGCTGTTGCGCGATGCCGGGGCGCTGGCGCTGGCTGCCGATGCGCTGGGCGCGATGCTGCGCATCAACGTGCTGACGCTGGAGCATCTGAAAACCCGCCAGCAGTTTGGCCAGAAGATCGGCCGGTTTCAGGCGCTTCAGCACCGGATGGTCGATATGGTCCATGAGACCGAGCATATGACCTCGCTTGTCTATCGCGCCGCCATGGCCTGCGATGATGCCGGGGAAGACGGCGGCACCGCCCGCGCCCGCGCCGTCTCGCAGCTGCGCCGTCACCTTGCCACCCGCATCCGCCCGGCTGCGGCCGCCGCCATCCAGTTGCACGGTGGCATCGGCATGACGGCGGAATATGTGCTGGGCGCGCTGGTCAAGCGGGTGCTGGTGGCGGACATGCTGTTCGGCACCGCCGATGACCACGCCGCCCGCCTGCGCCATCTGCTGGTGGCCGAAGCGGCAGCGCTGTAAGAAAAGCCATTCCTGCAAGAAACGAGAGAGCCTGACATGACGGAAACGACCCTCACCCAGGAACGGCGCGGCCCGGTTCTGATACTGACCCTTGATGGCGCGACAACCCGCAATTCGATCAGCCCGCCGCTGTACCGTCAGGTGCAGGAGGCGGTGATCGGTGCCGGGCAGGATGCCTCGGTGCGCGCGATTGTTCTGGCGGGGGCGAACGGTTTCTTCTCGTCCGGCGGCAATATCAACGCGCTCAAGGCCAGCGCGGAAAAGACGCTGGCCGAGGTGACGGTCAATACCGATCTGCTCAATGTGATGATCAAGGCGCTGCGCGACTGCCCCAAGCCGGTGGTCGCCGCGGTCGAGGGGGGCGCGGCGGGGGCCGGGGCCTCGCTGGCGCTGGCCTGCGACATGATTGTGGCGGCGCAGGATGCGAAATTCACCGTCGCCTATGTCAAGGTCGGTCTGACGCCCGATGGCGGCGTGACCCATTTTCTGGCCCAGAGCCTGCCGCGCCAGCTTGTCGCCGAGATGTGCCTGCTGGGCACGCCGGTAGGGGCCGAGCGGCTGCATGCGCTGGGGCTGATCAACAGCCTGTGCGAACCGGGCGCGGCGCTTGAGGATGCGCTGGCGTTGGCCGGGCGTCTGGCCGCCGGGCCGGTGCAGGCCATGGCGTATATCAAGGGGTTGATCGAGAGCGCGCCTGCCGCTGATCTGGCCACGCATCTTGACCGTGAGGCTGCCGGGATCAACCGCGCGCGCTTCGGGGTTGAGGCGCGCGAAGGGCTTGCCGCCTTTCTTGAAAAGCGTAAACCTGACTTTTTCAGCAAGGGTTGAAACCGTGAACCAGATCACTTCTGTCACCACCCGCAACCGCCTGCCGCCCGTTCTGCGCGGCCTGCGCCTGCCGGTCGTCGCCTCGCCGATGTTCATCATCTCCACCCCCGATCTGGTGATCGCGCAATGCACCGCCGGGATTGTCGGCAGCTTTCCCGCCCTCAACGCCCGCGACGAGCCGGGCGGGCCGGTGATGCTGGAGCGCTGGCTGCAACAGATCACCGAGGCGTTGGACCGCCACAATCAGGCCAACCCTGACCACCCCGCCGCGCCCTTTGCCGTCAACCAGATCGTGCACCGCTCGAACGGGCGGCTGGACCGGGACGTGGAGATCTGCGCGCGCTGGAAAGTGCCCATCTGGATCACCTCGCTGGGCGCGCGCCCTGAGGTGAACGAGGCCGCGCATTCCTGCGGTGGCATCACCCTGCATGACGTGATCAACAACCGTTTTGCCCGCAAGGCGGTTGAGAAGGGTGCCGACGGGCTGATCGCCGTGGCCGCAGGGGCCGGTGGCCATGCCGGGCCGGTCAACCCGATCGCGCTTGTGGGCGAGATCCGGCAGTGGTTTGACGGCCCGCTGCTGCTGTCGGGCGCCATTTCAACCGGGCGGGGGATCTTGGCGGCGCGTGCGATGGGGGCTGATCTGGCTTATATCGGCTCGCCCTTCATTGCCACCGAGGAGGCCAATGCGGTTGCCGATTACAAGCAGATGATCGTTGAAGGGGGGGCCGATGATATCGTCACCTCGTCAATCTTCACCGGCGTTTCGGGCAACTACCTGAAACCCTCGATCGCGCGGACCGGGCTGGACCCGGACAACCTGCCGCAAACCAGCACCGACATGAGCTTTGCCGATGGTGACTCGGCCAAGCCGAAGGCCTGGAAAGAGGTCTGGGGCTCGGGGCAGGGTATCGGCGCGGTGCGGGCGGTGCTGCCCGCGCGGGCGCTGGTGGACCGGCTGGCGGGCGAATACGCCACGGCCAAGGCCGAACTGGCGGCGGATCTGGCGGCCGAATAACGGAACCACCGGGCGAAACATCACGCCATTTCGAGCGCGGAGGGGGGCAGCATGCTCCCCTTTTTGCTGTGGTCGGTGCCGGTCGCGCGGACATAAGCCAGACTTATATCATGCAGTCGGAATCCCTATTATTCCGCAGCGCGTTCAACGCGTAACCTGACCGCCATAAACCCCGTCAATGCGGAGAGCGGCATGGCCAAGCGCCCCAATTTCATCCTGTTCATTACCGATCAGCAACGCGTCGATCATCTGGGCTGCTACGGCAACCGGGTTCTGCGCACCCCCGGCATTGATGCGCTGGCGCGGCGCGGCACCCGGTTTGACCGCTTCTATGTCACAAACCCGGCCTGCATGCCCAACCGCGCGGCGATGATCACCGGGCGCACCTCATCGGTGAACGGGGTGCGCTCCAACGGGATTCCGCTGTCGCTGCGCGCCGCGACCTATACGGGCGTGCTGCGGGCGGGGGGGTATCACACGGCGGCGGTCGGCAAGATCCACTTGCAGAACATGACGCCGTGGAAAGCCGTCGCGGGCAGGCCAGATCATGGAAGCCACCAGCCGCCGCCGCCGGGAATGGATGAGGCGGTGATCGAAGACCTGTCGCACCCGCTTTACAATCAGGAGACGGCGACGGCGTGGGAAGACCCCGCGCATGACCTGACGCTGCCCTATTACGGGTTCGAGCATGTGGACCTGACCGCGATGCATTGCGATCAGGTCCATGGCCATTACAGCCGCTGGCTGGAGGCAAAGCATCCGGGGTCAAAAAAGCTGATCGGGCCGGAAAATGCGCTGCCCTGGGACGGCGGCATGTCAGATTTTCAGGCTTGGCGCACCCGCGTCCCCGAAGAGCTGTATTCAACCTTTTATATCCGCGACCATGCCGAGGCGTTCCTGCGCAAGCGCGCCACCGGCGCCGATGACCGGCCCTTCTTCCTGCAATGCTCGTTCAATGACCCGCACCATCCGTTCACGCCACCGGGCAAGTATTTCGACATGTATGGCCCCGCCGATATCGAACTGCCGCCCAGCTTTCATCTGCGCGGCAACGAGTTGCCCGAACCTGTGCGGCTGCTGCGCGAGGCGCGCGACGGCGGCACGCAGGACCGCAATTCATGGATCGCGCAGGCGGTTCATGAAAGCGATGTCCGGCAGGCCATCGCGCTGACCTATGGCTCCATCTCGATGATCGACGATGCGATTGCGCGGATCGTTCAGGTGCTGGGGGAAACCGGGCAGGACCGGGACACGGTGATCATGTTCACCTCGGACCACGGCGATTTCATGGGCGACCACCAGCTCATGCTCAAGGGTCCGATGCATTACGATGGTCTGGTGCGTGTGCCCTTCGTCTATGTCGACCCGGCGCTTGAGGGGCAGCAGAAGGCGCAGACCGGCAGCCTTGCCTCCACCATCGATATCTCGGCCACGGTGCTGGACCGGGCGGGGCTGGCGCCGTTCAACGGCTTTCAGGGCACCTCGCTGCTGGGGGCGGTGACGGGCACCGCGCCCGACCGCGAAGAGGTGCTGATCGAAGAGGACAACCAGCGCGCCTTCCTTGGTTTCCGCGAGCCGGTGCGCCTGCGCACGTTGATGACCCCGCGCTATCGCCTGAGCGTCTATCGCGGGGCTGAGCGCGGTGAGCTGTATGACCTTCAGGAAGACCCGATGGAGGTGGTGAACCTGTGGTCAGACCCCGCCCATGTGCAGACCCGGCGCGAACTGACCGAGCGCCTGCTGCAACGCATGCTGCGCATGCAGGACACCAGCCCCATCGCCACCGGACAGGCCTGAAAGGTATCTCCCATGACCCGCTCTGACCCCACTCCTTACCCGCAGCCCGCGCTTCTGATTGATGGCGAATGGATCACCGATACCGGCGCGGGTGAGCCGGTTCTGAACCCCGCCACCGAGGCCGTTCTTGGCCATCTGCCCCATGCCGATACCGCGCTGCTGGACCGCGCGGCGCAGGCTGCCGCGCGCGCCTTCACCCGCTGGTCGGTCACCCCGGCGCTGGAGCGCAAGCGCATCCTCAACCGCGCGGCGGATATCCTGCGTGCGCGCAGCGAGGTGATTGCGCAATGGATGGCGCTTGAACAGGGCAAGCCGGTGGCCGAAGCGCGCGGCGAGCTGGCCGGGGCGGCCGATATTTTTGAATGGTATGGCGACGAAGCGCCGCGCCTATACGGGCGCATTGTGCCCGCGCGTGGCCCGGGCCTGCGCCATGAGGTGCAGCGCCTTCCGGTCGGCGCGGTCGCGGGTTTCGCGCCGTGGAACTTTCCCGCGCTGACGCCCGCGCGCAAGATCGCGGGGGCGCTGGCGGCGGGCTGTACCATTGTCATGAAACCGTCAGAGGAGACCCCGGCCACGGCCATCGCCATCGCCCATGCGCTGGAAGAGGCCGGGTTGCCGCCGGGCTGTCTGAACCTTGTCTTCGGTGTGCCCGCGCAGATATCGGAATATCTGATCCCGCATCCGCTGATCCGCAAGATCTCCTTCACCGGCTCCACGCAGGTTGGCCGCCATCTGGGCGCGCTGGCCGCAGGGTCCGTGAAACGCGCCACGATGGAGCTGGGCGGGCATGCGCCGGTGGTCGTCAGCGCCGATGCGCCGCTCGATCAGGTGATCCCGCTGCTGGTCGGCGCGAAGTTCCGCAATGCCGGGCAGGTCTGCATCTCGCCCTCACGCTTCTTTGTCGAGCGCGGCATCTATGACCGCTTCACCGAGCGCTTTGCCGAGGCCGCAGCGGCGCTGGTGGTGGGTGCGGGCACCAGCGCAGGGGTGCAGATGGGGCCGCTTGCGAATGACCGGCGTCTTGCGGCCATGGCGCGCTTCATGGAGGATGCCGGTGCGCGCGGACTGCGCCGGGTGACGGGCGGCGCGCGGATCGGCAATCAGGGGTATTTCTGGCAACCCACCGTCATCGCCGATGCAACCGATGACTGCCTTCTGATGACCGAGGAGCCCTTTGGCCCCATCGCCCCGATCACCCCGTTCGATGATCTGGATGAGGCCCTGAAACGCGCCAATGCGCTGCCCTACGGGCTGGCGGCCTATGGCTTCAGCGGCTCTCAGGCCACGGCCAACCGGCTGGCGGCGGGGTTGCGCGCGGGGATGGTCGGTGTCAACAGCATGGCGATTTCCATTGCGGAGCTGCCCTTCGGCGGGGTGGGCGACAGCGGCTACGGCTCGGAAGGGGGCACCGAGGGGCTGGAGGGTTATCTGGAAACCCGCCTTGTCAGTCAGACGGTCTGAGCGCATGCAGATCACGGCTGCCCCCGCGCTGCTGACGGTTTTTCACCGGCCGGATGACCCCTGGAGCGTGCTGTTGTTGCAATGCCTGCCCGGGCTGGTGGCGCAGTATGATGTGCAATTGCGCTTCGTCACAGTGCCGCTGCCGGGGCCGGATTTCGCGCCGCGCCCGCCCGCGCTGATGGCCAATGGCCTGCGCGATGCCGCCGACCTCCGCCGCCACCTTGCGCTTGCCTTTCCGGCCGAGCCGCGCGCGCCGGACCCCGCCGATACCGCGCTGGCCACGCGCATCCTGCTGGCGCGGCGTGACAGCGCCAGCTACCTCGACACCGCGCTCACGCTGGGCGCGGCGCTTTTTGCCGCCCCGGAGGCGGCGCAGCGGGTGCTGGCGCGGTCCGAAAAGACCATTGCCCTGCCCACACCGGAACAGGCCGCTGCCACCCTTGCCGCGAACGGCGAAGCCCAGCAGGCGCTGGGGCATTACCACAGCGCCATGATCCATTTCGAGGGCGGCTGGTACTGGGGCATCGACCGGCTGTTTCATCTGGAAACCGTGCTGATCAACCGTGGTTTCCGGCGCGGCACCGGGGTGCCCGGTGTTGTCCCGCATCGTGCAACGCCTGCGTTGCCCGCGCTGAATCTGCCGCCGGGGGCTGAGCCTGAGTTGCGCTTCTACTGCTCGTTCCGCAGCCCCTATGCCTATATCGCCGCCGCGCGCACCTTCGCTTTGGGGCGGCGGTACCGGCTGCGGGTTTCGCCCCGGCTGATCATCCCGATGAAGATGGCCGGTTTCGCCATTCCAAAGATCAAGGCCGATTACTTCCGCACCGATTGCGCGCGCGAAGGGTTGCGCCACGGCGTGCCGTTCGGCCATTTCACCGACCCGTTCGGCGCGGGGCTGAGGCGGGCGATGGCGCTTTATCCGCTGGCCGAGGCGGCGGGGCAGGGTGAGGCATGGATTCTGTCGGTCATGCGCGGCGTCTGGGTCGAAGGGCGCGATCTGGCCGATGACACCGACCTTGCGGCGCTCGCCGCCCGCGCCGGGCTGGACCCTGCGGAGGCGCTGCGCCACGCCGACCCTGACGCCGACCTGTCATGGGCCGACCGCCACCGCGAGGAACTGGCGCGGTATGACCAGTACGCCGCGCCGGTCTTTGTCATCGGCGATTACATGACATGGGGGCAGGACAGGCTGTGGATGCTGGAGGCCGTGCTGGAACGCGCGCTGGCGCGGCGGGCATGACAGCGGCTGCGCATCCGCTTGTCGCTGAGGTGGCCGATGATGCGCAGGCGCCGCCCGATATTGCGCTGCTTTATGGCGATATCCGCCGCACGCTGGGCAATGAGGTGGTCAATCTGGTGTTCCGCAGGCTGGCGGCGCAGGGCGCGCCGCTGCTCGCCGTGGTCTGGCACTGCCTGCGCCCGGCCTATACCGATGGCCGCCTTGAGGCGTTGGCCGCCCGGCTGTTGCCGGAATTGCCCATGCTGACAGACAGCGGGGCAGCGGGCGTCAACTCTTGGCCCAACCGGACAGAGGCCGCCGCCATGCGCCGCATCATGCTGGCGTATGACCGCAACAACCGCCGCAACCTGATCGCCTTCACCGCCCTGTTCAGCACGCCGGTCACCGCGCCCCCGGCGCTCCGACGTCCCGGCAGGAAGGCCACGCCACGGGTGCCTTCCGTGCCAGATGACTGGCTTGAGGCGATGCGCGCCGCTCCCCTCGCCAGTGCCCTGCCGCTCTGGCCTGACAGCGCGGCGCTGGACGGGCCGGTGCGCGACTGCCTTGCCCGGCTTGACCGTTTTGGCGATCCGGGCAAGGGGCCGCCCCTTGCCAGCCTCTATCGCCACCTTGCGCATTGGCCCGCCTTTCTGACTGACGCCGAAACCCGCCTGACCCCGCTTCAGGCCAGCGGCTGTCTGGCGCGCGCCACCGCCCGCACGCGCGCGCAGGCTGAAACGGCGGCGCGGTTGTTGCCTGATCTGGCGGTTGACCCTGTGATGCAGGCGCGCCTGGAGCCGGTGATCGGCGATCTGGTGCGGCGCACCTTGCCCAAGATGGTGCCGATCGGCCGCCTGCTGGGCGCGATGCTGCTGCCGCCGTCCGCAAAGGGTGACGGGCGATGAGCGGCGCGTCAGGCCGGGGTGATCAACTGGTGCATGCGTGCGCTCACCGCGCCGGTCCGCTCCCGCAGCACCCGCTCGGTCAGCAGCCGCGCCGCTTCCAGCGCCCGGCGCCGCCCGGCAGGCAGGCCCGGGGTACGGCGCACCGCCCAGACCCAGCCGCGCAGGATTTCAGGCGCAACAATCGGCGCGGCGCTCAGCCGCCCCTCGGCCAACTGCTCAACAAAGGCAATCGGCGCGAGCACCGCATAACCCTCACCCGCAGCGATGAAACGGGTGGTTTCGCTGACCACATTGATCACGAACTTGGCCTTGAGTTGCACGCCCTCGGCCTCGGCGGCGGCGCGGGTCAGCTGATAGAGGGCGTTGCGCTCTTCCTGCAGGATCAGCGCGAAGCGGCCCAGATCGGCCAGCGCGACCGTGTCGCCCGGCGCAAACGCCCCGGGCGGCCCCACCAGATAGAGCCGCTCCGACAGTATCGGCCGTGTCTCCAGATCGGGGTTTTCCTGCCCGTGGAACAGAACCGCCGCATCAATGCGCTCGCTCAGCAGCCATTCGGACAGATAGGCGCTCATCCCCTCGCTCAGTTGCAGCCGGGGCGCGGCGGCATCCTGTGTGGCGGCCTGCATCAGCGGCTGGGTGATCAGCGGGCTGACGGTCATCGGCAGGCCCAGCCGCACCTCCTCAATGCTGCTGCCCGGGCCCATCGCCGGGCCCAGCCGCTCAAGCGTGGTGAACACCTCGGCGCCGATTGCCGCCACCTCGCGCCCGCGCGCGGTGGGCCGCACGCCGCTGGCCGAACGCTCAAGCAGTTGCGCACCCAGCGCGGTTTCCAGCGTGCGGATATGCTGGCTGACAGCGGGCTGGGCGATGTTCAGCGCCTGCGCGGCCCGGGTCATGCTGCCGGTCTCGATGGCCGCCAGAAGGCAGCGCAGATGGCGCAGTTCGATCAGATTTCGGCGCATTCCCGGTTGTTTCCCACCGAAGTTCCCTTTCGCCCGGACAGGAGTTTTCCCCATGACACTGCATCTTGAAACCTATTGGTCCTTCCGCAGCCCCTATTCCTATCTGGCCACGCCCCGGCTGGTGGCTTTCGCCGCCGCCCATGACGTGACCGTCACCATACGCCCGGTGCGCCCGCTCGCAACCCGCGATCCGGCGTTTTTCACGCGGATGGGGCCGGGCTGGCGGCCCTATCTGTTCATCGACACCGCCCGGCAGGCCGACTATCTGGGCCTGCCCTTTCGCCGCCCGGTGCCCGACCCCATCGTGCAGGACCCGGCGACGCATGTGATTGCCACGGACCAGCCGCATATCCGTCGCCTGACCCATCTGGGCATCGCCGCCGCCGAGCGGGGGCGGGGGCTGGAATATATCGACGCGGTATCGCGGCTGCTGTGGTCCGGCGCGGTGGATAACTGGCATGAGGGGGACCATCTGGCGCGCGCGGCGGCAAGCGCCGGGCTTGACCATGCAGAGCTGAGCGCGGCAATCACCGGCGACCCGGGGCATCATGACCGCGCGCTGGAGGCTAACGAGGCCGCGCTGACGGCAGCCGGGCATTGGGGCGTGCCCTGTTTCGTCTTCAACGATGAGCCGTTCTTCGGGCAGGACCGTTTTGACCAGCTTGTCTGGCGGATGCGCCAGAACGGGCTTGCCGCGCGCGCCACTGCATCGCACTCTGACCTCGCAACCTGAGGGGAAGCGTATGTCTGTCACCGCTGGTCCAGCGTTTCATTGCGCCGCGCCGCTTCTGGTCACCCGCGCGCCCAGTTTTGTGCCGCCGCCCGGCGCATGCGATTGCCATTCCCATGTCATCGGCCTGCCGCCCGCGCATCCTTTCGTGGCGGAGCGCAGCTACACCCCGCCCGAGGCCACGCCCGCCGCCTATCTGGGAAATCTCAGGGCGCTGGGGATGGCGCGCGGGGTGCTGGTGACGGTCTCGGTGCATGGCGATGATAACCGGCTGATGAGCGACACCATCGCCGCGCATCGGGACCGGCTTGCCGGGGTGGCGGTCGTGCGCCCGGATGTCAGTGCGCGCACGCTGGATGCACTGGGGGAGGCCGGGGTGCGCGCCCTGCGGCTGAACATGCTGTTCGGCGGCGGCACCGGTCTTGCGGCGCTGGATGTGCTTGCCCCGCTGTGTGCCGCGCGGGGCTGGCATCTGGAGCTGTTGCTTGACGGGCTGCTTCTGCCCGGTCTGGAACAGCGGCTGGCGGGTCTGCCGGTGCCCGTGGTGATTGACCATATGGGCCATCTGCCCCCCGCCGGAACCGGGCAGGACAGCGCGCGCGATGCGGCCATTTCGGCGCTGCTGCGGCTGCTGGAGAACGGGCGCACATGGGTCAAGCTTTCGGGTGCCTACCGCTCTTCCGCCGGGGCTGCGCCCTGGGTTGATACCCTGCCGCTTGCCCGCCAGCTTCACGCCGCGCGCCCTGATCGCTGTATCTGGGGCTCGGACTGGCCGCATGTCGCGCAGGTGCGGATGGGCTTTTCCCCGGTCTATACGCTGGACTGGCTGGGCCGGGTGATTCCCGATGCGGCGGGGCGCGCTGAAGTTCTGGTGGACAATCCCGCCCGGCTCTACGGCTTTCAAGGCGTTTGAGTGCCGTCTCAGGTATCCGGTATAATATCATAACATCAGTAGGTTGAAGCGCACACTTCAGAGCATGTCTGAAGTGTGTTTTCCGTTATGCGGAAACGACAGCGCCACCTCAGAAAAGGCTTGACCCAAGGGCATCGCAGTCCCTACTTTTCTTATAAGAGGAAATTTCGGAAATAGAAAAAATATGGATGAGCAATATGCGCTCAAAACCGTGGGCCGTGCTTTTGCGGTGCTGCGGGTGGTCGGGCAGGCCGGCGCGCCTGTCACCTTGTCGGAGGTCTCTGCCGCCTCGGGCATGAGCACGACCATCGCCTTTCGCTTTCTGCGCACCCTTGAAGCCGAGGGCTACCTGCGCCGCGACGCCCAGAAGCGCTACACGCTGGCGCAGGGCGAAACGGGTGAACTGGGGCTGGCGGCGGGCGTGGCCTTGCTGGACCGGATCGCGCAGGCCGGGGCCGAAGGCGTGACGCCGGGTGCACTGGCCGCGGCTGCCGGGCAGGGTGAGGGGCAGATCCTGCGAGCGCTGCAAACCCTGCGCGTGGCGGCGGCGGTGGAATATGACCCGGCGCGCGAGCGCTGGATCATTGCCGGGGCGATGATCCGCTTTCTGCGCCCGCTGATGAACGATCAGGCGCTGACCCGGCTGATCCGTCCGATGATGAATGACCTTGCCGCCCGCTATGGTGAAACCGTCAGCTGGTTTGTGCCCGCGACCTGGGACCAGGTAGTGGCCGAAGTGGTGCCAAGCCGTCACCCGGTGCGCTATGTGCTGGAGGTCGGCGCACGCTATGCCTGCTATGCCGGGGCCGGTGGCAAGGCGCAGCTTGCCGCCCTGCCGGAGGCCGAGGTGGAGGCGTGGCTGAAAACGCTCAAGCCCGTGCAGCAGACCGATTTCGTGATCGACCCGGCGCGGCTGGGGCGGGAATTGCGCGAGATCCGGGCGCTGGGCTTTGCCACGTCAGCGAGTGAACGGGTGCCGGGTGCGGCCTCGGCGGCGGCGCCGGTGATTGGCCCGGCGGGCCGTTTTCTGGGCGTGGTCAGCGTGATGATGCCCGAATACCGCAGCACTCCGGCCCTTCTGGCGCAGATCGGCGCGGATATCAGCCAACAAACCGCGCAGCTTTTCGGGGCACGCAGGACAGAAACCACAGGAGAGATCGCATCGTGATCCGTGATGAAACGCGCCAGACGGCGCTGCTGAAAGATGTGCATGACTGGGTGCGCGCTGTCGCCCATCCGAATGAAGACCGTGTTGCCGCGCTGGATGAAGTGCCTGCCGATATCGTGCAGGACATGGCCGCGCGGGGCTATTTCGGCTGGTCGATCCCCGCGGAATACGGCGGGCTGGGGCTGACCACCGAAGAGCTGGCGCAGGCGGCGATGGAGCTGTCGCAATGCGCCGTGGCCTACCGGGCGCGGGTGGGCACCAATACCGGCATCGGGTCCGAGGCGCTGGTGGCCGATGGCACCGAGGCCCAGAAACAACGCTTCCTGCCCGCGCTCGCCAGCGGCCGCGCCACCGGCTGTTTCGCCCTGACCGAGCCCAATGCGGGCTCGGATGCCACGGCGGTTGAGACGACGGCGCGGCGCGAGGGGGATGAATACATCCTCGACGGGATGAAATGCTACATCACCAACGCGCCCATCGCCGATCTGTTCACCGTGATCGCCCGCACCGACCCGGAACAGCCCGGCGCGCGGGGCCTGAGCGCCTTTGTGGTGGAGCGTGATACGCCGGGGCTGAGTACCTCGGCCCCCTACAAGATGATGGGGCAGGCAGGCTCGCCGGTCGGTGAGGTGCATTTCACCGGCGCGCGGGTGCCCGCCGAAAACCTGATCGGCGGGGTTGAGGGGCAGGGCTTCCGCACCGCCATGCGGGTGCTGAACAAGCAACGCATCCATCTGGCCGCGCTTTGCACCGGCCCCGCCATCCGCATGTTCGACCTGGCGATGGACCATGCCGAAAAGCGCCACCAGTTCGGCAAGCCGGTCGCCGATTTCCAGTTGGTGGCGGCGCTGCTGGCCGATTGCCAGACCGAGATTCACGCCGCCCGCGCACTGGTGCTGGAAACGGCGCGCGCCCGTGACCGGGGCGAGGATATCGCGCTTCAGGCTTCCATCTGCAAATATTTCGCCTCCGAGATGTGCGGGCGGGTGGCGGACCGGGCGGTGCAGGTGTTCGGCGGCGCGGGTTTCGTGGCCGATCACAGCCCGATCGAGCGCTATTACCGCGATGTGCGGCTGTTCCGGCTCTATGAGGGCACCAGCCAGATCCATCAGCTCAACATCACCAAGCAGACCCGCGCCCGGCGCGCAAAGGCACAGGAGAAGGCGGAGGGATGAAGGATATGGCGTCAAACCCCTGGCCGATGAACGCGCTTTTCGCCCCCCGTGCGGTGGCCGTGATCGGCGCGAGTGAGACCCCCGGCTCGGTCGGGCGCGATGTGGTGGAAATCCTGCAGCACAAGGGTTTCACCGGCACGATCCTGCCGGTCAATCCCAAGTATGAAACGCTGCTGGGCCTGCCCTGCTTTGCCCATGTCTTTGATCTGCCGCCCGGCGTGGACCTTGCCGCCATCGCGCTGCCTGCCCGCGCTGTGCCCGAAGCGGTGCGCGCGGTCGGGGCTGCGGGCATTCCCTTTGCGGTGATTTTTGCCTCCGGCTTTTCCGAGACGGGGGAGGAGGGCGCACGCCTTCAGCAGGAGGTTGTGCGCATTGCCCGGCGTGCGGGGGTGCAGCTGATCGGACCCAATTGTCAGGGCCTGATGAATGTCGATGGTGGGGTGCATGTCGGTTTCGGCCCGGCCTACCGGCAGACCTACCGGCGCGGGGCGGTGTCGATTGTCTCGCAATCGGGGGCATTCGGCAATTCGATCCTGATGGGGCTGGATGGCGAGGGGGTGGGCACGCGCCACTATATCTCCACCGGCAACGAGGCGATGACCGGCGCGCTGGATGTCATCGACGCGATGCTGGGCGACAGCGGAACACGGGTGATCGCGGGCTATGTCGAGGGGCTGCGCGATCCGGGCAGGCTGCGCGATGTGGCCGCCCGGGCGCGGGCACGCGATGTGCCGCTGGTGCTGTGGAAGGTGGGCCGTTCCGAGGTGGGCGCGCGCGCCGCCGCCTCGCATACCGCCAGCCTAGCGGGCGATGACCGGCTGTACCGCGCGGCCTTTGCCCAGCTTGGCATTGTCGAGGTGGGCGATATCGGCGAGATGGCCGATTGCGTGCGCGCGCTTGAAAACGGGCGCCGCGCTGCCGGGCCGCGCGTGGGGGTGGTGACGG
>NZ_DAIRVN010000016.1:0-71726 GCF_036802785.1 Pararhodobacter sp.
TAACAGTCATGAGCAGCGGCAGCAAAGTCCGCATCCATAGATCCGGTGGATCAGGCCCGCCCTTCCCCGCCCCCTTCCGTCAGCCTTGCGCGCGCGATGGCCACATGCACCCTTGCGCCATGCAGCAGCGCCGCATCGTTGAAATCATACGCCGGGCTGTGCAGCGGCGCTGAATCGTTGCCGTTGCCGATGAAGGCGAAGCAGCCCGGGACATGCGCCAGAAAGCGCGCGAAATCTTCCGAGCCGGTCATCGGTTCGCTGGCCAGCGCCGTGCTGTCGCAAACGGGTGCGGCTGCGAGCAGCACCGCCTCGGCAAGCGCCGCGTCATTGACCAGCGGCACGAATTCGCGGGTATAATTCACCGCGCTTTCCACCCCATAGCTTTGCGCCACCCCCGCCGCGATCCGCCGCATTTCGGCCTCGATAAGGGCTGAGACCTCAGGCCGGAAGCTGCGGGCATCGCCCAGAATCCGCGCAAGGCCCGGCAGCGCGTTGCGGGTGCCGTCGGTCAGCAGTTCGGTCACCGAGAGCACGGCGATATCTGCCGGGCTGAGGCGGCGCGAGACCACGCTTTGCAGCTCCAGCACCAGCGCGCAGGCGGGCACCATCACCTCGCGCCCCCATTGCGGGCGCGCGGCATGGCCGCCCTGCCCGCGCAGGATGATCTCGAAATTGTCCTCGGCAGACATGAAGGCGCCGGGCCTGGTTTCCAGATGGCCGACAGGAAGGCCGGGCATGTTGTGCAGCCCGAAGATCTCGTCAAAGGGGAAGCGTTGCAGCAGCCCGTCATCAAGCATGGCCTGCGCGCCTTTGCCCCATTCCTCGGCAGGCTGAAAGACAAAGCGGACGGTGCCGTCAAAGCCCCCCTCGCTGGCCAGAACCTGCGCAGCCCCCAGCAGCATCGCGGTATGCCCGTCATGGCCGCAGGCATGCATCAGCCCCGTGTGGTGCGAGGCATGGGGCAGCCCGGTCGCCTCGGTGATGCGCAGCGCGTCCATATCGGCGCGCAGCGCGATGGCGCGGGGGGAACTGCCCCGCCGCAGCGTGCCGACGACGCCGGTGCCGCCAATCCCCTCCGTCACCTCCAGCCCGAAGCCGCGCAGGGTGGCGGCCACAAAAGCTGCCGTGCGGGATTCTTCAAAGCCGAATTCCGGGTGGCGGTGCAGGTCATGGCGCCATGTCGTCATCGCCGCCTCCAGACCATGCGATGCGGGCCGGGCGTGGGACAGAACCGCCTCCGGGCTTTGCCCAACAATCTGCGCATAAAGCGCCGGATCGGTCGCGCCCTCGGTATTGATCACCAGCACCCGCGCCTCTGGCCCCAGCCCGATGCGCGCCGCCAGCGCCTTGTCCTGCAACACGGCCATCAGGCCTGCCAGCCCCACCCCGCCGCTTTCCCCGGCCACGACCGGCGGATCACCGGCTTCGGGAAAAGCCAGACGGCGCATGACCTCGGGCGCGGCCTCCTCAGGCAGGGTCATGAAGCCATCCGCCACCCGCTCCAGCACACGAAAGGCGATGCGCGAGGGCTCATAGCATTCCAGCATCGCCATGATGCTTGCCTCACCCGGTGCAATGGCCATCGGCCTGCCCTGCTCCGCGCTCTCAAAAAGGCAGGCGGCGCGCGCGGGTTCAACAATGGTGACATGCGGGCGTGCCTTGCCCAGTAGCACCGCCAGATGCCCCGCCACCGCCGCCGCAAACCCGCCGACCCCGGCCTGCAGAAAGACATGCGTGGGGGGCTGGGTCAGCGCGCCAAGCACCTCATGCGGGATGGCGGTATAGCCCTGAGTGACCAGCGCGGGGATCTCCTCATACCCTTCCCATGAGGTGTCAGACAGCACCGTCCAGCCCTTCAGCGCCGCGACGCGCGCCGCCTCACTGACCGAATCGTCATAATTGCCCTTCACCCGGACGACACTGGCGCCGAAGTGCGCGATGGCATCCATGCGCGCGGCGCTGACGCCGGAATGCACGAAAATCACCGCCTGCGCGCCCATCATCTGCGCACCCTGCGCGACCGAGCGGCCATGGTTGCCATCGGTGGCACAGGCGAAGGTCATGCCCGCAGCCACGGCGCGCACCGCGTCAGAGAAAAGCGCGTCATCCGGCACATCGTGGCCCAGTTGCCTGCGCGCCTCGGCCTGAACCAGAAGCATCAGTGCATAGGCCCCGCCAAGCGCTTTGAAACTGCCCAGCCCCAGCCGCTGCCCCTCATCCTTCAGATGCAGCGCGCCCAGACCCAGTTGCCGCGCTAGCCCCGGCAGGGCATGCAGCGGAGTCGGGCGATCGCCGCCGCGCAGGGCCAGCAGGCGCGCGACACGGCGGGCGGCGGAAAGGCTGAGGGTTTCGCCATCGCGCGGGTCCAGCGGCTGGCCGTGGCGGGGCAGTGTGTTATGGCGATAGCAGGCGGTCATGGCGGCTCCCTCCGGGGTTGGCGCAAGACTAGCGCAACTGCGGGGGAAAATGCGCGGGCGTAATGCATTGAGCCTGCGGGTTTTTGCGCAAAGGGCGCGCGGCATTCCCGTGCCCGGCCAGTCAAAGCGGGCCGGGGCGGCAGGCACCGCCCCGGCCCCAGCCGTCAGAGCTGACGCCCGATCAGGCGGTCAAGCGAATAACGGCCACCGCCCCGTGCAACGAACCAGAAGGTGATCGCCGACCAGAGCAGCGAAATCTCGGCACCGCCATAGCCCTGATCAAGCATCACCCAGTGAAACCAGATGGTTACCAGCAAGATGATGGTGCTGCCCGCCGCTGCAAAGCGCGTCAGCAGACCCAGCACCAGCAGCAGGCCGCCAAAGAACTCGGTCACCGCCAGCGCCGGGGACCAGAACCCGCCGGGCACAAAGCCGATGCTTTCGACCATGCCGACAGCGCCCATCGGGTCCATCAGCTTGGGCCAGCCATGGACCATCAGCGCGATGCCGCAGATGACGCGCAGCCATGTCTCGGCCAGCGGTTGCAGCGCGGCATAGACCGGGCCAAGCGCCGGGAAGAACAGGCGCGCGGGCTGATCATTGGCAGGGGTGTTTGTGGAAGAATAGCTCATGTCATGTCTCCATCCGTGCGGCCGTCCGGGCGCGCACGACAGGGGGTTGCGGTATGCGGTGCATACCGTTGGAAAAGGGTTTTTCAGGTGCCGCTCAGGCTTGCGGCGGGCGCCACGGGCTGGCGCCACCGGCGCTTTCCGCCAACCCCGCCACCTGCAGGCGCCAGCCGACGGGCTGCGCTTCAGGCGGGATGTTCAGCACCGGGACAGGCACATCGGGCAGCGCAGGGCAGCAGGATTTGGCGTCAGGCTTGCCCGGCTGCACCGGCAGGCCCGGCATCTGGCAGATGTCCGCCGCGATCATGTCGCCACCGCAACTGGCCTGCGCCATGCCGGGCGAAGCCGCCCGGCCAAGCGTGGTCAGCGCCAGAACAACAATCAGGAAAGGGCCGATAAACCGTATCACGGGGCAAGACACATGGGTTGGGGACGCACTGAGTGGCGTGATCGCCGGGGCAAGGCAATGAAAATGCGCAAAAAGCACAGGGTTGTGATGCCCTGGCGCGGCCCTGCGCCCTACCCGCTTGCATCCCGCCGCCGCCTGCCTATATTTCCGGCAGCATACAAGCCGGAGCCTTTCTGCCATGAACCAGACCCTCGCCGCCTTCGCCCTTCCGGTTCCGCTGCGAGAAGTTCTGCCTCATGTCTGCCTCCATCACGCTTTCTGCCCTCAGCTGGTCCACGCCTGACGGCACCGCGCTTTTCACCAGTCTTGATCTGCAATTCCGGGCCGAGCGCACCGGCCTTGTCGGGCGCAATGGCACCGGCAAGACCACGCTTCTCAACCTGATCAGCGGCCGGATCGCGCCGCGCTCAGGCAGTGTCCGCGTCTCGGGCAGCCTTGGCCTGTTGCGCCAGACGCCTGGCGCTGCACCGGATGAGACAATCGCCGGGCTTTTCGGGGTCTCCGCTGCGCTGCCGCTTCTTGAGCGGGCGCAGGCGGGGCTGGCCGATGCCGATGCGCTGGCCAGCGCCGACTGGACATTGCCCGCGCGCATCGAGGCCGCGCTTTTGCGCGCGGGGCTTGACGCAGCCCCCCGGACACCGCTTGCAGCACTTTCAGGCGGGCAGCGCACCCGCGCCGCCCTTGCCGCCCTGATCCTGTCAGACCCCGATTTTCTGCTGCTTGATGAGCCCACCAACAACCTTGACCGCGCGGGAAGGCAGGCGGTGATTGCGCTGCTGGCGGGCTGGCGCGGCGGGGCCATCGTGGTCAGCCATGACCGGGAACTGCTTGAGGGGATGGATGCGATTGTCGAGCTGTCCGCGCAGGGTGCCGCGCGCTACAGCGGCGGCTACAGCCATTTTGAGGCGCAGAAAGCAGTGCAGCTGGAGGCCGCCCGGCACGATCTGGCCCATGCCGAGAAAACCCGCGCGCAGACGGAGGCGCGCGCGCGCCGCGCCGCTGAGCGCAAGGCCCGCAAGGACGGTGCCGGGCGCATGGCGCGGGCCAGGGGCGGTCAGCCCAAAATCCTGATGGATTTCGCCAGGGGCCGGGCCGAAGCCTCGGGCGGGGCGCAAACCCGTCTGCGCGACGCCCGGCGCGACCTGGCGCAAGAGGCCGTGGCGCAGGCGCGCGCCCGCATCGAGGTGCTGGAACCGCTGGAGATGGCCCTTGCCCCCACGCTTCTGCCGCCGGGCCGTCAGGTGCTGCGGCTGAGCGATGTCACCGGCGGGCATGACCCCTCCTGCCCGGTGATCCGGGGGCTGTCGCTGCGCCTCACCGGGCCGGAACGCATCGCCGTCACCGGGCCGAACGGCTGCGGCAAATCCACGCTTCTGGCGCTGATCAGCGGGCACCTGCCGCCGCTTGCGGGCAGTGTCACGCTGTCAGTGCCCTTTGCGCTGCTGGATCAGCATGTCAGCCTGCTGGACCCGGCGCTGCCGCTGCGCGCGAATTTCCTGCAACTGAACCCGCAGGCCGATGAGAACCAGTGCCGCGCCGCGCTGGCCCGGTTCCGGTTCCGCGCCGGGGATGCGCTGCAACCCGTCGCGGCGCTCAGCGGCGGGGAGCGGCTGCGCGCCGGGCTTGCCTGCACACTGGGGCGCCATGACCCGCCCGCGCTGTTGCTGCTGGATGAGCCGACCAACCATCTGGACCTTGACGCGACCGAATCGCTGGAAGCCGCGCTGCGCGCCTATGACGGCGCGCTTGTGGTCGTCAGCCACGACGCGGCCTTTCTGGCGCGCCTCTCGCCGCAACGCTGGCTGGACCTGTCGCGCCCTGCCCCGGAAGGCTGACGCTTATCCCACGGCGCGTCCCGGCGTGACCGGCAGCAGCGGGCCGTTCGCGCGCTCGATCACCTCGGCCGCCGCCAGAAGCGCATTCTCGCCAAAACGGGCTGAGAGGAGTTGCACCCCCAGCGGCAGGCCCGGCCCTGAGCGGACCGGCACCGAGATGCCGGGCAACCCCAGAATCGGCGCCATCGTCGTTGGCCCGACCTCGCGGTAATAGCTGTCGAACTGCGCCGCGTTTGTCTGGTCATGGCCCACGGGATAGGGCTTTTTCCACGCGACGGCGGTCAGCACCAGCGGGTGCGAGGCAAAGAGAAGCTGCCAGTCGCGCAGCAAGCGGCTGCGCTGCGCCAGTGCTTTCAGAAAGCCGTCGCGGTCCAGATCAGGGACGCCCTGTTCAATCGCGGCATAGGCATACTGTATCTCAGGATCGCCGTTCTCAGCGATCAGCCGCCCCAGACCGACGCGCATTTCATTGACCATGATCAGGCGCCACAGGTCTGCCGCCTCTTCGATCGAGGGGGTCGGCACCTCTTCGACGCTGTAACCGGCGGTTGTCAGGATGGCGGCGGCCTCGTGGATGGCGGCGATCACCTCGGGGTCGCTGTCGCAATCAGGGGGCGTGGCCATGAGGGCGACACGGCAGGGCCGGAAGCTGGCATCCGACGGCGGCATCGGCACCTGCCAGATGTCGCGCGGGTCAGGCGCGGAAAGTGCCGCCATCGCCAGCCGGATATCCTGCACCGAGCGCGCAAGCGGCCCCTGCACAGCCATCATCTGCGAGGCGATCATCCGCTCGGCCATCTGGCTGGGGTTATAGGCGGGCAGCAGCCCCGATGTGGGGCGCAGGCCGAACAGCCCGCAGCAATAGGCCGGATAGCGCACCGAGCCGCCGATATCATTGCCATGCCCGATGGCACCGATCCCCGCCGCCGTTGCCGCCCCGGCACCACCTGACGAGCCGCCCGGCGTGATCGCCGGGTCATGGGGGTTGAGCGTGGCGCCATGCAGCGCATTCTCGGTGAACCAGCGCATGGAATAGCAGGGCGTGTTGGTACGTCCGATCATCACCGCCCCCGCCCCGCGCAGATTGCGCACGACAGAGCCATCTTCAGGCGCGATCAGATTGGCATAGGCCCGTACCCCGTTCGTGGTGGCCCGTCCGGCATAATCGACGTTGATCTTCACGGTGACGGGAACGCCATGCAGCGGACCCGGCTGCACCCCTTGCGACAGTGCCTTGTCGGCGGCATGCGCGGCTTCCAGCGCGTCATCGGGCAGCGGGTCCACCACGGCGTTGATGGCGGGGTTCACGGCCTCCATCCGCGCAAGCGCGCTGGTTGTCGCGGCAACAGAGCTGATACGCCCTGAACGGATTGCCATGGCCAGCTCAGAGGCTGTCCAGGACCAAAGCTCGTCAGTCATTCTATTCTCCAGGAACTTTCAGGAAGGGGTCACCGCCACGCGCTCGGCCTGCGCGGCAAAGAAGGCGCGGCCCGGTACGGCATCCAGCAGGCGGCGGGTATAGGCGGCGCGCGGCGCATCAAAAAGCGCGGCGGCGGGGGCGTTCTCCACCACCGCGCCGTTCTGCATGACCACGATACGGTCGGCAATCTCGCGGGCGACGCGCAGGTCATGGGTGATGAACAGCATCGACAACCCCATCTCGGCTTTCAGCTCGGCCAGCAGGGCCAGCACCTGCGCCTGCACCGAGACATCCAGTGCCGATACCGCCTCATCCGCGATCAGCAGCTCCGGGTCCAGCGCCAGTGCGCGCGCGATGCAGATGCGCTGGCGCTGCCCGCCCGAAAACTCATGCGGAAAGCGGTCAAGCGACTGGGCGCCAAGGCCCACCCGGTCCAGCCACCTGCGCGCGATGGCTTCGGCCTGCCTGCGCGATGACCCAAACGAGAGCGGGCCGCGCATGATGCTTTCACCCACCTTCAGACGCGGGTCGAGCGAGGCGTAGGGGTCCTGAAACACGATCTGGGCCTTGCGGCGGAACTGGCGCAAAGCCTCGCGGCCCATGGCGCGCACCGGGGTGCCGTCAAACAGGATCTCGCCGTTGTCAGGCTCGATCAGGCGCAGCACCATCCTCGCCAGCGTCGATTTGCCCGAGCCGCTTTCACCGACCACCGCAAGCGTGTCGCCACGGCTGAGCGTCAGGGTGATGTCATCCCCGGCCAGCACCCGGCGCGGCGGCGCGAAATAGCCCTGCCTTGTTGTGAACACCTTGTTCAGGCCGCGGATTTCAAGGATCGGCGGGCGCTGGCTGTCGGCGTCGCGCAGCGCGCCGCGCCCCGGCACGGCCTCCAGCAATTCGCGGGTGTAGGGGTCTGACGGGGTGTTGAGCACCGCGTCAGCTGGCCCCTGCTCCACCACGCGGCCATGGCGCAGGACAACCACATGATCGGCGATATCGGCGACAACGCCGATGTCATGGGTGATGAACAGCACCCCCATCCCACGCTCGATCTGCAATTTGCGGATCAGGTCCAGAATCTGGCGCTGGGTGGTGACATCCAGCGCCGTCGTCGGCTCATCGGCGATCAGCAGGCGCGGGTCGTTGGACAGGGCCATGGCGATCATCACCCGCTGGCGCTGCCCGCCGGAAAGCTGGAACGGATAGGCGCGCGCCAGCACCATCGGGTCTGGCAGGTTGACCTGCGCGAACAGCTCCTGCACGCGGGCATCGACCGCCGCCTCATCCAGCGCGGGGTTGTGAACGCGGATCGCCTCGGCCACCTGATGGCCGACGCGGGCCAGCGGGTTCAGGGCAGTCAGCGGCTCCTGAAAGATCATGGCGATGTCACCGCCGCGCAGGCGGCGCAGCTCTGCCGCCGACAGCTTCAGAATATCGCGCCCGTCAAAGGTCACGCTGCCGGAACGCGCCCTGATCTTGGGAGGCAACAGGCCCAGAATGGCGCTTGCGGTCAGCGATTTGCCAGAGCCGCTTTCACCGACAAGGCAGACAACCTGATTGGGCGCGACCGTGAACGAGATACCGTCAACCGCATGGGCACGGTCCGCCCCCTCAGGAAGGGCCAGCACAAGGTCCGAGATGGTGAGAAGGGCAACACTCATGCGCGCGAGATCCTTGGGTTGAGGGCGTCTCTGAGCGCTTCGCCGACAAGGTTGATGCCCACCACCGTCAGCAGGATGGCAAGGCCGGGGAACACGCTCATCCACCAGGCCTGCCGGATGACCGTGCGCCCTGAGCCGATCATATAGCCCCAGGACATGAAATTGGGGTCGCCCAGCCCCATGAAGGACAGCGCCGCCTCGATCAGGATGGCGGCTGCCACGGTCAGCGCGCCCATCACGATGATCGGCGATACCGCGTTCGGCAGCACATGGCGCAGCACCACCGACAGCGTGGACTGCCCCTGACAGCGCGCCGCCTGCACGAATTCGCGCTGCGCGACGGTGCGGACCTGCGCGCGCGTCAGCCGGGCCAGTGGCGGCCAGCTGACCAGCCCGATAGCCAGAATGATCGTGGTGATCGACGGCGTCAGGATTGCCACCAGCAGGATCGCCAGCACGAAATTGGGGATGGTCTGGAATATCTCGGTGAAGCGCACGATGGCCAGATCAGTCAGCCCCCCGGCATAACCCGCGAGACAGCCAAGGATCACGCCGATGAACAGCGCCGTCAGGGTCGAGGCCACACCGATCAGGATGGACACGCGCGCGCCATGCATGATCCCTGCCGCAACATCGCGCCCCATCGTGTCGCTGCCCAGCAGCATCCCGTTCTCGCCGGGGCTGCTGAAGGGTATGCCCACCATCGCCCAGGGCGATACGGGATAGACCAGCGGTGCAAGCACCGCCATCAGGCAGACAAGGCCCAGAAGCGCAAGGCCGACAACCCCGGCCGGGCGGCCCAGAAAGCTGCGTGTGAAGTCATTCATGAAAGCGCTCCTATCTTGCACCGACACGGGGGTCGATGATCCGGTGCAGAAGGTCCGTCAGCAGGTTGACCGCGATCACCAGCACCGACATCACCAGAAACAGACCCAGCAGAACCGGGTAATCGCGCGAGGTGACGGAATCGAAGGTCAGGCGGCCCAGCCCCGGCCATGAAAACACCGTCTCCACCACCACGGCCCCGCCGATCAGCGCCCCGGCCTGAAGCCCCGCGAAGGTCACCACCGGCACCGCCGCATTGCGCAGCATATGCCCGCGCAGGATGCGGCCTTCGGTCAGGCCCTTGGCGCGGGCGGTGCGCACATGGTCCTCATGCGACACGTCGATCAGCGAGGAACGCATCAGCCGCGTGTAAACCGCCATATAAATCGCCGACAGCGTGATGGCGGGCAGGATCAGGTGGCGCAGCACATCGAGCGTGTATTGCACGGTGCCATAGCCCGAAGCGCGCATGTTGGAAAACCCGAAGGCAGGCAGCCATTCAAGCTGGATCGAGAACACCAGAACCAGCATCAGCCCCAGCCAGAAAACCGGCGTGGCATAGAGCAGCAACGAGACCATGGAAATGGCAAGGTCCGACCATGTGCCATGCCGCAACCCGGCGTAGGAGCCAAAGAACACACCGCCGATCAGCGACAGGAAAAAGGCAGACAAGGTCAGCAGCAGCGTGGGCCCCAGCCGCGACAGGATCAGCTCGCTCACCGGCATGCGCTGCCGGAACGAATAGCCCAGATCAAGCTGCACCACCTTGCCCAGATAGGTGGCGTATTGCACCAGCCAGGGCTGATCGAGGCCATATTCAGCCCGGACCTGTTCGATGAACCGCGCATCCGTCGCGCCGGACTGGCCCGCGATGACCAGCGCCGGGTCGCCCGGCGCTGAATGGACCAGCACGAAATTGATCGTGGCGATGACAAGGATCGCAAACGCGATCCCTGCCAGTTTTCCCGCAAGACGCCCGAGTGCAGGCATCAGGCAAACCGCGCGCGCGCGAAGTTCCCGTTCACGCCGGTGCCGCCGGTGATCAGATCGGTGATGCGGCTGTCATGGATCGTTGCATATTGCTGCTCGGTCATCCACAGCACCGGAAGCTCCTCCACCAGAATGCGCTGCGCCTCGGAATAGAGCACCTGCCGCTCGTCGGGCGAGGTGGAGACTGCCGCTTCGGCAAACAGCCGGTCCACCTCGGCATTCTCATAGCCTTGGGTGTTTGTGAACAGCACGCCCTGCCGGATGTTCGAGCTGATATAGCTGCGCGCCACACCAAGCGCCGGATCGGCGTTCTGGTAGAGCATGTTGGTGGACACGTCATAATCCCAGTTGGCAATCGACTGGCCCCAGCCCGCGATATCGGTCGAAACCAGTGTGACCTCGATCCCGCCCGCCGCCATCGCCTGCCGGAAGTATTCAGCCAGCCGCGACCACATCTCGCCGTAAGGCGCGACAAGGAAGTTGATGGTCACCCGTGTGCCGTTCGCGCCCGGCGTCAGGCCCATCTCGTCGAGCAGGGCATTGGCGCGCTCGATATCGTGATCGTAGACCGGCAGATCGACCTCAAAGAACGGGGTGGTCGAGCAGATCGGCCCGGTCGCCGGTTTGGCCAGCCCGAACATGATACGGTCCACGATCAGCTGCTTGTCGAGCAGATGCATCATCGCCTTGCGGAAGCGCAGGTCGTTGAAGGGTTCGCGCCGCAGGTTGGCTTCATACCACAGCAAGGGCGAGAAGAATTCATAACCCCTGGTGGTGAAATCCAGATGAGGCAGGCTGGCGAGGCGCTGCACGTCAAAATTCTCAACGTCATTCCAGCACGAAAGCTGCGCCTCGCCGGTCTCCATCGCCACCGAGCGCGAGGCGGCATCGGGGACCACGCGGAAGTAGATTTCCGTCAGCCCCGGCTGCCCTTCGACATAGTAATCCGGGTTGGCGACCAGATGGATATGCGAGCCGCGCACCCATTCCTGAAACATGAACGGGCCGGTGCCGACGGGATGGTCATTGGCAGGATTGTTGCGGTAATCGGTGCCCTCATAGATATGGCGCGGGCAGATCGGGGCCGATCCTGCCTCGAATGCATGCAGGAAGGGCGCGAAGGGCTCATTCAGCGTGAACTGGACGGTATGGTCATCCAGCGCGATGATGCTTTCGCAGCGCTCAAAGCTGGCGCGGGCGCGGGGATGCACCTCCTTGAGCATGACGTCGCAGGAAAACACCACGTCATGCGCCGTGAAGGGCTCGCCATCATGCCATTTGGCGGCCTGCGCCAGATGGAAGGTATAGATCAGCCCGTCCTCGGAAACCTCCCAGCTTTCGGCCAGCTGCGGGCGGGGGGACAGGTCAAAATCGAAGTCCAGCAGCCCCTCATAGATCTTGGAGCCGACAACGATGGTGGGTTGCTGCTGGTTGAGCGGCAGCACCAGCATCGGCGGCTCGGGCTGGATCAGGCTGGTCAGGCCGCCCTCGGGCGTCTGGGCATAGGCCATGCCGTCGCGCCAGGGGCTGAGGGCTGCGGTCGCGATGCCAGACAGCATCAATGCGTTGAATGAGCGTCTTTTCATGGTTCACCTCTCTGTTGTCGGGGTTCGTTGCCGCACCACGCGAATGGCACGCGCAACCGTTCGCTCAGCCTGCGGTTTGCAGCGGCTGCCGGGCGTATCAGGGCGCCTGAAGGCTGGGTTCTGACGCTGGGTTGGCACGGCCTGATAAGGCGGTCGCACGGCCCTTGCGTGTATTTTTGTTCACGAGCATGTCTATCGTAGTCATGATCAGGAATAGCTGTCAAGCATGCATGCAAATCAGGGAAGAAATTGATCTTTTCGCCTGAAAATTGAGCAAATGCGTTACCCTCATGAACAAATTGCTTCAGAACGGGAATCGCGGCTGAACCACCGGAACCGGCACCCGCCCCCGCCATGGCAGGTGCTTGACCCGCGCGTCGCAGCGCCGCACACTTGCCTGACACCCGCTGTTCCTGAACCGGGAGTTCACAATGACCACCGCGCCACCCCCCGCCCCCCTTCGCAAGGCACTTCATCCCTTTCAGGAGCTGCAGCGCCTGCCGGACCCGATTGTCGCGCAGGATGTCTGCGCGGATACGGGCGGCGTTTTTGACATGCACCGCCATGAGCGCGCGCAGCTGATCATGGCGGTGACGGGCGCGGCGGATATCATCACCCCCTCGCAACAGTGGCGGCTGAAGACGGGTCAGGCGGCGTGGCTGCCCGGGGGGATTGAGCATGCCGTGCGCCCGCGCGCCGCCTCGTACTTCCGTTCGATCTATCTGCGCCCCGAACTTGCCGCCGGGCTGACATTGGGCAGCGCGCCACTGCCGGTCTCGCCCTTTCTGTCGGAGCTGGCCTGCCGGCTGGCGGATATCTATTACGGCGGCGATGACCGCGCGCTCTATCCGCATCTGGTTGCCCTGATCCTGAGCGAGATCAGCGCCACGCGCACCGAGGCACCCAGCCTTCCCCTGGCCCGTGATCGCCGTCTGGCGCGCATCTGCGATGCGTTCATGGCGGACCCGGCCGACCGGCGCAGCCTGAGCGACTGGGCCGCCACCATCGGCACCAGCAACCGCACGCTGGAGCGGTTGTTCCGGCAAGAAACCGGCATGAGCTTTGCCGAATGGCGCCAGCTCTGCCGGATGCTGGCCGCGCTCCGCATGCTGCGCGCGCGCTCGCCGGTTCAGCGGGTCGCATGGCGGGTGGGGTATGACAGCCCCAGCGCCTTTACCGCCGCTTTCCGCAAGACCATGGGCGTGGCGCCGACTGCATACTGGCCCGGGGCGCGGCATGAGCATTCCCTCAGCAATCAAGGGTCAGATCGCCGCGCGGCACCGCCTGACACAGCATTGCCTGACCGGGGCCAAGCGGGATATCGGTTGCACCCAGATGCTCTGCCGCGCCGCTGACCACGCGCTGCACGCAGGTCTGGCAATCGCCCAACCGGCAGGAATAGGCGATATCCAGACCATGCGCGAGCGCCAGATCCAGAATGGAGCCGCTGGCGGGGGTCCAGTTCAGCGTCCGGCGTGAGCGGGCGAAGGTCACCGCTGCGCCCGGGCGACCGGCGGCGCGCCCGGCCATGCCCGCCGCCAGCGCACCCTGATCCAGAAAACGCTCGGTCCTGATGCGCCCGGCGTCAGCGCCCAACCCGGTCAGCCCGGCGCGCAGTGTCTCCATAAAGGCCTCCGGCCCGCAAAGGTAGATATCAGCCTCTGCCACCGGGGCGAGGGCGGCGATCATCGCGGCATCCAGACGCCCGCTCAGCGGGCCGGGCCTGTCACCTGAACCGTCACCGGAATCAGCACCCTCCGCGCGCGAAAAGGCCGTCACCAGCGTGACCGGGCGCTTGCTGCTGTCGGCAATCGCCCGGCTGCGCGCGGCAAAGACGTGATGCGCCTTGTCGCGCGCGCCATGCACAAACCAGACCGGCGCGCCCGCGCTCTGCGCCAGCCGCTCAAGCATCGGCAAAAGCGGCGTGACGCCGATACCGGCACTGACCAGAATCACGGGCCGCTCAGGCGCAGGGCTCAGCACGAATTGCCCGGCGGGCACGCCCAGCAGCGCTTCCGCCCCCGGCACAAGTTTTTCGTGCAGGGCATCTGAAAGCCCGCCCTTGCCCAGCCTGCGCACCGTCACCTGAAGCGTCTGCGCATCGGGCTGGCCGGAGAGGGAATAGGCGCGTTTGCGCGGCGGCGTCGCGCTGTCTCCGGGCAGGGACACGGTCACATACTGGCCGGGTTCAAACCGCCCCACGGGGGCCTCATCCTGCGGGCGCAGCAGGAAACTCATCACATCCGGGCTTTCCTGCTGCCGCGCGGTGCAGATGAAACGGCGCTGGCCGAACCATGGCTGCTGGCGCGCCTCCGCCCAGATCCGCGAACGCGACAGCGCGGCGGAGCAGTGAAAATAGATCTCCCGCGGGGCGATGGTGAGGGCGCGGCCCTGCCCTGTGCTGTCCTGATCAAGGCTGTCCTCATAAAGGCCATTCACGCGCAGAGCCTCGCTGCGCCCGGGCGCGATGGCCAGCAGGCCGCATTCACCACGCGGGGGCGCATCGGCTTGCGGCAGTGCTGGCGGCAGCGCTGGTGGCAGGGCAAGCGCAAAGCCCTGCCAGTTGCGCGCCGCCAGATCGCGCAGCGGGCCTTCGCCGGTCAGGTCCATGGTGATCGCCCCGTCGGCAGCTTCGCGGGCCAGAACGATGAACGACGCCTCGGCGATAAAGGCCTGCGTTCCCGCCTCGGCGCTGGCATAGACCTTGGTGGCGACCGCCTCGCTTGACGCGGTGTAATGTTCGCGCAGGCCCGCGCTTTGCAGCAGCGCTTCCTCGGCCTCATCCTTCATCACCGGCTTGCGCCCGGCCTGCGCGTGGCGGCGGAAGTCATCGGACAGGATCGTCATCAGGTCCAGCGGGGCTTTGCGGCCCTGCGGGTCAAGCCAGAAACCCGCGCGGGAAAACGCGGTGCTGTCGACGAATTGCATCGCGCCGGGCGTCAGCACCATCACGCTACAGGGCGGGTTTTCATCGGCGGGAAAGGCCGCAAGCACCTTTGGCTCCAGCGAAATCTCAGCCTTCGCCTGCAGGCGCAGAAAACGCCCCGCCCCCCGGTTGAGGAGGATCAGCGCCACCTCAGGGCGGGCCAGAACATTGCCAAGGGTATCCAGCCTGCGGTTGCCCCGGTAATCCGGCAGCAACAGCCGCCCGTCTTCGTTCACGCGCACCACCGAAGGCAGCCCGCCGCGCGGCGAGACATCCAGCGCGCCCGCAGCGTTGCGCGAGGCGATGAACAGCAGTGTCGCCTGTTCGATGAAGCGGCGTGTGTCCTGATCCATGGGCCGGTATGCTTTCCTTCCTGCTTTCAGGAAGCCTAGCAAAGCCGGGCTGGCCAGCGGGCGCGGGCAGTATCGGAACTGCGGCAAACTTCGTCGCGATTCCGACATTGCCGGCCTTTGGCGGGCCTGCTTGCTAGTCCAGCAGCGGCAGGTCGGGGTTCAGCCCCTCCCGCTCCATCGCGCGGCGCATGGTCTGGGCGATCTGCGGGCGCCGGGACAGGCAGCGCGACACCGGCCCCGCCACCACCAGCGACAGGTTGCGCGCGCCGTAGGCCAGCGGCAGCGACACACCGGCCAGATCAGGGATATATTCCGAATCGCTTTCATGCCAGCCGCGTTGACGCGCATCGCGCAACGCATCCTCGATGCTGCGGATGCTCATGGGCGTGGTGTCTGACCAACGCTCGAACTGCAGCTTGCGATAGATCGAATCGCGCTCTTTCGCGGTCATCTGCGCCAGAATCGCCCGCCCGGCGGAACTGGCATGAATCGGCACGGTGGTGCCCACCTCCGCCGAATAGCGGATCGGCTGGCGCGATTCACGCACATGAAGGAACACCACCGACAGGCCGGAGATGGAGCTGATCGCCGTGGTTTCCCCGGTCTCGATCCCGATGGTTTCGGTCAGATCGCGCAGACGGTCCGGCAAGGGGTCTGCCCGCGCGACCTCCTGCGCCATGGCCAGCCATTTCGGGCTGGGGAAATACCCCCCCTTCAGCCGCGGCTCATACAGATAGCCACGGTCCACCAGCGTGCCCACCAGATTGAAGGTGCTGGAGCGCGGCCAGCTCAGCGCATCGGCAATCTCGGCCAGCGTGGCCGGGGTGCCGGTGCGCGCAAAGAACTCCAGCAGCTCAAGCACATTGGCGGCCTGTTTCACCAGCATGAATTCCCCTCCCGATCATTTTTGAATTTCCTGAGCAAGATTAGTCATGATCATGAATTTATTCAAACACCAAATGCGGGAAAGGAAAAGTTTCAGCCGGGTATTTCCCTTTAATTACCTGTTTTAATGGCATTTCCGAAAAATTCCGTTGCATCACAGAAATCATTATCGGTTCACAGCAGTGTAGTTAGAATTCATCTCAATGAAGAGGAGGAGCGGATGACACAGGAATTTGCCGCAGGGGCGGTGGCTTCGGCGCTGGCCGAGTACCCCCTGCTGTATATCGGCGGTGACTGGGTTGCGCCGGTGGACGGCGGGATGCTGGACAGTATCGAACCCGCGACGGGCAAGCCCTGGGCGCGCGTGGCTTACGGTGGCGAGGCGGATATCGACCGCGCGGTGGCGGCGGCACGAAAGGCCTTTGACGGGCCGTGGAGCCGGATGCCGGCGCATGAGCGCGCGGCCCTCATGCGCCGCTTCGCCGATCTTTACGCCACGCGCACCGAGCATCTGGCAGCGCTGGAATCGCGCGATTCAGGGCGCGCCCTGCGTGAGGCGCGCGCCGATATCGGCATGCATGCGCAATACTACCACTGGTTCGCCTCGCTGACTGACAAGCACCATGGCCGCACCATTCCGGTGGATGACAGTGTGCACGCCTTCACCAGCCGGGTGCCCATCGGCGTTGTCGGCGCGATCTGCCCGTGGAATGTGCCGCTGATGTCCGCCTGCTGGAAGCTTGGCCCGGCGCTGGCGGCGGGCTGCACCGTGGTGCTGAAACCGTCCGAGCTGACCTCGGTCACCGCGCTGGAACTGGCGCGGATCATCGAAGAGGCGGGCTTTCCCGCCGGGGTGGTCAATGTGGTGCCGGGCTACGGCGCGGGCGGTGCAGGGGAGCGGCTGGCCACGCATCCGGATGTGAACAAGATTGCCTTCACCGGCGAGGGCGCGACCGCGAAAGCCATCCTGCGAAGCAGTGCCGACAGCCTGAAGCGCCACACATTCGAGCTTGGCGGCAAGTCACCGCATATCATCTTTGCCGATGCCGATATGGATCAGGCCGTGAACGCGGCCACCAACTCGGCCTGGACATTGTGCGGCCAAAGCTGCGCGTTGGGCTCGCGCGTGCTGGTTGAGCGCCCGGTTTATGACCGGGTGGTCGCGGCCTTTACAGAGCGTGCCGCACAGGTACGCGTCGGCCTGCCCGCTGACCCGGCCACGCATATGGGCCCGCAGGCGAGCCAGCAGCAACTGGACAAGACTTTGCGCTATATCGGCATCGGCCGCAATGAGGGCGCAAGGCTGGTCACCGGCGGCGCACGCATTGAAAGCGGCGCACTGGCGGCGGGGTATTTCGTGCAGCCGACGGTCTTTGCCGATGTCACCAACACCATGCGCATTGCCCGCGAAGAGATATTCGGCCCGGTCGCCGCGATTATCCCCTTTGACGGTGAAGATGAGGCCATCGCCATCGCCAATGACACCAGCTACGGCCTTACCGCTGGCCTCTGGACAAGCGATCTGGGGCGCGGGCACCGGGTTGCCGCGCGCATCCGGGCGGGGATGGTCTGGGTCAATACCTACCGTTTCATCCGCTGGTCCACGCCCTATGGCGGTTTCGGCGCCAGCGGCTGGGGCCGCGAAAACGGGCTGGAGGCGCTGGACGGCTACCTTGAAACCCGCACGACAATCATCAGCACGCACGGAACTTTCCCGAATGCCTACGCACAATAAGGAGCGCGCCCAATGCGCATGAAAGACAAACTGGTCATGGTGACCGCAGCGGCCTCTGGCATGGGGCGCGCGGGGGTGGAGCTGTTCCTTGCCGAGGGCGCGCGCGTCTGCGCGGTTGATGTCGATGCCGCAGGGCTGGCCGCGCTGGTCCGCCAGCTTGATGCAGGCGACAGGCTGGTCACGGTTGAGGCCGATCTGAGCACCGCCGGGGGCGCGCGCGGTTCGGTCGATGCGGCAGCAGAAAAGCTGGGCGGGATTGACGTGCTCTGGGCGCATGCCGGTGCGCCCGGCCCCGGCGGGATCGAGGATCTGGATATCGACGCCTGGCAACGTGCCGTCGCCCTCAACCTGCAATCGGCCACTCTCGCCGCCGGACAGGTCATCGGCCATATGCGCAAGCGCGGGGGCGGTGCGATTGTCTTTACCGCCTCGGTTTCGGGGATGGTGGGGTCGATGTGGGCGCCGGTCTATTCCAGCTGCAAATTCGCGGTGGTGGGGCTGACCAAATCGCTGGCGCAGACCTTCGCGCCGGACAATGTGCGGGTCAATGTGGTCTGCCCCGGTCTGGCCGACACACCGATGAAAACCGGGTTCACCGGCCGGGGCGTCAGCGCCGAAGTGGCCGCCGAGAACGAGGCGCGGATGATGACCCTTGTGCCGATGGGCAGGCTGGTGCGCCCTGACGAGGTGGCCAAGGCCGCGCTCTGGCTGGCATCGGAGGATGCCTCGTTCGTGACCGGCATCGCGCTGCCGGTCGATGGGGGATTCACCTGCCGCTAGACGAAAGACTGCAACCCGGCGGGAGGAGGAACCGCCATTTTCTGGGAGGAAAAACCATGAAGAAACTGAAAACACTTGTCTGCACCGTTGCGCTGACCGCCCTGCCTTTTGCGGCACAGGCTCAGCAATTGCGCTATGCTTCGGGCTTTCCGCCCGGTGGCCCGGTGAATGACGGGCTGCGGGTTTTCGCCGAAGCGCTGGCGGCGGGCTCGGACATGTCGATGCGGCTGTTCGAGATGTCGCTGCTGAACCTGAATGAGACGCCCCCCGGTATCCGCGACGGCGTGGCGGATATGGGCTATGTCCTGATGCCCTATTACCCCGCCGAGTACGCCGAACCGAACCTTGCCGCCGATCTGTCGATGTTGGCCACCATCGGCGCGCCGGGCGCGGTGCCTGCGCTGGCGATGGCCGGTGCGCTGAGCGAGTATGCGATGCTGCACTGCCCGGATTGCCAGAGCGGCTTTGCGCGGGAAAATCAGGTCTATCTGGGCAGCGCCTCGACCCCCGATTATGTGCTGCTCTGCACCTCACCGATGACCGAGGTGGAACAGCTTCGCGGCCGCACTTTCCGCGCGGGTGCCGAAAACTGGGGCCGCTGGGCCGAGCATTTCGGCGGCATCAAAGTGTCGATCCCCGGCAATGAGATCTATGAGGCGATGAGCCAGGGTGTGGTGGACTGCGCCATGATTTCGGCGCCCGAGCTGACCAATCTTCAGCTGATCGACGTGACGCGCCATATCACCGTGGGCGTACCGGGCGGCGTGTTTGCGGGCTCCGGTGCGGCGAATATGAACCGCGACACCTGGGCAGAGATGGATGTGGAAAACCGCGCCTTCCTGCTGCGCGCCGCCGCCGATAACGTGGCCGAAATCACCATCCGCTACAACAACGCAGCCCAGGAGGCCCTGAGCGCCGCCGAGGCGCGCGGCATCGCCATATCAGAGGCCAGCCCGGCGCTGATGGAGGCCTCCGCCCGCTTTGTCGAGGAGGATGTGGCGGTGATCGCGCGCCAGTTCAGCGACAGCTACGGTGTGCAGGGGGTGGACGACAAAATCGTCATCATCCGCGACCTGATCACCCGCTGGGGCGAACTGGCTGCCGGGCTGGAACAGGACCCGGAAGCGTTTGGCGCGCTCTTGTGGGACGAGGTCTTTTCCCGGGTCGATCCGGCACAATACGGCCTGAACTGAGCGCATGACCCCGCAGGAGGCATTGGCATGACCTTGCTGGAAAAGCTGTTGGGCAAGATTATCGGCGCCGCCACCCTTCTCGGGGGGGCGGCCCTGATCCTGATGGTGGTGCATGTCACGGCGCATGTGATCGCCAAATCCTTCTTCGGAAGCCCCCTGCCCGGGACCGTGGCCATCGTCGCGAATTACTACATGGTGGCGATTGTCTTCATACCGCTGGCCTTCGCCGAACGGCGCAGCGAGCATATCGCGGTCGATCTTTTCGCCCAGCTTCTGCCGCGGCGCGGCGGGCGGATACTCGCGGCCTTCGGCACGGTGGTGTCGGTGCTGATCTTCTCGGCGCTGGCATGGCGCGCGCTGCAGGAGGCGCAGGTGAAGCAGCGTGTCGGCACCTTCATCATCGAACAGGGCATCCGCATCGACACATGGCCCGCCTATTACCTGATGCCGCTGGGCTGCGCACTGATGCTGGCGGCCCTTGCCTTCAAGCTGGCCCGCTATCTGCGGCGGGGGCAGGATTTTGACGTTGACCGGAAGTTCTGAATCATGAGCGATGTATCCATCGGATTTTCGGGGCTGGCCCTGTTGCTGGCGCTGATCGCCCTGCGCGTGCCCATCGGCGCATCGCTGATCGGCGTGTCGTTCGGCGGTATCTGGCTGCTGGCGGGTGAGCGGGCGGCATGGGGCGCGCTGGGGGTTGTGCCCTGGGGCTTCGCGGCTTCATGGCAGCTCAGCTCCATCCCCATGTTCCTGTTCATGGGCTTTGTCTGTTACCACGCCGACCTGACATCGGGTCTGTTCCGGGCGGCGCGGGTGTTCTTGTCGTGGTTGCCGGGCGGGCTGGCGGTGGCGAGCGTCTTCGGGGCCTCGGCCTTTGCCTCGGTCACCGGCTCTTCGGTGGCCTGCTCGGCGGCGATGGGCAAGATCGCGGTGCCCGAGATGGTCCGGCAGCGCTATGATATCAGCCTTGCCACCGGCACCGTCGCGGCGGCGGGCACCATAGGCGCGCTGATCCCGCCGTCGATCCTGATGATCCTCTATGGCATCATCGCGCAGGTTCCCGTGTCACAGTTGTTCCTTGGCGGCGTGGGTGCGGGGCTGCTGACGCTGGCGGGCTATTGCGCGGTCATCATCCTGCGCGCATGGCTGAACCCGGCACTGGCACCCGCCGACAGCCGCCGCTTCACCCGGCAGGAGCAGGTCGCGGCGGTGCTGGAGATCTGGCCGGTGATGCTGATGGTGCTGGGCATTTTCGGCGGCCTCTTCGCCGGGATCTTCACGCCGACCGAGGCAGGCGCCGTCGGCTCGGCCATGGCGCTGACCATCGCGCTGGCCAAACGCTCGCTCAGCATCGCGGGGCTTCGGGCCTCGGTGCTGGAGGCGCTCACCAGCTCTGCCGCGCTGTTCATCATCGCCATCGGCGCCTCGATGCTGACGCGGTTTCTGGCCTATTCGGGGGCCGGAGACACGCTTGCCGCGACGATATCGGCAGTGGCGACAAACCCGGTGCTGCTGATCCTCGGCATCGCGCTGCTGTATCTGCTGCTGGGTATGTTTCTGGAGCCGATGGGCGCCATGCTGCTGACCCTGCCGATCCTGCTGCCGATCATCAACACAGCGGGCCTTGATCTGGTCTGGTTCGGGGTGCTGCTGATCAAGTTTCTGGAAATCGGCATGATCACGCCGCCGGTAGGGCTGAATGTCTATGTCATCAAGGGTGTGGTCGGTGATCTGGCGCCGCTGGGCAAGATTTTCCGCGGTGTGGCGTGGTTTCTGGTGGCTGATATCGGGATCGTGGTGCTGCTGGTCGCGGTGCCGGGGATCATCCTGTGGCTGCCGTCGCTGATCCAGTAAGGGGCTGACATGCATACGCTTCTCAACGGCCTGCGGGTGGTGGATACGACAAGCATTGTCATGGGGCCGATGGCCAGCCAGACCATGGCCGATCTGGGCGCCGAGGTGATCAAGGTGGAGCCGCCCGAGGGCGATCTGGCGCGCGCCTCGGGCACGCCGGGGCCGGACGGGATGGGCGCGCTTTTCGCCAATAACAACCGCAACAAGCGCAGCCTCGCGCTGGACCTCAAGCGCCCGGACTGCCGCGCCGCGCTTGAGCGGTTACTGGCGGGGGCGGATATCGTGCTGATCAACATGCGCCCGAAAGCGGCGGCGCGGCTGGGACTGGACGCAGACACGCTCTGCGCGCGTTATCCGCGCCTGATCCACTGCGCGGCGACCGGCTTTGGCACTGACGGCCCCTATGGCGGGCGGGCGGCCTATGATGACATCATTCAGGCCGCCGCCGGGCTGGCCGGGCTTGCGGGGCGGGTCAGCGGGGTTCCGGCCTATGTGCCCTCGATCATGGCCGACAAGATCGGCGCGCTGCATGTGGTCCATGCGGTGCTTGCCGCCGTGATCCATCGTCAGACAACGGGCAAAGGCGTGGCGATCGAGGTGCCGATGTTCGAGACCCTCGCCGCCTTTCTGATGAACGAACATCTGGATGCCGCGACCTTCGATGCCAGCGCGGCGCCCGGCTACGCCCGCGTGCTGACCCCGCACCGGCGGCCCTATGCCACGGCGGATGGCTGGCTGGCCGTCATGCCCTATACCCGCCAGCACTGGGCGGTGATGCTGGCCATGATCGGGCGCGAGGCGGTGGTCAGCGAGGCATGGTTCGCCGATGCGGGTGAGCGTAACCGGCGCGCGGCATCGCTCTATGCCCTTCTGGCAGAGGCCCTGCCGCAGCGCACGACGGCTGAATGGGCCACGGCGCTCGCCGCCACCGATATTCCGCATGCGGCGGTGCCGGAGTTCGACGCGGTTCTGGACGACCCGCATCTGGCGACGCAGGGCTTCTTTGCGCCCAGCGACGGGCTGGCAGGGCGCGTGCGCTCGGTGCCGCAGCCGGTGCGCTTTGCCGGGGCCGGACAGCGCGCAGACCTTCCGCCGCCCACGCTGAACCGCGACGGCGCGGCGATACTGGCGGGGCTGGGATACGATCCTGACGAAATTGCGCGGCTTCTTGCCGGGGCACCGGGTGACGCCGCCGGTTAGCGGGCAAAGCGCGCGCTTTTCATGCTAGCCTGAAGGGTGAATGTCTGCGCGGATGGCCGCTGCGGGACGGGGGGCTGTCTGCCCCCCACGGCCTGCGGCCTCCCCCCGAGGATATTTTTGAACAGATGAAGCAGCGATTGCGGTTTTTCCGGAACCGGCTTAAACCGGGGCAGTTAACGCTATCACAGTCGCGGACACGGAAGGTTTTCATGGTCGCACGCGTCATTCCCGTTGATCCTTTTGATCTGGTCGTGCTGGGCGCGACCGGCGATCTGGCGCAACGCAAGATTTTCCCCGCGCTCTGCCGTCGCCTGGCCGATGGGCAGATGCCCGCCGAGGGGCGCATCATCGGCGCTGCGCGCTCGGCCATGACGCCGGCGGAATTCAAGGCGATGGTCGCGGAAAGCCTGAAGGTCGATCATGGGGCCGCGCCGATATCGGCAGCCGACCGCGCGGCATTTCTGACGGCCATCGACTATGTCGCCGTCGATGCACGCTCGGACGAAGGCTGGGGCGCGCTGGCCGGAATGCTGCGCCCCGATGTGACGCGCGCGTTCTATTTCTCGGTCGCGCCCGCCCTGTTCGGCGATCTGGCGCAGCGGGTGACCGAACACGGCCTTGCCACGCCCGAGACGCGGATTGTCGTGGAAAAGCCCTTTGGCCATGATCTGGAGACCGCGCGCGCGCTCAACGCCATTCTGGCGCGCCATTTCACCGAGGCGCAGATCTACCGGATCGACCATTATCTGGGCAAGGAGACGGTCCAGAACCTGATGGCGGTGCGCTTTGCCAATATCCTGTTCGAGCCGCTGTGGAATGCGCGCTTTGTCGATCATGTCCAGATCACCGTGGCCGAAACCGTGGGCGTGGGCGGGCGCGCCGAATACTATGACCATTCCGGCGCGATGCGCGACATGGTGCAGAATCATCTGATGCAGCTTCTGTGCCTGATCGCCATGGAACCCCCGTTCAACTTTGAGCCTGACGCGGTGCGCGACGAGAAGCTGAAGGTGATCCGCGCGCTGGACCCGGTGGCGCAGGATGACATCGTCCGCGGGCAATATGGCGCGGGGCCTGATGGCCCGTCCTATGGCGACGAGGTGGAGAACCCGCAATCTACCACCGAGAGCTATATCGCGCTCAAGGTCGGCATTTCGAACTGGCGCTGGAAGGGCACGCCCTTTTATCTGCGCACCGGCAAGCGGCTGGCGGCAAGGGCCTCGGAAATCGCCGTGATCTTCCGCGACCCGCCGCATTCGATCTTTGGCGAGGATGCCGAGTGGCGCGAGAACGTGCTGGTGATCCGGTTGCAGCCCGATGAGGGGATGACGCTGCGGGTGATGATCAAGGAACCCGGCCCCGGCGGGATGCGGCTGAAGGATGTGGCGCTGGATATGTCCTTTGCCGAGGCGCTGGGCGATGATATGCAGATCCCCGATGCCTATGAACGGCTGATCATGGATGTGATCCGGGGCAACCAGACCCTGTTCATGCGCGGCGACGAGGTTGAGGCCGCCTGGGCCTGGAGCGACCCGGTGATCGCGGGCTGGCAGGACGGCGGGGCACGCGCCCTGCCCTATGCCGCAGGGTCAGCCGGGCCAGCGGCGGCGGCGGACCTGTTGCAGCGCGACGGGCGGCTTTGGCGGGAGATCGGGTAATGAACGTCATCGACTATGCTGACAGCGACATGCTGATGATATCGCTTGCGGGCGCGCTGTCGCGCGACCTGCGCGCAGCGCTCGCGCGGCGCGAACGGGCGACATTCTGCGTGCCCGGCGGCACCACGCCCGGCCCGGTGTTTGACCTGCTGGCGGCGGTGGAGCTGGACTGGTCGCGCGTCGATATCGTGCTCAGCGATGAGCGCTGGGTGCCGGAAGATCACCCCCGCTCCAACGCCGCGCTGGTGCGGCGGCGGCTGTTTCAGGGCCCGGCGTCGGCGGCGCGGCTGGTGCCCTTCTGGCGGCCCGGGATGGAACCGGCGGAAGCGGCCGAAGCGCTGAGCGCCGAGATTGCGCCGCTTCTGCCGCTGGATGTGGCCTTGCTGGGTATGGGCGCCGATATGCACACCGCCTCGCTGTTTCCCGGCGCGACGCGGCTTGATCTGGCGCTGGCCGATGACGCGCCGACGGTCATGGCCATGGCGGTGCCGGACCAGCCTGAGCCGCGCCTGAGCCTGACCGCGCCGGTCCTGCGCAATGCCTTTGCGCTTCATCTGGTGATCACCGGCGCGGAAAAGCGCGCCGCGCTGGAACGCGCCCAGGGGGCCGACCCGCTGGATGCCCCGGTGGCCGCACTGCTGGATCAGGCGATTGTGCACTGGTCGGAATAGGCTTTGGGCGCGCAACGGCTTGAGCGCCGCGCGCCTCTGCCCTATCTGGGAATGAAGCAACCGTCCGGGCCCATGCATCGCTTCACGCTTCTTGCCACCGTTCTGGCCACGCTGGCCCTGCCCGCCGCCCCGGCGCGCGCGCATCCGCATGAGTTTATCGAGGCCGCGCTTGAGCTGCGGTTTGACGGGGCGGGCGCGCTGAGCGAGATCGGCGTGGAATGGCGCTATGACGCTTTCACCACCATGCTGATTCTGGCCGATCTGGGCCTCAACCCCGCCGCCGAGGCCCTGTCGCCTGAGGATGAGGCGGTGCTGGCCGGTTTCGATCTGAACTGGGTGGAGGGGTATAACGGCGATCTCTGGCCGCTGCAGGGCGAGGAACCGCTTGCGCTGGGTCCGCCGGAGCCGGTTGCGACGCTGCTGGAGGACGGACAGATTGTCTCGCGCCACCGCCGCCCGGTGCTGACCCCCGCTGACCCGGCGCAGGGGCCGCTGACCCTTCAGGTCTATGATCCTGAATACTACATTGCCTATACGATTGCCGGTCAGACCAGTGTCAGCGGGCGGGATGATTGCCGCGCGCGCATCTTTGTCCCCGATCTGAGCGCCGCGAGCGCCCAGCTTGAGGCCGCGCTGGACGAGCTTTACGCGGGCGGGATTGCCGACCCGGAGGAAGATTTTCCGCGCGTCGGGCGCGACTTTGCCGAGGAAATCCGGCTGGACTGCGGCCCCGGGGCCGACTGACGCCACCCGCCGCCCTCAGAGCGTGATCTTGCCTTTGACGGCGTCGGCCAGCGTATGGGCGTCAAACACCTGAATAAAGGCCGCAAGTGCGCGGGCCATCAGCGGCGGCAGGTTGCAATGGGGGGCAAGCATGCAGCCATTGTCCGGCCCCATGCATTCAACCAGCCTGAAATCGGGCTCTGTCTGCCGGATCAGGGCGCCGAGGTTGATCTCTTCGGGCGCTTTGGCCAGCGTAAAGCCGCCGCTGCGCCCGCGCTGGCCGCGCAGATACGCCAGTTGCGTCAGCGTCAGGACAACTTTCTTCACATGCGCCCGTGAGATGCGGTTGACCTCGGCTGTCTCGTCAATGGTGACCAGCCGGTCAGCATGCATCGCCGCGTAGATCAGAACGCGCACAGAGTAATCGGTGAACTTGGTAAGCCGCAAATCTTGCTCCCTTGGCGTGGTGAACCAGCCTACTGCCGGGGCAAGGGGGCGCGCAAGGGCGCAGCGGTGAGGGGGAAAGCGGGCGCAGGCCATGTTTTGTGCCCTGTGCGCGCGGAAGGCTATGCGGCTGACGCAGGGTCAAAGGGCTATTCCATTTGACCCATATCAAGGTCAGCGCACGATCCTCCTGTTTAAGTGCCCTCATGAATAGCCCTTTGCGATCCGCTCTCATCACCCTCACCCTCGCTTTTGCGATGGCGGCGGGTGCTGTGGTGCATGGCATGGCGCTGGCCGCCCCGCCGCGCCACCTGTCCGGGCTGCATGAAATTGTCATCTGCGCCGCCGGTTCGGCTGAGACCGTCATCACCCTGGATGCACAGGGCAACCGCGTTGACCCCGCCGGGGAGGATTGCGCGCCACTGCCCTGCCCGGATTGCCTGAGCACGGTCGCTTTCGCCCTGCCCCCGGCGCAGACCGCGCACGCGCGCCATGAGGCGGGCAGCGATGCGCAACTGCCACCCCGATCGCTGAACCACATCCAGCGCCGCTTTACCCCTCAGGCGGCCCGTGGCCCCCCGCACAAGGTCTGAACCATGCGTCCTGCCCCCCTTTCCGCTCTCCGCGCGCTTCTGCTGCTGCTGGCGCTTCTTCTGCCCCTTTCGGCCGGCGCCCAGACCCCGCATCTGCAACGCTTTCTGGCCGAAACCGACCCCGCCACGCTGAACCCGCAGGCCGATGGCTATGGCCCGATGCGCGATGACGCGCCGGTTGCCCCCCTGCTGCGCGGGACTGAGCGGATCGGCTGGGTGTTCATCACCTCGGATTTCGTGGGCACCACCGGCTATTCCGGCAAGCCCATCCATATCATGATCGCGCTGGACGATGACGCGCGCATTCAGGGGATCAATCTGGTCCACCATTCCGAGCCGATTGTGCTGATCGGCATTCCGGAAGCGCGCATCCGCACCCTGCTGGACCAGCATATCGGGCTTGATCTGGCGGCGGTCGATGCGGCGGGCGGCACGCTGAGCGAGCTGAACATCATCTCGGGCGTGACGGTCACCATCATGGTGATCGACGATTCCATCATCCGCTCGGGCATCCGGGTGGCGCGGCTTCTGGGGTTGGGCGGGCTGGCACCGCAGACCGCCCCAACCGGGCCGCGCTTTGAGATCAATGCGCAGGCCGCGCCCGCGGGCGGCTGGTCGGCGATGGTCGGCGACGGCACCCTGCGGCGCATGACGCTGGAAGTGGCCGAGGTCAACGCGGCCTTTGAGGCGCTCGAAGACCCCCGCGCCGCCCGCCGCCCGATCAATGAGGCCGATGACGCGCTTTATATCGACCTGTTCACGGCCCCCGTCAGCGTGCCGGGGATAGGGCGCGCACTGATGGGCGCAGCTGAATACGCCAATCTTGAGAACTGGCTGGAAGAGGGCGAGCATGCGATCCTGCTGGCCGGGCGCGGGCTCTATTCCTTCAAGGGTTCGGGGTATGTGCGCGGCGGTATCTTTGACCGGATCGTGCTGATCCAGGGCGACACCTCGGTGCGCTTCCGCGACCGCGATCACCGGCGGCTGGGTGACATCGCCACGCCGGGCGCGCCCCGCTTCAACGAGATGGATATCTTCCGAATTCCCGCTGAAGCCGGGTTTGACCCTGCCGCGCCATGGCGCATCCAGCTTCTGGCGCAGCGCGATGTGGCGGCGCTGGAGCGGGTCTTTACCACCTTCGATCTGGGTTACCAGCTTCCCCGCGCCTTCCTTACCGAGTTGGCGCAGCCCGCGCCGGTGGCGATGGCCGATGTCCATGACGCGCAGGCCGAGCGCGCCGCGCAGATGGCCTTGATCGAGCGTATCTGGCATGACCGGCGGGCCGAGATCGCGGTGCTGGTGGCGATGCTGACGGTGCTGACGGGGGCGTTCTTCTTTCAGGGCTGGCTGACCCGGTCAGAGCGCGTAACCTACTGGTTCCGCATGGGTTTCCTGACACTGACGCTGTTCTTTCTGGGCTGGTATGCCAATGCGCAACTGTCGGTCGTCAATATCATGGCGCTCAGCCAGTCGCTGGTGGCAGGCTTCAGCTGGCAGGCCTTCCTGCTGGACCCGATGACCTTCATCCTGTGGTTCTCGGTCGCCGCCGCGCTGATCTTCTGGGGGCGCGGGGCCTATTGCGGCTGGCTGTGCCCCTTTGGCGCGCTGCAGGAGCTGACCAACCAGATCGCCCGCAAGTTGCGCGTGCCGCAAGTCACCCTGCCCTGGGGTCTGCATGAACGCCTCTGGCCGATCAAATACATGATCTTCCTTGCCCTTTTCGGCGCCTCGCTGGCGTCACTGGAATGGGGCGAGCGGCTGGCCGAGGTGGAGCCGTTCAAAACCGCGATCGTGCTGAAATTTGACCGCGCATGGCCGTTTGTGCTGTTCGCCGTCGCCCTTCTGGTCGCGGGCCTGTTCATCGAGCGCTTCTTCTGCCGCTACCTGTGCCCGCTGGGCGCGGCGTTGGCGATCCCGGCGCGGATGCGGATGTTCGACTGGCTCAAGCGCTACAAGGAATGCGGCAACCCCTGCCAGACCTGCGCCAATGAATGCTTCGTGCAGGCGATCCATCCGACGGGTGAGATCAACCCCAATGAATGCCTCAACTGCATGCATTGCCAGGTGCTTTACCAGTCGAAAACCAAATGCCCGGTGGTGATCCGCCAGTTCAAACGGCGTGAGGCCGTGGGCGGTGCGCCGCGTGCGCTGAACATGCCGAACCGGGCAGCAAAGACCAAACCATCAACCAAGGAGACTGACAATGTCTGACAAATCACAAATACCGGGCATCAGCCGCAGGGGGCTTCTGAGCGCGACGGCGGGAACTGCGGTTCTGGGTGGCATGGGCGTGCCGCATGCGGCGATGCTGGCGGGCGGTGCTGCTGCGCTGACCGCCGCCTCTACCAGCCGCGCCGCAGCCGCCGTTGACGATTCGCATGTCGCGCCGGGGCAACTGGATGAATACTATGGCTTCTGGTCCTCGGGTCAGTCGGGCGAGATGCGCATTCTGGGCGTGCCGTCCATGCGCGAGCTGATGCGCATTCCGGTGTTCAACCGCTGCTCGGCCACCGGCTGGGGCCAGACCAATGAATCGCTGCGCATTCACCAGCGCACGATGAGCGAGAAAACCCGCAAGTATCTGGAGGCCAACGGCAAGAAGATCCACGACAACGGCGACCTTCACCATGTCCATATGTCCTTCACCGAGGGCAAATATGACGGCCGCTTCCTGTTCATGAACGACAAGGCCAATACCCGCGTGGCCCGGGTGCGCTGCGACATCATGAAATGCGATTCGATCCTTGAGATCCCCAACGCCAAGGCTATCCACGGCCTGCGCCCGCAGAAATGGCCGCGCACCAACTATGTCTTTGCCAATGGCGAGGATGAGGGCCCGATGGTCAATGACGGCACCATTCTGGATGACCCGTCGCAATATGTGAACTTCTTCACCGCCGTCGCGGCGGATGAGATGGAAGTGGCGTGGCAGGTTATGGTCTCGGGCAACCTGGACAACACCGATGCCGATTATGACGGCAAATATGCGTTTTCGACCAGCTACAACTCGGAAATGGGCATGAACCTGCCCGACATGACCGCTGCCGACATGGACCATGTCGTGGTGTTCAATATCGCCGAGATCGAAAAGGGGATTGAAGAGGGCGATTATGTCGAGCTGAACGGCGTCAAGGTGATCGACGGGCGCAAGGGGGTGAACAAGAAATACACCCGCTACATCCCGATCCCCAACAACCCGCACGGCTGCAACATGGCGCCTGACAGGATCCACCTGTGCATCGGCGGCAAGCTCAGCCCCACGGTGTCGGTGATCGACGTGCGCAAGCTGGATGCGCTCTTTGAGGATGACGCGCTTGACCCGCGCTCTGCCGTGGTGGCCGAGCCTGAGCTGGGCCTTGGCCCCCTTCACACCGCGTTTGACGGCAAGGGCAATGCCTATACCACGCTGTTCCTCGATAGCCAGATTGTGTTCTGGAACATCGAAAAGGCGATCGAGCTTTACGACGGCGCTGATGTCGATCCGATCATTTCCAAGACGGATGTGCATTACCAGCCCGGCCACAACTCCACCTCGATGGGCGAAACGCTGGATGCCGATGGCAAGTATTTCGTGTCGATGAACAAGTTCTCCAAGGACAGGTTCCTCAACGTCGGCCCGCTGAAGCCTGAGAACGAGCAGCTTTTTGTCATCGATGGTGACAATCTGCGGCTGGTTCATGACGGCCCCACCTTCGCCGAGCCGCATGATTCCATCCTTGTGCACCGCTCGCTCATCAACCCGCTGCATGTCTATGACCGCAATGACCCCAGCTGGTCCGAAACCCGCGCGCAGGCTGAGGCCGATGGCGTGGATATCGACGACTGGATGGAAACCGTGGTGCGCGACGGCAACAAGGTGCGCGTCTACATGACCTCGATGGCGCCGAACTTCAGCCTTGAAAGCTTCACGGTGACGGAGGGTGACGAGGTGACGGTGATCATCACCAATCTTGATGACATCGAAGACCTCAGCCACGGGTTCTGCATGGGCGATCATGGCGTGGCGATGGAGATCAGCCCGCTTCAGACGGCCTCAGTGACCTTCGTGGCCGCCAAGCCGGGGGTTTACTGGTATTATTGCCAGTGGTTCTGCCATGCGCTGCACATGGAAATGCGCGGCCGCATGTTCGTTGAGCCGAAGGAGGCCTGATCATGCGCGGCCTGCGTTTTCCGGTGCTGGTGCTGGCGGCCCTGCTCGCGTTTGCGGGCGTGGCGCTGGCCGACGAGCGGCTGGTGCCCGCCCAGCCGGGGGCGCTGGCCGCCGCCATCGCCGGGGCCAGCCCCGGCGATGTGCTGATCCTTGCGCCGGGCCGCCACGATGGCCCGGTGATACTGGACCGCGCCGTGACCCTTGACGGGGGCGGCGCGGCACAGCTTGTTGGCGATGGCCGCGGCTCTGTCGTCACTGTCACCGGCGCGGATGTGACCCTGCGCGGGCTGGAAATCAGCGGCTCGGGCTCGGACCATCAGTTGGTGGATGCCGGGGTGAAGCTTGACCGCAGCGCCGAGCGCGCGGTGGTTGAACACAACACCTTCACCGGCAATCTGGTGGGTGTGCATGTCTTTGGCGCGCGCGACAGTCAGGTGCGCGACAACGTTGTCCTTGGCCGGCAGGACCACCGCATGAACGACCGTGGCAACGGCATCTATGTCTGGAACGCGCCCGGCACCGTGGTTGAGCGAAACGACATCCGCTATGGCCGCGACGGGATATTCTCCAATACCTCGCGCGACAACATCTTCCGCGACAACCTGATGCGCGACCTGCGCTTTGCGGTGCATTTCATGTATACCAACATGAGCGAGGTTTCCGGCAATATCTCCATCGGCAACCGGCTGGGTTTTGCCATCATGTTCTCCAACCGCGTGGTCATCACCGACAACATGTCACTGGGCGACATGAGCCACGGCTTGATGCTGAACTATGCCAACAACGCCGATGTGCGCGGCAATCTGGTGCGCGGCGGCACGCAGGAAAAATGCACCTTCATCTATAACGCGCATCGCAACCTGATCCACGGCAACCGCTTTGAGGGCTGCGAGATCGGCATCCATTTCACCGCCGGGTCCGAGCGCAACGCGATCACCGGCAATGCTTTCATCGGCAATCAGACGCAGGTGAAATACGTCGGCACCCGCGATATCGAATGGAGCCATGAGGGGCGCGGCAACTTCTGGTCCGACCATCCCGCCTTTGATCTGGACGGCGACGGCATCGCTGACAGCCGCTTCCGGCCCAATGACCTGATGGACCATATCCTCTGGTCGCAGCCCGCCGCCGCGCTCCTGCTCGGCTCCCCGGCCGTGCAGCTGATCCGATGGAGCCAGGCGCATTTCCCCGCCACCATGCCCGGCGGTGTGCTCGACAGCTTCCCCCTTACCCGCCCCGTGGAGATCGCGGTTCCCGAACACATCGCCCGGATGGAGGCCGAAGCCCGGCCCGCCTGGCGCTATGGAAGACAGACAGATGACAGCGCTGACCCTCTTACAGCTCACTAAGACCTTCGGCACCAACCGCGCGCTTGATGGCGTCGGCTTCAGCGTGGCGCCCGGCGAACGGGTGGCGCTGCTGGGCCATAACGGCGCGGGCAAATCGACGCTGATGAAGATCATCCTCGGGCTGATCCCCTTTGACAGCGGCACCGCCTCGGTGCTGGGTGCCACGCCCGGCAGCCATGCGGCGCGCCGTCAGGTTGCCTATCTGCCTGAAAACGTGGCCTTTCACCCCGCGCTGACCGGGCAGGAGCAGTTGCGCTACTACCTGCGGCTGCGCGGCGAAAACCCCGCCGCCGCCCTGCCCCTGCTCAAGCGCGTGGGCCTTGGCGATGCCGCCACGCGGCGCATCGGCACCTATTCCAAGGGCATGCGCCAGCGCGTGGGCCTTGCGCAGGCGCTGATCGGCAACCCCCGGCTTCTGGTGCTGGATGAGCCCACCTCGGGCCTGGACCCGGTGTCACGCCGCGAGTTCTACTCCATGCTGGATGAACTGGCGGCCGAGGGGGCGGCGATCCTCTTGTCGTCGCATGCCCTGACCGAGGTTGAGGCGCGGACCGACCGCATCGTGATCCTGTCCCGGGGCAGGATGGTGGCCAATGACACGCTGGCCGCCCTGCGCCGGCTTGCCGCGCTGCCGGTCCAGCTGCATGTCATGGCTCGTCCCGGTCAGGCCGATACGGTGGCGCGCCATCTCAACGCCGCGCGCCTGAACGGGACGATGGTTGCGCTGAGCTGCACGCCTGAGGACAAGCTTGCGCGCCTTGGCGAGATCACCGCGCTTGGCCCGATGATCGAGGATATCGAAGTGATCCCCCCTTCGCTGGAAGACCTCTACAGCCATTTCTCGCGCCAGCCCGACGGAAGGAACCTGCAATGACCCGCATCTTCGCCTCAGCCGGTGCCGAATTCCGCATCGCGCTCCGCAACCGCTGGGTCACCATCGCGGTGGCGATGATGGCGCTGTTTTCCATGGTGCTGTCGGCGGCGGGCAGCGCCCCCACCGGCGCGCTGGGGGTGGACAAGCTTTCGGTCACCGTCGCCAGCCTGACCAGCCTTGCGGTCTATCTGGTGCCGCTGGTCGCGCTTCTGATGTCATTCGACGCCATCGCCGGCGAGGTGGAGCGCGGCACCCTGCCCCTTGTGCTGACCTATCCGGTCAGCCGGGCCGAGCTGCTTCTGGGCAAGTTCACCGCCCATCTGGCGATCCTCGCGCTGGCGGTGGCGGTTGGCTATGGCATCGCCGCCGGTGCCGCCCTTTACCTTGACCCGCGCGCCGGTGACGGGCTGCCCGCCCTCTGGCGCCTGTTCTGGACCTCGCTTCTGCTGGGCGCTTCCTTTCTTGCCATCGGCTACGCGCTCTCCGCCATCGCCCGGCGGCCCGGCGCGGCGGCGGGGCTGGCGATCGGCCTCTGGCTGGTGATGATCGTGCTCTATGATCTGGGCCTTCTGGCCGCCGTGGTCGCTGACAGCGGCGGCACTTTCACCACGCGGGTCTTTCCCTGGATGCTGATCGGCAACCCTGCCGATGCCTTCCGCCTCTATAATCTCGCCGCCTCCGAGGCCACCGCCGCCGCTGCCGGAATCGGTGGCGCGGCCAACACCATCCCCGCCAGCCACGCGCTGACCTCGATCCTGCTGTGGCCGCTGGCGGCGCTGACACTGGCCATACTGGCCTTCCGCAAGGTGACCCCATGACCCGGCTCCCTCGTATCCCCGCCCTCCTTGCCCTCGCCCTTCTGGCGCTCGCGGCCTGCCGCGAAGACAGTGCCAGCGCGCCCCCCGCGCCCGTCACCATGACGGCCGAGGCGGTGGGCCATTACTGCCAGATGAACCTGCTCGAACACCCCGGCCCCAAGGCGCAGGTGCATCTCGATGGCATGCCATGGCCGCTGTTCTTCAGTCAGGTGCGCGATGCGGTGGCCTATCAGCGGATGCCGGAACAAAGCCACCTGATTTCAGCGCTCTATGTGTCCGACATGGGGGCCGATGGCGCGCATTGGGACAGCCCCGGCGCCGATAACTGGATCGCGGCGGCGGGGGCCCATTTCGTCACCGGCGCGGCGGTCGAAGGGGGGATGGGCGCGCCGGAACTGGTTCCCTTCGCCTCCCGCGAGGCCGCGCAGGCCTTTGCGCAGGAACATGGCGGCACGGTTCAGGCCCTTGCCGATATCCCGGACAGCGCCGTTCTCGCCCCCGTCACCTTTGACGAGGATATCGGCAGCGACGATGACGCCGATTTCAACGACCGCCTGCGGGCCCTGTCCCGCGAACTGGAGGGCTGAGCATGTCCGCACTTTCCCGCCGCCGCTTCCTTGCCATCGCCGCCGCCGCCGCCGCCAGCCCGGCCCGCGCCACACCGCTGTATCAGTGGCGCGGCACCGCGCTGGGGGCGGATGCCTCCATAACGCTGGCGCATCCGCAGGCCGAAAGCATCGTGCAGCGCGCGCTGGCCGAAGTCGCCCGGCTGGAACGCATCTTTTCGCTGCATGACCACCGCTCGGCGCTGGTGCAGCTCAACACGCAGGGGCGGCTGGAGAATCCGCCCTTTGAGTTGCTGGAATGCCTCGCGCTGTGCCGCTCCGTCCACGCGGCCAGCGGGGGCCTCTTTGACCCCACCATCCAACCGCTCTGGGCGCTTTACGCCGAACACCACGCCATCAGCCGCCACCCCCCGGAGGGCCGCCTGCAAGAGGCCCGCAGCCGCACCGGCTGGAGCGGCCTGCGCTTTGACGCGCGCGCGGTGACCCTGCGCCCGGGCATGGCCCTCAGCCTCAACGGGGTCGCGCAGGGCGCCATCGCCGACCGGGTCGCCGACCTGCTGCGCGCCGAAGGGCTGAGCGATGTTCTGGTCAATACCGGCGAGTTCCACGCTCTCGGCGGGCAGCCGGGCGGCGGCGCCTGGCCGGTCACGCTGGATGACGGCCAGCGCCTCCACCGCGATGCGGTGCTGCTGGAAAACGCGGCGCTGGCCAGTTCGGCGCCGCATGGCATCACCTTTGATCAGGCGGGCATGGTCAGCCATATCCTCAACCCGCTGACCGGCCTGCCCGCCCCCGCCCGCTGGCAACTGATCAGCGTCACCGCCCCGCGCGCCGCGCTGGCCGATGCCCTGTCTACCGCCTTCTGCCTGATGGACCGCGCCGCGATCACCGCCACGCTCAGCCATTTCCCGCAGGCCCGGCTCGTCCATCCGGTCTGAACGCCGGTCTGCCCGCCAGTATGACCGTCAATCCGGCGCACGCCCCTTCATCTTGCCGGAAATACGCTGGGGGGTGAGCGGCGCCAGCCGCGAGGGGGGCAACGCCCCCCTCTGCCCGTTCAGAACACCGCTCCCGGCAGCCATGTGGCAATGGTCGGCATCAGCCAGATGATCATGATCGCCAGAATCTGCAGCACGATATAGGGCGCCACCCCCTGATAGATCATCCCCGTCGTCACCTCCGGCGGGGCCGCGCCGCGCAGGTAAAACAGCGAGAAACCGAAGGGCGGAGTCAGGAACGAGGTCTGCAGATTGACCGCGATCAGCACGGCCAGCCAGATCGGATCATGCCCCATCAGGATCAGCGGCGGAATCAGCAGGGGCAGCAGGATCACCGAGATTTCCACGAAATCAAGGAAGAAGCCCAGCACGAAGATGAACAGCATCGCAAAGATCAGCGCCCCCATCGCCCCGCCCGGCAGCGCCTCCAGAATAGCCGCCACACGGTGCTCACCGCCCAACCCGACGAAGACGAGGCTGAAGAACGAGGCCATCAGGATGGTGGCAAAGATCATCGCGGTGACGATCATCGTCTGCGCCAGCGCCGGCTTCACCAGCCGCTCGCGCATCAGCGCCCAGAGCGCGGCCAGCACAGCGACAATCCCCACCAGCCCCAGCACCGCATAGCCACTCGCCATCAGATACTGCACCAGCCCGGTGTCTGAGCGTTGCAGCCGCACCGGGGCAATCCCCGCCGCCACCGCCAGCGCCAGCAATGCGCCAGCGCCCGCAAGGATCAGCCAGCGCGGCGCGCCCCGGCGATAGCCTGCCAGCAGGATCGCACCGACCGCGCCCACACTCGCGGCCTCGTTGGGTGAGGCGACGCCGCCCAGAATGGCACCCAGCACCGCCACGATCAGCAGAACCGGCGGCACCACCGCGCCGAACACCTCGGAATGCGACACGCGCTCAAGGCGTTCGCGCATCGCGGGCGCGTCGCCCGGGATCAGCCACGCCCGGCCCAGGATATACAGGATATAGATGCCCACCAGCAGGAAACCGGGCACCAGCGCCGCAGCGAATGTCTGGCCGACCGAGATGGTCTCGATGCTGAAGCGGCCCTGCTGATACTGCGCCTGCTGAAACGACGTGGACATCACCTCGGCCAGAATGATCAGCAGTGTCGAGGGCGGGATGATCTGCCCCAGCGTGCCCGCCGTGGCAACCGTCCCCGCCGCCAGTCGCGGGTTATAGCCGTTGCGCAGCATCGCGGGCAGCGCGATCATGCCCATCGCCACCACGGTCGCGCCGACAATCCCGGTCGAGGCCGCCAGAAGCGCCCCCACCAGCACCACCGACACCCCCAGCCCGCCGCGCATGGCGCCGAACAGGCGGCCCATGGTTTCCAGCAGGTCTTCGGCGATGCGCGATTTCTCCAGCACCACACCCATCAGCACGAAGAGCGGAATGGCGGTCAGCACCGGGTTGGTCATCACCGCGAAAAAGCGTTGCCCCAATGCGCCCATCAGGTTGATCGAGAACACATCGAACCACCAGCCCATCAGTGCAAAGGCGGTGGCCACCCCGGCAATGGTGAAAGCCACCGGATAGCCCATCAGGATAAAGACGATGAGGGCCGCGAACATCCACAGGTCAAGCGCCATCATTGGTCTCCCCGCAGGCGGATCACATCGCGGATCAGGGCGGAAACCCCCTGAATCAAAAGCAGCACGCAAAACGCCGGCACCAGCGATTTCAGAAGGTATGAGGCCGGAATGCCGCCCACCGATATCGGCCCCTCAAGGATCGCCCAGGAGCGGCGCACCATCGGCCATGACCAGTAGAGCAGCATCACCAGCGACGGCCCCAGAAGCGCCAGATGGCCGAAGATATCGACCAGCGCCTGACGGCGCGGGGAAAAGCGGGCATAGAAGATATCCACCCGCACATGGCCCTGCGCCCAGAGCGTATAGCCCGCGCCCAGCATGAAGATCGAGGCATGCAGATACAGCACGCTCTCGTTGATGAAGATCGAGGAAAAGCCGAAGACATAGCGCAACAGCACAACGGCGAATTGGACCAGCACCATGGTCAGTGCCAGCCACATCACCACCGCGCCGACCGCGCGGTTGATCCAGTCCAGAGCATCGGCCAGTCGCGCCATCCGCTACCCCCTTCCAAGCAAGGGCCGGGCGGAAATCCGCCCGGCCGGGACACCCTTCTTAGCGGGCGTAGGTGAAGTCAAGGCTGCGCGAGGCAAGCTGCGCGGCTTCGGCATGCGGCTGGTAACCGGCCATCAGATCGCGGTAGGCGATGAAGCTTTCCGTGATGCGCGCCACCAGCTCGTCGCTGTCGTTGCGCATCTCTTCCAGCACCTCACCCATGGCATTGCCCTGCGCGATGATGATCTCCTCGGGCCACTGGCGCACCTGCGTGCCGCCCGCGATCAGCTCACGCAGAGCCATCGCGTGCTTGGTGTTATATTCGGTATGCACCACGTTATAGAGGCTTTCCGCCGCCATCTGCACCGCGCCCTTGAGGTCATCTTCCAGCGCGTTCCAGGTGTCGAGGTTGATCGCGCATTCCTCGGCCGACGAGGGCTCACCCACGCCGTTGTCGTAGTAATAGGGCGCGACCTGCTGCAGACCCAGCGCCGAATCCGACCACGGGCCGATGAACTCACCCGCATCCAGTGCGCCCGATTGCAGTGCCTGGAACATCGCCGGGCCCGACATCGCCTCGACGGCAACACCGAGTTTCGACATCACTTCCGAATTGAGGCCGGTGGTGCGGTATTTCATGCCGCGGATATCATCCAGCGAGGTGATCTCATTGCGGAACCAGCCGGCCCATTGCGGACCAGAGTTGCCGCAGAGGAAGGGCTTGAGGTTGAAACGGCCGTACATCTCGTCATACAGCTCCTGCCCGCCGCCATGCAGCATCCAGCCGTGCTGCTCATTCGCGGTCAGGCCCAGCGGCTGCGAACCGAACAGCAGGATGCCCTTGGATTTGGAACCCCAGTAGGCGGGAACGGCGTGGTAGATATCGGCCGTTCCCTCACCAACGGCGTCAAACACGCCCGGCCCCGGAACGATCTCGCCCGCGGCGAACAGCTCGACCTCGATGCGCCCGCCCGAAAGCGTGGTGATCCGGTCAGCCAGCATCTGGGCTGCGACACCCGGCCCGGGCAGGTTGCGCGGCCAGGCCGAGACCAGCCGCCACTGGCGGGTGTTTTGCGAGAGCGCCGGGGTGGCGAGCGTGGCCGCTGCGGCACCTACCGTTGCGGTGGTCAGAAATGCACGTCTTTTCATGGGATACTCCCCTTGGTTGGTGGTTGGTCGTTGCCCCGCCGGGGGGTGCAGGTTGAGGGTGCGGAAGCCTCCGGCGGGGATATTTTTGAACAGATGAAGCCCCTCAGCTTTTCAGAATGCCCGGCAGATTGAGCCCGTGTTCGCGCGCGCAATCAATGGCAATGTCATAGCCTGCGTCGGCATGGCGCATCACGCCGGTCGCGGGGTCATTCCAGAGCACATTGGCAAGGCGCCGGTCGGCATCCTCACTGCCATCGCAGCAGATGACCATGCCCGAATGCTGCGAAAAGCCCATTCCGACCCCGCCGCCGTGATGAAGGCTGACCCAGGTCGCACCCGATGCACAATTGAGAAGCGCATTGAGAAGCGGCCAGTCGCTGACGGCATCCGAGCCGTCCTTCATCGCCTCGGTTTCGCGGTTGGGCGAGGCGACCGAGCCCGAATCAAGATGGTCGCGGCCGATCACCACCGGGGCTTTCAGCTCACCCGAACGCACCATCGCGTTGATCGCCAGCCCGGCCTTGTGCCGGTCGCCCAGCCCGATCCACATGATCCGCGCGGGCAGCCCCTGAAAGGCGATGCGCTCGCGCGCCATGTCGAGCCAGTTGTGCAGATGGGTGTTCTCGGGGAAGAGTTCCTTCATCTTGGCGTCGGTCTTGTAGATATCCTCAGGATCACCTGAGAGCGCGGCCCAGCGGAACGGGCCGATGCCGCGGCAGAAGAGCGGGCGGATATAGGCGGGTACGAAACCGGGGAAGGCAAAGGCGTTTTCCAGCCCCTCTTCAAGCGCGACCTGACGGATGTTGTTGCCGTAATCCAGCGTCGGAACACCCGCGTTCCAGAAATCGACCATCGCGGCGACATGGGTCTTCATGCTGGCACGCGCGGCTTTTTCGACTTCCTTGGGGGCGGATTCCTGTTTGGCGCGCCAATGGGCGACAGACCAGCCGATGGGCAGATAGCCGTGGATGGGATCATGGGCCGAGGTCTGGTCGGTGACCATATCGGGGCGCGGGCCGCCCGCCTGCATGCGTTTGAACAGCTCAGGGAACACCTCGGCGGCGTTGCCGATCAGAGCTACCGACTTGGCCTCGCCCGCCTTGGTCCACTCGTCAATCATCGCCAGCGCCTCATCGAGCGTATGGGCCTTGGCGTCGCAATAGCGGGTTCGGATGCGGAAATCGGCGCGGGTCTCATCGCATTCAACAGCCAGACAACAGGCGCCTGCCATTACCGCCGCCAGCGGCTGCGCGCCGCCCATGCCGCCCAGACCGGCGGTGAGGATCCATTTGCCTTTCAGATCGCCGCCGTAATGCTGGCGACCGGCCTCGGCGAAGGTCTCATAGGTTCCCTGAACAATGCCTTGCGTTCCAATGTAAATCCACGATCCGGCGGTCATCTGGCCATACATCGCCAGACCCTTTTTATCCAGTTCGTTGAAATGGTCCCATGTCGCCCAATGCGGCACCAGATTGGAGTTGGCGATCAGCACGCGCGGCGCATCCTTATGGGTGCGGAACACGCCCACGGGCTTGCCGGATTGCACCAGAAGCGTCTGATCTTCCTCAAGTTCTTTCAGCGAGGCCACGATCTGATCGAAGTCTTCCCAGGTGCGGGCGGCGCGACCGATGCCGCCATAGACTACCAGCTCGTGCGGGTTTTCGGCGACATCGGGGTGCAGGTTGTTCATCAGCATCCGCATCGGCGCTTCGGTCAGCCAGCTTTTCGCGGTGATCTCGGTGCCGGTGGCGGGGTAGATATCGCGGGTATTGTGGCGCGGATTGGTCATGATTGCCTCCTCAGGCGGCCAGCAGATGGCCGGCAATGATGTTGCGTTGAATCTCGGATGAGCCCTCATAGATGCGCATGATCCGCACATCGCGGGCGTAGCGTTCCAGCGGGAAATCACGGGTGAACCCATAGCCGCCGTGGATCTGGATCGCCTTGTCGGTGACGCGATGGGCCATTTCGCTGGCGTGCAGCTTGGCCATGCTGGCCTCTTGTGAGAAGCGGGTGCCCTGCTGGCGCAGGCGCGCGGCCTCCAGCGCCAGCAATTCGGATGCACGCAGGTCCAGCGCCATGTCGGCCAGCATCCAGCGGATGCCCTGCTTTTCGGCCAGCGGCTCGCCGCTGATGATACGGGTTTTCGCCCAGTCGGTCGCAGCCGTCAGCGCGGCGCGAGCAATGCCGATGCACATGGCCGCCACTTCCAGCCGCCCGTTATCCAGCACCTTCATCGCGGTGCGGAAGCCCGAACCCTCAGCCCCCAGCCGCTGGTTTTCCGGCACCCAAAGGTCCAGATCCAGCTCCCAGACATGCCCGCCGCGCAGGCCCATGGTTTTCTCGGCCCGGCCCGGGGTGAAGCCTGCGGTGCCCTTGTCGACGACAAAAGCCGAGATGCCCTTGTGGCGCGCGGCCGGGTCAGTGACCGCATAGAGCACCACGAAATCGGCCACGCCACCGTTGGAAATGAAGCACTTGCGGCCCTTGATGCGGTAGCCCTCACCCTCGCGCGTGGCGCGGGTTTTCATATCGGCAGGGTCTGAGCCGGCGGTGGGTTCGGTCAGGCCAAACGCACCCAGTTTCGCGCCGGTCGCGGCATCGGGCAGGTAGCGTGCGCGCAAAGCATCATCGCCGCCGATCAGCAGCGAGTCGGTCGCCAGGTAATGCGCTGTCAGCGCCGATACAGTCGATCCGCAGCCCCCGGCGATGACCGACACCGCCTTCAGGATGGCCTGCGCCGAGATATCCGCCCCGCCCCATGCCTCCGGCAGGTTCGCGCCCATCATCCCGGTCTCAGCCAAAGCGGCCAGTTGTTCATGCACAAAGGCGCCCTGCTCGTCGGTCTCAGCGGCTTTGGGGGCCAGCTTCTCGGCGGCGAAGCGCTCCAGCATGGTGATGAAGCTGACTTCCGTGTCGTCGAGCATATGGTAAAGATCAGCCATCTGCGGCCTCCATAATGATCCCTGCATCCAGCAACCCGGTGATCTGCGCCTCAGACAGGCCAAGGGCCGCAAGCGTGGCGCGGGTTCCCGCACCAAGCGCGGGCGCGCCGGATTCCGCCATTGGTTTGACCCCGTCAAAGCGCACCGGCTGACCGACAACCGGCGCGCTGCCCAGCCGGTGATGCGGCAAGACCTGCACCAGATCGCGGGCGCGGGCATGCTCGCTCTGCGCAGCTTCGGCCAACGTCAGAATGGGGGCTGCCGGGATATGGGCGGCGCGCAGCGCGTCGATCAGCGCCGCCGTGGGGCGGGTGGCGGTGAAGCCCTCGATCAGTGTGCGGACCTGCGGTTCATGGCGCGTACGCTCCTCATCGCTGGCAAAGCGCGGGTCATTCGCCGCGTCCGGCTGGCCAACCAGCGTGCAAAGCGCGGCGAACTGGCGCGCGCCAAGGGCTGCGATGATCACATGGCCATCCAGGGCGCGATAGGCGCCGAAAGGGGTGGAAAGCGGGTGGCGGTTGCCGGTGCGGGTGATGGGCTGCTGCGCGTACAGATGCAGCGCGTGGCTGGTGGGCAAGAGCGCGAAAAGCGCGTCAAACATCGCCACATCAAGCGTTGAACCCGTACCCTGCCGTTCGCACCCGACAAGGGCCGCGCAGATGGCCCAGGCGGCGTAGAGCCCCGCCATCAGATCGCCCATGGCCTCACCCACCTTGAGGGGCGCGCCGCCTTCCTCGCCGGTCGCATCCATCAGGCCGGACATGGCCTGCACGACGATGTCATAGGCGGGAAGCTGGGTGAACGGGCCGGACTGGCCGAAACCCGAAATCGAGCAATAGACGAGGTTGGGGTTCTCAGCGCGCAGCCGCTCGGCGCCAAGGCCCAGCTTGGCCGCCACACCGGGACGGAAATTTTCCACCACCACGTCACAACTTGCCGCAAGACGCCGCGCAAGCGATTGACCTTCTTCACTTTTCAGATCAACCACCAGCGATTGCTTGCCCCGGTTGGTCAGGGCGAAAAGTGCGCTTTCGCCTTGCACGAAGGGACCGATATGACGGTAATCATCGCCCTGCGGGGGTTCCAGCTTGATCACCTGCGCGCCCAGATCGGCCATCAGGGCGGTGCAGAATGGCCCGGCAAGCACCCGCGTGAGATCAAGAATTCTGATACCTTCCAAGGGCTTCATGGCCGAAGGTCCAGCACTTTTTCCGCGAGGGTTTCCAGAATTTCAGCCAGCACCGGGCGCAGCCGGGCGGCCTTTTCGTCGCTGTAGTCAAAGGGCGGTGCCTCGGTCTCAAGATGGGTCGCTTGCGCAAGCTCCATCTGGATCGCATGGAAGCCTGCTTCGGGCTGGCCATAGTGCCGGGTGGTCCAGCCGCCCTTGAAACGGCCGTTGAGGATATGGGTGTAACCCTTTGCTTTCGCGCAGATATCTACCAAAGTTTCTTGCAGAACAGGTGCGCAGGTCACGCCGTTCACCGTTCCGATGTTGAAATCCGGCAGGGTGCCTTCGAACAGGAACGGAATATGGGCGCGGATCGAATGGCAATCATAGAGCAGCGCCACGCCATGCAGGGCATGGACCCGCGCCAGTTCGGCCTGGAGCGCGGCGTGATAGGGCGCGTGGTAAGCAGTGCGCCGGGCCTCGATATCGGCGGGATCGGGCGGATCGGCCCAGATATCCACACCGTCAAAATCGGTCAGCGGGACAAGGCCGGTGGTGTTCTGACCCGGATACAGGCTTTCGCCGTCAGGCGGGCGATTGGCGTCGATTACATAGCGGTGGAAGGTGGCGCGAACTGTGGTAGCACCGGGCAGCAAGCCATTGTAAAGACGGTGGATATGCCAGTCGGTATCGGGCAGTATCTGACCCTGCGCATTCAGCCGCGCCATGATATCGGGCGGAACATGGGTGCCGGTATGCGGCAGGCCCAGCACGATGGGGCTGTCACCGCGGGTAATTTCAACCGGGTTCATAGCGCAAGCTCCAGCGCTGCGGCGCGCAGCAGGCTGCCGTCGCGGATCAGGGCGCTCGCCGCCTCAATCTCAGGCGCGAGGTAGCGATCGGATTCCAGCCCCGGCGCCTTGGCGCGCAGGCTGGCCATCGCGGCCTGCAACCGGGGCGAGGTTTCCAGCGGCGCACGGAAATCAATTCCCTGCGCGGCACAAAGCGCCTCAACCCCCAGAATTACCGAGAGATTCGCGTTCATACGCCCCAGCCTGCGCGCGGCATGCGCGGCCATGGAGACATGGTCTTCCTGATTGGCCGAGGTCGGGGTGGAATCGGTTGAACAGGGGTTTGCGAGGTGCTTGTTCTCGCTCATCAGCGCGGCGGTGGTCACTTCGGCGATCATATAGCCGGAGTTGAGCCCCGGATCGGGCGTCAGGAAGGGCGGCAGATCATGGCTGAGCGTGGGATCGACCATCAGCGCCACCCGCCGCTGCGCGATCGCTCCGGTTTCGGCCAGTGCAAGAGCGATGATATCAGCAGCAAAAGCAACGGGTTCCGCGTGGAAGTTACCACCAGAAATGATGCCCGCAGCAACCACCAGCGGGTTGTCGGTGACGGCATTCGCCTCCACCTCCAGCGTGGTGGCGGCAAAGCGCAGAAGGTCCATCGCGGCGCCCGCCACCTGCGGCTGGCAGCGGATGCAATAGGGGTCCTGCACGCGGGCATCGTCATCACGGTGGCTTTCGCGGATCACCGAGCCCGCCATCAGGTCGCGCATCGCCTGCGCCACCTCGATCTGGCCGCGATGCCCGCGCAGCGCGTGGATTTCGCCCTCCAGCGGCGCAGTGGAGCCCATGATCGCGTCGGTGGACATGCAGGAAGTTACCAGCGCATTCAAAAGGTTGCGCCAGCCTTCAAACAGCCCGACCAGCGCCAGCGCGGTAGAGAACTGGGTGCCGTTGATCAACCCCAGCCCCTCTTTGGGGCCCAGAACCACGGGCGCCAGCCCCGCCGCAGCCAGCGCCGCAGCGCCACTCATCCGCTGGCCCTGATAAAAGGCCTCACCCGCGCCGATCATGGCCGCCGTCATATGCGCCAGCGGCGCCAGATCGCCCGAGGCCCCGACCGAGCCCTGCACCGGCACTACCGGGATAACCCCGCGTTCCAGCATCGCCTCGATCAGGGCGATTACCTCCCAGCGCACGCCGGAGGCCCCGCGCCCAAGGCTCAGCAGCTTGAGCGCCATCATCAGCCGGGTGGTCGCAGGCTCAAGCGGCTCACCCACGCCGCAGCAATGGCTGAGGATCAGGTTGCGCTGCAGGGTGGCGGTATCGCCGGGCGCGATCTTGACCGAGGCAAGCTTGCCGAAGCCGGTGTTCACACCGTAAACCGCTTCATTGCCATTCGCCGCGCGTTTCACGGCGGCGGCAGCCGCATCGACCCCGGCGCGCGCCGCAGGGTCAAGCCGCGCGGGAACCCCCTCGCGCCACAGGTTCTCCAGTTGCGCCAGCGTGGTGGCACCGGGGGTCAGGGTCAGCATGCGCTTCCTCCGAAATAGCGTTGGTGCAGCGGGTTGAAGCCGATGCGATAGGCCAGCTCGGCCGGGGTTTCCACGTTCCAGACCGCCAGATCGGCGCGCTTGCCCGGCGCGATCACGCCGCAATCGTCCAGCCCCAGCGCGCGGGCGGCATGCACGGTCACCCCGCGCAGGGCCTCATCCGGGGTGAGGCGGAACAGGGTGCAGGCCATGTTCATGGTCAGCAGAAGCGAGGTGAACGGCGAGGAGCCGGGGTTGCAATCGGTCGCCAGCGCCATCGGCACGCCATGGGCGCGGAAGGCGGCAACCGGCGGCAGTTGCGTTTCGCGGATGAAGTAATAGGCGCCGGGCAGCAGCACCGCCACGGTACCGGATGCCGCCATCAGGCGCGCGTCATCGTCATTGGCGTATTCGACATGATCGGCGGACAATGCGCCGTAGCGGGCCGCGAGCGCCGTGCCGCCCAGATGCGACAACTGCTCGGCATGCAGCTTGACCGGCAGGCCCAGCTCAACCGCCACATCGAACACGCGGGCGATCTGCTCGGGGGAAAAGGCGATGCCCTCGCAAAAGCCGTCAACCGCATCGACCAGCCCCAGCGCATGGGCCTTGCGCAGGGTGGGCAGGCAGACTTCCTCCAGATAGCTGTCGGCGCCCTGCCCCTTTGGCACCGCATGGGCGCCCAGAAAGGTGGTGCGCACCCGCACCGGGCGCTCATCCGCCAGCCGCCGGGCAACGCGCAGCATGGCCAGTTCGGTGTCGCCGTCCAGCCCGTAGCCGGATTTCACCTCGATGGTTGTCACTCCCTCGGCAATCAGCGCGTCCAGCCGGGGCAGCGCCTGCGCCAGCAACTCGGCCTCAGACGCGTTGCGGGTGGCCGCGACGGTAGAGATGATCCCCCCTCCGGCCCGCGCGATTTCCTCATAAGAGGCACCTTCAAGCCGCATCTCGAATTCACGCGCGCGATGGCCGCCATGGACGATGTGGGTGTGGCAATCAATCAGCGCCGGGGTGATCAGCCGCCCTGCCATATCCTGCTGTTCGGCCTTGGCATGCGCGGCGGGCAGATCGGCCTCAGGCCCCGCCCAGAGCACCTTTTCACCGGCCATCACAACCGCCCCACGCGCCATGACAGGCGCCTCCATTGTGGCCAGTCGGGCGTTCATCAGAACCTTTGGGGCAGGTGTTTCCATCTTGATTCCCTCTCGATCTTGACGCATTATGTATAGACTTATTTTTCAAGTCAACGGGGAATGCCATGATCAGGATCTGGGCGGAACAGGCACTTCTGGAAGGCGGATGGGCCAGCGATGTCACCCTCGCCATCGACGGCTGCAAGATCGCCGGGGTCAGCACGGGTACCCTGCCGGAGGCGGGCGCCACCCGGGTTGGCGCGCTGCTACCCGCGCCTGCCAACCTGCATTCCCATGCCTTCCAGCGCGCCATGGCCGGCCTGACCGAGCGGCGCGGGCCGGACCCGCGCGACAGTTTCTGGACATGGCGGCAGCTGATGTTCCGCTTCCTTGATCAGCTGACGCCCGATGACGTGCAGGCCATTGCCACCTTCGTGCAGATGGAGATGCTGGAGGCGGGTTATGCTGCGGTGGCCGAGTTCCACTATCTGCACCACGCGCCGGGCGGTGTGCCCTATGCCCGGCTGGCCGAGATGGCTGCGCGGATTGCGGCGGCGGCGGAGCAAAGCGGGATCGGCCTGACGCTGCTGCCGGTGCTGTATCAATACGGCGGCTGCGACAGGCGCGCGCTGGGGCCCGGGCAGATCCGCTTCGGCAATGACCCCGACCGCTTCGCGCGTCTGGTGGAAGAGGCCGGGCAGGCCCTGAGCACCCTGCCCGCTGACGCCCGCCTTGGCGTGGCCCCGCACAGCCTGCGCGCCGTCTCGCCCGAGGGGCTGGCGGCGGCCATCGCCCTGCGCCCGGATGCGCCGCTGCATATGCATCTGGCCGAGCAGGTCGCCGAGGTCGATGAGGTGCAGGCGGCATGGGGCGCGCGGCCGGTGGAATGGTTGCTGGCGCATGCGCAGGTCGATGCGCGCTGGTGCCTGATCCATTGCACCCAGATGGAGCGCCACGAGACGCTGGCGCTGGCGGCGACGGGCGCAGTGGCGGGGCTGTGCCCGATCACCGAATCCAGCCTGGGGGACGGCATCTTTGACGGCGTTGCCTGGACGGGCGCGGGCGGGAACTGGGGTATCGGTTCGGACAGCAACATCCGCATCACCCTGACCGAAGAGCTGCGCACGCTCGACTATTCCCAACGCCTGCGCGACCGCTCCCGCGCGGCGCTGGCCACGCCGGAAAAATCCACCGGGCGGGTGCTTTTTGAGGGCGCGGCGAAGGGCGGCGCACAGGCAGCGGCGCGCGATGCGGGCGTGATCGCGCCGGGCAGGCTGGCCGATCTGATGGCGCTGGATACAAGCCATGTCGATCTGGAGGGGCGCAGCGGCGATACGCTGCTTGACGCCTGCGTCTTTGCTGCCGATGATCGGGCGGTCAGCGATGTCTGGGCAGCCGGGCGTCATCTGGTCAGCGGAGGGGAGCATGTGCAGCGTCACGCCATCACCAGCGCTTACCGCGCCGTTCTCAGGCGGTTGACGGCGCTGTGATCGAAGGGTCTGTCACCTGGCAATCGCTCCGGGCGGAAGCGCTGCGCCGGATCAATGCGCGCGAATGGCCGCCGGGCAGCCAGATTCCGAATGAGGCGGATCTGGCGGCCGAATTCGGCTGTGCGCGGGCAACCGTGAACCGGGCTTTGCGCGATCTGGCGGAATCGGGCTATCTGGAGCGCCGGCGCAAGGGCGGCACCCGCGTGGCGCTGACCCCGGTGCGCAAGGCGACCTTTGAAATCCCGATCATCCGTCAGGATGTGGAGGGGCGCGGGCAGGACTATGGCTACCGGCTGTTGTCAGACCGGCTGGTGCCGCCACCGCCCCCGGTTTGCGCCGCGCTGAAACTGACGGGGGCAAAGCCGCTGCGGGCGCTGGAGGCGCTGCATCTGGCTGACGGGCAACCCTTTTGTCTGGAAAAACGCTGGATCAACCCTGCCTTCGCCGGGCCGGAGGTGCAGTTTGATACGCTCAGCGCCAATGAATGGCTGGTGCGGAACCTTGCGTTCTCAGGCGGGGGTTTCAGCTTTTACGCCACGCTCGCCGATGCGGAGCTGGCGGGGCTTCTGGCCTGTGAGCGCGGCGCCGCCTTGCTGGCGATCGACCGCACCACATTTTCGGATGCGCAGCCGATCACGGCGGTGACGCTGACCTATGCGCCGGGCTACCGGATGGTGACGGAGATCTGACAGGGCAGAGCGAAGGAAAATACGGCGCTGCGGTCCCGCCAGGACCTGCAACACCGTCCTTTCATGAGTTGCAGCCATCAGACGCGCGCCGGAACGACAGCCCCGGCCCCGCTCAGCCCATCGCATACCCGGCGCCGCGCACCGTGCGGATCGGATCATCGCCGCCGCGCGCGCAGAGCGCTTTGCGCAACCGGCCGATATGCACATCCACCGTGCGCGAGTCGACATAGATATCGCGGCCCCAGACCCTGTCCAGCAGTGCCTCGCGCGACCAGACGCGCCCGGCCTTCTCCATCAGCGCCGCCAGCAGGCGGAACTCGGTGGGGCCAAGATGCAGCTCCTGCCCCTGACGGTAGACGCGATGCGCCTCAGGGTCGAGGCGCAGATCGTTCACCTCCAACACCTGCCCGCTTTGCGCCGGGCGCACCCGGCGCAGGTTGGCGCGCACCCGCGCCAACAGCTCGTTGATCGAATACGGCTTGGTGATGTAGTCATCCGCCCCGGTTTCCAGCCCCCGGATGCGGTCACCCTCTTCGCTGCGCGCCGAGACCATGATCACGGCAGCATCGCGCGCTTCCGGGCGGGCCTTGATCTGGCGGCAAACCTCGATCCCCGACAGCCGCGGCAGCATCCAGTCCAGCAGAATGACATCCGGCGCCTCTTCGGCGATGACCAGCATCGCCTCTTCGCCGTCCCCCGCCGTGGCCACCCGGAAGCCGGAGGCCTCCAGATTGTAACTGAGCAGCGCGCGTTGCGCCGGTTCGTCATCGACCACCAGCACAAGCGGCATATCGGATTTGCGCATAATTCAGTCCTCGTCCCCCAACGCTACATCCAGCGTGGCCGTCGACGCCCCCTTGACGCGGTCGCCGGGCTTCTGGCCGGTGGCAAGATAAACCACCTGTTCAGCCGCCCCGGTAACCAGATCGCCCATCCGTTCGACATTCTTGGCGATGAAGGTGTAGTGCAGACAGGCGCTGATGATACGCGGATCTTCCATCATATGGGTGATGAATTCGCGGAACAGCGCATTGGTCATATGGTCGATCTCGGCATCGCGGGCAATCACATCCTCAGCCAGCGCCACGTCCTGACGGGCGAACGCATCGAGCATGTCCTTGAGCATCTGGCCCACCTGACGCGCCTGACGCCGGATCGCGGCACCGGCCCCCTCGATCTGCGGGCCCGAGGCCAGAACCGGCACGCGCTTGGCCATGTTCTTGGCGTAATCGCCCAGCCGCTCCAGATCGGCGGCCATCTTCATCACCGCGATCACCGCGCGCAGATCCTGCGCCTGCGGCTGGCGCAGCGCCAGAAGGCGGACGACCTGATGGTCGATGTCATCTTCCATCGCGTCGATCGCCTTGTCGCCCTGGACAACCTCGGCGGCCAGTTCCTCGTCGCGGCTTTCCAGCGCGCGCGAGGCAAGGGTGATCGCCTCTTCGACCCGCCCGCCCATGCCCAGGATCAGTTCCCGGATGCGGTTCAGATCTTCATCAAAGGCGGTGAGGGTATGCGGTTTGCTCATGGCTCAGACTTTCCGGTTTATACGATTCACCCTATGCGGGAGATATGACAATGACATGACGCACCTAGGCGCATGGCAGGAAAACGGTAAAGGTGCTGCCCTCTCCGCGCGCCGAGCGGATGGTAAGCTTGCCCCGGTGACGGCTGATGATGTGCTTGCAGATCGCCAACCCCAGCCCCGTGCCACCCATAGCGCGCGAGCGGTGGCCATCGACACGGTAGAAACGCTCGGTCAGGCGCGGCAGATGGATAGGGTCGATGCCGTCGCCGAAATCGCGCACACTGACGCGCAGCGCCGGGCCACTCATGCCGGGCACGGACTCGGCGCGCGCCATGACAATCTCGATCCGCCCGCCGTTGCCGCCGTATTTCACCGAGTTCTCGATCAGGTTGTGAAACACCTGCACCAGCTGATCGCGGTCACCGGGAATGGGGGCGGCATCAGGCAGATCGGTGAAATCCGCCCTGATCCCGGCATCCTCGATGATCGGGCGCAGCGCGGCCAGCGTGGCATGCAGCACCTCGGACAGCGACAGCGGCGCGCGCGGGCGCACCTTTTCCGAGCTTTCGACCTTGGACAGCGACAGAAGGTCACTCACCAGCCGGGTCATCCGCTGCGCCTCGCGCTCCATGATCGACAGGAAATTCTCGCGCGCGACCGGGTCATCCTTGGCCGGGCCGCGCAGGGTCTCGATGAAGCCCGCCAGCACCGTCAGGGGCGAGCGCATCTCATGGCTGACATTGGCAACAAAATCGCGGCGCTGCTGCTCGGCCTCTTCGACATGGCTGATATCATGGAAGAAAACCATCAACCCGGCGAAACCCACTTCGGGTGACAAGGGGGCGACGGTCAGTCGATAGATTGTCTCGGAGCTGGCGGTTGAGACGATCTTGCGCGCTTCGAACGGCCCCTTGGGCGCGGTGGGGTCGGACAGCCGGTTGAAACCGGCCTCAAGCACCGCCACGGTCTCGGGTTGGCGCAGATGGGCCAGCGCCTGCGTGCCCTCCAGCCCCGGCCCCAGCAGCTCGATGGCGGCGGGGTTGGCCAGCTCGATGCGCCGTTCGGCCCCGATCAGCAGCACGGGTTCGGGCAGCGCATCAAGAACCGCGCGCAATCGTGCCCGTTCTGCGGGCGCGGGCCTGCCCGGCAACCTGCCCTGCCCGCTGGTAGCGTCGCGCTGCTCGTTCATTCCGCCCCCGAATTGCCTGAAGCGCCCTGCCGGACCCTTGCCTCCCCGTGCCCGCCTGATGAAGCCCGGCCGGCCGCACCAGCCTGTCCGCAGAAGGGATATGACGCACATGCCAAGTCTTTGTAACATCTCCATGACAAAGCCAGGGCATAGTGCCCTGCTCCTGCTCCTCTGTCAGCAACCTGCGGGTCTGTCTTCAGGTATCCGAGGCCGGGGCGCGGGCCAGAACGCGGCGCCGGGCCTCGGCGCTGTCGCGGTCATCGACGGCGATCAGCGGGGCGAGGTGGCGCAGCAGCGCGTCTTCATGCGGGTCGCGGTGGTGATCGACCAGCACTACCTGCCAGAGCGCTTCAATCAGCGCCACCCGCTCCTCGTCCGTGAGCGCGGTCTTGACGACGCGGGTGAAGCGCACAAGGTCGGCGGCCTCTTCCTGCGCGGCCTCGGCCTGCTGGCGCAGGGCGGCGGGTTCCGTGAGGTCGAACATCCCGGTCAGCAGGGCATCGACGGCGTGACGGTCGTCGTCGTTGTAATGCCCGTCGGCGCGGGCCGCTTCCACCAGAAGCACAGCCACGGCAAGGTCAGGCGCAATGTCCCGGCTGGCAGCAGCGGGGGCGGGCCGGAAGAGGGATTTGAGCACGTCGATCATGGGAGCGTTATGGCGGATTGTGCGGGGGGAGGCAATTCGCGTCTTGGTGAGATGGCGGGGCATCCGGGCGCAGCTTTGTGTTCCGCGCGAGGCACGGGTGGCGCGCCGCGCAGGTCGCTGACCTCTTGTGCCGGAGGGCGCGGAACGGCCTGAAGACGCGGGGGAATACATCCGGTGCAGCGGTGCCGTCCTAATAAGAATGTGATCACGAATTAAGCGCGATTGGCCATCGCCATGGAACTATGTGCGGCCCGCCGGGTTTTTAATCCGTAACGACGATCAATCAGGAGAAAGACATTATGCTGAACAAGTTTCTCGCACTGACCGCGCTGACCGTCAGCCTTGGCGCCACCACCGCGATGGCACAGACCGTCGCGTCGCAGGGTGCCCTGCCGGTCGAATGGCAAGGGTCAATTGCCGAGGCATTCTACAGCGACTCCGCCTCGGAAACCCTGCGCACGGATGACGAGATCCGCGCCAACTGGGACGCGCTTGATGAGGCCGACCGCACGCAGGTCCGCAGCTATTGCGCCATGAACATGGATCAGGCCGGCGCAACCGGCGGCATGCAGACGCAGCAGGCCGGTGACCAGGTGGGTGAAACCGCGCAAATGGCCGATGAAGGCGCGACCACCGGCGTTTCGACGGCGACCGAGGCCCAGGACCAGCAGGGCCGGACGCAGCAGATGGGTGGCGGCGGCGCTGTCGCCGGTCAGATGTCCGGCACCGCTTCGGATCAGGCCGAAGACCAGCAGGGTGAGACCGAGCAGATGGGCGAAGGCGCAGCACCGATGGCAGGCGCACAAGCCGCGTCGGTTGCGCATATCTGCGACATGACTGCGACGATGTAAGATAATACGCGATTGGGGCAGAGGAAACTCTGCCCCGACGCGATTTCGTAATCGCTCTGCAAGCGCCTTTGAAGGCGTTTCTTTTGGTAAGTTATTGTACCGGCGGCTCAGTTTTATGCTTGGAATAGGCTCACACATGTTGCTGGGAGATAAGCAAGAAACCTGCTCTAATAATGTCAATATTCAAAACTGCGAGAATGATTTCCTTGTTTCACTAAGCCTTGCTCTGACGAAACCATGGGTGGCATTTGCAAGTTGATTGAGAAGAATATTGACGTCATAGATGTTGATTGGACCAATAAGAATCTTCTGCGGGCTAAGTACAATAATGGAGGTTTCGTCAAGCGCAAGATTAAGGCCATCATGCTCATGAGGATGCATGCTGGGTTGCGAATTTTCATTCCCCCTGATGTCGTATCCATGTTCATTTACATTCCTTACATGAAGCACAACTTTTAATTCTCTTAAAAAATGGCGCCGAAACTCTGGTTCAAGTTGCAAATCTGCATGGCCATGCTCGATAACTCTTCTAAGACGGATGACTTCAAAAATAAATTTATGCGCCAAAGAAGAAACACATTTCATCCCAGAAAATTCATCCTCGGCAAGCCTTCCGCTTACATCTCGGAAAGCAATAATACTTCCTTCATTCACAAAATCCGCCAACAACTCAAAACAATCAAGTGCTGAACGTAGCTTCATTTCAAATCGTTTAGAAACCGAAAGCTCTTCTGAGACTTCTTTCATTGGGTGACCTTTCACTTAAACTTGAACGATCTAACAAAGTGTTTTTATGCCGTAAACGCGGGGGATGGCTCTCACCCAATCACCCCCATAAACTCCCGCCACTCCCCCTTCGACATCCCCGAACTCTCCTGCGTCACCTCCTCACCCTTCAGCATCCGCCGGACGCAATCAATCCCCTTGGCAGAAAGGTTGACGCCGCCCATCCGGTAATCCTCGAACGCCGCATAGGCCAGCGGCACCCAGTCGGCCACCATGCTGGCGATTGCTTCGGCATAGACGCGGATCTCGTATTGTGCGTGGGCGTCGGCGCGCAGCCGCAAAAAGTGGAACAGGTTGTGCAGGTCGGTCTTCCAGTACCACTGGGTGTAGATGTTCATCGGCAGGTTCATCCGCGCCAGTTCCCGCGCCAGCCCCGCCTGCCCTTCCTGTGACAGCATCGCCTCATAGCTGTCATAGCTGCGCGAGGCGTCGTTCTTGAGCATCTCCAGTACGCGCACGGCCTCATCCCCTTCCAGCACCGCGCCGCGGCCCTGATTGTTGATGCTCGATTGCGCGGCAAGCTGTTCGGGTTCTGGAATATAGAACTCGCGGTCCAGAATCGAATAACGGGCCGAGTATTCGTTCACATTGGCGGTGCGGTGGCGGATCCACTGGCGGGCGACAAAGACCGGCAGTTTCACATGCAGCTTGATCTCGCACATCTCGAACGGGGTGGAGTGCCAGTGGCGCATCAGGTAGCGGATCAGCCCTTCATCGTTCTGCACATGCTTGGTGCCCGCCCCGTAGCTGACGCGGGCAGCCTGCACGATGGCGCTGTCATCGCCCATATAGTCGATGGCGCGGACAAAGCCGTGATCCAGCACCGGATGGGCGCGGTAGAGATGTTTCTCCATCCCCTCGGACACCGCGCGCAGCGTGGGCCGGGCGCGGGCGCGCAGGTGATCGATTTCGGCTTGCTGTTCGGGGCTGAGGGGCATGTTCTGTCCTTACGTCTGCGGGGCGGGTTGCGGGCCGCCGGTTTGGCGCTATTTTGGGGTCTATAGCAAGGGAGACGCAAGATGCGATATCTGCATACGATGGTCCGGGTGAAGGATCTTGAGGCCTCGATGGCCTTTTACCGGCTTCTGGGGCTGGAAGAGGTGCGTCGCCATGAAAGCGAACAGGGCCGCTTCAGCCTGATCTTCATGGCGCCGCCGGGCCAGCCGGAATGCCCGGTGGAACTGACCTATAACTGGGACGGCGATGAGGGCCTGCCCTCGGACAGCCGCCATTTCGGGCATCTGGCCTATGAGGTGGAGGATATCTACGCCGCCTGCCAGCATCTGATGGACAACGGTGTGGTCATCAACCGCCCCCCGCGCGACGGGCGCATGGCCTTTGTGCGCTCGCCGGACAACGTGTCGGTGGAGCTGTTGCAGAAGGGCGACGCGCAAGCACCGGCCGAGCCCTGGGCCTCGATGGGCAACACCGGGCACTGGTGAGCGCGCAGACAGGCAGGCGTTAACCGGCGGCGGGGCTGGCGGGGAAGCCGATACGTTCGAGGACGGCGATGACCGGCGCAGGGTCGGTGACCGGCAGGGTGATCTGGCGGGCCGCCATGTCGAACACCGGGACCAGCCCCAGCGGTGCCAAAGCGGCGGTGATGCTGGCGCGGCAATGGCCACAGCTCATGTCAGGGATGTGGAGGGTCAGGGCAGTGTCAGGCATCCGGTGCTCCTTGACGCAGAAGACCGCATGGGAATGCTGCGGCGCGACGGCGGTGTCAAGGCCAGGAAAAGCAGGAAAGGGGGCTTTGCCCCCTCTTGGCCTGCGGCCAATTCTCCGGCCTCGCCATGGGCTCGGCGCTCAAAGCTGGGGCCTTGCACTGGAAGGCCCCCGAGACGCCGCTCACCCCCCGCGTATTTCCGGCTAGATGAAAGGGGGCGGATTTTCCCGTTCCGGCGCCGGGTGATTGCACGGATCGCCGAAAGGCGCTAAGCCGCGCGCGCCCCTTCCAGAACCGGAGCTTTCCCATGATCCCCGCCAGCTATCCTGACCGCGCCACCGTCGCCCGCCTGACCGCCCGCATGCTGCTGGACATCAAGGCGGTGCATTTCAACGCGACGGAGCCTTTTACCTTTGCCTCCGGGATGGAGGCGCCCACCTATATCGACTGCCGCAAGCTGATCAGCTTCGCGCGCATCCGCTCCACCCTGATGGATTTCCTGACCTGTCGCGTGCTGGAAGATGCGGGTTTTGAGGCCTTCGACAATATCGCAGGCGGCGAGACGGCGGGCATTCCCTTTGCCGCGCTGGTGGCCGAGCGCATGGCGCTGCCGATGACCTATGTGCGCAAGAAACCCAAGGGCTACGGGCGCAATGCACGCATCGAGGGCGCGATGTCTGAGGGGCAGCGGGTGCTGCTGGTCGAGGATCTGACAACCGATGGCGGCTCAAAGCTGAGCTTCGTCGATGCGATCCGTGAAACCGGGGCGGAGTGTGCGCATACGGCGGTGATTTTCTACTACGGCATTTTCCCTGAAACCGAGCCCCGGCTGGCGGAACACGGGGTCAGGCTGCATTACCTGTGCACCTGGTGGGATGTTCTGGCCGAAGCCCGGCGCGGCGAAGATTTCGACGCGGCCACGCTGGATGCCGTGGAAGGCTTCCTGAACGCCCCGCGCGGCTGGCAGCCGCCCGCCTGACGACCGGGCGCCTGAATTTCGCGCGGGAGCCGGCGGGACGCGGCGAAAATGCGCGCACGAAATATGGGGTGATTTTCCGGCCGATCCGCGATATCTTGCTGTTTGCGGGTTATCCCCAGGTTATCCACAGGTTAACCACAGGGTTACTCAGATTGCGCTAACGGGCCGTCTTTGGCATAGAGGTGCCTTCGGGTGCTTTCCCTGTCGGGTTCTCATTGGCGCCGCCCCTGCCGAAAGGCGATGGCCGGGGCATTGCAGGCTATTTGGCAACCCCTCGGCAAGATCAGACAACCAGAGGATCGAAGCGTACATGAACGAGATCACAGCCCTTCGAACCGCCACCCCTGCCACGTCAGAGCCTGACTCGCTGCCCCATAACATCGAGGCCGAGCAGCAGCTTCTGGGCGCGATCCTGACCAATAATGATATCTACGACCGCATCTCAAGCCTGATCAAGGCCGAGCATTTCTTTGACCCGGTCCACCAGCGCATTTTTGAGATTGCCGCCGCGCGCATCCTGAAAAACGCGCTCGCCTCGCCGGTGACGCTCAAGGCCTTCATGGAAGATGATTCGGGCCTGAGGGAACTGGGCGGCCCGGCCTATCTGGCGCGGATCGCGGGGGCAGCGATTTCGGCCTATGCGGCGCGCGATTACGCCCAGATGATCTATGATCTGGCCGTCCGGCGTGACCTGATCCAGTTGGGCCGCGACATTGCCGCGCGCGCCGCCCAGGTCGATGTGGACAGCGAACCCAAGGAACAGATCACCGACGCCGAGCAGAAGCTTTACAAGCTGGGCGAACAGGGGGTGGCCGAGCGTGGCTTCCAGTCGTTCCTCAAGGCGGTGACCGAAGCGGTGAATGTCGCCAATGCCGCCTATCAGCGCGACGGCGGGCTGGCGGGCATTTCCACCGGGCTGGTCGATCTGGACAAGAAGCTGGGCGGGCTGCATCCCTCGGACCTTATTATCCTCGCCGGGCGCCCCTCGATGGGGAAAACCTCGCTCGCCACCAATATCGCCTTCAACATCGCCAAGGCCTGGAAGCGCGGCCTGCGCCCTGACGGCAATGAGGGCACGGTGAATGGCGGTGTGGTCGGCTTCTTCTCGCTGGAGATGTCGGCCGAACAGCTGGCGGCGCGGATCCTTTCTGAGGCCTCCGAAGTGCCGTCAGAGCAGATCCGGCGCGGCGACATGACCGAGCAGGAATTCCGCCGCTTCGTCGAGGCCGCCAAATCGCTTGAGGCCTGTCCGCTTTTCATTGATGACACCCCCGCGCTGCCGATCAGTCAGGTGGCGGCGCGCGCCCGCCGGCTCAAGCGCACGCAGGGTCTGGATGTGCTGATGGTGGATTATCTTCAGCTTCTGAAGGGGTCCAGCAAGGAGAACCGGGTGCAGGAGGTCAGCGAGATCACGCAGGGCCTCAAGGCCATCGCCAAAGAACTGAACATCCCGGTGATCGCGCTTTCCCAGCTGTCACGTCAGGTCGAAAGCCGCGAAGACAAGCGCCCGCAACTGTCTGACCTGCGCGAATCCGGTTCGATCGAGCAGGATGCGGATGTGGTGATGTTCGTCTACCGCGATGAATACTACCGCGAGCGCGAGAAGCCGGGCGATCATGACCTTGAAGGCATGGCGAAATGGCAGGAGATCATGGAAAAGGTCCATGGCAAGGCCGAGGTGATCATCGGCAAGCAACGCCACGGCCCCATCGGCACCATCGAGCTCAGCTTCGAGGGCCGCTTCACCCGCTTCGGCAATCTGGTGCAGGCCTGGCAACAAGGCAGCGAGGGGCGCTGACCGCCCCCTTTCATCTGTTCAGAAATATCCCGGGGGTGAGGCCGAAGGCCGGGGGGGCTGGCCCCCCTGCCCGCGCGCAACCTGTGCGGCGCTGGCATGTTCAGCAAGGGTTCACGCAAAGGGGAAGAAGGGCTGGAGCGGGTAGCGGGAATCGAACCCGCACCATCAGCTTGGAAGGCTGAGGCGCTACCATTACACCATACCCGCCCAGTGCCCCCCGAATACCCAATCCCGCCTGCCGGGGCAAGAGGGGTTCAGCCCGCTGTTATGCCCGCCGTTATGCTCCATGGCTGGTCCGGGTCCGGCAGCGGAATGGAGTCGAGCAGTGCGCGGGTATAGGCGGCTTCGGGCGCGGCAAAGAGGGCGTCGCTTGCGCGGTGTTCGACAATACGGCCCTGATGCAGCACCATGACCGTGCCGCAAAGCCGCCGGATCACGCTCAGATCATGGCTGATGAAGGCGAGTGTCAGGCCCAGATCGCGCACCAGATCGGCCAGCAGCTTCAGCACCTGCGCCTGACTGGACACATCCAGCCCTGAGACAATCTCATCGGCCAGAATGAACTCCGGCTCAATGGCGATGGCGCGCGCGATGCCCACCCGCTGGCGCTGGCCGCCTGACAGTTCATGCGGATAGCGGTTGCGAAAAGTGCGCGGCAGGCCGACATGGTCAAGCGCCTGATCGACGCGCGCGGAAACCCGGTCAAACCCGTGCAGTTGCAGTGGCCCTGCGATGATGCCTGCCACCGTGCGGCGCGGATTGAGCGATGACATCGGGTCCTGAAAGATCATCTGGAAGCGGCGGCGCAGCGGGCGCAGGGCATCCTCACCCAGATGGGTGATGTCCTGCCCGTCAAACAGCACCTGCCCTTGCGAGGCTTCCAGCAGCCGCACCAGCACGCGGCCGAGCGTCGATTTGCCCGACCCTGAGCCACCGACAATCCCCAGCACCTCGCCGCGTTTGATCGAAAACGACAGCCCGTGCAGAATGTCGATGCGCGGCGCCGCACCGAAGAGCGGTTTGTTCACCATATCTGCCAGCGACAGATGCATGTCGGTGACGGTGTAAAGATCAGCCATGGCGCCAACCCTTGTCTGCAAGTGCCACCTCGTCGCGCACGGCGGTGATGACGGCCTCCGGCACCGGGTTCAACCCGGCCCCGGGGTCGGTATATTTCGGCGTCGCGGCCAGAAGGGCGCGCGAATAGGCGTGCTGGGGCTCGCGGAAGAAATCGCGCACCGGGCTTTGCTCCACCACCAGCCCGCCATAGAGCACCGCCAGCGACGAACAGACCTTGGACACCACGCCCAGATCATGCGTGACGAACAGCAGCGCCGTGCCGTGACGCGCCTGCATTCCGGCGATCAGGTGCAGGATCTGCTTCTGCACCGTCACATCCAGCGCGGTCGTGGGTTCATCGGCGATGATCAGCTTTGGCTCGGCGGCAAAGGCGGAGGCGATCAGCACCCGCTGCCGCATCCCGCCGGACAGCTCATGCGGATAGCTGCGCATCACGCGCGCCGGGTCAGGGATATGCACCTCGCCCAGCAGTTCCAGCGCGCGGGCCTGCGCATCGGTGCGCTTCCAGCCCAGAATGTCCACCAGCCGGTCGGTGATCTGCGGCCCCACGCGGCGCGAGGGGTTCAGCGCCGTGAGCGGATCTTGCGGGATCAGCGCGGCGGTGGCGCCGATCTTGCGGCGACGGTCCGAGGGGCGCAGTTTCAGCAGGTCCACGCCCTCCAGCCAGATCTCGCCCTCGACCACCTCGACCGAGCGCGGCAAAATCCCCAGCACCGCCTTGCCGATCATTGACTTGCCCGCACCGGACTCACCCACCAGCCCGCGCACTTCGCCCGCTTCCACGTCCAGCGAGACCGAGCGCAGCAAGCGCGGCCCGCCCTTGAGCACCAGCGACAGGTTGCGGATCGACAAAAACGCGCTCATCGCAGCACCGGATCGAAGCGGTCTTTCAGCCCTTCGCCCAGCTGGCTGAAGCTGAGGACGGTCAGAAACAGCGTGGCCAGCGGGAAGACCAGCACCCACCACGCCTGATGGACCGAAGTGCGCCCCTCGGCGATCATGCCGCCCCATGTCGGTGAATCGGTCGAGATCGACAGGTTCACAAAACTCAGGATCGCCTCAACAATCACCGCAATCCCCATTTCCAGCGTCAGCAGCACCACGATAGTGGGCAGGACATTGGGCAATATCTCGGTCAGCATGGTGCAAAAGCGGCGTTGCCCTGCCACGCGGGCCGAGGCCACATAATCCATCGCGCCCTGCGCCATGGCCTCGGCGCGCACCACCCGGGCAAAGCGCGTCCAGTCGATGACGATGATCGCCACCACGACCGAGGTAAGGCCGGTGCCCATCACCGCGATCAGCAGAATGGCGAAAAGAACCGGCGGGAACGCCATCCAGATATCCACAAGCCGCGAGATCACCAGATCGGCCCATCCCCGGTAATACCCTGCGATCAGCCCCAGCATGGCCCCCACCAGCGCCGTGGCCGTCCCCGCGATCAGCGCCACGATCAGCGCAACCCGCGCGCCATGCATGATCCGGCTGAGCACATCGCGGCCCAGAGAGTCCGTGCCCAGCCAATAGCCCGGCTCGGACCCCGCCATCCAGAACGGCGGCAGGCGCGAGGTGAAGAGGTCTTGCTCCAGCGGGTTATGCGGGGCCAGCCACGGCGCGAAAAGTGCCGCCACCACCAGCAGCGTCAACCACCCGCCCGGCAGCCACAACCGCAGGCCAAGGCGACGCTTGATCATCCCGCGCGCGTCAAGCATGGCGCAACCTCGGGTTCAGCAGGGCATAGAGCATATCGACGAACAGGTTCACGGCGGTGAACAGCAACGCGAACAGGATCACGATGCCCTGTATCAGCGGCAGATCACGGTTGATCACCGCATCAATCGCCATGTTGCCCAGCCCTTCATAGGAAAACAGCCGCTCAATGATCACCGTGCCGCCAATCAGAAAGGTGAACTGCACGCCGATCAGTGTCAGCGTCGGCAGCACCGCATTCGGCAGCGCCTCACGCAATATCACATGGTTCTCGCCATAGCCCTTGGTGCGCGACAGGGTCACATAATCCAGATGCATGGTTTCCTTGAGGCTTTGCTTCAGCAACTGCCCGATGATCGCCGCCAGCGGGATCGCCAAGGCCAGAGCGGGCATGAACATATGGCTGACCAGATCGCGCCAGAGGTCAAAACGCAGCCGCAGTACGCTTTCAAACAGGTAGAAATTCGTTGAAAACTCGGACGTTAACTGCGGCGAGATGCGGCCTGAGATGTGGAACACCGGCCACAGCACCCCGAACAGCAATATCAGCACCAGCCCCCACAGGAAATCCGGCACCGACAGCGCCATGCCATTGGTGACGTCAATCGCGCCTTCCGTTCGGGTACCGCGCAGCCGCGTGCCGGTCAGCGCCATCAACCCACCCAGTGCGGTGGCGATCACCAGCGCCATGATCGACAGCTCCAGCGTGGCGGGCAGCCGGTTCAGCACCAGCCGCAGCACCGGCTGGCGCGACTGGATGGAGGTGCCGAAATCACCCTGCACCACGCCGGAAAGCCAGATGAAATACTGCTGCAGGATGGACTTGTCGAAACCATAGAGCGCGCGAAGGCGTGTGATATCGGCCTCGGTCGCCCCGGGCGGCAGCATCATGGCGATGGGGTTGCCGGGCACCACACGGATGGTGACGAAAACGACGACCGACACGCCCGCGAGCGTGATCAGCGTGGTGACAAGCCGGGTGAGGATACGTTGCAAAATCATCTTTTGGTTCCGCCCCGGCCCGCGTTCAACGGGCCGGGGCTGCCTGCTTCAGGCGCGGGTCATCAGATGCGGCAGCAGCGAGCCGGAGGCATGCGGCGTCACGCGCACCCCCTCGGCATGCACGATGGGCTGCACATACTGCAGCAGCGGCAGCACATAGGCGTTCTCGGCGATATAGCGGCTCACGTCTTTCCAACCCTGAATGCGCACCTCTTCATCGGCCTCACCCCACAAGGGCACGATCTTCTCGATCAGATCCTCGCTGTCCCAGACCGAATGGGGGCTGGGGCCGAACATGGCAAACCCGGTCGAGGTGGTGGGGTCGCCCACCGAATTGCCCCAGTTGTAGAAGGCCGCCGGCGCCAGTTCATCCGCCGCGCGCAGCTCAAAATGGCGGGCGATCTCATAGACTTCGATCTCGGCCTCGATCCCCACACGGCGCCACATGCCGACAATCGCCTGGATCATCTCATAATCCTTGGGCTTGTAGCCGCGCGTGGTCTGGATGGTGAAGCGCACCGGGTTTTCCGGCGAATAGCCCGAGGCCGCCAGCAGTTCGCGCGCCAGATCAGGGTCATAGGCCACTTCGATCGTCGGATCAAACGCCAGGTATTCGGGCGTCTCCAGCGTATGCAGTGCCACGCCATAGCCTGATAGCAGCCGGTCGATGATCAGTTGCTTGTCCACCGCATGCACGGCGGCCTTGCGAACATTCTCATCCAGCATCACGTCGATATCGTTGAAGAAGATCATCGCGATATCAGAGATCGGCGCATGCGTACCCGTCAGACCGGCGCGAGCGCTCAGGCGGTCGTATTCCTCATAGGGCACTTCCAGCGTCACATGGCTGTTGCCCGATTCCACTTCGGCCACGCGGCTGGCGGCATCGGTGACAAAGCGGATGGTGACGGTCTCGAATTCGGGCACGCCGTTCCAGTAATCCGGGTTGGCTTTCAGCCGCACAAAGGCGTTGCGCTCATATTGCTCAACCATATAGGGGCCGGTGCCGATGGGCGCGGCTTCAAAGCCATCCGCGCCGACACGCTCATAATAATCCTTGGGCAGGACATAGCCGGTCAGGAAATACATCCATTTGAAGATCGTCGGATCGAACTGCGCGACATCGGCGATCACCCGGTTGCCCTCAACACGGTGGTTGGCCAGCGTACCCCAGACGAACTGGATGGGGTTGCCGGTGGCCTCGTCGGCGGCGCGGGCCAGCGACCAGCGCACATCTTCGGCGGTAAAGTCCGAGCCGTCATGCCATTTGACACCCTCGCGCACTTCCATCCAGACCTGCGTGTTGTCCTCGTTCCAGCCCCAGTCGGTCAGCAGGCCCGGCGCGGGCGACAGGTCAGGCTGTTGCAGGATGAACTGGTCGAACACCGACTGGTAGAGGCCCTGAATGGTGGGGTTGACCGCCGAGGGGCCCACCGTGGGGTCCCAGCTGGGCAGGTTGACGTTATAGGCGATCACCAGCTCGTCGATGGCCTGGGCGAGCACAGGCTTGGCAAATGTCAGCGCGACCGAGGCCGCGGACATCTTCAGAATGCTTCTGCGTGACAGTTTCATGGATAGTCTCCCGGTTGGTTGTATGATCTCAGTTGCCCGCCAGTTTACGGGCGAGATGGTATCCGGCCCCTGCCCCGGTGCCCGCGCCGGGCCAGACGGCGGCGCCGGTCAGGTGCAGCTTGCCGATGGGGGTGGAGCCGTCGGCATGGCCACGCGCCGGGCGGAACAGGAAGTTCTGCGCCAGATGGTGGCTGCCACAGACCTGATCGCCACCCACAAGGTTGGGGTTCTCGGCTTCCAGCTCTGAGGGCGGGACGATGCGCTGGCCAAGGATCTTTGCCCTCGTATCCGGCGCGTAGCGTTCCAGAATATCGAGCGCGCGTTCCGCCATGGGCGCGGTGGCCCCGGCCCAGTCGGTCGCGGTGATGGTGCCGCCCGCATCGCCCTTGATCACGCCCGGCACCATGCGGACCTGCAACCAGAGCACATGCTTGCCCTCCGGCGCGCGCGAGGGGTCAACGACCGTGGGCTGGCCCGCCACGATCACCGGCTCATCGGGCAAAAGCCCGGCTTTCGCCTGCGCATAGGTGCGCGCCATCTGGTCCAACGAGGGGGCGAGATGGACATAGGCGAAGCTTTTCAGTTCTTCCCCCGCCGCCCAGTCCGGCAGGCTGTCAAGCGCGAGGTGGATCATCATGGTGCCCGGCGCATGGTCAAAGCCGGTCATGGCACTGTCAAAACCTGCGTTGCCGGTGCCGCCGGTCAGCCGCACAAGCGCTCTGGGCGCAACATTGGCGATCACGGCCTTGCGCGCGGTGATCCGGCGACCATCCGCCAGCTCAACGCCCGTCGCCTGCCCGCCATCGTGCAGGATGCGCGCCACCGGGGCGTTGCATTCCACGGTGCCGCCGCGCGCCTCCACCTCAGCCTGCATGGCGCGGATGATCGTATCCGCCCCGCCCTTGCCGATGATCATGCCAAAGCTCTGCCCGGCCATCGCTTCCAAATACGGAAACAGCGCGCCGCCCGCGATATCGGGGGCGAAATCCAGATGCAGGCCCCAGGCGCCAAGCATGGCTTGCAGATGGGCCGATTCAAAGGTCTGACCCAGCCAGTCACGCGGCGTCTGCAGCAAAAAGCGGCCCAGATCCAGCGCGCCACCAACGCCCCGCTTGCGCCAGAGGCGGAACAGGAACCCGGCCAATGCATGATTTCGCATGGGACTACCCAGCAGCGCGAAGATCTGCTCGGCCTCACCGGGGAACGCGGCCAGCAGCCGGTTCCATGTTTCGGCATCTGTGGCTGAGAAGGCGCGGATGCGCGCTGTGGTGGCCTCAGCATCCGTGCAGACACCCAGCCACCTGCCATCCGGAAAGGCGCTGGCGAAGGGCTTGCTGACCGGCACAAATTCCAGCCCGCGCGCGCTCAGCGAATCGCCATATGCCTTAAAAAACGCCGATCCGGCGAAAAGCGACAAGTTCATCGCCGCCCAGTCATGGCGAAAGCCGGGAAGTGTGTATGCGCCGGTGCGCACCGCGCCGCCCGCTTCACCGGCTTGCTCAAAAACGGCGACCGACCAGCCCTTTGCTGCCAGATGAAGCGCACAGGCGAGGCTGTTGTGCCCCGCCCCTATGATCACCGCATCGACGCTTTGATTCATTGTTGCGTCTCCCTGTTGAAAAAATTACTTGCATATACATTCAAACCTGTCCAGCATAATTTCAGGCTCAAAATGTTCGTCGGGACTGCCCGGCGTGGCATCAACTTCAGGGAGACTTGTGATGACTTCAGCCCAGACCCTTCAGTCCCTCGGCGCAGCGCTGCTCAGCGGGGATGTCGAGGTGGTGGATTGCACCGGAACCCTCGGCCCGAACACGCCGATCCTGCAACTGCCGCCTGATTTTGCCAAGAACACCCCAAAGGTCGAAATTCACAAGATCTCGGAATACGACAAGGACGGCCCGTTCTTTGCCTGGAACTGGATGGTGCTGGGTGAGCATACCGGCACCCATTTCGACGCGCCGCACCACTGGATCACCGGAAAGGACCATGCCGACGGTTATACCGACAAGCTGAAGATCCAGCGCGTGGTCGCCCCGGTCAATGTTCTCGATTTCTCGAAAGAGGCCGAAGCAGACGCCGATTTCCTGCTGACGCCCGAGCATATCAAGGCATGGGAAGCCGAGCATGGCGCGATCCAGAAGGGTGAATGGGTGGTGATGCGCACCGACTGGGACAAACGCGCCGACAGTCAGGACAGCTTCCTCAATGCCGATGAAAACGGCCCGCACTCCCCCGGGCCGACGCCCGAGGCGGTGGAATATCTGCTCAGCAAAGGCATCGTCGGCTGGGGCACGCAGTGCATCGGCACCGATGCGGGCGCGGCTGGCGGCATGAACCCGCCCTATCCGGCGCATAACTTCCTGCACCGCGACAACTGCTTCGGGCTGGCGTCGCTGGCCAATCTGGACAAGCTGCCCGCCAAGGGCGCGATCCTGATCGCGGCGCCGCTGAAGATCGAGAACGGCACCGGCTCCCCCATCCGGGCGCTGGCGCTGGTGCCGAAGGGCTGAGCAAAATGGCGGTCGATCACCTCATCATCGGGTCGGGCATCAACGCCCTTGTTGCGGCAGCGATGCTGGCGCGCAAGGGCAAGCGGGTGTTGGTGCTGGAGCGCGAGGCCGTCGCCGGCGGCTGCATGCGCACCGAGGAATGCACCCTGCCCGGCTTTCGCCATGACGTGATGGCCGCCACCTTTGTTCTGTTCCTGACATCTCCGGCCCATGCGGAACTGGGCGCCGATCTGGCGCGGCATGGGCTGGAATTCTGTCACACGAAGCACCCCACCGCCGTGCTTCGCTCTGACGGCGCGGCGCTGGTGCTGGAAACCGACCGCGCCGCGAATGTGGCCGCGTTCAATGCCTTGGCTGCGGGCGACGGTGACTGGCACGCGCGTGATGTCGGCGGTATCGAGGCGGACGCGCCGTTTCTCTTTGGCCTTCTGGGCGGCAAGCTCTGGTCATGGCCCACGCTGAAACTGGTCTTCGGGCAAGCGCGCAAGCGCGGCCTTCAGGGGCTGGCGGCGTGGTTCGGATCAGCCCTGACCCCGGCGCGGGGCTGGCTGGAAACCACCTATCAATCGCCGCTGGTGCAAGCGCTCTGGGCGCCCTGGACCCTGCACACCGGCCTGACGCCGGAAAGCACCTATTCAGGCCAGATGGGCAAGGTGATTGCCTTTGCTTTGGAGGCTGCGGGCGCGCCGGTGGTCAAGGGCGGATCGGCGGCGGCGGTGGGGGCATTTGCTTCGCTGATCACCGAGAAGGGCGGCGAGATCCGCACCAATGCCGATGTCGAGCGTATTCTGGTCGAGGATGGCAAGGTCACCGGCGTGCGGCTGACCACGGGCGAAGAGATCATGGCGGGTTCGGTGCTGGCCTCGGTCGCGCCGGGCCAGCTTTTTGGCCGCCTGCTGGACCATCTGCACCTGCCTGACGACAAAGCCGCCGCGCAGACCTACCGCCACGGGCGCGGCAATTTCCAGCTGCATTTCGCGCTCGACAGGCAGCCCGAATGGCTGACCCCGGGGCTGGACGATGTGGCGCTGATCCATCTGGCGGACAGCATCGATTCGGTGTCGAAATCGGCCAACGAGGCCGAGCGCGGCATGTTCCCCGAAACGCCAACCATCTGCGTGGGCCAACCCCACCGGCTTGACCCGACGCGCGCGCCCGAGGGCAAGGCGGTGCTCTGGCTGCAAATCCCCGATGCGCCGCGCGTGATCAAGGGCGATGCGGCAGGTGAGATCACGGGCCGCGAATGGGATGAGGCCACGCGTGAGGCTTTCGCCGACCGGATCGAGGCCATTCTTGCCCGCCATATCAAGGATTTCAGCGCCATCAAACTGGCCCGGCGCGCCTATTCCCCTGCCGATCTGGCGGCGATGAACGTGAACCTTGTCGGCGGTGACCCCTATGGCGGGGCCTGCTCGATCGATCAGTTCTTCCTCTGGCGGCCTTTCCCGCAGTCGGGCAAGGGCGGGATGAAAGTGCGCGGCCTCATCCATATCGGTGCCTCCACCCATCCCGGCCCCGGCCTTGGCGGCGGTTCGGGCTTTCTGGCGGCGAAGGGGCTGGGCGCATGAATGACCTCTCGCCGCATACCGAGACCGGCCCGCCCCGTCTGGGCGAGATCGGCCTGAACAATTTCGCGCCCTATCTGATGAACCGCATCATGGGCCGCTACAACAATTCTCTGCGCGCCGAGATGGCAGCCCTTGGCCTGACCACGCCGAAGATGCGCGCGCTGGCGGTGTTGTCGGTGATCGACGGCATCCAGATCCGGCAACTGGCGGTCTATGCGGTGACCGAGCAATCAACGCTGAGCCGCGCACTGGATGCGCTGGCGAATGAGGGGCTGGTGCGCCGCATGCCGGACCTCAACGACAGCCGCGCCACGCGCATTCATATCACCCCTGAGGGCCGCGCCGCGTTTGACCGCCTCTGGCCGCATATGTCGGAAACCTATGCGCAGATGTTCCAGGGGATCGATGACGAGGAAAAGCGCGCCTTCGTGCGCACGCTGCAAACCATCCTCGGCAACATCCGCAAACACGATTTCTGAGAAACGGAAGACACCATGGCCGAAAGATCCTTCAAGAAGGAAGTTGAGCACCTCAAGCTGGGCGATGGGGAAACCTTTACCGGCGAGGGCATTCTGGCCATCACCAAGGCATTGCTGGAATGCGGCGTGGGCTATGTCGGCGGCTATCAGGGCGCGCCGATCAGCCATCTGATGGATGTGCTGGCCGATGCCGAGGAAATACTGGGCGAACTGGGTGTGCGGTTCGAGGCGAATGCGTCAGAGGCTGCGGCGGCGGCGATGCTGGCGGCTTCGGTCCATTATCCCATCCGCGGGGCAGTGACGTTCAAGGGGCCGGTGGGTGTCAATGTGGCGTCTGACGCGCTGGCGAACCTTGCGTCGTCCGGCGTGACGGGCGGCGCGCTGGTCATCGTGGGCGAGGATTACGGCGAAGGCTCCTCGATCATGCAGGAGCGCAGCCATGCTTTTGCGATGAAATCGCAGTTCTGGATGCTGGACCCGCGCCCCAACCTGCCCTGCATCGTCAAGGCGGTGGAACAGGGGTTTGAGCTGTCCGAGGCCTCGAACACGCCGGTGATGCTGATGGTGCGCATCCGCTCCTGCCACGTCACCGGCCAGTTCCAGACCCGCGCCAACAAGCGCCCGCCGTTGACGGTGCGCGAGGCCCTGTCAAACCCGCGCCGCGATGTCTCGCGCATCGTCCTGCCGCCGATGAGCTACTTGCAGGAGCATGACAAGATCAACAACCGCTGGCCCGCCGCGATGAAATACATCCGCGAACATGGCCTGAACGAGGTTTTCGGGCCAGAGAAAGCGCCCATCGGCATTGTCTGTCAGGGCGGCATGTATAACGGCGTGATCCGCGCCTTGCAGCGGCTGGGGCTGGCCGATATCCACGGCAAGACCGAGGTGCCGATCTATTGCCTGAACGTCACCTATCCCATTGTCACCGAAGAGTTTTCCGAGTTCTGCGCAGGCAAGGATGCCGTTCTGGTGGTGGAAGAGGGGCAGCCCGAGTTCATCGAGCAGCAACTCGGCAGCCTGATGTTCCGCGCCGCCAGCACCACCAAGCTGCACGGCAAGGATGTGTTCCCCATGGCGGGCGAATACACCGGCCAGATCATGCTCGACGGGATTGAGGGTTTCCTGCGCAAGGCAGCCCCCCAATACCTGCCCGCACAGGTCCGCGCCCCCAACGCGCCCGCGCTGGTCATTCCGGACCTGTCGAAAACCGTCCCCATCCGCCCGCCCGGTTTCTGCACCGGCTGCCCGGAACGCCCCATCTTTGCCGCCATGAAGCTGGTGCAGGAGGAACTGGGCGAGCACCAGATTTCCGCCGATATCGGCTGCCACCTCTTCGCCTCGCTGCCGCCGTTCAATATCGGCGGCGCCACCATGGGTTACGGCCTCGGCCCGGCCTCGAACGGGGCGTTTGACGGCGGGGGTGAGCGGCGCGCGATCGCGGTGATCGGTGACGGGGGGTTCTGGCACAACGGGTTGTCCTCCTCCATCGGCAACATGGTGTTCAACAAGGCCGACAGCGTGGTGGTCATCGTCGACAACTACTATTCGGCGGCCACCGGCGGGCAGGATATCCTGTCCTCGCGCGCGAATAATGACACCAAATCCACCGGCAATCCGATTGAAAAGGCCCTGCGCGGCGTGGGCGTCGAATGGGTGCGCCAGATCGACCGCACCTATGATGTCAAACGCATGCGCGACACGCTGCACGAGGCGCTGACGACGGATTACAAGGGGCCCAAGGTGATCGTGGCCTCGTCGGAATGCATGCTCAACAAGCAACGCCGCGAGAAGCCGCTGGTGGCCAAGGCCATCAAGGAAGGCCGCCGGGTGGAAAAGCCGCGCTTTGGCGTGGATGAGGATATCTGCACCGGCGATCACGCCTGCATCCGTCTGTCCGGCTGTCCGTCCTTGAGCCTGAAGCGCCTTGATGACCCGCTGCGCGATGACCCCGTCGCCAGCATCGACCAGACCTGCGTGGGTTGCGGCAACTGCGGCGAGGTCGCCGATGCCGCCGTGCTCTGCCCCTCGTTCTATGAGGCGCGGGTGGTGCACAACCCCTCAGGCCTTGAGCAACGGATGAATCGCTGGCGGCAGGGCATCATCCATTGGCTGCAGGCGCGGCGCGACCGCAAACGCCTGTCGTTTGACGCAATTCACGGGGTGGCAGCAGAATGAACGAGCATGTTCAGGGGCTTGACCCCCGCAAGCGCGACGCGCGGATGGATACGATCATCAAGCTGGCGGTCATGGCCGTGGGCGGCCAGGGCGGCGGCGTGCTGTCCGGCTGGATCGAATCGGTGGCGCGGGCCAATGGCTATGCGGTGCAGGCCACCTCGGTCGCCGGGGTGGCGCAGCGCACGGGCGCGACGATCTATTATCTGGAAATGGCGCCGATGGCGGGCGGCGTGCCGGTCTTCTCGCTGGCCCCCGCTGCGGGCGATGTCGATATCCTGATCGCCGCCGAGATGATGGAGGCCGGGCGCGCCATCCTGCGCGGGTTTGTCACGCCCGACCGCACCACGCTGATCGCCTCCACCCACCGCTCGCTGGCGGTCAGCGAAAAGATGGCGCCGGGCGACGGAATCGCCAATGCCGATGAGGTTGAACGCGCCGCCGAAGTGGCCGCGCAACAGCTGATCATGTTCGACATGGAGGCGATGGCGGTGGGCGCAGGCTCGGTCATCTCATCCTCGCTCTTTGGTGCGCTGGCGGGTTCCGGCGCGCTGCCCTTCCCGCGCGAAAGCTTTGAGGAGGCGATCCGCGCCTCAGGCCGGGGTGTGGAAGCCTCGCTGAGGGCCTTCACGCAGGGCTATGAGGCCGCGCGCGGCACGGGCCTGCCTGCCGCCCTGCCAGAGGCCACCGCGCCCGCCCCGCTTCCCGCGCCGCTCTCGCCGGAAACGCTGGCCCGCGACTGGGAAGCCCTCGAATCCCGCGCCGCCGCCCTGCCCGAAGCGGCCCGTTCTATGGCACTGGCCGGGCTGCGTAAGGTCGTCGATTTTCAGGACATCGCCTATGGAAGCGACTACCTGAACCGGCTGGAACAGGTGCTGGCGCTGGACAGCGCTGAAAAGGGCCATGAACTCACCATCGAGGCCGCAAAATACATCGCCAATGCGATGGCCTATGATGACATGATCCGCGTCGCCGACCGCAAGACCCGCCCCGCCCGCTTCCGGCGCATCCGCGCCGAGATGGGGGTGAATGACACGCGCATCCTGCAGCTGACCGAATACACCCATCCCCGCGCCGTCGAGGTGGTCTCGCTGTTCCCCGCCCGCCTTGGCCGCTGGACCGAGGCACGGCCGCGCCTGATGGGCTGGATCGACCGGCGGGTGAACAAGGGGCGGCGGCTGCGTTCGGACAGCCTGCGCCATTTCCTGCAACTTTACCTGCTTGGCGGGCTGAAGGGCTGGCGGCGGCGCACATTGCGCCATGCCGTCGAAACCGCGCATCTGGAGCATTGGCTGCAAACGGCGATGGCGCATGCCCGGGCCGATTATGCCTTCGGCGTGGAAACCCTGCGCCTGCAACGGCTTGTCAAAGGCTATTCAGACACCCATGCCCGTGGCCTGTCAAAATTCGGCCGCGCGCTTGAGGGCGCCGCGCTCGTCGCCGGGCGCGCGGATGCCGCCGACTGGACCCGCCGCCTGCGCGAAGCGGCACTGAAAGACGAAGAAGGCACAGCGCTCGATGGCGCCATCGGCACGATCCGCTCGTTCCTCTGACACAGCACCCTTCCCGCAAAGGAAAGGGGCACCGGACCCGCCCCTTCATCTTGCCAAAAATACGCTGGGGGGTGAATTGGCGCAGCCAAGAGG
>NZ_DAIRVN010000017.1:0-68220 GCF_036802785.1 Pararhodobacter sp.
CCGCCCGAAGGCATCACCCACCCCTCGGACACCGCGCCGACAAGGGCGAAGACCGTCACCCCGCCCGCTGTCGCCAGCGCCACCGTCATGGACGGAACCGAGCGCGACATGCGCCGGGTGACAAGGTCACGCACCGTCACACAGGCCACAGCCAGCAGCGCCATGAGGGCGTAATGGTCGAAACCATCGGCATCCGGCCGCACAATCAGCAGCACACCGACGAAACCCACCATGATCGCCAGAAGCCGCCGCCAGCCCACCGGCTCCCGCAGGAACAGGGCGCCTGCCAGCGTGATGGTCAGCGGCAGGGCCTGCAGGATGGCGGTCACATTGGCCAGCGGCATGTTGAACAGCGCCGTAAGAAAGAAATAGGCCGAGCCCGCTTCGGCAAGCACCCTGAGCACGATCAGCACCCGGTCGCGCCGCCCAAGCGTATGGCGCAGCGCACCAAGCCGCCGGGTGATGACAAAGAACACCAGCGTCGTCAGCACCCCGCGCAGGAACATCGCCTGAAACAAGGGCAGTTCAGCCGACACCAGCTTCATCAGCGCGTCATTGATCACAAAGGCAGCCATGGCGCCCATCATCATCAAGGCGCCGCGCGCGTTATCGGTCAGCATGAAACGTCCTATGCAGCGATCCCGGAAGGCAGGAGCGGGGTATGGGAATGTGCCCGGCCCGGCCCGGCCGCAGGGCACAGCGCCCCTGCCCCTTGCGCAAGGGCAGAACGCGTGGCCTGACGGTATCGGGCAGCGCCCCTCCCACCGGGCAGGTTGGCGCATGCGCGCGGGAAAGGGAAGCCAAAGAAAGACCCCCGGCAGAAACTGCCGGGGGTCTGGTTCTTGCAGGCGGCATCGCGGCTTGCGCCACGGTGCCTATGCGGCCGGGGCGTTACGCCTCGGTGCTGTCGCCGCTGTTGAGGGTCACATCAACCTCGACCTGAGGCGCGGCAAGGGCCGCTGCGGCCTCTGCCTCGGCCCGGCGGGCGTCAATGACCGTCTGGTCACGGTCCGTGGCGATCTTCTTCGTCGCGGTGGCAACACCGCCCGTCCCTGCCGGGATCAGACGCCCGACGATGACGTTCTCCTTCAGCCCGACAAGCTTGTCACGCTTGCCCTGAACCGCAGCTTCGGTCAGCACGCGCGTCGTCTCCTGGAACGAAGCCGCCGAGATGAAGGAGCGGGTCTGCAGGCTGGCCTTGGTGATCCCCAGCAGGATCGGCTCGCCGCGCGCCGGACGCAGGCCCATGGCCAGCGCCTTGTCGTTCATCTCGTCGAACTCGAACTTGTCGACGTTTTCGCCCTTGAGCAGCGTGGTTTCCCCGCTGTCCAGGATCTCAAGCTTCTGCAGCATCTGACGCACGATCACTTCGATATGCTTATCGTTGATCTTCACGCCCTGCAGGCGATAGACGTCCTGCACCTCGTCGATGAGGTAGTTCGCCAGCGCCTCGATCCCCAGAATGCGCAGGATGTCATGCGGCGCGGGGTTGCCGTCCATGATGTAATCGCCGCGCTGGACGAAATCGCCCTCCTGCACCGGGATGTGCTTGCCCTTCGGCACCATGTATTCGACCGTTTCAAGGCTTTCATCCACGGGCTCGATAGAGATGCGGCGCTTGTTCTTGTAGTCTTTGCCGAAGCGCACATAGCCGTCGATTTCGCAGATGATGGCGTGGTCCTTGGGCCGGCGGGCCTCGAACAGTTCCGCCACGCGGGGAAGACCCCCGGTGATGTCCTTGGTCTTGGCGCCTTCACGCGGAATACGCGCAACCACATCACCCTGCCGGATCTCCTGCCCGTCTTCGATCGACAGAACAGCATCAACCGACATCTGATAGATGACAGGGTTGCCCGCTTCGTTGCGCATGGGCTCACCGGTTTCGGCGTCCATGATGATGATCTCTGGCTTGAGATCACCGCCCTTGGGCACCGAGCGCCAGTCGGTCACGATCTTCTGGGTCATGCCGGTGGCATCATCGGTCTCGTCACGCACCGACAGACCTGCGACCAGATCCACGAATTTCGCCTTACCCGCCTTCTCGGCGATGATCGGCAGGGTATAGGGGTCCCATTCGTAGAGCTTGTCACCGCGCTTGACCTGCATCCCCTCACGCACGAACAACTTGGTACCGTAGGTCAGCTTGTGGCTGGCCCGCTCAATACCATTCTCGTCGATGATGGCGATCTGCATCGAGCGACCCATGACGATCAAGTCGTCCGAGGCGTTTTCCAGCACGTTGGTATTGCGGAACTCGATCGAGCCGGTCTGCCCGGCCTCCTGGAACGACTGGCTGCCGCCCTGGGCGATCCCGCCGATGTGGAAGGTCCGCATGGTCAGCTGGGTGCCAGGCTCGCCGATCGACTGCGCGGCAATGATGCCCACGGCCTCGCCCTTGTTGACCAGCGTGCCGCGTGCAAGGTCACGCCCGTAGCAGCGGGCGCAGACACCCTCTTCGGCCTCACAGGTCAGCGGCGAGCGGATCTTGATCGACGGAATGCCCGAGGCTTCGATCCGGTCCGCATCGCGCTCGTCGATCAGCGCGTTGCGCGCCATGACCAGTTCACCCGTTGCCGGATGGATGACATCCTCGGCCACGACACGGCCCAGAATGCGCTCTGCCAGGCTGGAGACAACCTCGCCATCGTTCACCGCAGCCGAAGCCGTGATGTAGCGGTCGGTGCCGCAATCGTCCGAACGGACGATGCAGTCCTGTGCCACATCCACCAGACGGCGGGTCAGATAACCCGAGTTGGCGGTTTTCAGCGCGGTATCTGCCAGACCCTTACGCGCACCGTGGGTGGAGTTGAAGTACTCCAGCACGGTCAGGCCTTCCTTGAAGTTCGAGATGATCGGCGTCTCGATGATCTCGCCCGAAGGCTTGGCCATCAGACCGCGCATCCCGCCCAGCTGTTTCATCTGGGCAGGCGAACCCCGCGCGCCCGAATGCGACATCATATAGACCGAGTTTGGCTCAAGTTCGCGGCCCTCGGCGTCGTGACGCACAGCCGAGATTTCGTTCATCATGGCACTCGCCACGGCGTCCGAACATTTCGACCAGGCATCGACCACCTTGTTGTACTTCTCACCCTGGGTGATCAGACCATCAAGATACTGCTGCTCGAATTCCTTCACCTGATCGCGCGTCTCGTTGACCGTGACCCACTTGGAATCCGGGATGAGCATGTCGTCCTTGCCGAACGAGATGCCGGCCTTGAAGGCCTCACGGAAACCCAGACCCATGATCTGGTCGCAGAAAATGACCGATTCTTTCTGACCGCAGTAGCGGTAGACATTGTCGATGACGTTCTGGACGTCCTTCTTGCGCAGCAGCCGGTTGACCAGCTCGAACGGTGCCTTGGCGTTCAGCGGCAAAAGCGCGCCCAGCCGCAGGCGGCCCGGCGTGGTTTCATAGCGCTTCATCACCTCGTTGCCGTGCTCGTCGATCTGGGCAATACGCGCCTGAACCCGCGCATGCAGATGCACTTCGCCCGCAGCCAGCGCATGTTCGACCTCGTCGATATCCGAGAAGATCATGCCCTCGCCGGTCATGCCTTCGCGCTGCATGGTGACATAGTACAGCCCCAGCACCATATCCTGCGACGGAACGATGATCGGCGAGCCGTTCGCGGGGCTGAGGACGTTGTTGGTGGACATCATCAGCACACGCGCCTCAAGCTGGGCTTCCAGCGAGAGGGGAACGTGCACGGCCATCTGGTCGCCGTCAAAGTCGGCGTTGAAGGCCGAGCAGACCAGCGGATGAAGCTGGATCGCCTTGCCCTCGATCAGGATCGGCTCGAATGCCTGAATGCCCAGACGGTGCAGCGTGGGCGCGCGGTTCAGCAGAACCGGGTGCTCGCGGATGACCTCGTCCAGAATATCCCAGACCTCGGGGCGCTCTTTTTCGACCAGTTTCTTGGCCTGTTTCACCGTCGAGGAAAGGCCCTTGGCCTCAAGCCGCGAGTAGATGAAAGGCTTGAACAGCTCCAGCGCCATCTTCTTGGGCAGGCCGCACTGGTGCAGCTTCAGTTCCGGCCCGGTCACAATCACCGAACGGCCCGAAAAGTCGACGCGCTTGCCGAGAAGGTTCTGACGGAACCGGCCCTGCTTGCCCTTGAGCATGTCGGACAGCGATTTCAGCGGGCGCTTGTTGTTGCCCGTGATCACCCGGCCACGACGGCCGTTGTCAAACAGCGCATCGACCGATTCCTGCAGCATGCGTTTCTCGTTGCGCACGATGATATCGGGCGCGCGCAGCTCGATCAGCCGCTTGAGGCGGTTGTTGCGGTTGATGACCCGGCGATACAGATCGTTGAGGTCCGAGGTGGCAAAACGGCCACCATCCAGCGGCACCAGTGGGCGCAGCTCGGGCGGGATAACCGGCAGAACGGTCAGCACCATCCATTCAGGGCGGTTGCCCGATTCCAGGAAGCTTTCGACAACCTTCAGCCGCTTGATGATCTTCTTCGGCTTCAGTTCCCCGGTGGCTTCCTTCAGCTCTTCGCGCAGCTGATCAGCAGTCGCCTGCAGGTCGATATTGGCCAGCATTTCGCGGATCGCTTCGGCACCGATATTGGCGGTGAAAGCGTCAGCGCCATAGGTGTCCTGCGCATCGAGGAACTCTTCCTCGGTCATCAGCTGGCCATAGTGCAGCTCGGTCAGGCCAGGCTCGATCACGACATAGTTCTCGAAATAGAGAACCCGCTCAAGATCGCGCAGCGTCATGTCCAGCATCAGGCCGATGCGCGACGGCAGCGACTTGAGGAACCAGATGTGGGCCACGGGCGCGGCCAGTTCGATATGGCCCATGCGCTCGCGCCGGACCTTCTGCAGCGTCACCTCGACACCACATTTCTCGCAGACGACGCCACGATACTTCATGCGCTTGTACTTGCCGCACAGGCACTCGTAATCCTTGATCGGCCCGAAGATACGGGCGCAGAACAGCCCGTCACGCTCGGGCTTGAAGGTCCGATAGTTGATGGTTTCCGGCTTCTTGATCTCGCCGAAGGACCAGCTGAGAATCCGCTCGGGCGAGGCCAGCGAAACGCGGATCTCGTCAAACGCCTTGGGCGCCGCGATCGGGTTGAACGGGTTGGTGGTCAGTTCCTGGTTCATCTTCAAATCCTTGCAAGCGTTCGGGGAGAGGCGGGGGAAGGCCCTTTTTCAAGGGCCTTCAAGGGCTTTGTGGAAAGCCCCATACCCCTTGGTCAGCCTTCCTCTTCCGAATCCAGGAGTTCCATGTTCAGACCAAGGCCGCGGACTTCCTTCACCAGAACGTTGAAGGATTCGGGCACACCGGCCTCGAAATTGTCCTCGCCCTTGACGATGCTTTCATAGACCTTGGTCCGGCCCGCCACGTCATCCGACTTCACGGTCAGCATCTCCTGCAGGGTATAGGCGGCGCCATAAGCCTCAAGGGCCCAGACCTCCATCTCACCCAGACGCTGGCCACCGAACTGCGCCTTGCCGCCCAGCGGTTGCTGGGTGACCAGGCTGTAAGGCCCGGTGGAACGCGCGTGCAGCTTGTCATCGACGAGGTGGTGCAGCTTGAGCATGTATTTCACACCCACTGTCACCGACCGCGCGAACTGCTCGCCCGAGCGCCCGTCAAAGACAACCGACTGGCCGGACATGTCAAAGCCCGCCCGCACCAGCGCGTCGTTGACATCGGCTTCCTTCGCCCCGTCAAAGACCGGCGTACCGATCGGCACACCGCCGGTAACGGCACCCGCCGCCTCGATCAGGTCTTCCTCGCTCATGCTGGTGAACGCGGCATCATAGACCTCGTCGCCATAGCCGAGGCGCAGCTTCTCGTGCACAGGGGTCAGATCGCCCGAGCGCCGGTATTCCTGCAACGCTTCGTCAATCTGCACACCAAGGCCACGCAGCGCCCAACCCATATGGGTTTCAAGGATCTGACCGACGTTCATCCGCGAGGGCACGCCCAGCGGGTTGAGCACCATGTCGACCGTCGTGCCGTCGGCGAGGAAAGGCATATCCTCGACCGGGACCACCTTGGAGATGACGCCCTTGTTGCCGTGACGCCCGGCCATCTTGTCGCCGGGTTGCAGCTTGCGCTTGATGGCAAGGAAGACCTTGACCATCTTCATCACGCCCGGCGGCAGATCGTCACCACGACGCACCTTTTCGACCTTGTCCTCAAAGCGGTGGTTCAGCGCGCGTTTCTGCTGGTCATAGAGGGCGTTCAGCGCCTCCACTTCCTGCGCACCGGCCTCGTCACCCAGCGCCAGCTGCCACCACTGGCCGCGGCTCAGCGATTCCAGCAGTTCCTCGTTGATTTCCGAGTTCGGGCGCACGCCCTTGGGCCCCTTCACCGCGGTCTTGCCGAGGATCAGTTGCCGCAGACGGGCGTAGATGTTGCGCTCAAGGATCGCCAGCTCATCGTCGCGGTCGCGCGACAGACGTTCGATCTCTTCCCGCTCGATCTGAAGCGCGCGCTCGTCCTTGTCCACACCATGACGGTTGAACACCCGCACTTCCACCACGGTGCCATAAGCACCGGGCGGCAGACGCAGCGAGGTATCGCGCACGTCCGAGGCCTTCTCACCGAAGATGGCGCGCAGCAGCTTTTCTTCCGGCGTCATCGGGCTTTCACCCTTGGGCGTGATCTTGCCCACCAGAATGTCGCCCGCCTGCACTTCAGCCCCGATATAGACGATCCCGGCCTCGTCGAGGTTGCGCAGGGCTTCCTCACCGACGTTGGGAATGTCGCGGGTAATCTCTTCCGGCCCCAGCTTGGTGTCGCGGGCGGCCACTTCATATTCCTCGATATGGATCGAGGTGAAGACGTCATCCTTCAGGATGCGCTCGGAGATCAGGATAGAGTCTTCGTAGTTGTAGCCATTCCACGGCATGAAGGCGACGGTGATGTTCCGGCCGACGGCCAGTTCACCCATGTCGGTGCAGGGGCCATCCGCCACAACCTGATCGCGCTCAACGGTGTCACCCACCTTCACCAGCGGGCGCTGGTTGATGCAGGACGACTGGTTGGAGCGCTTGAACTTGCGCAGGCGGTAGATATCCACCCCCGGCTCGCCCGGTTCCAGCATCTCGGTTGCACGCACAACGATACGCTGGGCATCGACCTGGTCGATGATCCCGGCGCGGCGCGCCATGATCGCCGCGCCCGAATCGCGCGCGACAATCCCCTCAATCCCGGTGCCCACCAGCGGCGCATCGCTTTGCAGCAGCGGCACCGCCTGACGCATCATGTTCGAACCCATCAGCGCGCGGTTGGCGTCATCATTCTCAAGGAAGGGAATGAGCGAGGCCGCGACCGACACCAGCTGTTTGGGAGACACGTCGATCAGGTCGATGACATCGCGCGGGGACAGAACGAAATCGCCCGACCTGCGGGTCGAAACCAGATCGTTCACGAAGCGGCCCTCTTCATCAAGGGTCGCGTTCGCCTGTGCGATGACATGGCGCTGCTCTTCGGTCGCGCTGAGATAGATCACCTCATCGGTGACCTGCCCGTCGATCACCTTGCGGTAGGGCGTTTCGATGAAGCCGTATTTGTTCACGCGGGCATAGGTGGCCAGCGAGTTGATCAGGCCGATGTTCTGGCCCTCCGGCGTTTCAATCGGGCACATGCGGCCGTAGTGGGTGGGGTGAACGTCCCGCACCTCAAAGCCCGCACGCTCACGCGTCAGACCGCCAGGCCCCAGCGCCGAAAGGCGGCGCTTGTGCGTCACCTCGGACAGCGGGTTGGTCTGGTCCATGAACTGCGACAGCTGGCTTGAACCGAAGAATTCACGCACCGCCGCCGCTGCCGGTTTGGCGTTGATCAGATCCTGCGGCATCACGGTGTCGATTTCCACCGAAGACATCCGCTCACGGATTGCACGTTCCATGCGCAGCAGGCCCAGACGATACTGGTTTTCCATCAGCTCGCCGACCGAGCGCACCCGGCGGTTGCCGAGGTGGTCGATATCGTCGATCTCGCCGCGACCATCACGCAGATCGACCAGCGCCTTGATACAGGCGATGATGTCATCGCTGCGCAGCGTCCGCTGGGTGTCAGGCGCATCCAGATTGAGGCGCATGTTCATCTTGACGCGACCCACGGCCGAAAGGTCGTAGCGCTCGCTGTCAAAGAACAGCGTGTCAAACAGCGAAGCGGCGGCGTCAAAGGTGGGGGGCTCACCCGGGCGCATGACGCGATAGATTTCCATCAGCGCGCCTTCACGGTTCCACACCTTGTCAGCGGCCATCGTGTTGCGAATGTAGGGGCCGACATTGACGTTGTCGATATCCAGCACCGGCAGTTCGGTAATGCCCTGATCCAGAAGCACTTTCAGCGAGCCGCCCTTGACTTCGCCGTCCTTGTCCAGATCCCAGGTCAGCTCATCGCCGGACTCAACCCAGATCTCGCCGTTTTCCTCGTTGATGATGTCGCGCGCCACGAAGCGGCCCACGATATTCTCGAACGGGACCAGCAGTTCGGTGACCTTGCCCTCGTCGATCCACTTCTTGACCATCCGCGGCGTGGCCTTGTCGCCCGCCTCAAGGATAACCTCGCCGGTCGCGGCATCGACCAGATCCATGGTCGGACGGGTGCCGCGCACACGCTCGGGGAAGAAGCGCGTGACCCAGCCGCGCCCCTTTTCCAGCCGGTAGGTGACGGTGTCGTAATAGGCATTCATGATCGATTCCTGATTCATGCCAAGGGCATAAAGCAGGGTCGTCACCGGCAGTTTGCGGCGACGGTCGATGCGCGCGAAAACCAGATCCTTGGGATCAAATTCGAAATCAAGCCAGGAACCGCGATAGGGAATGATGCGGCACTGGAACAGAAGCTTGCCCGAGGAATGGGTCTTGCCCTTGTCATGGTCAAAGAACACGCCGGGGGAGCGGTGCATCTGGCTGACCACCACACGTTCGGTGCCGTTGACGATGAAGGTGCCGTTCGGCGTCATGAGCGGCATGTCGCCCATGAACACTTCCTGCTCCTTGATGTCCTTGACCGATTTGCTGCCGGTATCGGGGTCCATATCGAACACGATCAGCCGCAGCGTGACCTTCAGCGGCGCCGAAAAGGTCATGTCGCGGGTCTGACATTCGTCGATATCGTATTTGGGCTTCTCAAGCTCGTATTTGACGAACTCCAGAACGGCGGTTTCGTTGAAATCCTTGATGGGGAACACCGACTGGAACGTGCCCTTCAGCCCCTCGCCATCCAGCGGCGTGTCGCTGTCGCCGGAGCGCAGGAACAGGTCATAGGACGATTTCTGAACCTCGATGAGGTTCGGCATTTCCTGGACTTCACGGATCTTGCCAAACATCCGGCGGATGCGTTTCTGGCCAACGTAGGTCTGAGCCATGCTCGGTATCACCTTTCAATCTTTCGCGGGCGCGCGTGCCGACGGGCCTCGGACGTGCTGCCGCTTGCGAAACAGAAGTGCTGGGCTCCATTCCTGCGGACCGTCCCACCGGTCTGCTCCCGAGCCCTGACTGCCTCTGGGCGAGGTTTCGCATGCGAAACCTCAGCCAGAAACAGCTTTGGCCGGGCCCGGAGCAATGCCGGACCCAGCCATGTCACGCGGTCAGGGTGCGCAGCACCCTGCCAATTACTTCAGCTCGACTTTCGCGCCAGCTTCTTCGAGCTTCTTCTTGATCTCTTCGGCTTCGGCCTTCGGAGCTTGCTCTTTCACGGCCTTGCCACCGGCTTCGACCAGGTCTTTGGCTTCTTTGAGGCCCAGACCGGTGATCGCGCGGACTTCCTTGATCACGTTGATCTTGTTCGCGCCGGCTTCCAGCAGGATGACGTCGAACTCGGTCTTTTCTTCAGCGGCTTCAGCCGGGCCAGCAGCCGGGCCAGCCATCATCACAGCGCCGCCAGCAGCGGGCTCGATGCCATACTCATCCTTGAGGATGGTTTTCAGTTCCTGAGCCTGCAGCAGCGTGAGGTTCACGATTTGCTCGGCAAGTGCTTTAAGATCAGCCATTTTTCAGTTTCCATTCTAACAGGGTGTTTCCGACATGGGACATGTGTCCACATGCGGGCCTTTGGTTGCTCAAGCGGCTTCCCGCTCCTCCAGAGTGGAGAGGATGCCCGCGATGTTCGAAGCAGGTGCGCCAATGGCCCCGGCGATGCTCGATGCAGGTGCGCCGATACACGCCACGACGGAAGCAATAAGCTCCTCGCGCGACGGCATCGATGCCACGGCCTTCACACCATCCGGCGTCAGCGCCGCGCTGCCCATCGCCCCACCAAGAATTTCAATCTTCTTGTTGATTTTGGCGAATTCGTCGATCACCTTCGCCGCAGCGACGGGATCTTCGGAATAGGCAAGCACGGTCATGCCCGTCAGAAGGTCGGCAATGCTTGCGCAGGGCTTTCCTTCAAGGGCGATCTTGGCGAGCTTGTTCTTGGCAACGCGCACGGCTCCGCCCGCTTCACGCATCTTAGCGCGCAGGCCCTGCATCTCAGCAACCGTAAGACCCGCGTAGTGTGCAACGACAACCACGCCAGAGCTTTCGAAGATCTGGCCGAGTTCCTCGACCACTTTCTCTTTTTGGGCTCTATCCACAGGTTTACTCCAAGGTTGGGGGTTGCCCCCCCGGCTCATGTTTGCCCCGATAGTCCGGGGCGTTCGGGTCCGCGAGGGAGCCGAGGCCAAAACCGCCCGAGGTGTTCCCCGGTCAAATTCGTCTCGTTCCCATCTCAGGCAGGAAATTAAGCCCGTCCGGAACAATGTCCATGGGGGCACCCGCCGTCTCGGACAGGACAGGGCGTTTCCGCCCCGCCATTCACCCGGCCCGAAGGCCGGGCAAATCTCAGTTGGCCGTCGCCGAGGCCAGATCGACGCTTACGCCGGGGCCCATGGTCGACGACAGGGATACCTTGCGCATATAGGCACCTTTCGCCCCTGCGGGCTTGGCGCGCGACACGGCATCCACGAAAGCACGGACGTTCTGCGCCAGCGCATCGGCGCTGAACGAGGCCTTGCCGACACCGGCATGGATGATCCCGGCCTTTTCGACCTTGAACTGAACTTCGCCGCCCTTGGCGTTGTTCACGGCCTGCGTCACATCCATCGTCACGGTGCCGACCTTGGGGTTCGGCATCAGGTTGCGCGGGCCCAGGATCTTGCCAAGACGGCCGACGAGAGGCATCATGTCCGGCGTGGCAATGCAGCGATCGAACTCGATCTTGCCGGACTGGATGTCCTGCATCAGGTCTTCGGCGCCAACGATATCGGCCCCGGCTGCCTTGGCTTCATCGGCTTTGGGGCCACGGGCAAAGACAGCCACGCGCACGGTTTTGCCAGTGCCGTTCGGCAGGGTCACAACGCCACGGACCATCTGGTCGGCATGGCGCGGATCGACACCCAGGTTCAGCGAGATTTCGACGGTTTCGTCGAATTTCGCATTGGCGTTGTCCTTGATCAGGGTGAGTGCATCCTCAACGGTGAGGACGGACTTGCCGGCAAAGGCTTCGCGGGCGGCGCGGGTACGTTTTCCAAGCTTGGCCATGGTTTACCCCTTAACCTCGATACCGCAGGACCGGGCCGAACCCAGAATGATCTGCATCGCGCCTTCGATATCGGTGGCGTTCAGATCCTTCATCTTGGCTTCGGCGATCTCGCGCACTTGCTTGACAGTCACGGTGCCCGCGACGGTGCGGCCCGGCTTGTCCGAACCCTTGGCGCGGTTGCGCTTGCCGACCGGCTTCAGCCCGGCCGCCTTTTTCAGGTACCACGAGGCAGGCGAGGTCTTCAGGTCAATGCTGAAAGACTTGTCCTGATAATAGGTGATCACCACCGGAACCGGCGAGCCGGGCTCCAGGTCTGCCGACTTCGCGTTGAAGTCCTTGCAGAACTGCATGATGTTGATCCCGCGCTGACCCAGAGCCGGGCCGACGGGGGGCGAGGGGTTGGCCTGCCCCGCCTTCACTTGCAGCTTCAGGCTGCCGATTACTTTCTTGGCCATCAGGCCTCTCCTTCTGTCACCGCCCCGCCGAGTGGGGCATGCTTAGTGGTCCGGTCTGGCAGCCTGGTGGCAACCGCGCCTCCCACGGACAACGCTCAGGTGTTTTTCTGCACCTGAGTGAATTCCAGCTCGACCGGCGTAGGCCGGCCAAAGATCGACACCATCACCTTGAGGCGATTGTGATCTTCGTCAACTTCCTCGACCATGCCCGAGAAACCCTCGAACGGGCCGTCGGTGACCTTGACCTGCTCGCCGGTTTCGAAGCGGATCAGGTTGCGCGGTGCTTCCTGCCCTTCCTCGACCCGGTTGAGAATCAGGTTCACCTCTTCATCACGCATCGGGCTTGGCTTGCCCTGCTGGCCCAGAAAGCCCGTCACCCGGTTGATCGAATGGATCAGGTGATAGGTGCGGGTGTTCATTTCCATGCGCACAAGAACATAGCCGGGCATGAAGCGCCGCTCGCTGGTAACTTTCTTGCCGCGCCGCACTTCAAGCACTTCTTCGGTAGGCACCAGCACTTCGCTGATCTCGTCCTCCAGCCCGGCTTCGGCCGTGGCCGTGCGGATCTGTTCGGCGACCTTCTTTTCGAAATTCGAGAGCACGCTCACCGAATACCAGCGCATCGCCATCCGTAATAACCTCGCACCAGGCGGAAGCCCCGCCGCTATCTTCATGTTCCCGCCGGTCCGCCAGACTGCCGACCACGATGTTCCGACAAACAAAAAATGTGCGCACCGAATCGGTGCGCGCCATTCTGTCGGAGGTTGATGCTGCGTTTATCGCCCATTCCGCAGTTTTTCAAGTGCGTGAAGCACAAAAACTTGCCGCGCAGGCAGGCCGCCGCCGCCCGGCCCGCTCAGAGGGTCAGCCCACCAGCCCCAGAATACCCGCCAGCCCGGTACGGATCAGCAGATCGACCAGAAAGAAGAAAACCGCCGTCAGGGTAGACAGCACCAGCACCATGATGGTGCTGATCGTCACTTCGCGCCGGTTGGGCCAGACGACCTTTGCGGTCTCCGCACGGACCTGCTGGATGAACGTCAGGGGGTTGGTCATGGCCATCGGGCACCTCTGGGCAACATTGCGGGCGGGGCCCGTTCGCGCTCAGATAGCCGCAAGCGGCCAGGAATTCAAGCCTTGCCGCGCGGCCCTGCGCCCTGAATCCAAAGCGCGCACACCCCGGGCAGCGCCGCAATGCGTGCGCAGTCGAGCGCATAGGCCTCGCCGGCGCGGCGCAGGGTATGGTCATCAAGGGGCTGATAGCCGGGGTGCTGCGCGCCTTTGGGCCAGAGCGCGCGCAGGGCCTTTACCCGCGCCCTGATCGCCTCCTCCCCCTGCACTGCCAGCGCCGGGGCCTCGGCCATCAGAATGCCATGCGCGCGCAGGGAAAGGCCGGGATGCGCCACACCGGGGCCCGGGCGGGCCGCTTTTGCCGCCGGGCCAAGCAGCGTATAAAGAACCTCAGGCGCATTGCCGGGGTAATCCTCATAGCGCCAGACATGGCAGGCGGCACCGGGCAGCGCGGCCTGCAAGCGTTCCAACAGATCCGTCCAGCGCAGGCGGGCGGGGTCAAGGCCCTGCGTATAGTCCATATAGCTTTCCAACTTGCCGCTCATCAGCCGCTGGGCATAGGCCGAGGCCAGAAAACCGGCCGGGTTGCGAATACCCAGCGCCAGCACCACCTGCCCCGGCGGCAGCAGCGCCGCCACCCGGGTCAGCCGCGCGGCGGCACGGTCATAGAGGCGCGCGGTGCGGATCAGCTCGACATTATGGGCATTGCCCAGCAGGTTCTCGTCGCTCAGCACCAGCCGGGCGCAGGGCACGGCAAGGGCGCTGCGGATGCGTTCGCCATGGGCGGTATCTTCGGCCTCAGCGCTCAGGTATTCCGGCACACCCAGCCCGCGGCGGCGCAACTCGTCAGGGCCGAAATAGGCCACCCCCTGCCCCTGCAATAGATCGCGCCCGCGCGCCATGGCCATCTGCAGATGCGTGCTGGCAGTCTTGTGAGCCCCGATATGGAGGATGATCTGCAAATCCCGCGCCCCTTCTCAGACCCCGCCTTTTCGCAAAGGCATGCCACGGATCGACCGGGCAAGGAAGCGCCATGAAAAGGCGCTTGCAACGCGATGAGCAATCGCGTTTGTCCGGCCCCCGGGCGGGCGGATCGCTTGATTCATGCGGTGCGGAAAAGGCCTGGCAGGGGCAGGGGGACTCGAACCCACGACCCTCGGTTTTGGAGACCGATGCTCTACCAACTGAGCTATACCCCTAGGCCTGCGCCGGGGGTTAAGCCAGCAGCGCCGGGAAATCAAGAGGGGTTTTGCGCGCGCCCGCGAATGTTACGCGGCACTCAGGCGGCCACCATCGGCTACCGCCAGCAACTGCCCCCCGGCCTGACCATGGATCTGCGCGGACACAATCCGGCCCTCGGGCTGATCGCAGTCAAACAGCACCTCGGCGAATTGCGCGGTGCGGCCCATGCGCGGGCTTTCCATCAACACCGCATGGCGCTGGCCCAACTGGGCTGCCAGATGCGCCCCCGCCCGCGCCTCACCCGCTGCACGCAACAGCGCCGCGCGGGCGCGGATATCAGCGCCCGCAACCTGCGGCATCCGCGCGGCGGGCGTGCCCTTGCGCGGCGAGAAGGGGAAGACATGCAGCCATGTCAGCCCGCATTCCTCCACCAGCTTCAGCGAATTGGCGAACATGGCGTAAGATTCGGTGGGGAAACCGGCGATGATATCGGCGCCGAACACCATATCCGGGCGCAGCGCGCGGACCTCCGCACAGAAGCGGATCGCGTCATCGCGCAGATGGCGGCGCTTCATACGCTTGAGGATCATGTCATCGCCCGCCTGCAGTGACAGATGCAGATGCGGCATCAGGCGCGGCTCGGTGGCGATGGCCTCCATCAGTGCCGGGTCAGCCTCGATCGAATCGATGGAACTGATCCGCAGGCGCGCAAGGTCCGGCACCAGCCTGAGGATGCGCCGCACCAGATCGCCCAGCCGGGGCGTGGCGGGCAGGTCAGCGCCCCATGAGGTCAGGTCAACGCCGGTCAGCACCACCTCGTTGTAGCCCGCCCCGACAAGCCGCTTGATCTGCTCAACCACCACGCCCGCCGGGACCGAGCGCGAATTGCCCCGGCCATACGGAATGATGCAAAACGTGCAGCGGTGGTCACAACCGTTCTGCACCTGAACATAGGCGCGGCTGCGGGTGCCGAAACCGTCGATCAGATGCCCCGCCGTTTCCTGCACCGACATGATGTCATCGACCTGCACCCGCTCGGTCGCGCCGATCAGATCAGGCACCATCCCCGCCCAGGTTTCCGGCTGCATCTTCTCATGGTTGCCGATGACGCGCGTCACCTCGGGCATGGCGGCGAAGGTTTCCGGCTCGGTCTGGGCGGCGCAGCCGGTGACGATGATCGGCGCATCGGGGTGCTCGCGGCGCAGGCGGCGGATTTCCTGACGGGCCTTGCGCACGGCCTCGGCGGTGACGGCGCAGGTGTTGACGATCACCGCGTTTTCCAGCCCGGCCTGCGTGGCCAGCGCCTTCATCGCCTCGGTCTCATAGGCATTCAGGCGGCAGCCAAGCGTGGTGAACAGGGGCGCGTTCATAGCGCGGCGTCCATCAACGCGGGCGACAAAACGCCCTCGAACACAAAAGCCACCGGGCCCGACAGCCAGACCCCGTCATCGCGCCAGTCCACCCGCAGCACACCGCCATCGACCACCAGATCCACCTGCCGCCCCGTCAACCCCCGCAGATGCGCCGCCACCGCCACCGCACAGGCGCCCGAGCCGCAGGCCAGCGTGATGCCAGTGCCGCGCTCCCACACCCGCATGCGCAGATGGTCCGGCCCCAGCAGGCTGGCGAATTCGACATTGGTGCGTTCAGGGAAAAGCGGGTGGTGTTCAACCCTTGGGCCAAGCGTGTCGAGCGCCACCGCGCCCGCATCGGGCACAAAAAACACGCAATGCGGATTGCCCATGCCGATGGCCGCCGGGTCGCCCTCGATGGGCAGGTGAAGGGTGTCCTGCGTATGGGCCAGCGGCACCTCGCGCCAGTCCGTCAGCGGCGCGCCCATGTTCACCCAGATTGCCCCGCCCCGCCGCTCGGCCCGCAACAGGCCCCGCGTGGTGCGGATGGACACAGTATCGCGGCCGCTCTCACGCATCACCAGATCAGCCACGCAGCGGGTGGCGTTGCCACAGGCCCCGGCGCGCGAACCGTCGCTGTTCCAGAAATCCAGCGTCAGGTCGGCATCGTCGCTGTCGCGCAGTTCGGCCAGCTGGTCATATCCCACGCCGCGATGACGGTCGCCGATGGCACGCGCCAGCGCAGCCGTCACCACCGCCCCGCGTCCGCGCGAGTCGATTACCACGAAATCATTGCCGGCCCCGTGCATCTTGCGAAAGGCCAGACCCTGGGTGCGGCCTGATGTAACCATGCGCGCGGATATAGTCGAATATCGATGCATCTGCCAGTGGCAGCGGCGCGCGATTGTGCACAGGGCCGGAGTAACGGCAGATGCGCGCTCTGGACAGGTGGATTCCCGCAAACTGGCGCTATGTCCGCCCGGCGCGCTGCCCTCAGAGTTGCGCCGTCGCGCAGACAGAAGCCCGATACAGGCCGCTGCGCCGATGGCTTGGCGATTGATCGCTGCATTATCGACAACAGGGAGAATACCATGAACCTTCGCAAGACAACCGCCACCGCCGCTGCCGCGCTCATGCTGTCCGGTACCGCCGCGCTGGCGGTGGATGAACTTACCGTGGCCTATTTCCTCGAATGGCCGACGCCCAACCAGTTTGCACAGGTCGAGGGCCTGTATGACGAGGCGCTTGGCGTGCGCGTCAACTGGCGCGCATTCGAGACCGGGGTGCAGATGTCAGCGGCCATGGCCGGGGGCGCGGTGCAGATCGCCTTCAGCCAGGGCGTGCCGCCCTTTGTCATTGCCGCCTCGGCGGGCATGGATATTGAGCTGGTGGGCGTCGCCGAAACCTATGACGACAATGACAATTGCGTGGTTCATGCCTCCGAAGGAATCACCGCCGCGAATGCCAGCGATCTGGAGGGTAAGCGTGTGGCTGTCCCGCTGGGCACTGCCGCCCATTACGGGATGCTGCGCCAGATGGAACATTTCGGCATCGATACCAGCACGCTTTCCATCGTCGATCTGTCGCCCGCTGACGGCGCGGCGGCAATGGCGCGCGGCGATGTCGCCATGGCCTGCGGCTGGGGCGGCGCGTTGCGGCGGATGATGGAGCATGGCGATGTGCTGATGACCGGCGCCGAGAAGCGCGAAGTCGGCATCCGCATCTTTGACGTGATCTCGGTCGATTCGAATTTTGCGGCTGCCAACCCGAACCTGATCGCCGGTTTCCTGCGGGTGACCGATGATATGAACACCCGCTTCGCCACCGACAGCGAGGCGATGCTGCCGGTGATCGCCGAAGCGGCGGGCATGGACATGGAATCCACCGTGGCAACCATGGACGCCTTCGTTTTCCCGACCATCGAAGAGCAGCTTGGCCCTGAATGGCTGGGCGGCAGCCTGCAGGCCTTTATCAAGGATGTCGCCGATTTCTTTGTTGCGCAGGGCACTATCGATTCGGCGCTCGACAGCTATGAGGGTGTGGTAAACCCCAGCTACCTTCAGGCCGCCGCCGATATGTGAGCAACGCTTCAGGCACCTCCGGCCGCCTGCCGGGGGTGCCCCCTTGACTGACGGCGGAGAATGCATGGCTGATCTGAAAATCAACGCTGTCTCGATGACCTTTTCGCTGCCCAACGGCAGCATCATCGAGGCGCTGAAGGATGTCTCGCTTGACATAGCCGAGGGTGAGCTGGTGTCGGTGCTGGGGCCTTCGGGCTGCGGCAAGACAACCCTCCTTAACATACTGGCAGGTTTTCTGGCGCCGACCGGCGGGCAGATCATGCTGGGCAAGGCCCCGGTCACCGGCCCTGACCGGGCGCGCGGCATGGTGTTCCAGCAGGGCGCGCTTTTTGAATGGATGTCGGTGGCGAAAAACGTGGGCTTCGGCCCGCGCATGGCCGGACGGCCCCGCAGTGAAATTGACGCGCGGGTGAAGGGCCTGCTGCAGTCGGTGGGGTTGCAAGGCTTCGGCGACAAGGCGGTGTATGAGCTGTCCGGCGGGATGCAGCAGCGCGTGGCGCTGGCGCGCTGTCTGGCCAACGACCCCGATGTGATTCTGATGGATGAACCCCTTGGCGCGCTGGATGCCCTGACCCGTGAAAAGATGCAGGGGCTGGTGCTGAAGCTGTGGAAGGAAACCGGCAAGACCATCATCCTCATCACCCATTCGGTGGAAGAAGCCCTGCTGCTGGGGGAGCGGCTGATCGTCATGGCCCCGCGCCCCGGCCGCATTCATGCCGAATACCGCCTGCCCTTTGCAGCGCGCGGCGTGGAAGAAGACCTGCGCGCCGTCAAACGCCTGCCTGAGTTCGCCGCAAGGCGGGAGGAAATTCTGGGGATGATCTGGGAGATGGAAGAGGAAATCATGGGCAAGACCGAGGCCCCGGCATGACCCTCCTTCTGATCTATGTTGCCCTGCTGGTCACGATCTGGGCGCTGACCGCCTGGCTGTCCACCCGCATCCGCAACCGGGACGGGATGGTCGCGCGCAAGACCGTCACCTTTGGCGATGAAAGCGCGGTGCGTCCCAGCCGGCTTGCCTCCATCGCGTCGGTCGCGGTGATCTTCCTGATCTGGGCGGCCTTCACCGGATCAAGCTGGTCCTTCATTCACGCGCCGCTTGACTGGCAGATGCGCCCCATCTGGCTGCCGCCGCCTGAAAACGTCTGGAGACGTCTGCTGGACATCGCCGCCAACGGCTATCGCAACTTTTCGCTGTGGGAGCATCTGTCGATCTCGATCTGGCGGGTGTTTGCCGGGTTCTTCTTTGGCGCGCTGATCGGCATTCCGCTGGGCTTTGCCATGGGGCTGAACAGCTTTCTGCGCGGCTGGTTCGACCCGATTGTCGAATTCATGCGCCCGGTACCGCCGCTGGCGCTGATCCCGCTGGTGATCATCTGGTACGGGATTGACGAAAAGGCCAAGGTCATCCTGCTGTTTCTGGCCGCACTCTGGATCATGGCGATTGCCGCGCGGGCGGGCGTGGCGGGCGTGACGCTCAGCAAGGTGCATGCCGCCTATTCGCTCGGCGCATCGAAATGGCAGCTCTTGCGCCATGTGATCATGCCCAACGCCCTGCCCGATATCTTCACCGGCGCGCGGGTGGCGATGGGGGTCTGCTGGGGCACGGTTGTGGCGGCAGAGCTGGTAGCGGCGGAAAAAGGGGCGGGTTTCACTATCATGGTCGCCTCGCGCTTCATGCAGACCGATATCGTTCTGATGGGGATCATCCTGATCGGCGTGATCGGCTATTCCATCGACGTGGCCATGCGCCTGCTGGAGCGCTGGCTGGTGCCGTGGAAGGGCCGGGGCTGATCTGGCCTTACGTATAGGTTCCGACTGGCCCTAACCAACCGCGTCGCGATTGGCGATTGTTCTGCCATCCGGCCCCGCGCAGGCGGGGCCGCTTTCCCCTGCCCTATTCAAGGAAACCCGCCATGAAGATGACCACCGAAGAAGCCTTTGTCAAAGTTCTGCAACGCCACGGGATTGAGCATGCTTTCGGCATCATCGGTTCGGCCTTCATGCCGATATCCGACCTGTTCCCAAAGGCCGGGATAAAATTCTGGGACTGCGCACATGAGGGTTCGGGCGGGATGATGGCCGACGGCTTCACCCGCGCCTCGGGCAGGATGTCGATGATGATTGCCCAGAACGGCCCCGGCATCACCAATTTCGTGACCGCCGTGAAAACCGCCTACTGGAACCATACGCCGCTTCTGCTGGTCACGCCGCAGGCCGCGAACAAGACCATCGGGCAGGGCGGATTTCAGGAAGTTGAGCAGATGGCACTGTTCAAGGACATGGTCGGCTATCAGGAAGAGGTGCGCGACCCGTCGCGCGTGGCCGAGGTGCTGAACCGTGTGATCATGAACGCCAAGCGCCTGTCAGCGCCCGCGCAGATCAACTTCCCGCGCGATTACTTCACGCAGGTGGTCGATATCACCATCCCCGACCCGGTCGATTTCGAGCGCCCCGCAGGTGGCGCGCAGGCGATCAACGAGGCTGCGAAGCTGCTCTCAACCGCCAAGTTCCCGGTCATCCTGAACGGCGCGGGCGTGGTGATCGGCGGCGCGATCCCGGCGTCCATGGCGCTGGCCGAACGGCTGGATGCCCCGGTCTGCGTGGGCTACCAGCACAACGATGCCTTTCCCGGCTCGCACCCGCTGTTTGCCGGCCCGCTGGGCTACAACGGCTCAAAGGCGGCGATGGAGTTGATTTCGCGGGCGGATGTGGTACTATGTCTGGGCACCCGGCTTAACCCGTTTTCGACGTTGCCGGGCTACGGGCTGGACTACTGGCCGAAAAAGGCCAGAATTATTCAAGTCGACATCAACCCTGATCGGATCGGGTTGACCAAAACTGTGGCTGTTGGCATCGTCGGAGACGCCGGAAGCGTCGCCGAGACGATTTTAGCGCGTTTGTCGGCCGACGCCGGTGACGAGGGCCGCGAAGAGCGCCGCGCCCTGATCGCGCAGAGCAAGTCCGCCTGGGCACAGCAACTTTCCTCGATGGATCACGAAGAGGACGACCCCGGCACCAGCTGGAACCAGCGCGCGCGCGATGACAAGCCGGACTGGATGTCGCCGCGCATGGCCTGGCGGGCGATTCAGGCGGCGCTGCCGAAAGAGGCGATCATCTCCTCCGACATCGGCAACAACTGCGCCATCGGCAATGCCTATCCCAGCTTCGAGGCCGGACGCAAATATCTGGCGCCGGGCCTGTTCGGCCCCTGCGGCTATGGCCTGCCGTCGATCATCGGCGCCAAGATCGGCTGCCCCGATGTGCCGGTGGTGGGCTTTGCCGGTGACGGGGCGTTCGGCATCGCGGTGACCGAGCTGACCGCGATCGGGCGCAAGGAATGGCCCGCCGTTACCATGGTGGTTTTCCGCAACTACCAGTGGGGCGCGGAAAAGCGCAATTCGACGCTGTGGTATGACGACAATTTCGTCGGCACCGAGCTGGATGAGCAGGTCTCTTATGCCGGGATCGCCAGCGCCTGCGGGTTGCAGGGCGTTCAGGCGCGCACGATGGAAGAGCTGACCACTGCCCTGAACAAGGCGGTCGAGGACCAGATGAAGCATGGCAAGACCACGCTGATCGAAGCGCTGATCAATCAGGAACTGGGTGAGCCCTTCCGCCGCGATGCAATGAAAAAGCCCGTGGCTGTCGCCGGGATCGACCCGGCCGACATGCGCCCGCAACGGGGATGACCCTGCCCTTTGAGCTGAGCCCCCTGGCCGCCGTCTGGATGGCGGCGGCCTTCTTTGTCGCGGCCTTCGTGCGCGGCTATTCGGGCTTTGGCTTTGGGGCGCTGGTCATTTCCGCCGGGGCGCTGGTGATGAACCCGCTGCAACTGGTGGCGATTGCCATCATCGGCGATCTGGTTCTGTCGGCGCAGCAATGGCTCGGCGTGCGCCGCCATATCGACTGGCGGCGCGTGCTGACGCTCTTTGGCGGCTCGCTCATAGGGGTGCCGCTGGGCCTCTGGGCGCTGACCACGATATCGGAGGACACCGCGCGCGCCATCATCGCGCTTTATGTGCTGGCGATGTCGCTCGCGCTGCTTCTGGGCTGGACATTGACCCGCCCCGCCGGGCCGAAAACCACCTTTGGCACCGGCCTGTTTTCGGGCGCTGCCAATGCGGCGGGGGTCGGCGGGCTGCCGGTGGTGGTGTTCTTTGCCGCGCAGACCATTGCGCCGGTGGTGTTCCGCGCCACGCTGATTGCCTACTTCACCCTGCTGGATCTGTGGACCATCCCGCTTCTGCTGCATCGCGGGCTGATCTCTGCCGACACGCTGGTCGCCACCGCCATCGCGCTGCCGATCTTCGTATTGGGCACCTGGGCGGGAGGGCGGCGCTTTCTCAGCGCTGAACCAAAGGATTTCCGGCGCTTTGCCATCATCATTCTGATGGTGCTGGCGCTTCTGGGGCTGGGCAAGGCGCTGTTGTAGCCCGCCACGCCGTTTTCGAGGGAGAGAACCGACATGACCGACACCATCAAGATCAACCGTGGCCTGAAAGGCGTCTATTTTGAGCGCTCTGGCGTGTCGGATATCGATGGCCGCGCAGGCACGCTGCATTACCGGGGCTATTCGATCCATGATCTCGCGACGCATGCCACGTTCGAGGAGGTCGCATATCTGCTGATCCACGGTGAACTGCCCGATGCCGCGCAACTGGCCGCCCATGACGCCGCGCTGAAAGAAGCGCGTGCGCTGCCCGGCGCGGTGCATGACATCATCCGCGCCACCGCGCAGGGCCATCCGATGGACGTGCTGCGCACCGCTGTCTCGGCCTTGGCAGCGCTGGAATCTGACAGCCGCGATGCCAGCGAGGAAGGCTTCATCCGCAACGGGCTGCGCCTCACCGCGCAGGTGCCGATGATCGTCGCCGCGCATGAGGCCATCCGCAATGGCCGCAAGCCCGTGGAACCTGACGCCACGCTGGGCCATGCCGCGAACTGGCTGTGGATGCTGAAGGGCGAGAAGCCCTCGGACGATGCCGCGCGGCTGGCTGATGTCGATTTCATCCTGCATGCCGAGCATGGCTCGAACGCATCGGCCTTTGCCGCGCGCGTCACGGTGGGGACAGAGGCCAATCTGCACGGCGCCATCGTCACCGCGCTGGCCACCCTTGCCGGCCCCGCGCATGGCGGAGCCGCCGAGGATGTGATGCGGATGGTCGAAGAGATCGGCAGCCCGGAAAACGCCGCTGCCTATGTCAACGCCAAGCGCGCCGCGAAAGAGGCCGTGACGGGCTTTGGCCACCGCGTTTACCGCGCCGAAGACCCCCGCGCACGCCACATGCGCGACGGGGTGGAGGCGCTGGGGCGCGAGATGGGCCAGCCGCGCTGGTTCGGGATCTTGCAGGCAGTGGTCGAGGCGATGCAGCCCTATGCCCGCCACGGGCTGAACGTGAATGTCGATTTCTGGTCGGGGGCAATCTATCAGCTGCACGGTATTCCGATGGACCTGTATGTGCCGATCTTTGCCATCGGCCGGGTGCCGGGCTGGGTGACGCAATGCGTGGAGCAGAAGCGCTCGAACATCCTGATCCGGCCGCTGACGCTCTATGACGGCCCTGCTCCGCGCGACTGGGTGCCACTGGCTGAACGCGGCTGAGCCGGGCACAAGCGCCTGAAAAGTACATTGAACCCCGCCAGCGAATGGCCGTATCACCCCACAGGGGAACAAGCGGGGGGCACGGCGCATGGCAGAACTGACAACCGCGGGAGCACCCGAACCCCGGAGCCAGCCGCTCAAGGCTGCCCTCTGGATGACCGGCGCGATTGCCTCGTTCACGCTGATGGCCGTCTCAGGTCGCGCGGTTCAGGCAGAGCTGAATACCTTTGAGCTGATGTTCTGGCGCTCGCTGATCGGGCTGGTGATTGTGGTGGCGATCGTCTCGGCCAGCCCGCGCGGGTTGCGGCAGGTCGCCACGCGGGTGCCGGGCCTGCATCTGGCGCGCAATCTTTTCCACTTTGCCGGGCAGAACCTGTGGTTCTACGGCATCATGGTCATCCCCATGGCGCAACTGGTGGCGCTGGAATTCACCCTGCCGATCTGGGTGGTGCTGCTGGCGCCCCTTCTGTTGGGCGAGACGCTGACCCGGCGCAAGCTGATGGTCGCGCTGGTGGGTTTTGTCGGGGTGCTGCTGGTCGCGCAGCCCGGTGTCCAGCCGCTGCATCCGGGCCATCTGGCCGGGCTTCTGGCAGCGGTGGGCTTTGCGCTGAACATCATGCTGACCAAACGGATCATGCGTTATGACGGTGTGCTGTGCGTGCTTTTCTGGATGACCCTGTCGCAGGCCGTCTTCGGGCTGGTGCTGTCGCTGATCACCGGCTTCACATGGCCCAGCGTGGCGCTGATGCCCTGGCTGCTGGTGGTCGGCCTGACCGGGCTGTCAGCACATTTCGCGCTGACCTCGGCGCTGGGGCATGCCCCGGCCTCGATCGTTGCGCCGATGGAGTTCGCCCGCCTGCCGATCATCGCGCTGGTCGGTTTCTGGCTTTATGCCGAGGCGCTGGACCCGCTGGTGTTCATCGGCGCCGCTGTCATCCTTTCGGCCAACTCCCTGAACATGGGGGGCGGCAGGAAGCGGGGCTGATCAGGAATGTGGCGTTTGCCGAAGTTTCGCGCACCACCCGCCGGAAACGCCCCCCGGACACCGCTTTTGCGCGTGGCGAGCGCATGGAAAACTTGACGCTCCGGCCAGGATTCAGGGTTTTCAGGTGATGGGCCCTGTGATTTAACAGGCAGCATCAGCCCCTGCGGGGCTGAATACAATTACCCATGGGAGGAACTACATGGATCGCCGTTCATTTATCCGGACGTCGGCGCTTGGTGGCGCTGCCGCCGCGGCCACGACGCTTGCCGCACCCGCCGTCGCGCAGGGCCGCATGACCTGGCGCATGGTCACCACCTGGCCGCGCAACTTTCCCGGCCTTGGTGTCGGTGCCCAGCGTCTTGCCGACCGTATCACCGCCGCGACCGATGGTCAGCTGACCGTTCAGGTCTTTTCGGCAGGCGAAATGGTGCCGCCGCTTCAGTCGCTGGATGCCGTGATCGACGGCTCGGCAGAAATGAGCCACGGCGCTGCCTATTACTGGCAGAACAAGTCGGTCGGCCTGTCGTTCTTCACCGGCGTTCCGTTCGGCATGACCTCGCGCGAGCTGACGGGCTGGGTGCGCCATCTTGGCGGGCAGGAAATCTGGGATGACATCTATGACCAGTTCGGCGTTCAGGGCTTCCTGTCGGGCGACACCGGCACGCAGACCGGCGGCTGGTTCCGCAACGAGCTGACCGGGCTTTCCGACATTCAGGGCCTGCGCTTCCGCACCCCGGGTCTGGGCGGTCAGGTCTGGCAGAAAATCGGCGCCTCGGTGACCAACATGGCTGCGGGCGAGATCTTTGCCGCGCTGCAGACCGGCTCGCTGGATGCCGCTGAATTCGTCGGCCCGTACAACGATCTGGCGCTCGGCTTCCACCAGATCAACAAGCATTACTACACCTCGTCCTTCGTCGAACCCGGTCTGGCGACCGAGCTGGTTGTGGACAAGGCGAAGTTCCAGGAATTGCCCGCGAACATGCAGGCGATCATCCGTGACGTCTGTCAGGCGGAATACGATCAGGTTGCGTCTGATTTCGCCGCCAACGACCCGCGCGCGCTGGCCACGCTGGTGAATGATCATGGCGTGATCGTCCATCCCAGCTTCCCCGAAGACATTCTGGAAGCCGGGGCGGTCGCCTCCAAGGAGCTTCTGGTCGAAATTCTGGAAAGCGGCGACGAGCTGACCCAGCGCACGGCCCGCAGCTTCATCGACGCGCTCAAGCTGATGCGCACCCGCACGGAAGGGACCGATCAGGTCTTCACCCGCGCCCGTGAGCAGTATTTCGACATTTCGGACCTGTGATGCACGGCCTGGAAACGGGCGGCCCCGCACCACGCGAAAGGGCCGTCTGAACAAGCGTATTTCAAGGCCCGGGGGATTTCCCCGGGCCTCGTCATAGCATAAAGCGACGGATCGGGGGCGGTTTCAGGCAAGTGCCACGCCCCACGAGCCGCAATCACACAGGCCCCGGCCGTTCTGGTCAGGGCAGGTGCCAACAGGGTAAAACGGGGGATACGGTGACAATCCTGTCCTACATCATGCGTGCGATCAACCTGATCAACAGGTTGGTGGGCAACGTCTTCATCTGGCTTTCCGTCGGCATTGTTCTGGTCTGTTTCTGGGTTGTGATCGAGCGCTACATCCTCGGCACCACCCGGCTGTGGATGCAGGATCTTTATCCCTGGATGAACGGCGTCATGTTCACTGCCGTGGCGGGCTATGCGCTGTACCGCAATGACCATGTGCGGGTGGACATCTTTTATCGCCCGGCCTCGACAAAGACCAAGGCGTGGATGGATGCGGTGGGGGTGCTTGCCTTCCTTCTGCCCTTCGCCTGGGTGGTGTGGAGTTATTCCTTCACCTTCGTGCAGCGCTCCTGGGGGCTTGGCGAAGGGTCGGCCAACCCCGGCGGCATGCCGGGCCTGTACATCCTGAAGACCTTCATCCTCGTTTTCGCCGTCACCGTCGCGATTCAGGGCATTGCCATGCTCATCCGCTCGATCCTTCTGATCGCAGGCCGCGAAGATCTGGTGCCGGGTGATTACCGCTACAAATACGATATGGAGTAAGCAGGCATGGATCCCGTACTTCTAGGAGAAATCCTTGCCGGCACGATGTTCCTCGGTGTGATCGGCATGCTGATGCTGGGCTTCCCGGTGGCCTTCACGCTGGCCGGAACCTCGATCATCTTCGCCTATATCGGCCTGTATTTCGGCGTGTTCGACATGTCGAACCTGCGCGCGCTGGCCGGGCGCTACACCGGCTACATGCTCAACGAGGTGCTGGTGGCTGTGCCCCTGTTCATCTTCATGGGCGTGATGCTGGAGCGGTCGAACATCGCCGAGCAGCTTCTGACCACCATGGGCAAGCTGTTTGGCAACATGCGCGGTGGCCTTGGCATCTCGGTCATTCTGGTGGGGGCGCTGCTGGCGGCCTCGACGGGTGTGGTGGGTGCCACCGTGGTTACCATGGGCCTGATCTCACTGCCCGCGATGATGCGCGCGGGCTATGACCCCAAGCTGGCCTGCGGCACAATCTGCGCCAGCGGCACGCTGGGTCAGATCATCCCGCCCTCGACCGTGCTGATCTTCATGGGCGACATGATCGCCGGGATGCACTCTCAGGTCCAGATGAGCATGGGCAACTTCGCCCCGAAAACCGTATCCGTGGGCGATCTGTTTGCGGGCGCGTTCATTCCCGGCCTGCTGCTGGTGGGGCTTTATATCTGCTACATCCTGTTCAAGGCTGTCACCGACCCCGAAAGCTGTCCCGCCACGCCGATCCCCCCGGAAGAACGCAAGGGTATCTGGAAAGAGATCGTCGTGGCGCTGGTGCCGCCGCTGATGCTGATTGCAGCGGTTCTGGGGTCCATCCTGAGCGGCATCGCCACCCCCACCGAGGCCGCATCGGTCGGCGCGGTGGGTGCCACGCTTCTGGCGGCGCTGCGCTGGCGGCTGAACCTGACCGTGCTGGTGGATGTGGTTCGGCGCACGGCCGTGATCACCTCGATGATCTTCATCATCCTCTTCGGTGCTTCGGTCTTTGCCATCGTCTTCCGGCAGATGGGTGGCGACAATCTGGTGCATGAATTCCTCGCCGCCATGCCCGGTGGCGCGATGGGCGCGATGGTCACGGTGATGATCATCATGTTCATTCTGGGCTTCATCCTGGACACGTTCGAGATCATCTTCATCGTTCTGCCGATCACCGCGCCGACGCTTCTGATGCTGGGCATTGATCCGGTCTGGCTGGGCGTGATGATCGGGGTGAACCTGCAGACATCGTTCCTGACGCCGCCCTTCGGCTTCTCGCTGTTCTATCTGCGCGGGGTTGCACCGAACAATGTCTCGACAATGATGATCTATCGCGGCGCGGTGCCCTTCGTGGCGTTGCAGATACTGGCGATCGCGCTTCTGTTCATCTTCCCGGGGCTGGTCACCTGGCTGCCCTCGGTCCTGTTCTGAGCGCCGCTCAGCACTGAGGCAGGCAAACCGGCGCGGGGCCTTCCCTGCGCCGGTTTTGCTTTTCCGGGCTGGCGGCGAAACACGCTCTGGCAAGGGCAGCGCCTCTATGCTAGCGCAACGCAATGCTGGCCGTCTTTCTTCAGACCTTACCCTTCTTTGCCGTGATCGGGCTTGGCTACGGGGCCGGGCGGACAGGCTTTTTCCCGCGTGAAGCCACGGCCTATCTGACGAAATTCGTCTTTTATTTCGCGCTCTCGGCCATGCTGTTCGGCTTTGCCGCCAATATGTCGCTGGGCGATATCTTTGAGCCGCGCGCGGCGGTGGCCTATCTGTGGGGCTGCGGGCTGATTTATCTGATCGCGCTTTCCGTGGCCTTCGCCCGCCGCCGCCCCCTGACCGAAGCCGCGATGGAGGCCCATACCGCCATCATCGGCAACACCGGGTTTCTGGGTGTGCCCATGCTGGTGCTGCTTCTGGGCGATGCCGCAGCGGGCACGATCATTCTGGTGCTGGTGATCGACCTGATCGTGTTTTCCACGCTGCTGACCGTCATCGTCACCCTTTCGCGCGAGGGGCGGGTTTCGCCTGATCTGCCGCGGCTGATCACCATGGGGCTGCTGAAGAACCCGATGATCGTGGCCATGGCGCTGGGTCTGGTATGGTCAGCCACCGGGATGGACCTGCCGCTGCCCGTCAATGCCTTCATGACCCTGCTGGGTGCCGCCGCCACGCCCTGCGCGCTCTTTGCCATCGGTGCCTCGCTGGCCAACAACAAGGCCGAGCGGGTGACGGTCGCGGGCTGGCTGACCTTTGCCAAGCTGGTGCTGCACCCGCTGGCCGTGGCCTTTGCCGCCTTCTTCCTGTTCAGCGTCCCGCACTACACCGCCGGGGTGCTGGTGGCCGCCGCCGCGCTGCCGGTGGCGGGGAACGTTTACATACTGGCGCAGCATTTCAACATCGCCGTGGCCCGCGTCTCGGCCGCGATTCTGATATCCACCGCCATCAGCGTGGCAACCGTGCCGGTCATCATCGCGCTGGTCGCCGGATAAAACAGCCGCAGGGGTGCAATCTGCGCAAATCCGTCACAATTCACGAAGGCGTGACGCTTGCAGCCCCCTGACCCCCTCCCTATATAGCCCTCGACGCCGTCTGGCACCCGGGGACTGAACAAGCCCCGAACCGGACGGATCAGGGATCGGGGCTGCGGAGCCTGATGGGACCGCCGCCCTATAACATCGCCGAAGTAATGAGGTAGTATATCATGGCCAAAGTCATCGGGATCGACCTCGGGACGACCAACAGCTGCGTTGCCATCATGGATGGCTCGCAACCCCGGGTTATCGAAAATTCCGAAGGTGCGCGCACGACGCCTTCGATCGTGGGTTTCACGGAAAGTGAGCGTCTGGTGGGCCAGCCCGCCAAACGTCAGGCCGTCACCAACCCCACCAACACCGTGTTCGCCGTCAAGCGCCTGATCGGCCGCCGTCTGGGCGATGCCGAGGTGGAAAAAGACAAGGGTCTGGTTCCCTACAAGATCGTCGATGGCGGCAACGGCGATGCCTGGGTTGAAGTGCGCGGCGAAAAATACAGCCCCAGCCAGGTTTCGGCCTTCATCCTGCAAAAGATGAAAGAAACCGCCGAAAGCTATCTGGGTGAGCCCGTCACGCAGGCCGTGATCACCGTACCCGCCTATTTCAACGACGCTCAGCGTCAGGCCACCAAGGACGCAGGCAAGATCGCCGGTCTGGAAGTGCTGCGCATCATCAACGAGCCCACGGCGGCGGCGCTGGCCTATGGTCTGGACAAGAAGGAAACCAAGACCATCGCGGTTTATGACCTTGGTGGCGGCACCTTCGACATCACCATTCTGGAAATCGACGACGGCCTTTTTGAGGTGAAATCCACCAACGGCGACACCTTCCTCGGCGGTGAAGATTTCGACATGCGCATCGTCAGCTATCTGGCCGACGAGTTCAAGAAAGAGCATGGCGTCGATCTTACGCTGGACAAGATGGCGCTTCAGCGCCTCAAGGAAGCCGCCGAGAAAGCCAAGATCGAGCTGTCTTCGAGCCAGCAGACCGAGATCAACCAGCCCTTCATCTCGATGGACCGCAACACCGGCCAGCCGCTGCACATGGTGATGAAACTCACCCGCGCCAAGCTGGAATCGCTGGTGGGTGACTTCATCAAGCGCTCGCTGAAGCCCTGTGAAGCCGCGCTGAAAGATGCCGGGCTGTCCAAGGGTGACATCGACGAGGTGATCCTTGTCGGCGGTATGACCCGCATGCCCAAGGTGATCGAAGAGGTCGGCAAATTCTTTGGCAAAGAGCCGCACAAAGGCGTGAACCCTGACGAAGTGGTTGCCATGGGCGCGGCCATTCAGGCCGGGGTTCTGCAAGGCGACGTCAAGGATGTGGTCCTGCTGGACGTCACGCCCCTGTCGCTGGGGATCGAAACGCTGGGCGGTGTATTCACCCGCCTGATCGACCGCAACACCACCATCCCCACCAAGAAAAGCCAGGTGTTCTCCACCGCCGAGGACAACCAGCATGCGGTGACTATCCGGGTGTTCCAGGGTGAGCGCGAAATGGCGCAGGACAACAAGATTCTGGGCCAGTTCAACCTTGAAAACATCCCGCCCGCCCCGCGCGGCATGCCGCAGATCGAAGTGACCTTTGACATCGACGCCAACGGCATCGTCAGCGTCAGTGCCAAGGACAAGGGCACCGGGAAAGAGCAGAAGATCACCATCCAGGCCTCGGGCGGCCTGACCGATGAAGAAATCGAAAAGATGGTGAGGGATGCCGAAGCCAATGCGGATGCCGACAAGTCGCGGCGCGAGCTGGTGGAAACCCGCAACCAGGCAGAAAGCCTGATCCATTCGACCGAGAAGTCGCTTGAGGAATACAAGGACAAGGTCGATCCGACCACGGTTGAGGCGATCGAACTCGCCATTGCCGCGCTCAAGGATACGCTTGAGGGCGAGAATGTCGACAAGATCAAATCGGGGATCAACAATGTCCGCGATGCCTCGATGAAGCTGGGCGAAGCGATCTACAAGGCGCAGGCGGAAGCGGGTGAGGCCGAAGGTGCCTCGGACGAGCCGCGCCCTGTCGATGACGATATCGTGGATGCCGATTTCGAGGATCTCGACGACAACAAGCGCCGCGACAACTGATACGCGGCACGCATGGGGGCCCCGGCCGGTAACGCCGGTCCGGGGCCCCAGCCTTTCAGACGAGGTCAAGAATGGCAAAGCGCGATTTCTACGATGTGCTGGGCGTGACGCGCAGCGCTTCGGCGGACGAGATCAAGAAGGCCTATCGCCAGAAGGCCAAGCAGCTTCACCCCGATCGCAACTCCGACAACCCCAATGCCGAAGCCCAGTTCAAGGAAGTGAACGAGGCCTATGATGCGTTGAAGGACCCTGAGAAGAAGGCGGCCTATGACCGCTTTGGCCACGCCGCCTTTGAGGGTGGTATGGGTGCGGCTGGTCAGCGCGGGGCGCGGGGCGGCATGCATCCGGGCAACGGCGATTTCGGCTCGGCCTTTTCAGATGTCTTCGAAGACCTGTTTGGCGATTTCATGGGTGGCGGCGGTGGCCGGGGCGGGGCGCGCCAGCGCGCCAGCCGCGGCTCGGACCTGCGCTACAACATGCGCATCACGCTTGAAGATGCCTATGCCGGTGTGCAGAAAAGCATCCGTGTGCCGTCACTGGCCAGTTGCGATGCCTGCGACGGCACCGGGGCCGAAGGCGGCGCCGAGCCTGTCACCTGCCCCACCTGCTCAGGCATGGGCAAGGTGCGCGCCCAGCAGGGCTTCTTCACGGTTGAGCGTACCTGCCCCACCTGTGGCGGGCTGGGCCAGATCGTCAAGAACCCCTGCAAGGTCTGCAAGGGTGCAGGCCGGGTTGAGAAAGAGCGCACGCTCAGCGTCAACATCCCCGCCGGGGTCGAAACCGGCACCCGCATCCGCCTGTCGGGCGAAGGTGAGGCCGGGTTGCGCGGCGGGCCTGCGGGCGATCTCTATATCTTCATCGATGTGCGTGAGCATCCGATTTTCCAGCGTGACGGGCATGACCTTTATTGCCGCGTTCCCATCAGCTTTGGCACCGCCACCCTTGGCGGCGAGGTCGAAGTGCCCACGATCGACGGCGGGCGCTCGCGCGTGAAGGTGCCTGCGGGCAGCCAGACCGGCAAACAGATGCGGTTGCGCAGCAAGGGGATGCCCGCCCTGCGCGGCGGCACGCATGGCGATATGCTGATCGAGCTGTCGGTGGAAACGCCGGTCAACCTGACCGCCCGCCAGAAAGAACTGCTGGCCGAGTTTGAATCGCTCAGCGAGCATAACAACCCTGAAGGCCAGAGCTTTTTCAGCAAGGTGAAAAGCTTCTGGGACGGCATGAAGGGCTGACGGCATTCCTTTTGCTATGTCATGAAACGCCCGCCTGCCCCGCGCAGGCGGGCGTTAACCATTTCTTGACCGATTCGGGCACAGTCTGAGGGCATGCCGCGCCATCGCTCCGCCCTTGCCGAACCCGCCTTGCCGCTTTTCACGGCCCAAAGCGCCGTGCCCGTCTCGCCTGATCCGCCCCGCCCGGCCGACCTGACGGCGCCACCCGCCCTCCCCTCCTACCTGCGCGATCACCGCAAACGGCTGCGTGAGCGGTTCCTGCAGGGCGGGGCGCAGGCCATGCCGGATTACGAACTGCTCGAACTGCTGCTGTTCCGCGCCATCCCCCGGCAGGATGTCAAACCACTGGCCCGCCGCCTGCTGGAGGCCTTCGGCGATCTGGCCGCCACCGTCAGCGCCGCGCCCGCCCGCCTGTCGCGCATCGACGGCGTAGGGGAGGCGGTGATACTGGAGCTGAAACTGGCCGAGGCGATGGCGACGCGCCTGTCACGCGCAAGGGTGCTGAACCGGCCCGTCATTTCCAGCTGGCAGGCCCTGCTGGATTATTGCCACACCGCCATGTCCCACCGCGAGACCGAGCATTTTCGTGTGCTCTTCCTGGATCGCAAGAACACCCTGATCGCCGATGAGGAACTGGGGCGCGGCACGGTCGATCATGTGCCGGTCTATCCGCGCGAGGTGCTGCGCCGCGCGCTGGAGCTGAACGCCTCGGCGCTGATCCTCGTCCATAACCACCCCTCAGGCGATCCGACGCCCAGCAGCGCCGATATCGCCATGACCGGGCAGATCCAGACCGCCGCGCAGGCCCTCTCTATCACGTTGCACGATCACCTGATCATCGGCAAATCCCGCGAAAGCAGTTTTCGCGCGCTGGGGCTGTTGTGAGGGGCGGCTCACTCCGCCAGCGGGCGCAGCCAGACCTCGACCCGGCGGTTCAATGCACGGCCCCATTCGGCGGCATTGCAGGCAACCGGCAGCAGGATGCCAACCCCCTGCGCCGACAGAGTCACACGCGTGGTATCGCGCAGCGGCGTGGCCTCTGTCAGCGCCTCGCGCACGGCTTCGGCGCGGCGCAGCGACAGGCGGCGGTTGGCCTCCGCATCGCCCAGAGCGTCGGAAAACCCCACCAGAATAACCTCCTGCCCATCATGCACCCCGGCCTCGATATCGCGCGCAAGCTGCCGGATATTGACCAGCGATGTCGCATCAATCTGCGCGGTGCCGGGCTCAAACCGGAAAGCCAGCGACAATTGCCGCGTTTCCAGCATCAGGTCGCCCACCGCGCGCAGGCTGTCCAGAAATCCCTCCGCCCCGCCGGTATCAGGCAGTCTGAGCGAGCGGATCAGCCGCAAACCCTGCCCGGCCGCGGGGGCCTGCTCTGGGCGCGCTTCGGTGAAACCGGCTGTCTGGATGGCTTTCCCGGCTTCGGGGCTGGCAAAGAATTCCAGCAACTGGCGCAGGCGCAGCGGTAGGCGCTGGCGCAACTGGATCGCATAAAGCGGCTGGGTCAGTGGATAGGCACCTGCCTTCAGCGCAAAGGGGTCAGGCACCACCGGCAGGCCGCAGGCGTCGATCAGTTGCGCATCCGTAAGGGCCTGCGCCTGCGAGCGCAGCGTCATCCCCAGCGCGAAGGGGTCGCGCGCCACTGCCCGCGCAAGGCCGGCATTGCTGCGATGGCGAATCGCCTCTTCCGTCAGGCTGTCGATGCCGATCGCATGCAGCCGCGCACCCAGCGCGTGATGCTCGCCCGAATCAAGGTTGCGCAGATGCAGCGTCAGCTCAGTCGCCGCCTCTTCATTCTCCAGCACCTGACCGCCCTGCGCGTCCTGCAACAGGTCCAGCAGGTCATTCATACCGATGCGGTCGAACACCCCGTTGGGCGACACCACCGGCACAAAGGCATCCAGCGCCAGCACGTGCAAAAGGAAGTCCGGGTCCTGCAACGGGGTCAGCGACAGCGCCAGATCGGTCTCGCCCGAGACCAGCGCCAGCAACCCCGCATCCGACGAACTGGCGCGCAGCCGCAGCCGCATCACCGGCCCCGCAGCATCCGGATCACGCAGATCAAAATGTGTTTCGCCCGTGCCCCGCGTCTCGGTCAGCTCCAGCCCCTGGGCCTGCGCAAAAGCCGCCAGCACCGCCGGAAACAGATGCTCGGCAATGACCTGCGCCCCCTCGATGCTGACCTCGGCCACACCGCCGCTCAGCAGCGGGCAGCCCGGCCCGGCGCATCGCAGGCCCCGCGCATCCAGCGTCAGCGGCCCGAATTCGGTTTGCAGGCGCAAATACTCGCCGTCATAGGCGATCAGATCACCGCTGACCGCAATCGTGCCATCGGCGGACGAAAGCGTCACGTCCTGCGCGCGCGCAACACCCCCGGGCTGAAAAAACAGCGTGGCGACCGCAGCCGCCACGCAAGAAAACCATCGCATTACCTGTCGCCACGCCTTTTTCAGTTCAGCGCGATAGTCAGCTCAGGGAGAAGATTTTTCAACACCAGAAAGCCACCCTGACCATCGCAGGCGGGCATTTCCAGCTGAATTTCGCGCCAGGCAGGGTCAGCACCCGCCAGCGCCTCAAGCGTATCGACGCCCAGCAGCCGTTCGCAGCTTTCGCCGGTGACGCCCACTTCCAGCTCAAGCGCCACCTGACCCGTGCGCGCAGACAGGCCAGTCGGGTAAGAATAGACCTGCACCCGCGCCGTTTCACCCAGTTCCGTCAGGAAGCCCCGCGCCGCATCGCCGGGCGCGGCGGGGTTTGCCGGATGGATATGGTTGTCGCTGCCGAAATCGGCGCCGAATTCATAGGCGTTCAGCCCCAGAACGGCGGCTCCCTGCCACTGGATGGCTACGCGGTCATAAAGACCGGCATCGGGAAGCTCTGTCGCATCGCTGGCGCTGCGGCCATCGTCAAAGCGCACCGTCAGCTCAGCCTGATGCGCCAGCGCAGGCACGCGGAGGGCCAGCTGGCCGTCGCCGTCCATCCGCGCGTCGAAGTTGAGCCCGGCATGGCTGATCTGCACCAGCGCGCCACCGTCGCAGGGCGCGAAAAGGCTCATGTCCATCATCGCACCAACCTCGGGAGTGACCACCAGCCAGACGGCGCAGGCATCCACTTCGGCCAAGAGATCGTTGATCATCGCGGGATCGGTGGCGACGGTTTCCGGTTCAGCTACCAGCGCAGATTCCTGAGGGGTCAATGTCACAGCGGGCAGCAGCGCATCGAGCGCGCGCGGGACGGTTGCCGTCAGCTCTGCGGTGTCTATCATGCCCGGCAGGACGCTGGCCATCGCCACCGGACCCAGCGGCGAGGCAGAAACAGGCTCACTGGCTGAAACGGAAACCGGCGACGCAGAGGTCATCGCGACCGGCTCAACGGGGGCCGCCCCGGCGGCCTCTGCCAGCCCGACAAGCGATATCCCGGCCTGCACCGGCGCGGCGCCGGTCGCCTCCTCAGCCTGCCGCATGGTTTCCTGTTGAAACAACGTCCCCGCACCGACGGCAACGCAAAGCGTTGCCGCGATCAGGGCAACAATTCGCACCCGATTCATCGCACTCTCCGAAATACCTTATTCCAGAGCTGAAACTGCCGCGTGATCTGGGCAGCTTCGTGGCGGCAGAAAGGTCGTTTGGCGACCCTCTTTGCAAGGCAGACGGCGGTCAAGGCAGGGGCCTGTTAAAGCAGGCGCCCGTGGCAATGCTTGAATTTCTTGCCGGAACCACAGGGGCAGAACGCGTTGCGCCCCGGGTTCCCCCATGTCGACGGGTCGCTTTCGTCAAAGCCCGGCAGGGGCACACCGGCGGGGCCATCAGCCTGAGCGTCAGCGGCAGGGCGCGGGCTGAGGCGCGGCAGATCAATCGGGCGCTCCAACCTGCCATCGCCCTCGGCGGCCTGCTGCAACTGCATCTGCGCCATCATCGCCTGCTGCTCTTCGGCGGAAAGCGGGCGGATGCGCGCCAGTTGCCGCGTCACATCCTCGCGCAGCGCGGTGAGCATGTGATCGAAGAGCACGAACGCCTCGGATTTGTATTCGTTGAGCGGATCGCGCTGCGCCAGCCCCCGGAAGTTCACCGCCGAGCGCAGATGCTCCAGCGTAACCAGATGATCGCGCCATTTGGTGTCGATGATCTGCAGCAGAAGCTGCTTCTCGATGTTGCGCATCGTATCAGGCCCGAAACTGGCCTCTTTCTGTGCCATCAGTTCATCGGCAGCCACGGTCAGGCGCTCGCGCACCACTTCCTGATCGACGCCGTCCTCCTCGGCCCAGGCCATGACCGGCTGATCGACATTCAGCTTGTCGATCACTGCGGCATGAAGCCCCTCCACATCCCACTGGTCAGCGTAGCTGTTGGGCGGCAGGTGCAGGCGCACCAGATCCTCGACGACGGAATGGCGCATATCGGCGATGGTTTCCGAAAGATCTTCGGCGCGCAGAATGTCCAGTCGCTGTTCAAAGATCACCCGGCGCTGGTCGTTCATGACGTTATCGAATTTCAGCAGCGTCTTGCGGATATCAAAGTTGCGTGCCTCGACCTTGGCCTGCGCCTTTTCCAGCGACTTGTTGACCCAGGGGTGAACAATGGCCTCGCCTTCCTTCATCCCCAGCGTTGACAGCACCTTTTCCAGCCGTTCAGAGCCGAAGATGCGCATCAGGTCATCTTCCAGCGACAGGAAGAAGACCGAGCGCCCCGGGTCACCCTGACGGCCGGAACGGCCCCGCAGCTGGTTGTCGATCCGGCGGCTTTCATGCCGTTCGGTCGCCAGAACGAACAGCCCGCCTGCATCAAGCACGCGCTGGCGCTCGGCGGCAACTTCGCTCTCCATCCGGGTGCGCACTTCGGCCGGGTCGGCATCGGGGGTTTCGGCCAGCGCGTCGAGCACGCGCATTTCCACGTTGCCGCCCAGCTGAATATCGGTGCCGCGCCCGGCCATGTTGGTGGCGATGGTCACCGCCCCCACGCGCCCGGCCTCGGCGACGATATGCGCCTCCTGCTCATGCTGGCGGGCGTTGAGCACGTTGTGCGGGATACTGGCCTTGGTCAGCATCACCGCCAGTTCCTCGGATTTCTCGATCGAGGTGGTGCCCACCAGAATCGGCTGACCCTTGGCATGCGCCTCGCGGATCGCCTCCATCACGCCTTCGAATTTCTCGCGCGCGGTACGATAGACCTGATCATGCTCGTCCAGACGGGCGATAGGCTTGTTGGTGGGGATTTCCACCACGCCCAGATTGTAGATTTCCTTGAATTCCTCGGCCTCGGTGGTGGCTGTGCCGGTCATGCCCGCCAGCTTGCCGTAAAGGCGGAAATAGTTCTGGAAGGTGACCGAGGCCATGGTCACGGTCTCGGGCTGGATCGGCAGCCCTTCCTTGGCCTCGACGGCCTGATGCAGCCCGTCAGACAACTGGCGGCCGATCATCATGCGGCCGGTGAATTCGTCAATCAGCACGATCTTGTTGTCGCGCACGATATAGTGCTGATCCTTGTGCAGCATCTTGTGGGCGCGCAGCGCCTGATTGATGTGATGCACAATGGTGGTGGATTCGGGGTCATAAAGCGCCTGCCCCTCGGGCAGGATACCGGCGGCATGAAGCTGGTTCTCGATGAACTCCTGCCCGTCGTCGGTATAGTTGATCAGGCGCTGTTTCTCATCGAGGGTGAAATGCTCTTCGGTCACCAGCGGGATCAGCTTGTCGACCCTGACATAAAGATCGGTCCGGTCCTGCGACATGCCAGAGATGATCAGCGGTGTGCGCGCCTCGTCGATCAGGATCGAGTCCACCTCATCGACGATGGCAAAATTGTGCCCACGCTGCATCATCTGGGCCAGTTCGGTCTTCATGTTGTCGCGCAGATAGTCGAAACCCAGCTCGTTGTTGGTGGCATAGGTGACATCGGCCTGGTAGGCGTGGTGCTTCTCGGCATCGGGCTGCTGCGGCACCACCACGCCGGTGGTCATGCCCAGCTTGGTGAAAACCTTGCTCATCCAGCTTGCATCGCGCCGCGCCAGATAATCGTTGACGGTGACGATATGCACGCCCTTGCCGGTCAGCGCGTTCAGATAGGCCGGGAAGGTGGCAACCAGCGTCTTGCCCTCGCCGGTTTTCATTTCAGCGATATTGCCCTGATGCAGGAAAATGCCGCCGATCAGCTGCACGTCAAAGGCGCGCAGGCCCAGAGCCCGGCGCGCGGCTTCGCGGCAATTGGCAAAGGCTTCGGGCAGCAGCTTCTCCAGCGTTTCGCCCTGCTCGAACCGCGCCTTCAGCGCCTCGGTTCTGGCGATCAGCGCAGCATCGTCCATTGCCTGGAATTCGGGCTCAAGCGCGTTGATCTTTTCGACCAGCGGGAGCACGGCTTTCACCTTGCGATCGTTTGCCGTACCGAAAATCTTCCGGCTCAGAGTTCCAAGACCCAACATGTTTTCTCCGCTCGCCTTCGCTGACCATTTCGTGCGCGCCGCGGGGTTGCCCGCCTGCCGGGGCTTCCCTTAGAAAGGGCGCAAGCAGGCCGTTGCCACGCACGCAGGACCGTGAAGCGATGTAAGGGGCGGCTCATATAGTGTCAATCATACGCGCCGAATCCATGCGCATTCTGGAGCTTTCTCATGAAAAAACCCGCCGGTTTCCTCGTCGCGGCCGTCTTTGCGGTCTTTTCACTGCCCCTGGCGGCGCAGGATGCACCTGACGCCGGGACCGTGCTGGCGCGCGTCGGCGGCACCGAAATCACCCTCGGCCATGCCATCGCCCTGCGCGCGGCACTGCCTGACCAGTTTCAGGCCGTACCCAACGAGACGCTTTTTCCCGCCATTGTCGAGCAACTGATCGAGCAGGAACTGCTCAACCAGAACCACGCTGACGCACTGACCCTGCGCGAGCGAATCACGCTTGAGAACGAGGCCCGCAATTTCATCGCCAATGCGGCCCTGATGGGCGTCGCCGCCGAGGCCGCCACCGATGAGAGCGTGCAGATCGCCTATGACGCCTTTGTCGCCGAATTTGGTCAGGGTGAGCCCACCACCGAATATAACGCCGCCCATATCCTTGTGCGCACCGAGGAAGAAATTCAGGCCGTCGTGACCGAGCTGGAATCGGGGCGCGAATTTGCCGATGTCGCGCGCGAATTCTCGCTTGACGGTTCAAGCGCTGCGGGCGGTGATCTGGGCTGGTTCGGCGAAGGCGTGATGATCGAACCCTTTGAGCAGGCTGTGCTGGCGCTGGAACCCGGCGAGGTTTCCGACCCGGTGGAAACCCGCTTTGGCTGGCATGTGATCCTGCTCAATGAGACCCGCGCGGCATCGGTCCCCACGCTGGAGATGGTCCGCGACGATCTTGAGGCACAGATCCAGCGCGAAGCAACCCGCGCGCATCTTGAGGGGCTGCGCGAGGCGGCGGATATCGACAACCGCTCCGATGCCGTTGACCCCACCTATCTTGGCCGCAGCGACCTGCTGGACGAGTGAGCGCGCCCGGCGTAGGTTGGCCGGTATCCGGTCCACGCCCGATTTCAGGGCGTGGCATTTTTTGAACGACAGGATCGTGAGATGGCCAACAAATCCGACGCCGAAAAGCAAAAGGCCAAGGCTAAGAAGTGGAAGAGCGCCGCCAAGGAACTGAAGAACCAGCTTGCCACGGTGCTGGGTGCTGGCAAGGCCATCTGCGTGTCGCCCCTAGCACCCAAACAGGGCTTCCCTGAGCTTCCCGTCATCGACGGGGTAGAGTATTCCGCCGCCGCCGCCGGGGTGCGCTACAAGGGGCGCCTTGACGTGATGCTGGCGCGGCTGGCGCCCGGCTCGGTGGTTACGGGCACGTTCACGCGGTCGAAAACCTCCTCGGCGGCGGTGCGGGATTGTCAGGCCAAGCTTGCGCTCCGCGCCGATGCAGAGACCGGCGCCGCGATTCTGGTGAATGCCGGGAATTCCAACGCTTTCACCGGCGCGCGCGGTCGTGCCTCGGTCGAGGCGCTGTGCGATGCCACTGCCGAACGCCTGAACCTCCCGGCAAGCCGCGTCTTCACCGCCTCCACCGGCGTGATCGGCGAGCCGCTGCCGCATGAGCGCATCATCGAAAGTCTGGATGCGCTGACCGAAGGCCTGAAGCCCGAAGGCATCGGTGAGGCCGCGCGCGCCATCATGACCACCGACACCTTTGCCAAGGGTGCCAAATCCGAAATCATGGTCGATGGGCACCCGATCTGCATTGCCGGTATCGCCAAGGGCTCGGGAATGATCGCGCCGGATATGGCGACCATGCTGGTCTATATCTTTACCGACGCCAAGATCGGCCAGAAGCCGCTTCAAGCGATGGTCAGCCGCCTGACCGAGCGTACCTTCAACTGCATCACCGTCGACAGCGACACCTCCACCTCCGACACGCTGCTGGTGGCTGCGACCGGCAAAAGCCCGGCACCTGCGCTGACCGATATGCGCTCAGCCCCGGCGCGGGCGTTCGAGCGGGCACTGGGCGCGGTCATGCTGGATCTGGCGCATCAGGTGATCTGCGATGGCGAGGGTGCCACGAAATTTGTCGAGGTCACGGTGACCGGCGCCGAAAACAAGGACGACGCCCACCGCTGCGCCATGGCCATCGCCAATTCGCCCCTCGTCAAAACCGCGATCGCGGGCGAAGATCCCAACTGGGGCCGTGTCGTCATGGCCGTAGGGAAATCAGGCGCGAATGCTGACCGTGACCGGCTGTCGATCCGCTTCGGCGATGTGGTCGTCGCCACCAAAGGGCAGGTCGACCCTGACTACAAGGAAGCCGATGGCGCCGCGCATATGCGCAGCAATGACATCATGATCGGCGTCGATCTGGGGCTGGGCAAGGGCAAGGCCACGGTCTGGACCTGTGACCTGACACACCGCTACATCGACATCAACGCCGATTACCGCTCGTGAACACGGCTTCATCTTGCCGGAAATACGCCGGGGGGAGCCGCGCAAAGCGCGGCGGGGGGCAGCGCCCCCCTTCCCCGGCCAGCCACCCGAGCCGCACCTCATGAAAACTGTCCTCGTGTCCGCCGTGGCACTGATCGACACCGACGGGCGCGTGCTGCTGGCGCAGCGCCCGCCGGGAAAATCCATGGCGGGCCTGTGGGAATTTCCCGGCGGCAAGGTCGAGCCCGGCGAAACGCCCGAGGTGGCGCTGATCCGCGAATTGCACGAGGAGCTGGGCATCGAAACCTGGGCCTCATGCCTTGCGCCCCTGACCTTCGCCAGCCATTCCTACCCCGATTTCCACCTGCTCATGCCGCTTTTCGCCTGCCGCCGCTGGCAGGGCATCGCCACCCCGCGCGAAGGGCAGGCGCTGAAATGGGTGCGCGCTGCCGATTTGCGCGACTATCCGATGCCACCTGCCGATATTCCGCTCATTCCCATCCTGCGCGACTGGCTTTAACGGCAGCGGGGCAACCTTCAAGCTTGAAATGTAGCACGCCCCCGCCTAGTCTGCGCCAGCCCTTGCATGAGAATCCGCATGACCACTGATTTCACCAAGACCCGCGCCCTGTTCGATCTGCCCGAAGGGATGATCTATCTGGACGGCAATTCACTGGGCCCGCTGCCCCGCAACGTGGCCGCGCGCGTGGCGAAGACCGTCACCGAAGAATGGGGCCAGATGGTCATCACCGGCTGGAACCGGGCGGGCTGGATGGACCTGCCCAGGCGCGTGGGCGACCGTATCGCCCGTCTGATCGGGGCCGAGCCGGGGCATGTGGTGATGGGCGACACGCTGTCGATCAAGGTCTATCAGGCCCTCGCTTCGGCGCTGGAGATGAACCCGGAGCGCCGGGTGATCCTGTCGGATACCGGTAACTTCCCCTCCGACCTCTATATGGCCGAGGGGCTGTGCAAAACGCTGGGGCCGGAATACCGGCTGCTCACCGTCGCGCCCGAAGACGTGGAAGCGGCGATTGATGACAGCGTGGCGGTGCTGATGCTGACCGAGGTCGATTACCGCACCGGGCGACGCCACGACATGCCCGCGCTGACCGCCAGGGCCCATGCCTCAGGCGCGCTGGCCGTCTGGGATCTGGCGCATTCGGCAGGCGCGACCGATGTGAAGGTCGCGCAGGGCGGCGCCGATTTCGCGGTGGGTTGCAGCTACAAATACCTCAACTCCGGCCCCGGCGGCCCGGCCTTCATCTATGTCGCACCGCGCCATGCCGATGTCGCGCGCCCGGCGCTGTCCGGCTGGCTGGGGCATGAAGCGCCCTTTGCCTTTGACCTGGACTACCGCCCCGGCAGCGGAATTGACCGGATGCGCGTTGGCACCCCGCCGGTGCTGCAACTGGCTGCGCTGGATGCCGCGCTGGATGTCTGGGACGGGGTGGAAATCGCCGATCTGCGCGCCCGTTCGCTGGATCTGACTGATGCGTTCATAAACGGGGTTGAGGCCGCCTGCCCCGGCCTGCAACTTGCCACGCCGCGCGACCATGCCCGGCGTGGCAGTCAGGTGAGCTTTCGTCACCCGGAGGGCTATGCCATCATGCAGGCCCTGATCGCGCGCGGCGTGATCGGCGATTTCCGCGCCCCCGATATCATCCGCTTCGGCTTCACGCCGCTGTTCATCGGCCCGGAAGACGTGGCGCAGGCGGTGGCGATCCTTGCCGAGATCATGGAGACCGGCGCCTGGGACAGACCCGAATTCAAGGCACGGGCGAAAGTGACATGACAAGGCGCGCTCCCGCCCCCCGTCTGCACCCCTTGCGGGGCTTGCCGGGCGTTGGGCCGGGCCGCGCGCCTGCGGCGCGCGGCAGGGGGGCGCTGCCCCCCTCGCCCTTCGGGCTCACCCCCCGGCGTATTTGGAGCAAGATGAAGCTGCTGCCGCCCCTGTGCCGCCCGGCGGGCTGGATGGCGTTGTGGAAGCGGCTGGCAATGGTCGGAATGTTGAATGCGCGGACATCGGGCTGATCCCCGTTTCCTGCCCTTTGACATACCGGAGATTCCCATGACCGAAGCTTATGATCCCACACGGGAAGGCGCGCAGATGGCCTTTGACGGCCGCATGTCCTATACCGATTACCTTGGCCTCGACGCGGTTCTGAGCGCGCAGAAGCCCCGCAGCACCGCGCATGACGAGATGCTGTTCATCATCCAGCATCAGGTGTCCGAGCTGTGGATGCGCCTTGCGCTGCACGAGATCGGCGCGGCGCGCGATGTTCTGGCCGAGGGCCGGATGCGCCCTGCCTTCAAGATGCTCAGCCGTGTGGCGCGGATATTCGAGCAGCTCAACAACGCCTGGGATGTGCTGCGCACCATGACACCGAGCGAGTACACACGCTTTCGTGATGCGCTGGGTGAATCCTCCGGTTTCCAGTCGTGGCAGTACCGGCTGATCGAATTTTCCGTCGGCAACCGCAACCTGTCGATGCTGCGCCCGCATGCCCATCGCGCCGATCTGACCGCCGCGCTGGAGGCCGAACTGGCGAAACCCTCGCTGTATGACGTGGCGATCCGAACGCTGGCCGATGCGGGTTTCGACATTCCCGCGGAGGTGCTGGAGCGCGATCTGCGCCAGCCCTGGAAGGCCCATCCGGCTGTGGAGGCGGCATGGCGCGCCGTCTATGCTGCGCCGGAAACCCATTGGGAGCTGTATGAGCTGGCCGAAAAGCTGGTGGATTTCGAGGATTATTTCCGCCGCTGGCGCTTCAACCATGTCACCACCGTTGAGCGCGTGATCGGCTTCAAGCGCGGCACCGGGGGCACGGCCGGGGTGCAGTATCTGCGCCGGATGCTGGAGGTGGAGTTGTTCCCCGAACTGTGGCATCTGCGCACCAGTCTGTAGCGCGATTGCCAGACGGGCTTGGAACCCGGCGGGACAAAGCGGAGTTAGCCTTGCAGCTTTCCTGACGCAAGGGCCACCATGTCTGTCCTGTCCCGCCGCCTTTTCACCCTTGGCCTTGCCGCCAGCGCCACACTGCCGCTGGCCGCCTGCCTTGAGCCCCTCACCCTTGCCCCTCCGCCAGAGCTGGAGCCGCTTGACTACGCGGCACGCCGCGACGGACCGCATACGATACCGGCCGTGCCGATTGATCAGGTGCCCGCATGGCTACAACGGCAGGTCGTGCGCTATGACACCGAGGAGGCGCCCGGCACCATCGTCATACGGCTGGACCATGCGCTGCTGCATCTGGTCATGCCTGACGGCTATGCCCTGCGCTACGGGCTGAGCGTGGGGCGTGAGGGGCTGGACTGGAGCGGCGAGGCCGAGATCTATCGCACCGCCCATTGGCCGCGCTGGACACCCACGCCCAGCATGATCAGCCGCGATCCCTCGCTTGAACGCTGGGCCGAAGGCCAGCCCGGCGGCCCGCGCAACCCTCTGGGTGCCCGCGCGCTTTATCTGCGCACCCTTGCCACCGGGAATGACGAGGGCATCCGCATCCATGGCACGCCTGAGTGGCGCTCGATCGGGCACCGTGCGTCATCGGGCTGTTTCAGGATGATCAATCATGATGTGATCGACCTTTATGGCCGTGTCGGTCGCGGAACGCGGGTGGTTGTGTTCTGATACTTCCGGAATGCAGGTGTGAAATCCATAAATAGAGGAACATATGTGCTGGTTTCCACGGCATCCGGGGCTGCTCTGCCCCTGACGGATCAGGGCGCGCGCAGGAGTGTCACCCAGGTATCGCCATAGCGGCGCTGATCGAGCAGGGTGAAGCCCTCGGGCGCGATCTGGGGGGTGTTTTCCTCCCAGACCACGGTGGCGGCGGGGGCAAGCCAACCGCCACCCTGCACTGATCTGAGCGCGGGCAGGCCAAGGGCCAGCCCATAGGGCGGGTCAAGAAACACCAGCCCGAAGCCCGGCCCGCGGTTTTCCCCCAGCGCGGTGGCATCGCGGCGGAAAAGCCGGGTGGTGCCCATCGCGCGGGCTTTTTCAATATTGGCCCGGATCAGGGCGCGGGCCGTAGCGCCGTCATCGACAAAGGTCACCTGCACCGCGCCGCGCGACAGCGCCTCAAGCCCCAGCGCGCCGGTTCCCGCGAACAGGTCCAGCACCCGCTGGTCGCGCACCAGATCGCCCTGGCGACCATTGATCAGCAGGTTGAACACCGCCTCGCGCACCCGGTCCGAGGTGGGGCGCAGATGCGCTGCCGCATCACCGGCGCCGACATCGGCCAGTTGCAACCCGCGCATGGAACCCCCGACAATCCGCATGATCAGGCCAGCAGCGTTTTCAGATCGCAGGCCGGATCGGCCACCAGCGCCGGATCGGGCGTGCGCCCGCCCTCCAGCAGGCGTTTGCCCAGCATGAAGGCGCGCGGATCATTCATGGCATCGACCGCCAGAAAGCGGCCGCGTGCATAGTACCAGTGGCTGCGCGCGCCCACGCTCTGACGGATCACCACGCGGTCATAGCCGGTGTTCAGCCCGGCGATCTGCAGCTTGAGATCATACTGATCGGACCAGAACCACGGCAGCGGCGCATAGGGCCTGCCCGCGCCCAGCATGTTCTCTGCCACGCATTCGGCCTGATCAATGGCGTTCTGCACGCTTTCCAGCCGGATCTGCGCCCCCGCCCGGGGAAAGGACGCGCAATCGCCTGCCGCCCACACATGCGGATCAGAGCTGCGGCCCAGCGCGTCAGTGGCGATGCCATTCTCCAGCCGCAGGCCCGCAGCCTCGGCCAGCGCGGTGGCGGGCGTGACGCCGATGCCGACAAGGACGAAATCCACCTCGATCTGGTCGCCATCGGCCAGAAGGGCGGCATTGACGCGCCCGTTGCTGCCCAGAAGGCGCTTCAGCCCGCAGCTTTCGAGGATATGCACGCCCTTTGCGCCATGCAGATCGCGCATGTAATCGGCGGTTTCCGGCGCGGCAACGCGTTGCAGGATGCGCGGTGCGGCCTCAATCAGCGTAACCTCCAGCCCGCGCAGGCGCGCGACCGCCGCCGCTTCCAGCCCGATATAACCGCCACCGACGATCAGAACCCGGCGACCGGGGACAAATTCGGGGGCCATCGCATCAATATCCGCCAGCCTGCGCACGCTATAGACGCCCTCCAGCCCGCCGCCCACCGCCTTTGGCAGGCGCCGCGGCTCAGCCCCGGTGGTGAGGGCAAGCTGGTCATAGGCCAGCGCCTCAGCACCCAGCATCAGATGGCGTGACCCGGTATCGATGCCGGTCACCGCCTCCCCCAGCCGCAAGGTGATCCCCTGTTCGGCATAGAATGACTCAGGGCGCAGAAACAGCCGCTCCTTGGGCAGTTCACCCAGCAGGTATTTCTTGGACAGGGGCGGGCGCTGATAGGGCGGCACCCCCTCGTCGCCGATCAGGGTCAGCGGCCCCGTATAGCCAAGCGCCCGCAGTTTCGCCACCAGCGAGGCCCCGGCCTGCCCCGCACCCACAACCACAATCCCGCTCATTCCCCGCCTTCCGATTTTCTGCCGCGCCGCCTTGCCCGCATCAGGCGACTGGCCAAGACGCTCCTGCAACCCTATATCCTTGCCTGAGGAAAACGCAACGAACGAGGAGCGACCATGGCACTGGAAACCGGCACCCGACTGCCCGATGCAACCCTGCTGAAAATGGGCGAAAAAGGCCCCGAGACGGTCAATCTGGCGGACAAGCTGAAAGGCCGCAAGGTTGTGCTGTTCGCGCTGCCCGGCGCCTATACCGGCACCTGCTCGACAGCGCATGTGCCCAGCTTCGTCCGCTCGATGGATGCGCTGCGCGCCAAAGGCGTCGATGAGGTGATCTGCGTTTCGGTCAACGACCCCTTCGTGATGAAGGCCTGGGGCGAGGCGACCGGCGCCACCGACGCCGGAATCACCTTTCTGGGCGATGCCGACGGCGCCTTCACCCGCGCGGCCGGGATGGATTTCACCGCACCGCCGGCAGGGCTGATCGGGCGCTCCAAGCGCTATGCGGTTCTGGCCGAGGACGGGGTGGTCAAGTTGCTGCACCTTGAGGAGTCGCCCGGCGTCTGTGAGGTTTCGGGCGGTGAGGCAATGGTCGCGGCCATGGGCTGACTGCCGGTTTCATCCGGGCGGGGTTAAACCGGCACTGGCGCGCGCGCGCCACCCCCATCGAGGGGGCGGCGCGCGCCGGGGGCGGGCTGTGGCCGCCCCCGAAGCCCCTGCCCGGCCCCAGCTGTCGGACCATTAAGGCCGCTCAACCCGCCGCAAGCGCATCCATCCGCTCAGCCAGTTTCAGGTCCAGCGCGGTCAGCCCGCCCACATCATGGGTGCTCAGCACAACCTCGACCCGGTTATAGACATTGCGCCATTCCGGGTGGTGATCCAGCTTTTCTGCCACCAGCGCGACCTTGGCCATCCAGCCGAAGGCCTGCACGAAATCGGCGAAGCGGTAGTTCTTGGCAACAGCATCCCGCGCCGCATCGTGGCGCCAGCCGCGCAGCTCCAGCCCCGCCAGCGCCTCAGCGCGTTCTGCCCCGTCCAGCTTTTCCGGCCTCATTGGCTTCCCCTCCCCTGTCAACTGCTTGCGCTTTCAGCTGCCCCCGGCCTTGCGGAAAGGGGCGAATTGTCCCAGCCAGTCCATTTCCTGCCGCACCGCCGACCCTTCGGATTTCAGGTAATCGGCCACGGCGCGCATAAAGCCCGGGTCGCTGAACCAGTAAAGCGCATGCACCGGCACCGGCAGATAGCCGCGCGCCAGCTTGTGTTCGCCCTGCGCCCCGGCCTCGACCCGCTTCATTCCCTGCGCCAGCGCGTAATCAATCGCCTGATAATAGCACAGTTCGAAATGCAGACAGGGATGATCTTCGACACAACCCCAATACCGTCCGTAAAGCGTGTCGCGCCCGATGAAATTGAGGGCGCCCGCCACCGGCTCCCCGTCGCGCTCGGCCAGAACCAGCAGGATATCGTCGCGCATGCTGGCCTGTATCTGGTCAAAAAACGCCCGGGTCAGGTAAGGCGTGCCCCATTTGCGCGCGCCCGTATCCTGATAGAAGGCCCAGAAGGCATCCCAATGCGCGGGCTGGATCGCGTCGCCGGTCAGCGCCCGGATTTCGCCGCCAAAGGCCTGCGCGGTGGCACGCTCCTTGCGGATCGCCTTGCGCTTGCGCGAGGAAAGCGCGGCCAGAAACCCGTCGAAACTGCCGAAATCCCGGTTCTCCCAGTGGTATTGCTGGGTGACGCGGTGCAGGAACCCTTCAGTCACGCCAAGCGCGGCCACATCCTCGGTGCAGAAGGTGATGTGAACCGAGGACAGATCGTTCTGCCCGACAATCTCGCGCATGGCGCGCAGCAGAAGGGGGCGCAGCGGCTCAGGGCCCAGCAGGCGCTGGCCGGTCGCGGGGGTAAAGGGCACGGCGCATTGCAGCTTGGGGTAATAACGCCCGCCTGCGCGCTGCCAGGCTTCGGCAAACGCATGGTCAAAGATGTATTCGCCCTGACTGTTGCCCTTGACGTAGAAGGGCGCGGCGGCCAGCAGCCTGCCACCCTCGCGGATCACCAGATGCTGCGGTTGCCAGCCTGTCCCCGGCCCGACCGAACCTGACCGCTCCAGCGCGGCCAGAAAGCGGTGGGTGGTGAACGGGTCCGGCGCCCGCCCGCCGTCAAGAGCAAGCAGAGCATCCCAGTCACCGGGGGCGATCTGGTCGATGGAGTCGATAACGGCAATATCCACGCGGCGCTTCCTTTGTCCCACCCGCAAAACTGGGTGGCGCGGCGGCGCTGTCAAGGGGATAGCGGCACTGCGCGCTCAGGCGGCGGGCTTACGCACCACAAGGCGGCGATAGGTGACGCCGGGAAGCGAGGCTTTCTCACCCTCAACCCCCTCGAACAGATAGGGCATCAGCAGCGCGGTCACGGCATTGCGCTGCCCCAGCGACGATACGATCCGCGCCTGCAGCCGCACCTTCCAGTCGTTGTAGAACTTGAGCGAGTATTCCTGAAGCTTGCGCAGATTGGGCAGGATATAGGGCGTCTCGTCATGGTCCCAATGCAGCTCCAGCCCCGCGCGGCGGAAGGAATCCACCCATTGCTGCGGCGTGCGATAGCCCTGTGAGATGCCCCAGCCAACCTCCAGCAGGCGGGTGGCGAGCCGCATTTCGTCGCTCTGGCCCTGCGCCTCATGGTTCAGGAAGCAATCATAGATCACCACCCGCCCCCCCGGCCTGAGTGCCTGCGCGAGTGACTGGCAGACCAGATCGAGATCAACGGCATAGCACAGGGTTTCCACCCCGAAGGCGATGTCAAAGCCCGTCAGATCCTGCGGCAGCGGCTCGTAACTGCCCTGCACGAAACGCGTGTTCGGCAGCTCGGTCGCACGGTCGCGGCCTTTTTCGACGTGTTCGTGCAGCAGATCCAGCCCGGTGAACTGCGCATCCGGATGGGTCTGCGCCAGACGGATCGTGTTCAGGCCCTTGCCGCAGCCGACCTCCAGCACCTTGCTGGCCCCGCCCATCCGCTCCATCTGCTTCGAGACACCACGCGCCTGCCCGTAAAAACCGTTCCGGTCAAAGACGCCGTCATAGTTGAGGGCGAAATGCATACAGCCGGGGACCGAGATGTATTTCTCATAGAACTGCTCATAGACCAGCACCGACTGCTGGTAATACGGCTCGGTCAGCTGGGTGCCCTCATCCTTGAGCATCTTGTCGATGTCAAAGACCTTGTCGACCATGCCGATGGCCTCGGACAGGGAAAAGGGCAAGGGGCCAAGCGGCGGCAAAGGCTGCGCCTCAACAGGTTTTCTTGCCTTTTTCGCCATGTGCTTACCCCAACTGATCGCTAAATTTACAGCCCCGAGAGGGGCCTGCCTGCGGCGCGGACCATATAATGCACCCCCCGGCGGCGCAAGCGCCCGGATTGCGGCTTGCGGCAGGGGGCGCTTGGTTCCAGACAGGGCGCAGCAACAGCGCCAGAGACGCCGCACATGCCCGGGAGAAAACCATGAGCTTCGCCGCCGCCATGCTGATCGCGCTGGCGATTGACGCCGCACTGGGCTGGCCGGACCGACTGTACCGCCGCATCGGCCATCCGGTGACATGGGCGGGCCGCCTGATCGCCGGGCTGGATCAACGGCTGAACCGGGCGGGCGACAGCCCGGCGCGGCGCCGGGCGCTGGGGGTGCTGGCGGCATTGGGGGTAATCGGGCTGGCGGCGGGGATTGGTGCGGCGGTGCAGGCGGCAATTCAGGCGACTTTGCCGGGCGGCTGGGGGGGAACGGTGCTGGCCGGGGTGATGGCATGGCCCCTGCTGGCCGCGCGCTCGATGCATGATCATGTGCGCGCGGTGGCGGTGCCGCTGGCGGCGGGCGATGTTGCGGGCGCGCGCGTGGCCGTGTCGATGATTGTGGGCCGCGACCCGGCGCAGCTGGACACCCCGGCCATCGCCCGCGCAGCGACCGAGTCACTGGCCGAAAACACCTCGGACGGAATTGTCGCGCCGCTTTTCTGGGGGTTGGTTCTGGGCCTGCCGGGCATCGCCGCCTACAAGGCGATCAACACACTGGACTCGATGATCGGCCACCGGACAGAGCGGCACGAAGCCTTTGGTTGGGCCTCGGCGCGGATCGATGATCTGGCAAACCTGCTGCCCGCGCGGCTGACAGGGCTGTTGTTCGCGCTGACTTCGGCACGGCCCCGCGCGGCGCTTGCCTGCATGCTCCGCGACGCACAAAACCACCGCTCCCCCAACGCGGGCTGGCCTGAGGCGGCAATGGCCGGGGCGCTTGGCATCCGCCTGTCCGGCCCCCGGATTTACGCGGAAAAGGTCACGCCGGAGCCCTGGCTGAACGCCGGCGCGCCTGACCCTGCCGCCGCTGATCTTTCCCGCGCGCTGGCGCTCTATCGCCGCGCGCTGCTCGCGCTGGCGGCCTGCGTTCTGCTGCTGACGCTGGTGTCAGGCTGGTAGCGGTGCGGGTTCAGGTGCCGCAAAAGGTGGTATAGGGGCCGAAACCGGCGGGGGCACTCTGCTCAAAGGCTTCCAGCCCTGGGCGGCGGGTGAAGGGCTGGCTGAGCACCTCCAGCAATTGCCGCGTCGGCGCCAGATCGCCGGAATGCGCCGCACTCAGCGCCGCTTCAACCAGGTGGTTGCGCGGAATATAGACCGGATTGACCGCCGCCATCCGCCCGGCTGCTGCCCCGGCCCCGCCATCCTCGGCCTCAAGGCGTTCGCGCCACGCAACCAGCCATTCCGACAGCCCCGCCGCATCCTTCAGGCAGTCGCGCAGTGCCGCCTCCTTACCCTGCGCGGCATCCGCCAGCGCGGCAAAGCTGCGGGTGAAATCAGCCTCCTGCGCAGCGAGATGCGACAGGAAGCCCGTGATCAGCCCCTCATCCGCCGCGCTGCACTGCGTCAGGCCCAGCTTTGCACCCATCCGCGCCCGCCATTCCAGCGCATAGATTTCCGGCGCCTCTTCGATCACCTCCTGCACCATGGGCAGCGCGGCCTCCGGGTTCTCAGGGTTGATCAGCGGCAACATGGCCTCAGCCAGCCGGGCAAGGTTCCACTGCGCCAGCACCGGCTGGCGGTCATAGGCATAGCGGCCCTGCCGGTCAATGGAGCTGAAAACCGCGCGGGGATCATAGGCATCGAGAAAGGCGCAGGGGCCATAATCAATGGTCTCGCCCGAGATCGCGCAATTGTCGGTATTCATCACGCCATGCACGAAACCCACGGCCATCCACTGTGCAACCAGCGCCATCTGCCGGGCGATCACAGCGCGCAGAAAGGCCAGATCGCGGTCGCCCTGCCCCTCAAGCTCAGGGAAATGGCGGTGGATCGCGTAATCAGTCAGGCGCCGCAACCGCGCGGTCTCGCCCCGCGCGAGGAAGAACTGAAACGTGCCGACCCGCAGATGGCTGGACGCCACCCTTGCCAGCACCGCACCGGGCAAAGGCCCCTCGCGCAGAACGCTTTCGCCGGTCGCCACAGCGGCCAGCGCGCGGGTAGTGGGAATGCCCAGCGCCTGCATCGCCTCGCCCAGAATATACTCGCGCAGCACCGGCCCCAGCGCCGCCTTGCCGTCACCGCCACGCGAAAACGGTGTCTTGCCTGAGCCCTTCAGATGGATGTCGCGCCGCTGCCCCTGCCGGTCAATCACCTCGCCCACCAGTATCGCGCGCCCGTCGCCAAGCTGCGCGGAAAAGCCGCCGAACTGATGCCCGGCATAGGCCATCGCCAAAGGCTCGGCCCCTTCGGGCATGGCGCTGGCGCTCAGCATCGCCAGCCCGGCGGGGCCTGCCAGCGCGTCAGGGTCCAGCCCCAGCTCCTGCGCCAGCGCGGTGTTGAGCAAAAGCAACTTCGGCGCGGGTGCCTGCGCGCCGTGCCAGGGGATATACATCCCCTCAAGCTCACGCGCATAGCTGTTGTCAAAGCGGATGGTCAGCATATTTTCTCCGGTGTTTCGCACCACAGGTAGTGCGCCAGCGCAGCAGGCCAAGCCCGTTTCACGCGATGGTCAACCGCCCGCCGGGCCCGCGCGCACCAGCCCGATGACCGGCCCCATCGGCCGCCCCCAGTCTGAGCGGCCCTGCCCGGGCACATGCAGCCTTGAGACATTTCCATCGAAATACAGCGCCTGCGGCAGCGCCAGATGATCGCGGAACAACCGGCCAAACTGATGGAATGTGACCGGCCGGTTGGAAATGGCAAAGACCGCGCGCTGCCCGTCGGCACTGACCCCCACGCCGTTGCGCAGCAGGGTCGAGTCCGAATCCGGCAGAAAGCGCGGATGCAGTTCGCCGTCGATCACCAGCATCGGGCCGGATTGCGTGGCGTGAAGGCAGGCGGGCGCTGCTGCGGCAAAGGCGCGGCTTTCGATCACCGCGAACCCCGCCTCGCGGATGCAGAACACGCCGTTGGGCAGCATCCCGAAGTTTCCCGGCCCGGCGCTGGTGACGATCCCGCGCAGCTCCTCCCCGTCCTGAACATACAGCCCGACAGGGCGACGGTCAGGGTGGTACATGCCCGCGTTCATGGCAAAGACCAGCACCTCGCCACGCGCCGCCAGCGCGGCCTCGATACGCGCGAAAGAGCCATGCACCGCACCATCCTCGCCATTCAGGAACAGGCGCAGATCGTCGCCCGCCGCGACATCGCACAGCGTGAAGGGAATGGCATCAAAGGTGATATCGGTGCAATCGGCCCGTGCAAGGCCGGGCAGAAGCGCAAGCGCCGCCCCGGCGATCAGGCTGAAAAGGCCGTCAGCCGCGCGCATCGTCGTCAGGGGCGCGCTCAGGCGGGCCGTTTTCCCCGCCGTCATCCGCTGCATCCTGCTCAGGGGCTTCGACATCGGCGCGCACCCGGGCATCGGAAAACAGGCGGCGGGTCTCATCTATCTGGTCAAAGGTGGCGTCCAGCTCGAAGCGCAGATCGGGCGCGAATTTCAGCGTCAGATCCTTGGCCACCAGATGGCGCAGCTCCGCCTTGTTGCGCCGCAGCGCCGCCAGCGCCGCCTCGGCCTCGCGCCCGCCCAGCGGCATGACATAGGCGGTCGCAACCTTCAGATCGGTTGAGCTGCGCACCTCGGATACCGTGATCGAAAACCGGTTGAGCTCAGGGTCATGCACATCCCCGCGCAACAACACGTCTGACAGCCGGCGGCGGATAACCTCGCCCACGCGAAGCTGCCGTTGCCTGGAACCCGTTGAGATGCTTTTCTTTGCCATGCGCCCTGCATAAGAGATTCGCGCGCCACCCGCAACGCGCAGCGCAGCCGCTGACACGTTTTTACCACAAAGGTGATGAAATCCGGTTTCCCCGCGCCCCGCAGAAGATTATGCAAAGGCAAAATGGAGGGCTGGATCATGTCAGAACGTCCCGCAATCGTGGTGAACGGGGTATCGGGGCGCATGGGCCGGATGCTGGTGCAGGTTATCAGCCAGAGCGGTACCGCGCGCCTCGCGGGCGGGCTGGAGCGGCCGGGCCATGCCTGGGTCGGGCAGGATCTGGGCACGGCCATGGGCGGTGCCGCGCTTGGCGTCAGCGTGCATGATGACCCGGCGACGGCGCTGCGCGGCGCGCAGGCGGTCATCGACTTCACCACCCCCGCCGCCAGCCTCGCACTGGCCCCGCTGGCCGCGCGGCTCGGGGTGGTCCATGTGATCGGCACCACCGGCTTTGACGATGATGACCTGACAGCCATCACGGAGGCCGCGAAAACCGGGGTGATCGTGCGCGCCGGAAACATGAGCCTCGGTGTCAATCTCCTGATGGCGCTGACCCGCCGCGTCGCCGCCGCGCTGGATGCCGATTACGATATCGAAATTCTTGAGGCCCATCACCGGCACAAGGTCGATGCCCCTTCAGGCACCGCGCTGATGCTGGGCGAGGCTGCGGCGGCAGGGCGGGGCGTCAGCCTCGGCAATGCCAGCGACCGCGCACGCGACGGTATCACCGGGCCGCGCCAGCGGGGACATATCGGCTTCTCGGTGGTGCGCGGCGGTGACATCGTGGGCGAGCATGATGTGATCTTTGCCACTGAGGGCGAACGCATCGTGCTGCGCCACATCGCCACCGACCGCGCCGTCTTTGCCCGTGGCGCGCTCAAGGCCGCGCTCTGGGCTCAGGGGCGCGCGCCGGGCGAATATGACATGATCTCCGTCCTCGGCCTCGACCGCTGAGCACCCGCACACTGCGCCTGATTTCACCTGTTCAAAAAATATCCTGGGGGTGAATTGGCGCAGCCAAGAGGGGGCAAAGCCCCCTGTCTTCCCTGCAAAAGGTCCCTCAGGCGACCAGCGCCTCGGCGCGTTTGAGATCGACGCTGACAAGCTGGCTCACTCCCTGCTCGGCCATCGTCACCCCGAACAGACGATCCATCCGCGCCATGGTCAGCGCATTGTGGGTGATGATCAGAAACCGCGTCTCGGTGCGCCGCGTCATCTCATCGAGCAGGTCACAGAAGCGCACCACATTGGCGTCATCGAGCGGCGCATCCACCTCATCCAGCACACAGATCGGCGCGGGATTCGCCAGAAACACGCCAAAGATCAGCGCAAGCGCGGTCAGCGTCTGCTCGCCCCCGGACAGCAGGCTGAGCGAGGACAGCTTCTTGCCCGGCGGCTGGCACAGAATTTCCAACCCCGCCTCAAGCGGATCATCGGATTCGACCAACACCAGCCGCGCCTCCCCGCCGCCGAACAGATGGGTGAACAGCGTGGCGAAATTGGCGTTGACCTGATCGAACGCCGCCAGCAGCCGCTCGCGCCCCTCGCGGTTGAGCGCGGCGATACCGGCGCGCAGCTTGGTAATGGCGGCTTCCAGATCGGCCTTTTCGCGCTCAAGCGTGTCATGTTCCTCCTGCACGGCGCGGGCGTCTTCCTCGGCACGCAGGTTGACCGCACCCAAAGCATCACGGGCGCGTCGCAGCCGGGCGATTTCCAGTTCCAGATCGGCGGCAGAGGGCATGGTTTCCGGCTCGGTGTTCAGCCGGGCGAGCAGTTCCTGAGGCGTGGTCTCAAGGTCTTCGCCGATCCGCGCGGCAGCCAGTGATACGGCCTCGGCGGCGGCATCGACGCGGGCTTCGGCGCGGGCGCGGGCCTCGCGGGCCTCGCCCGCCGCGCGCTCGGACGCGCGCTCGGCCTCCTGCGCCTGACGCAGGGCGCTCTCGGTTGCCAGCAGCGCCTCGATGGCCGCGGTGCGCCGGGTTTCAGCCTCGGCGATGGCGTCGGAGAGTTCCTCGCGCTTGGCCATGATCTCTTCGGGTGCGGCGCTCGCTTCCTCAAGGGCCGCCGTCGCCTCGTCGGCGCGCTCTTCCAGATCGCGGATACGGGCGCTGGCGGTGTCCTTGCGGTTCTTCCAGCCCTCGACCTCGCGCGCGACTTCCTGCGCGCGTTTCAGACGGGCCGATCCGTCGCGGCGCAGCTCATCCTGCGCCGCGCGGCGCGACATCATGGCAATGCGCGCCGCCTCAACCTGCGTGCGTATCACCTCCAGCCCGGCGCGCGCGCTTTCCAGATCATCCAGCCCGGCAAGCTGGCCCTCGGCCTCGGCCAGCCGGGCCTGCGCCGCCGTGGCATCTTCCTCGATACGCCGCAGCGCCTGCCCGGCAGCTTCGCGGCGGGCCAGCGCGCGGCTGGCGTCAGATTCAGCGCGGCTCAGGGCGCGGCTGGCTTCCGTAAGGTGCTGATCGGCTGCACGTCGGGCCTCGCGGGCGGTGCGGTCGGCCTCGGTCGCGCGGGTCAGGGCGGCCTGCTGCAGGTGATGCCCCTCCTGCGCCGCGATCTGCCGGGCATTGACCTCCTCCAGCTCGGTGCGCAACTGCTCCAGCCGGTTCATCTGCACCAGCCGCAGCGCGGCGGTGCTGGAGGCATCCTCGCCGCGCAACATCAGCCCGTCCCAGCGCCACAGATCGCCATCGACCGTCACCAGCCGCTGGCCGGGTTGCAACAGCGGATGCAGCGCGGGCGCGGCGGCGTCGGTGACAAGGCCGATCTGCGACAGGCGGCGCGCCAGCTCGGACGGAGCGGTGACATGGGCGGAAAGCGGCTCTGCCCCCTCGGGCAGCGGGGCGGCGGCATCGGGATAGGGCGGCAGCGCATGCCAGCCGGTGCCCTGCGCCACGACGGGGGCGCGCAGATCATCGGCAAGCGCGGCACCCAGCGCCTGCTCATAGCCCGGCGCAACGCGGATCGCGTCCAGCACCTGCCCGCCGTCCACCGCATCGCGCGCCATCAGCCGCTCAAGCGCCGCAAGTTCCGCCCCCAGCGCACTGACCTCGCCCTCGGCCTCGGCCCGCGCGGCGCGGGCCTCCACCTCAGCCGCCTGAGCGTCAGCGCGGGCGGCCTCGGTTTCCAGCAACGCCTCCTCGGCGGCCTCCAGTGCCTCGCGCGCGGCCTCCTGCCCTTCCTCGGCGGCGATCTGGGTGGCGGCGGCGGTCTCCAGCGTATCGGTCGCCGCTTCGGCCTCGTCGCGCGCCGCAGCGGCGGCGGCCTCGGCGCGGGCCAGTTCGCTGGCGGCATCCTGCGCCTGACGCTGGACAGACTGATGCCGCGCCGCCAGCCGGGCCATATCCTCGGTCGCCTCGGACAGCAGCGCTTCGCAGTCGCTGAGCACGTCTCCGGCCTCGCGCGCCGCTTCGGTGGCTTCAGTCAGCCGCGCCTCATGCCCCTCACCCGCGCGGGCAAGCTGCTCCTCTTCCCACACCAGCCGGGCGATGGTTTCATCGGCATCCGAGGCCAACCCGGCCTCGCGCTGCGCATCCTGGCGCAACTGCTCAATCCGGGTGCTGAGCATGGCAATGGTTTCGCGCGCGCGGCTTTCCTGATCGCTGAGCGTGTCGCGCTGCACCTGAAGGCGTTGCAGAATAGCCCCGGCGATGGCCTCTTCCTCGCGCCGCGGCGGCAGCGCGTCTTCTGCGGTTTCGCGCTGGCTGCGGGCCTCGCGGGCGTCGCGCTCCGCCTGCGCTGAAAGGCGCGTGGCCTCCAGCAACAGCGCCTGCATCTGGGTGCGCGCCTCTTCGGCCTCGCGCCAGCGGCGATACAGGATCATCCCCTCGGCGCGGCGCAGGTCGGTGCCGATCTCGCGGTAGCGCGCGGCCTGCCGGGCCTGCCGGGCCAGCACCACAAGCTGCTGCGCCATCTGCTCAACCGTATCGCCGATCCGCGCCAGATTGGTCTCGGTCGCGTTCAGGCGCAGCTCGGCCTCATGCCTGCGCTGATAGAGGCCGGATATGCCCGCCGCCTCTTCCAGCACGCGCCGCCGGGCCTTGGGTTTGGCGTTGATCAGTTCCGATATCTGGCCCTGCCGCACCAGCGCCGGGCTGTGCGCGCCGGTCGAGGCATCGGCGAACAGCATCTGCACATCGCGCGCCCGCACCTCCTTGCCGTTGACCTTGTAGGCCGATCCGGCGTCCCGGGTAATCCGGCGGGTGATTTCCAGCAGGTCGCTGTCATTGAACCCGGCCGGGGCCAGCCGCTCGGCATTGTCGATCTGCAACGCCACCTCGGCAAAGGCCCGCGCGCCGCGCGCGCTGGTTCCGGCAAAGACCACGTCTTCCATGCCTGAGCCGCGCATCGCGGTGGGCCGGTTTTCACCCATGACCCAGCGCAGCGCCTCCAGCAGGTTGGACTTGCCGCAGCCATTTGGCCCGACAACGCCGGTCAGCCCCTCGCGGATGACCAGTTCGGTCGGATCGACGAAGCTTTTGAAACCGTTGAGGCGAAGGCGGGAGAAGCGCAAGGCGATGTCCTGTCAGAGTGGCCGCCAGTTTTGCCATGCCACCGCCCCGAGTCAAGCGAATGGCACAGGATATGGCGGGCCCCTGCCAGTTATCCACAAAATCTGCACTGCGGAAGGGTGCGACACCCTGTCACTTGCAAGAACATATTCAATAAATCATATTCGTTTCAACGAATGTTTTCACGAGGAGTCACCCCATGTCCCTGACATCCCGACCATCCGACAACTACGCACCCCTGTATTTCCTGGCTTCGCTGGGCGCAGGCGGGCTTTCGGTCACCTTCTTCATGTGGCTGATGCACTGGATCCCCCACCCCGGCCGCACCGTCCCGGTGTTTGAAGACATCGCGGCGGCCTTCAGCAGCGGCTCTGTCCTGACGCAGGGCATGATCGTGCTCGCCATGGCCGCAATCGCCTTCTTCGCCTTCCTCAACATCCGCTCCCTGATCTGGAATCTGGGCCGCTACAGCGCCTGGCGCAAATCCGATGCCTATGCGAAATTCGCGCAGACCAACGCGCAAAGCCAGATCATGGCGCTGCCGCTGGCGCTGGGGATGACGGTCAACGCCGCTTTCATTCTGGGGCTGGTCTTTGTGCCGGGGCTGTGGAGCGTGATCGAATACCTGTTCCCGCTGGCCATCATCGCCTTTGTCGCCATCGGCGTGCTCGCCTTCCGGCTTTATGCCGAATTTCTGGGCCGGGTGCTGACCGAGGGCGGCTTAAACATGGCGGCGAACAACAACTTCGGCCAGATCCTGCCCGCCTTTGCCTTTGCCATGACCGGCGTTGGCCTTGCCGCCCCGGCTGCCCTGTCTTCGGTGCAGGCGACCGCTGCCATCGGCCTCATGCTGTCAGGCTTTTTCTTCATCACCGCGCTGGTGATCGCCGCTGTGGCACTGGTGCTGGGTGTGCGCTCGATGCTTGAGAACGGCGTGGGGGTTGAGACCGCGCCGACCCTGATGATCCTGATCCCGATCACCACGATCCTGGGCATCCTTCTGCTGCGTCAGGAACATGGACTGGGCGAGCATTTCGCTGCACATGCCGAGGCGGCGGGCACGATGATGATGCTGACCCAGATGATCGCGTTTCAGGTGCTGTTCGGCATCCTCGGCTTCTTCGTGCTGGCGCGGCTGGGCTATGCCAAACGCTTCCTCTTTGGCCGCGACAATTCGGCCGGGGCTTATGCGCTGGTCTGCCCCGGGGTTGGCTTTGCGGTGCTGATGCAGTTCTGGATCAACAAGGGACTGGTCGGCGCGGGGCTGCTGGACAAATTCTCAGCCCCCTACTGGGCGCTCACCGCCATCGCGCTGATCTCGCAATTCGCCATGGTCTGGCTGGTGTTCCACCTCAACCGGCGCCATTTCGGCGCGGCCCGCGCGGCGGCGGCGGTTCCGGCGGAATAAGGCCTGCCATCCGGCAAGCAAAAGGGCGGCCCCCGGGCCGCCCTTTTCTTTCACCGCCCATCAACATCTAAAACCACACAGCCCCTACGCCACCACCACCGCGCGCCCGCGGCGGTCCTGCATTACATTCCAGGCCAGAAGCGCAAAAAACACCGCCAGCGCGACCCAGTGCGCCGCCTCCTGCACCGGCCAGATCAGTACCGCGCAGAGCACGGCCATCGCCACGCGCTGCACCCAGTTGATCGCGGCCTCCATATGCCCCTCCAGCGCGGCGGCCATGGCGTAAAGCGCGGCAGCGGTGAACAGCGTCACCTCCAGCTTTTCCCACAGGGTGCCGTGCAGGATCGGCGAAAAGGCGAACAGCAGCGGCACTACATAAAGCCCCTTGGCCATCTTCCACGCCGTGAAGCCCGTCGCCATCGGCTTTGACCCGGCGATGGCAGCGGCGGCAAAGGCGGTCAGACAAACCGGGGGCGTGACCGAACTGTCCTGACTGAGCCAGAAGATGATCAGATGTGCCGCCAGCAGCGCCGCGGTAATCGCCGCCGGGCTCAGCGCCTGCTCGACGATCATGCGATGAAACTCCGGCGGGGCGGCGGCGAAAATCTCGGCAGCCAGCTCGCGCGGCATGGGCTGGCCGATCAGCGCGGCATGTTCGGGCGCGCCCAGCGTCAGCATCGCCCCCACCGAACTGCCGATATCGCCTGAGGCGATCACGTTGATCAGCTCTGTCCGGGTCATCAGATCGGCAAGCGCCGGGGCAGACAGCGTGGCGATCACGATATAGGCCGCCGTCACCGGCAGCCCCATTCCCAGCACCAGCGAGGCCAGCGCGATCAGCACGATCGCCACCAGCACCGACCCGCCAGACCAGTTGCCGATCATCAGCGAGAAGGTGTTGCCGATTCCAGAGATGGTCACTGCCGAAATCACCACGCCGATGGCCACCAGCAGCACCGCCGTCAGGATCATGTTGCGGGTGCCGAGCGCCAGCGCCTCCAGCACCGCGCGGGGGCCAAGGGGGTTCTTTGTCACCCAGCTGCACACCACCACCGCGATAATGGCAAAACCGGCGGCATAGGTGGGGGTATAACCCCAGATCATCAGCCCCACGAGCACGGCAATGGGCAGGAAGAACGCCAGCCCGTTATCCTTGAGAACCTGCCACAGCGACTTACCCGCGCCCTCATCGGCGGCAAGGTTCAGCCGCTTGGCGGTGATGCGCACATAATAGCCCACCGATATAAAATACAGCAGTGCCGGCAGGATCGAGACGGCGGCGATGGTCAGATAAGGCACCTGCGTGAACGAGGCCATGACGAAGGCCCCGGCCCCCATGATCGGCGGCATGATCTGCCCGCCGGTGGAACTGGCAGCCTCGGTCGCGGCGGCGGTTTTCGCGGGAATGCCCGCGCGTTTCATCAGCGGGATGGTGATGGAGCCGGTGGAAACCGTATTGGCCACCGCCGAGCCCGAGATTGTGCCCATCAGCCCTGAACCGATGATCGCCACAATCCCCGGCCCGCCGATCATCCGCCGCGCCAGAACCTGCGCGAATTCGATGATGAACGCGCCTGCGCCTGAGCGCATCAGGAAGGCACCGAACAGGATAAACATGAACACAAAGCTGGACGAGATCCGCGCGACCGTGCCGAACATGCCGTCATCGGTGTAGAAGATGCGAAACAGCATCGTATCGGTGCGCAGCCCGGCGAAGGTCAGCATCCCGCCGACATGCCTGCCCCAGAAGGTGATATAGGTAAACGACAGGATGATCAGGATGGGGATGATCCAGCCCGTCGTGCGGCGCGTGAACTCAACCCCCAGCGCCAGCGCGGTCAGCGTGAAGAACCAGTCATGCCATGCAAATCCGGTCGTCTGGATGCGGCGATAGAACGACAGCTCGTTGAAATAGAGATAGGCGAAAAGGCTCAGCGCCAGCAGGCCCAGCACGATATCCACCGCCAGAACCAGCTTCTGCCCCATGGGCGTTTTCGCCTGCAGGGCCGGATAGAGCAACGCGCACAAAAAGCCGAAGCCCGCAAAATGGATCACCGATGTCCATAATTCAGACCAGGTGCCCAGCGTGTTGAACCAGATATGCAGCAGCGCAAAGCCGACCGAAAACCAGAAGGCGATGCGGCCGGGGATGCTGTCGTCGGGGCGGGTATAGCGGCTTTCCTCGTCGTCGGGAAACGGCGCGGCCACAGGCGGGGGCTGGCGGGTCATCGGGTCCTCATTGGCTGGCATATGCGCAGTCAGACAAGCCCGGCGGGCAGTGCCCGGCTTGCCTTCGTGCTTATGGCGGGCATCAGGCGGGCACGGCTATGCGCGCCCGCCCTTCTGCCGTTCAGTCAACTGGTGCGATATTGTCGGGGATGGTCAGCCCCGCCTCCTCATAATAGCGCGCGGCACCGGGGTGCAGGGGCAGCGGCAGCCCCGAAAGCGCGTTTTCCAGCGACATGTCGCAGGTTGCCGGGTGGATGTTGCACAGGAAGCCCAGGTTCTCATAGATCGTGCGCGTGAACAGATAGACATCCTCTTCGGGCACATCATCATTCACCGCCAGAAAGTTGGGCTGGGCAATGGTGACCAGATCGTCGTCAATCCCCGGATAGGTGCCGCCGGGAATGGTGATGTGGAAGTAAAGCCCGGTGCCGCCGTCAAACTGCGCCAGCTCTTCATCGGTGACCGACAGGAGGGTGACCTGATCACCCATCTGGGCCTTGGCGCGCGTCACGGTTCCCACGCCGATCCCGGAATTGATGTTCACCCCCATGATCCCGCCATTGATCAGCGTATCAATCGAGGGGCCGAACCCCTGATAGACCAGATCCCAGTTTTCATAATCAAAGCCGAAGTTCGACAGCAGGAAGATGTTGGAATGCTCGGTACCCGAATTGCGCGCGCCGATGGAAAAGCCATGCCCGGTCAGATTGGCAAGGTCAGCGGCCGTTCCGGTTTCCACAAGGCTGGAATGAATCAGGAAATGCTCCACATTCGGCCAGAGCATGGCAATGGAGCGCTGGTTTTCCTGCGGACCGGACTCAGCCAATGCGCCGGACCCGTCGCGCGCCCAGGCACCGAACAGGCCCTGCATGATGGCGAACTGCGCCTGATTTTCGCGCATCAGCACCGTGTTCTCGCCCGACCCGGCCGAGCTGATCGCCGACATGTCGATGCCATGCTCGTTCTGCAGGTGAATCTTGGCCAGCGTGGCCAGCGCCACCCCCACCGGGTAATAGGTACCGCCGGTGCCGGCGGTCGTCAGGACATAGCTGCGCGCCTGGGCATTGGCCATTCCGGCAAGGCCTGCCATCGGCAGTGCCATGGCTGCGGCCAGAACGGTTCTGCGCATGATGCTGTCGTTCATATTCTCTCTCCCTGTTTTCATTTTATTGGCCGGGTCCATGCCCGGTCTTTGAGGCGCCAGTTTGCGCCCTGCGGTAATTAGGGCTCAGCACGGGCATCATTTCAAGAAAAAACGCCCCGTTCCGGTCTGGAACGGGGCGCTTGCCGTGATCTTCAGGGGTGGTCAGCTGGCTTTCAGCGCACCGCGTTCGATCTGGTCACGCTCGATCGACTCGAACAGCGCCTTGAAATTGCCCTCGCCAAAGCCGTCATCGCCCTTGCGCTGGATGAACTCGAAAAAGATCGGGCCGATCACGGTTCTTGAGAAGATCTGCAGCAGGATCTTGGTTTCGCCACCATCCACAACCCCCTCGCCGTCGATCAGGATGCCGTGCTGCATCATCCGGTCCAGCGGCTCCTCATGGCCCACAACCCGCTCGTGGCTCAGCTCATAATAGGCGGGCGGCGGGGAGGGCATGAACTTCAGGCCACGCTCGGCGATGGTATCGACGCTGGAATAGATATCCTCGGTGCCGACCGCGATATGCTGGATGCCTTCACCGTTGTAGCGCTTGAGGTATTCGACAATCTGCCCGGTCTCGCCACGGTCCTCGTTGATCGGAATACGGATGCGCTGACAGGGTGAGGTCAGCGCGCGGCTCAGCAGCCCGCTGTGCTTGCCCTCGATATCGAAGAACCGGATTTCCTTGAAGCCGAAGATCTCGCCATAGAACTTGAACCAGACATCCATATTGCCCTTGTGGACATTGTGGGTCAGGTGATCGAGGTAGTAAAAGCCCACACCGGCAGGCTTGGGATCAGCGATGAAATCGAACTCGGCGCCGTAGGGGCCGGTCAGATCGTCGGTGCCATAGGCATCGGTGAAATAGATCAGGCTGCCACCGATGCCGCGGATTGCGGGCAGGTCCATCATCTTGCCGGGGCCTTCATAGGGCTCAGCCCCGCTTGCCACGGCATGTTCAAAGGCCTTGTCCTTGTCCACAACGCGCCAGCCCATCGACGGCGCGCAGGGGCCATGCTCTTCAACAAAGTCGCGCGCATGGCTGCCGGGTTCATCGTTCAGGACATAGGTGATATCGCCCTGCTGCCACAGTTCGATCGCGCGGGTCTTGTGCCGTGCGGTCACGACATACCCCATGCGCGTGAACAGCTCGCGCAGCTTTTCGGGCTCAGGATGCGCAAATTCGACGAATTCGAAGCCGTCGGTGCCAGCGGGGTTGCTGGCCGAGCTGATGGCGCGCGGGGCGGCATGCGGGAACGGACCCATGATTTCCTCCAAAGCTGTGTCTGAAATGCAGGATAGATCGAAGGCCTTGCGCCGGGCGCGCGAAATATGGCACGATCAGCGCACAAAATGCGTGTTTTACGCGCCAGATTCACAATATATGCGATGAATTATCGTGATTGACGAAACCGACACCCGAATCCTGGCAGCCATTCAGGAAAATGCCCTGCTGACCGCGCAGGAACTGGGCGCGCGCATCAACCTGTCGCCCAGTCAGGCTGCGCGCCGCCGCGTAAGGCTTGAGGCGGAGGGTTATGTCACTGCCGCCGTCGCCCGGGTTGATCCGGCGAAGGTGGGGCTGAACGTGCAGGCCTTCATTCAGGTGCAGATGGCCACCCATGCGCCCGAACAGGCCAAGGCCTTTGCCCGGCTGATCGCCACCCTGCCCGAAGTCGTCAACGCCTGGACCCTGACGGGCGAGGCCGATTACCTGTTGCGTATCTGGTGCGCCGATCTTGCGGCCCTCAACCGGCTGATCCATGAACGCCTGCTGCCCCACCCCGCCGTCTCGCGGGTGCAAAGCCAGATCGTGATGGACCAGTTGAAAAGCTTTGCCGGGCTGCCACTGTGAGCCAAAAACCCCTTTCCCCCGGAACGCCCCAGAAGCTATGTAGGGCCCATGAGTGACGATATCCCCCCGATCGACCCGGTCGAAGCCCCCCTTGCCGAACCGCTGCGCCGCGCACTGGGCGAGCGCTATCTGCAATATGCGCTGTCGACCATCATGCACCGCGCCCTGCCCGATGCGCGCGACGGGCTGAAGCCGGTGCACCGGCGCATCCTGTTCGCCATGCGGGAGTTGAAGCTGACCTCCACCGGGGGCTTTCGCAAATCGGCCAAGATCAGTGGCGATGTGATGGGCAACTATCACCCCCACGGCGATTCCGCGATTTATGACGCGATGGCGCGGCTGGCGCAGGATTTCAACGTCCGTTACCCGCTGGTCGATGGTCAGGGCAATTTCGGCAATATCGACGGCGACAACCCCGCCGCCAGCCGCTACACCGAAGCCCGCCTGACCGCCGTCGCCGAGGTTCTGCTGGAGGGACTGGCCGAAAACGCGGTTGATTACCGGCCCAATTATGACGGCACGCTGGAAGAGCCGGTGGTTCTGCCCGCAGCCTTCCCCAACCTTCTCGCCAATGGTTCGAGCGGGATTGCGGTGGGCATGGCCACCAACATTCCGCCGCACAACCTTGATGAGCTGATCGAAGGCTGCCACCGCCTGATCGCCGAGCCTGATCTGCCCGATGATGCGCTGGTTGACCTGATCCCCGGGCCTGACTTCCCCACCGGCGGCGTGATCGTCGAGCCGCGCGCATCAATCCTTGAGGCCTATCGCACCGGGCGCGGCGCGTTCCGGCTGCGCGCGAAATGGGAGGTGGAGCAGCTTCCGCGCGGGGTCTGGCAGATTGTGGTGACCGAGATCCCCTATCAGGTCCAGAAATCCAAGCTGATCGAAAAGCTGGCCGAGATCATCCACACCCGCAAAGTGCCGATTCTGGGCGATGTGCGCGACGAATCGGCCGATGACGTGCGCATCGTGCTTGAGCCGCGCTCAAAGAACGTCGATCCGGAAATGCTGATGGGCATGCTGTTCCGCAACTCGGACCTTGAGCTGCGCTTCAGCCTGAACATGAACGTGCTTATCGACGGGCGCACACCCAAAGTGTGTAGCCTGAAAGAGGTGCTGCGCGCCTTTCTTGATCACCGGCGCGAGGTGCTTCTGCGCCGCTCTCAGCACCGGCTGGACAAGATCGACCACCGGCTTGAGGTGCTCGAAGGCTTCATCATCGCCTATCTCAACCTTGACCGGGTGATCGACATCATCCGCTATGATGAGGCGCCGCGCGACGCGCTGATGCGCGAAACATGGGGCCGCGCCATCGCCCGCGCCACCGATGAGCGGGATTATGTCTCTCCCGCGCCGGGCGAGGGCGAACTGACCGAGGTGCAGGCCGAAGCCATCCTCAACATGCGCCTGCGCAGCCTGCGCCGCCTTGAAGAGATCGAACTGCGCAAAGAGCGCGACGCCCTGCTGAAAGAGCGCGCCGAGCTGGATGACCTGCTGGGCTCGGACCGCCGCCAGTGGAAGCGCATCGGCGAGGAGCTGCGCAAGGTTCAGACGCAATTCGGCAAGCACACCGATCTGGGCCGCCGCCGCACCCTCTTTGCCGAGGCCGTACAGGCCGAGGAAGTGCCGCTTGAAGCGATGATCGACCGCGAGCCGATCACGGTAGTCTGCTCGAAAATGGGCTGGATCAGGGCGATGAAGGGCCATGTCGCGCTTGATTCCGAGTTCAAGTTCAAGGATGGCGACGAGGGCCGCTTTGCCTTCCACGCCGAAACCACCGACAAGATCGTGCTCTTCGGCTCCAACGGGCGGTTCTACACGCTCTTGGGCGCCAACCTGCCCGGCGGGCGCGGCATGGGGGAGCCGGTGCGCCTGATGATCGACCTGCCCAATGAGGCGCAGATCGTCGATCTGTTCAAATTTCAGAGCGGCAAGCTGATCGTCGCCTCCTCCGAGGGGGATGGCTTCATCATCCCCGCCGACGAGCTGCTGGCGCAGACCCGCTCAGGCAAGCAGGTGCTGAACCTGCGCGAGGGGGTTCGTGCCCTGATCTGCCGCCCGGTGGCGGGCGATCATGTCGCGGTGGTGGGTGAAAACCGCAAGCTTCTGGTCTTCGCGCTGGATGAACTGCCCGAGATGAACCGGGGCAAGGGCGTTCGGCTGCAGAAATACAAGGACGGCGGGCTGAGCGACCTGACCACCCTCACCCTGACCGAAGGCCTCAGCTGGAAAGACCCGGCAGGGCGCACCCGGCATGAGGGCGATCTGGCCGAGTGGCTGGGCAAACGGGCGGGTTCGGGCCGGATGGCGCCGCGCGGCTTCCCGCGTGATAACCACTTTACCTGAGCGGGCGGGCAGCCCTTCTGCCCGCCGGATTGTCTTGGAGGCCACTTTGCTTTACCTCTGGGCCGGAACCGACAGGATATGCTGATGACTGCGATCTTTCCCCGCCTGCGCCTTGCCTTGCTCATGGCCGCCGCCGCCCTGCTTGCCGCCTGCGCCGATGGCCGCAATCTGGGCGAAGAACGCGCGGAGCTGGGTGATTTCCGGCTGTCTCATAACATTGTCGTCGCCAGCAACGCCCAGCTTGGCCCCCTCTCGCGCCGGGCCACCGCCGAGGAATGGGAAGAATCGATCCGCAATGCCGTCGCGCGGCGCTTTGAGCGCTATGAGGGCACGCGGCTTTACCACATCGCCGTTTCGGTCGATGCCTATGTGCTGGCGCTCCCGGGTGTCCCGCTGGTGGCCTCGCCGCGGTCGGTGCTGATCATCGGCGTGCATCTGTGGGATGATCAGCTGGGCCGCCCGCTCAATGAGGAACGCAAGCAGATCACGGTTCTTGAAAGCGTCTCGGGCGAGACGCTGCTCAGCTCAGGCCTTACCCAGAGCGGCGAACAGCAGATGCAGAATCTCGCCACCAATGCCGCCCTCCAGATCGAGATGTGGCTGGCCGAGAACCCGCAATGGTTCAACACCCAGGCCCCCGCCGCCGGAACGCTGAGCGCCACCGGCGAGGTGACCGCAGACGAAGCCGAAGCGGCAACCGGCGAGGCGGCGGAAGAACCCGGTGAGGAAATCAGAGTGTTGCCCGCCTCTGCCGAAGACACGGCGCCGGAACCCGCCGAAGAGGACGCCTGACGCCACGCTCTGCCCCTGTCGTCAGTCCCCGCGCAAAAACCCGCCACTACCCGCTTGATTTTTCCCCGCTTCCTGAGTAGGAGGCGCGCGATGTTGGCCGGGCCAGCAGGTGGGGCGCCCCCACCCTGCCGCAACACCGGGGTGGGCCCGCCCCACCAAGCGATCAGATAAAGGAGCCCCTGATGGCGAAGGCAAAGTTTGAACGTAACAAACCGCATGTGAACATCGGGACCATTG
>NZ_DAIRVN010000018.1:0-64482 GCF_036802785.1 Pararhodobacter sp.
CACCCTCATCAGTCCCGTGAACAATGCCGTCAGGGCCGCCTTCAGGCGCGCCGGGACCAGACAGGGTCTTGGCTTCTTCGGTTTCGGTTTTTGAATTATCCCGGGTCATCCTGATACCTCTTGAACACTGGCCACTCCCGGCCCTCTGCCCTTTCGGTAAACGCCGATTGGGGTAGCAGAAAGCCTTGATTGTGGCGAGAATCTGGTATTTCAGGGATAATTCTGGCGATTGTTTCCGCCCGAGGCGCGCCGAACTGAAACGCGCTCAGCCTTGCCTTTCACCCTGACGCATTCCCCTGAGCAAACCCTGCGCCCGGTGTTGCGCTATGCTTCAGTGCCGGGGCGCGCCGTCATTCCCATCGGAGGGGTCTTCCGCAGCGTCATCGACCTCCAGCGCTTCGCCGTCGCGGCCGGGAAGGGCATAATCGGCGCGCAGCCAGTGCGCCAGATCGACATCGGCGCACCGGCGCGAGCAAAAGGGGCGATATTCCGGCGCGGCGGGCTTGCGGCAGACGGGGCAGCGGGCATTCATGGCGTCGCCCACAACGCCAGCGGCTGCCGGTCGCGGCGGCGCTGAAGCTCAAAATTGCCAAGCGGCGTCCAGCCTGCCAGCGTGGTTTCCACGCCATCGGGGCGGAAAGCCTTGCGCAGGGTTTGTTCCAGCACATGGCGGTCCTTCTTCGGGCAGGGTGCGAAATCAATCACCACCTGCCCGCCAAGGCCACGAAGCCGCAGCTGGCGCGGCAGTTCGCGGGCAGCGGCGATGCAGGCTTTCAGCCCGGCAGCGGGGGAGGTATCGCCGCCGGTGTTCACATCCACTGCCACCAGCGCGCGTGTCGGTTCAACCGCCATCGAGGCCCCGCCGCCCAGCGCAACCTCAGCGCGCAGCAGGGTGTCGATCTGATCGCGCACGCCGTGATGCTCAAGCGCATCCGCGCTGTCATCAATCAGCTCGGGCGTGCCCCAGTCGCGCCATGCCAGTTCATGCGGGCCGGGCGCATCCACCAGCAACTCGGGCGGGCCGGTGATGTCCGCCAGCACGGCCTGCGCCAGATCGCGCATCTGTGTGACGTCAGCGGCGATCTCGTCCGGTTCGGCATCGGCGCAGGCAGAGCGCAGGATCAGGCCCAGATCGGCCCCCGCCCCGGCCATCGCCTGCGTCGCCAGCGCCGTCAGTTCAGCGCGCAGATCTTCGTCGCGGAGAGCGCGCGAAATGTTCAGGCCCGGCGCGCCGGGGGTGACAATCGCATAGCGGCTCTTGAACATCAGCCGCAGGCTGAGCGGCAGCGCCTTGCCCGGCTCGGTCACGCCCGAGACCTGCACCAGCACCCGCTGACCGGGGGCAAGGCCCTTGGGCTGGCGCAGAAAGCCGCGCTCGCCGCCCGGCAGGTCGATGAACACACCGCCCAGCCCCTTGACCGGCCGCCCCACGACGCCGCGCAGGATGGCACCGGGCGCCAGCCCGTCATAGGCCAGCGCCAGATCGTCAAGCTGTCCGTCCACCAGAAAGGCCGCCACTTCGCGTCCCTCAATCTCGCCCAGAACGATCGCATCGCCCTTCATGCCCGCCTCCGATACCCTGCCGCCTGCAACAGATGCGCCGTTTCCGCCAGCGGCAGGCCGACAACCCCGGTGAAAGAGCCCGATATCCACGGCACAAGCGCTCCGGCGAGGCCCTGAATGCCGTAGCCGCCCGCCTTGCCGCGCCATTCACCGCTTTCAAGATAGCTGTTCAGCTCAACATCCGAAAGGCGGCTGAGCTTGACAGCCGTCACCACCTCGCGCTGCCAGAGGCGCTCGCCGCAGCGCACCGCCACAGCGGTGATCACCGAATGCCGCCGCCCGCCCAGCGCGATCAGAAACTGCGCAGCCTCGGCAGCATCCGCGGGCTTGCCCAGAATGCGGCGGCCCAGTGCCACGGTGGTATCGGCGCAGAGCACGATTTCATCAGCGCCCCGGGGCACCGCCGTCACCTTTTCAAGCGCCATGCGGGCACAATAGGGGCGTGGCAATTCGCGGGGTGCGGGGGTCTCGTCGATATCCGCGGGGCGGATGTCATCGGGCACGATACCAATCTGCGCCAGCAATTCCAACCGCCGCGGACTGGCCGAGCCTAATACAAGCTTCATCACTTGAAGCGATAGTTGATCCGGCCCTTGGTCAGATCATAGGGGCTCATTGCAACTTGTACGCGATCGCCTGCCAGAACACGGATGCGGTTCTTGCGCATCTTGCCTGCCGTATGTGCGATGATCTCATGGCCGTTCTCCAGCTCGACCCGAAACGTCGCATTCGGCAGGAGTTCCTTGACGACGCCGGGAAATTCGAGCAGTTCTTCCTTGGCCATGGTCACTCCATTGAAAATTCTCCCGCAGTGGCGCGGGCGCCGTTTAGATGGACCTTAACGGGCAGAAGTTCAAGATTTAAGTTGCACCAACGGGACAGCGACCTTTTCCGCCTGTTCCGCCCAGTCACGATGGTTGAGAACCACGCCGTCCGCCCGGGTTTCCGCGATCTGTGCGCGGGAAATGGTGGCAAACGTCCAGCCCGGCACGTCAGCGCCCCCTTCGGCCAGAATGCCGGTATCCGGCCAGCCCCGGTCCGGCGGGCCGTAAAGTGCGGCGCGGCCAGTGTTTTCCTCGACACCCACGCACCATTCGGCCTTGCCGACCAGCGGCGCATGCACCGCCACGCACTGGTTTTCCAGCGCCCGCGCCATCGCGCCCACACGGACCCGGGTAAAGCCGGCCCAGGTTTCGGTGCAGCTTGGCGCGAGCAGAATTTCGCATCCGGCCTCGGCCAGTTGCCGCGACAGCAGGGGAAATTCGCTGTCATAGCAGATCACAACGCCGATCTTGCCCAGAGGGGTCTCAAAAAGCGTCAGCCCCGCGCCTGCGACGACATCCCAGTCCTCACGCTCGAACCGGGTCATCATCTGCTTGTCCTGATGGCCGATCACCCCGTCGGGGCCGTAAAGCGTGGCGCGGTTGACCGGTCGCTCGCCCGCATAGACCGGGCCGGAGCCTCCGAGGATATGCACCCCATGCGCCGCCGCCAGCCGCGCATGCAGCGCATCCACCGCCGGGCGGTGGCGCGCCACCTCGCGCAGCGCACCCTCCAGATCGGCGGCAACGGCCTTGCCGCCCAGACTGGCCAGTTCCATCGCCCCATATTCCGGAAAGACCAGAAGCGCGGCGCCCTGCCCCGCGGCTTCTGCCACCCAGCGCGCAATTTTGGCCTCATAGGCCCCGAAACTGTCGAACCAGTCCAGCGGATAGGCGGCAGCGGCGATAGTGACCTGATCGCTCATGTCAGTTCCTTCATCCAGAATTGCAGGGGCTTGGCCGTCTCGGCGCTCTGGCCGATGTCCTTCCAGCGGAATTCAGCGACCACGCCGGGCAGCGGCGCATACCCCCGGCTGCGCCAGAAGCCATCCAGCGGGCGATAGGAGGCGGGCCTGAGCGGGTGGTCCTCGGAGCGCACGACCCCACAAAACGCAACATATTTCCTGCTTATTTCGCGCGCATGCGCCTCACGAATGTCAAAAAACCGATGCCCGGCGCCTTTCCTGCGATATTCCGGCAGCAGCACGGATTCGGCGCAATAGAAAATGTCAGACAGCGGCAGCCCGGTCGCGGCAAAGGGCGCAGCGAAGTCTCCGGCATGGTCCTCCATCGGTGTGCCGGTCGCAGCACCGACCAGAGAGGCGCCATCAAAGGCACCGGCAAGCACGGCCCCGGGGCTGTCGCGGTAGGTCTGCAGATACCGGCGCTCATAGGCTTCATCGCCGTCATACAGATAGGGCCAGGCGCGGAACACGGCGATGCGCAACCGCGCCACCTCATCAAGCACCGCGTCCAGCGCGGCCCCGGTCAGGGCCTCAACCCGCAGCGTCATACTGAAACCTGATCAACCCAGTCCTGCAGGTTGTAATAGGTCGTCACGCGGGTGATCTTCCCACCGGCAAACGCAAAGAAACTGCCCGCAGGCAGGACATAGCGCTGCCCCTTCGCTTCCGGAAGGCCGGGATCAGTTTTCAGATACACGCCATGCACCACAAATTCAGCCGCGCCCCGGCTGCCGTCTTCGCTGGCGAAAATCACGATATCCTTCAGCTCTTCGCGGTAGCTGACGCCCATATGCGCACAGAATTCGGCAAATTTCGCGCGGCCCCTGCGGATAGCGCCCTGATTAACATGGTGTTCGATATCGTCGCTGACCAATGCCAGCATCCCCTCGGCATCCCCGGCATTGAAGGCGGTGTAATAGGCGGCGATCAGGTCTTGCGCGGTTTTCTGGGCAGTCATCGGGTCTGGTCCTCGGTTGGTGGCCCGAAACGGGCAATCATGCGGCTGCGGATCTGGTCGCGGGTCTGGCGATAGGCCGAAAGCTTGGCCTCGCGGGTTTCGCCCAGCCCGGAAGGGTCCATGATCGGCCAGTATTCGACATCGATATGGGCATAGCGCGTCATTTCCAGCGCGGCGCGCTGGCTGGCAGGTGACAGCGCGACGATCAGATCAAAGCCGGAAAGGTCGTCGCCCCATTGCGCCATCTCCTCGAAACTACGCGAACGGTGGCGCGACAGCTCGATGCCGATCTCGGCGCTGGCGGCGATGGCGAAACCGTCGATCTCCAGATCGCTATGCACCCCGGCTGACTGCACATAGGCGCGTTGGCCGTAGTATTGCTTCATCAGCGCCTCCGCCATGGGCGAGCGCACGGCGTTGTGGTCGCAGCAGAACAGAACGGACTGGGGAAAACCTGCACCCAAATCAGCCCCCGCGATCAAGCACGCAGATCAGGGTGAAAAGGCGGCGCGCGGTATCGATATCCACTTCAGCCTTGCCCTCAAGCCGCTCCTGAAGCACCCGCGCGCCCTCATTGTGGATACCGCGCCGCGCCATGTCGATCGCTTCGATCTGGCTGGGCGGCAGGCGTTTGACGGCATCGAAATAGCTGGCGCAGATCTGATCGTAATCCTTCACCACCTGTTTGAAAGGCCCCAGGCTGAGGTGGAATTCGGCCACCTTGTCGCCGCTCTCCTGCGCGATATCCACGACCAGACGTTTCTCGCGAATCGCCAGTTCAAGGCGGTAGGGCCCCTCCGGCACCGGGCGGTCATCGCGCGGCGGCAAGGCAAAGCTGTTGTCCTCGATCAGGTCAAAGACGGCCACCCGGCGCTCCTGCTCCATTTCGGGCGTGGGCGCAGGCAGGCCGGAATCGTCGATCTCGATATGGCAGATACGGTTCATGGGGCGTCCGTCGGCAAGGTCGGTCCCGTTTGATGCCTTAGCGCGCGGGGGGGATCAAGGCGCGAATTGCACCCTGCCTGATCTGCCCTGCCCCCCATCACCTTGCCGGAAACACGCTCGGGGTGAATTGGCCGCAGGCCAAGAGGGGGCAAAGCCCCCATCTCAGGCCGCTCCGCCCGGCACCGGCGGCTCACCCCGCGCCGGGGCTGGCGCTGTCACCGGCGCGCGACCCCAAAGCAGCTTGGCCACCACGATCGCCCCGATGCAGACAGCCGAAAAGGCGTTGGCCACGATCAGCGGCATGTCGACGCGCATCACCCCATAGGCCAGCCACAGCAGGATCGCGCACAAGAAGATCAGGTTGGTGGGCAACGACAGATCGGCCACCGCGCGGGTGCGCAATGTCTTCCATGTCTGCGGCAGCCAGCAGACCGTGCCCAAACCCGCCGCCGCGTAACCGATGAAAAGCGCCGGATCGCTCATGCCTGCCCCCGGTTCAGCCGGTCAAGCCGGGCGCGCACACTCAGCCCGTGCGCCTGCAGGCTTTCCGAGATCGCCAGCCGTTCGGCAGCAGGCCCGATGGCCGCAAGCGCCTGCGGCGTCATGCTGGCGATGGTGGTCCGTTTCATGAAATCAAGCACCGAGAGCCCCGAAGAAAAGCGCGCAGAACGCGCGGTGGGAAGAACATGGTTTGGCCCGCCGATGTAATCGCCGATGGCTTCGGGCGTCCAGTGGCCAAGGAATACCGCACCCGCATGACGGATTTTTGGCAACAGCGCGTCAGGGTCATCAACACACAGTTCCAGATGTTCCGGGGCAAAGCGGTCTGACAGCATCGCGGCCTCAGCCAGATCGCGCACCACGATCACCGCGCCATGCGTGCGCCAGCTTTCCCCGGCAATGGCACGGCGTTCCAGCGTTTCCAGATGCTTTTCCACTGCCACCGTGACCGCGCGTGCCTCATCCTTCGAGGTGGTGATCAGGATCGACTGCGCGCTTTCGTCATGTTCGGCCTGGCTGAGCAGGTCCAGCGCGATCCAGTCCGGATCGCCGGTGCCGTCGCCGATCACCAGAATTTCCGAGGGTCCGGCGATCATGTCGATCCCCACCCGCCCGAACACCCGCCGCTTGGCCGCCGCGACAAAAGCATTTCCCGGCCCGGTGATCTTGTCCACCGGCGCGATGGTTTCGGTGCCATAGGCCATCGCCGCAATCGCCTGCGCGCCGCCGATCCGGTAGATCGTTTCCACCCCCGCGATGCGCGCTGCCAGCAGCACCAGCGGGTTCACCGCCCCATCCGGCGTGGGAACGCAGATCACCAGCTTCTCAACCCCGGCAACCTGCGCCGGAATGGCGTTCATCAGCACCGAGGATGGATAGCTTGCCAGCCCCCCCGGCACATAGAGCCCAGCCGCCGCCACCGCAGACCAGCGCCAGCCCAGACTGGCGCCTTCCGGATCGGTCCAGCGGGCATCGGCGGGGCGCTGGCGGATGTGATAGGCGCGGATACGTTCAGCGGCCAGTTCCAGCGCCATGCGGTCTTCGGGCGGGACGCGCGCGCATTCGGCCTCAATTTCCGCCGCGCTGAAAGCCAGCGTTGCGGGCGTCAGTTCAAGCCGGTCGAAGCGCGCGGTCAACTCGATGACCGCGTCATCGCCGCGTGCACGCACATCGGCGATGATGGCGGCGACGGTGTCATCGACATCCTGCGCCTCTTCGCGTTTGGCACCGAGAAGGGCCGCGATCGCGGTATCGAAACCGTCATCGCGGCTGTCTAGAAGGGCGGGCATGGTGGTTTCCTGTAGATGGGGCCGTCGGTGGGGGCCGTTCAGAGGGTGCCGTGATCAGAGGTTGCCGTGATCAGAGGTTGCTGTATTCAGTCCGGCCCATGTTCCGGCGCGCGCCGCGAGGGCGCGGCATAGGGGCGGGTCACATCGGCCAGCATGGCATCAAGGCAACCCACATCCAGCGCAATCGCCCCGTCACCGGCGAAGGTCAGCAGCACACGGCCGGGGCTTGCCGAATCGCTGCCATCGGTGGCGGAGAATTCCACCGCCAGCAACGACAGAACCGTGTCAGGGTCGCGCCTGTCCAGCCCCTGATGCGCCACGCGGGTGACATCGGCGAAATCCAGCACCGCGCGCACCCGCTCAAAGGCGCGCCCGGCAGATTGCGCTGCCGCACGGTCTTCCCAGCGGAAACGGTTGAGCAGCAGCGAAAAGCGGCGCTGGCGGGCGCTGTAGCTCAGATCCTGCGCGCTCAGCACCGCATCCTGCACCAGCGCCGAGACCACCTTCAGATCCTCGCTGTCGCGGGCGATCAGCCGCAGCGGGCGCTCCTGTCCATCCTCGAACCGGGCATCAGCCATGGTCGGGCGTTCCTTCCTTGTCAGGGTTCTTGTCCTGGCTGCGCGCACGCGCCTGCGCCTTGCGACGCGCCAGATTGGCCTTGAGCGCTGCCTTCAGCCGCTCATCGCGGACCTGCCCCGCCTTTTCAGGCGGATTTGTGGCACGGCGGCCGGCAGGGCGTGTCGGGGTGTTCGGCATGTTCATGCTGCCTGTCTTAGCGCAAGGTTGAAAAACCGTCCAGATTACCCTTGCGCGGGGTTTGAATTGCGTCTATCCAGCCGCCCGGAGACGATGCTGTGGTAGCTCAGTGGTAGAGCACACCCTTGGTAAGGGTGAGGTCGAGAGTTCAATCCTCTCTCACAGCACCATCCTTTTCCGCCCAGTCCTGCCCTTCAGTGATCACCCGTCAGGCCACGCCGGGCCGGGTTTTCGCGGCTGCTCCCCATCCGCGCCGGATCAGACAACCAAAGCGTGCGCATGGCCTACCGCGCGGAAGGGCCGCGCCGGATTTACATTTGCCGGTCACTTGAGTACCAGCTTCAGCGTGACAGTAAGCAGGTTGGTAGCATGGCGATTTCGATGAGTCTCGATGAGCAGTTGCAGCTGATTGCAGGGTCGGGGCAGGTTCATGGTGGCTGGTACGCCAATACTTACCCGGATGTCGCAGGCAGCGGTCTGTCAGCGGCAGAGCATTATCTGCGGCTGGGTGCCGAGATGGGCCGCAACCCGCGCAGCGGGTTTGACACGCGGTATTACTGCGCAACCTACCCCGATGTCGCGCAAAGCGGGCTTAACCCGCTGGCACATTACATCCTCTTTGGCATGAAGGAGGGGCGGCGCACCCGTGCCGATACGGGCGCTGGCGGCTCACCCGAACCGATCAGGGCCGTGCGCCAGAAACTGCTGAGCTTCGGTCTGACCTCGCGCGCAGAAAACGAACTGAAGCACTTTGCCGGGCAAGGTGAAACACCGGCCGAGCGCCTTGTTGCCGCGCATGAACTCGCGCTGTGGAACATGCGCCGCAAATCGGCCAAGGGCTATGAGGCCGCGCTGGAATACATCGCCCTCGCCCATCAGAACGGCCCGGACCTTGCGCGCAAAAGCCGCCTGCTGGTGATGGAGCTGCTGTGCCTTCTGTATCTGGGCCGCCGGGAAGAGGCGGCAGAGCGGTTCCGGCAAGGCGGCATGGACGGGCGGGTTTCAGCCGATGTGCTACTGGCCTGGACCAATTTCTTTGACCGGCCCGAAGACCGTCTGCTGCGGATGAACCTTGTTCTGCGCCGCTACGCCCTCCCCGAAATGGCGCTTCTGCCCGATGACGGGCGTACCGCCTATGACCGCCTGACCCTTGCGCAATCCCTGCCCGCCGTTTCCGGCACCGGCATGCCCAAGGTCACGGTGCTGATCGCGGCCTATGATTGCGCGGATACCATCGGCACGGCTTTGCGCGCGCTGCAGGAGCAGACGTGGAAAAACCTGGAGATCATCGTTCTGGATGATTGCAGCCCCGACAACACCTGCGCCGTGGTCGAGGGGATCGCGGCGGGTGATCCGCGTATCCGGCTGGTGCGGATGGCCGAGAACGGCGGCGCCTATATCGCGCGCAACGAAGGGCTGGATCTGGCGACCGGCGATTTTGTCACCCTGCATGATGCCGATGACTGGGCGCATCCGCTGCGGATTGAAACGCAGGCGCGCTTCCTGATCGACAATGAGGCGGTGATGGGCTGCACCACCCAGCAGGCGCGCGTCAACCCCGATCTGGGCTTCACGCGCTGGACGGGTATGGGCCATTTCATCATCACCAACACCTCGTCCTTCATGTTCCGCCGTGCGCCGATGCGTGAGAAACTGGGCTACTGGGATACCGCCCGCTTCTCCGCCGATAACGAACTGGTCCGGCGCATGAAAAAGGTGTTCGGGAAACAGGCCGTGGTAGACATCAAATCCGGCCCGCTGGCGTTCCAGCGCGATTCCGGAAGCTCCATCGTTGCCGATGATGCGCTGGGGATAAACGGCTTCCTGTTCGGTGCGCGCAAGGAATATTTTGACGCGCAAAGCCAGTATCATCGCACCCATGAAGATCTGCGCTATGAGAAGGACCCGGCGAAGCGGCGCTTCCCGATTCCCGCCATCATGCGGCCGGACAAGCACAAACTGCCCGCCAAACGGCATTTTCCGGTGATCATCGCCTCGGATTTCCGCATGTTTGGTGGGAGCGTCGCCTCCTGCCTTCAGGAGATACGGGCTGCCAAGGCTGCGGGTTACCGCGTGGGCCTGTTCGAGATGTATCGCTATGATCTGGGTGACCGGACTCGTCCGGACATGCTGCCTGAGGTCCGCGCCGAGATCGACGGCGATCAGGTCCAGATCCTGACCTATGGCGAAGAAGTCTCCTGCGATCTTCTGCTCCTGCGTTATACGCCAATCCTCCAATACCGCCACCGCTACCTGCCCACCATCAACGCGGCAGAAATCCGCGTGGTGATCAACCAGCCGCCAATGAGCGACTACACGAAAACCGGCATCCGCCGTTACCAGTTTGAGCGTTGCGCCAGCAATCTGCGCCACTACTTCGGCAAGGACGCCACATGGCACCCCAACGGCCCGATGGTCCGCGAGGCGATCCTGACCCACCACGGCGATGAGCTGAAGCACATCACCCTCTCGCCTGATAACTGGGACAACATCATCCACCTGCCCGACTGGCGCCGCCCGGCCCACACGCCGGGCACCGGCGGCAAGCTGCGCATCGGCCGCCATGCGCGCGACAATTTCGTGAAATGGCCCAGCACCCGCGAAGACCTGCTGGCCATCTACCCCGAGGCCACGGATATCGAGGTGCATATTCTGGGCGGCGCTGACACGGCTGAGGCGATGATCGGGCATATGCCTGCGAACTGGGTCGTGCATGGCTTCAACAAGCTGCCGCCCAGGGATTTTCTGGCGGGGCTGGATGTGTTCATCTTCTTCGCCCATCCCGACTGGGTGGAATCCTTCCCGCGCAATGTGCTGGAAGCCATGGCGGTCGGCGTCCCGGTCATCCTGCCGGAAAGCCACCGCCCTCTCTTCGGCGACCGCGCCCTCTACGCCACCCCACAAACCGCCATCGACACCGCCCGCCAGCTCTGCGCCAACCCTGCCGCCTATGACGCGCAGGTGAAAAAGGCGTCGGATTATCTGGAGGAGCATTACAGCTATGCGATGCATGCGCGGCGGCTGGCTGGTCTTGGGGTGAAACATAAGGCAAGCAACACCTATGACTGACACCACAACAATCGCGTTCCTTGTCACACTGTACGGCACGGTTCAGGGCGTCGGATTTCGCGCGCGCGTTCGTCACGCCGCCAATCAGCGCAAAGTTTTCGGCTGGGTTCGCAACCGGAGGGCGGGACATGTGCAAGCCCATTTCGAGGGCCCGCCGCAGCAAGTCAGGCAGGTGCTTGCTGATATACAAATGTTCGAAGCGGATATTACGGACTGCGTGATTAGCAAGGCACAGCCCTGCGCCTATGCCGACTTCCAGATCGTCAAGACTTCGGATTCGGCTGCAATGGCCGAAGTACTTCTGGATGCGGGCCTCAAGCGCGCATCGGTTTTGACCCTCGAATATGTTGACCTCGAGCAACAGTTTCGTGAAATCATGGCCCATATTCCCAAAAGCAGGGCAGACGATCTGAAACATCTGGCGCAACATATACCGTCGCGTTTTCTGGGGGAGCCACTGGTTCAGAGGCAGAAAATACTTCCGTTTGCGCTGAAGGATTTCACATGCTCATTCGCTTGTGAAGCATGGTCTCAGAAAGTCATGAACTCTGCGATGTCGCGCGCGGGTACGAAATCAGCCGAAGCACTTCTGGACGACAAGACCAATGGACAAGCATTTGCGCGTCTGTTGGGGCTGCGTGTTCCGAACACATATCAAAATGGGGTTTCCCTTGCCGAAGTGCGCCCTAGGCAAGGGATTGTGGTGAAACCTTCGCGCGCCGCAAGTTCCAAAGGCGTTTATTCTTTTCTGTCGAACGACGCGATTTACAACCTGGGAGCGAACACCGCACTTAGCTCCTTCGCAGAGTTTATTGAGGATGCAAAGAAGATTCCCGATAAGCTCGGCCGCCCGGACAGCTGGATGGTTGAAGAACTCATCTTGAACGAAGATGGTTTCCTTCCAAACGATTTGAAAATGCTGACTTTTTATGGAGAAGTGGCGCTGGTTCAAGAAGCGACACGCTTACCCACCCGGATTTGCTATTACAATCGAGACGGGCACAGTGTTCGGACAGGCCGCTATGAGGACCGGGCATTCGAAGGAACCGGCGTTCCTGCGGAATACATCGAATTGGCAGAGAAAATCAGTCTGAAGGTTCCTATCCCGTTCATGCGGATAGATTTCCTCAAGTCTGCTGAAGGGCCGGTCTTTGGAGAATTTACACCGAAACCGGGAAATTTTCAGGGTTTTGATGCGCCTACTGATGCTCGGCTAGGACGGTGTTACGCTGAGGCACGAGGGCGATTGATGGCTGACCTTCTGAAGGGCAAGGCATTTGAAGAGTACAACGCCTTTCTTGTGGCCCATAAGGCTGCGAAGTCCCAGATATTGAGTGGCTGAACCTTGGTTCCGGACATTTCTCAAGAGGGATCTGAGGCTTTCGGAAACTCCAGAGCCTCTGCAGTCAAGGGCATAGCTGGCTCAGAAAATGATGACGCAGCGGCCTCTGGTCGTTATAGGGCTACAGTGCAGACACGGTGGAGGCTGGTTTGAGCGACAACATGAATGCAGGCGGGACAGGGTCAGATATTCTGGTTTTCACCGATATCCCCCACCCTGCACGCGCAGACGCGCTGAGCGGCATTCTCAAGGACGTGGCGGGGCTTACCTGTGTCGAGAGCCTTGAGGCGCTGGAACATGCGGCACAGGCCGATCCGCAGGCGCGGATGGTGGTGGTGTTCATGCAGCCCGATATCGACATCGGCCGGGCGCTGGAAAGCGGGACTGTGGCCAAAAAGGCGCTGGAGGGCTGGACAAAGCGCACCGGCGCGCTGGTGGACCTTCTGCGCCGCAACCGCCGCAGGCTGGCGCTGATCGACGACATCACCCTTTTCGCCGATCCGGACCGGGCGCAGGCGCTTCTGGGCACCCCGCTTGACCCGCCCGCTGAGGATGAGCAGAGCTCGGCGTTGCTTCGCCTTGTCGGGCAGGCGGTTCTGGCGCGTGATGCCCGGGCCGCAGCGCTGGCCGGAGAGCTGGTCGCCAGCAGTCAGGGCGGCGAAGGCAAACCCGTCAACCTGCAGAGCGCGCAGGACGAATTCACCACCCTGCGCCACGCCATTGAGCGCGAGAACAAGGTGTTGCGTGAGGTCGAGCAATACAAGGCCAGCCTCACCGCCCGTCAGGAAGAGCATGACAGCATTCTCGCCGAACTCCTGACTCTGCAGGAAACTGTCAGCACCAACCGCGATGAGCTGGAGCGGAAATCTGCCCAGCTTGTGCAGTTGCGCCAGGGGCTTGAAAGCGGTGAGGCGCAGATCCGGCAGCTGGAGCAGGCGCTGAAAACCGCCGAAGCGCGGGCCGGAACGTTGCAACAGGACCTGAGCGCGCAGCAACGTCGCCACACCGAAGAAAGCCGGGAACAGGCCACGCTGGCCGAGCAGAGCCTGAGCGCCCTGAACGAGCGTAGCCTTGCCCTTGAAAAGCTTGAGGCCGAGGCCGAAGACCTCAGGCGCGCGGTGCAGGACAGGGGCGGCGAGGTCGCGCTTCTGACGCAGCGGCTGGCAGAGGCTGACGCGACACGCCGGGCACAGGAGGCTGAAATCGCGGCCTTCTACAGCTCGAAATCCTACCGTATGACAGCCCCCCTGCGCTGGCTGAGCGCGGCGCTGCGGCGCGGGCAATGAGCCGCCGGGCGCAGTGCCAGACCGCGCCTCGCCACAGTGCGCACCGCGATTGCCTGATGAGGAAAGACGTGAATGCCGAAATCGTTTGTTGATCCGCTCAAGAAGCTTTCCCAGCTTGGCACGGTCGTTCATCTGGGCGCGGGCAGCGGGCTTGATCTGCCCGAGCTGCTCGCCACTCAGGCCCGCCGCATCGTCCTGATCGAACCCGGCCCGGCGGCGGTGGCCATGCTGCGCAAGGCCGCTACGGATGCGCGCTGCACAATCATGGCGCTTGCCATCGCCCCGGACGAGGGGCAGGCGAAGCTGCGCCAGTTCAACTTTCCCGCCCTCTCCAGCCTGAAGGCGCCGCTTCCGGCGCTGAGCGATCTGTTTCCCGGCATGGCCCAAACGGTTACCACACCCGTCGATACGCTGCCGCTGGCAACGGTCATGACGCGCGCGGGCGTGGATCCGTCCGAGAAGAACGCGCTGATCATTGATGCGCCCGGCATGGAGGGGCAGATCGTTGACATGGCGCTGGCGCTTCCCGCTTCTGAGCGGTTCGCCCATATCATCCTGCGCGCCGGGGCTTTGGCCCTCTATGAAGGGGCCAGCAGCTTTGATGCGCTGAGCAAGGCGCTTGCCGACTCGGGCTACCGCTCGGAAAGCAACCTTTCCACCGACCCGGATTTTCCTGCCGTCTGGTTCCGGCTTGATCCGCTTTTCATCAAGTTCAAGCGGCTTGAGACCACCCTTGAAGAAAGCGTCGCTGCCCGCAAGCAGGCGGAGGATAACGCGAGGCAGCACCAGCAGAAGATTGACGCACTGGAAGCGCGCCTGACCAAGCAGACCGAAGAACGCGAGACGATGCGCGCGTCATCCGTCGCCGATAAACAGACACTCAAGGCGCAAACCGAGATGGTGGAAGTGCTGCAAAGCCAGAACGCCCGCCTGCAGGATGACCTTGCGCGCGCGGCGGCGCACCGCAAAAAGCTGGAGGCTGAATTCCTGCGCGTCGAGGCCCAGTTGCAGCTGATGCGCGAATTCATGGATCTGAGCGCGCGGCGCGAAGGTTCCGCCCCCGTCGCGGCTTCGTTGCCTGACCCTGTCACGGCGCCGACGCCGACGCCGACGCCGACGCCGGGCGCGGAAGCCGCGCCTGCCCGGATGCAAGCGAAAAAGCCGGTCAGGCGCAGCAAGGCGAAAAGCCCGTAAACCCAGCGGGCCGAACTTCGGGTGATGCAGATGGAACATGCCGTCCAGCGCGGACTGATCGCCAGGTCGGGCCTGTTTGATGCGCACTGGTATCTGAAAACCTATCCGGAAGTGGCACGCGCCGGGCTTGACCCGCTGCGCCATTTCACCGATCTGGGCGGGGCGATGGGCCGTGACCCCGGCCCCGGATTCAGCACCCGCCACTACCTGACCTCCTGCCCCGCGGCCGCGCAAAGCGGGCTGAACCCGGTCGTGCATTTCCTGCGCCACGGGCAGGAACGGGGCATTGCGCCCCTGCCCCTTCCTGACGCCGCTCTGGCGCGGCTGGACCTGCTGCGCGGCTGCCTGCTGACGCTGGGCTTCAATGGCAAGCCACTGGCAGAAGTGGCGCGGATCGCCGCGCAAGGCGCGCCCGGTGCGCAGGTGCGGGCCGCGCATGAACTGGCGCAATGGCACATGCGCGACAAATCCCCTTCGGGCTATCGCAAGGCGCTGGAGCATCTTGAAACCGCCCGTTCCGGCACCGCTGACCTGAAGCTTCTGGGCGCGCTTCTGACGCTTGAACTGCTGTGCCTCCACCATCTGGGCGAGGGCACCGCCGCCCGCGCCGCCTTTCGCCGGGGCGCGCTGGCGGGGGCGCTGTCAGCCGATGCGCTGCTGGTGCACGGCAATTTCCACACAACGGCGCAGGCACGGCTGGCCACGATCAACACCGCGCTGGCCCGGTTCGCCATCCCGCCGCTGGCGCTGACCGATAGCCCCGCCCCCTCGGCCTATGACCGGCTGACCATGGCCGCACCGGCCACGCCGGTGACCGACGGGCCGCTGGTCAGCGTTCTGGTCGCGGCCTATGACGCGGCGGAAACCCTGCCCGCCACCCTGCGCTCGCTTCAGGAGCAGAGCTGGCAGAACCTCGACATCATCGTTATGGATGATTGCAGCCCCACCGACGCCACGCTGCAGGTCGCCCGGTCCTTCGCGCAGGCCGACCCCCGCATCCGGGTCATCCGCATGCCACAGAACGCCGGCGCCTATGTCGCGCGCAACCATGGGCTTGATCTGGCGCGCGGCACGTTTGTCACGCTGCAGGATGCCGATGACTGGGCGCATCCGCTGCGGATTGAAACCCAGATGCGCTATCTGGAGGCGAACCCGCAGGTCATCGGCTGCACCACCGAACAGGCCCGCGCCCGCGATGACCTCAGCTTTACCCGCTGGACCGGCGAGGGCGTGGTGATCTTCACCAACACCTCGTCCTTCCTGTTTCGCCGCGCCCCGGTGCATGAGGCGCTGGGGTATTGGGATACTGTGCGCTTTGCCGCCGATAATGAACTGATCCGCCGCATTCAGCGCCTGTTCGGCGCGGGCGCGGTGGTGCATCTGCCGTCCGGCCCGCTGGCATTTCAGCGCGACTCCGACAGCTCCATCATCGCTGACCCCTATCTGGGCATCAACGGCTTCCCCTTCGGTGCGCGCAAGGCCTATCAGGATGCGCAGGCCTATCACCACGCCTATGCCGATACCCTGCGCTATGACGGCGACCCCGGCCCCCGCCCCTTCCCCGTGCCCGCCCTCATGCGGCCTGGGCGGCGCGCGGGGCCGCGGTATCTGCCGGTGGTCATGGCCTCGGACTACCGGATGCTCGGCGGCAGCGTGCAATCCTGCCTTGAAGAAATCCGCTTCTGCAAGGAGCGCGGCCTGCCGCTGGGGCTGGTGGAGATGTTCCGCTATGACCTTTTTGAGCAGGACCTGAAGACCCATATGCTGGATGAGGTGCGCGCCCTGATCGACGGTGAGACCATCCAGCATCTGACCTATGGCGAGGATATCCGCTGCGATCTGCTGATCCTGCGCTATCCGCCGGTGCTGCAACACCGCCAGCGCTACCTGCCGCGGATCGACGCGCGCGAGATCAGGGTCATCGTCAACCAGCCGCCGATGAGCGACTATTCCGCCAAAGGGGTGGAGCGGTACACGCTGGCGCGTTGCGCCGCCAATATCCGCCACCAGTTCGGCAAGGATGCGTTCTGGCATCCCATCGGCCCCCTGGTGCGCGAGGCGCTGCACCGCCACCACGCCGATCAGTTGGCGCATATCCGCCTGTCTGATGAAGACTGGCACAACATCATCGACCTGCGCGGCTGGGCCAGCCCGCCCCGCGCCCGCAGCCCGGATGCGCCGCTGCGCATCGGGCGGCATTCGCGCGACCATGCCCATAAATGGCCCGCCACGCGCGACGATATTCTTGCCGCCTATCCGGCAGACAAGGATGTGGAAGTGCATGTTCTGGGCGGCGCAACAGCCCCGGCAGCGGTTCTGGGCGCTCTGCCATCCAACTGGGTGGTGCATCCGTTCGGGGCACTGCATCCGCGCGCGTTTCTGGCCAGCATCGACGTTTTCATCTATTTCGCCCATCCTGACTGGGTCGAAAGCTTTGGCCGCACCATTATCGAGGCCATGGCCACCGGCCGCCCGGTGATCCTGCCGGAGATGTATCGCCCGCTGTTTGAGGATGCGGCGCTTTACGCCACCCCGCAGACGGCGCTTGCGATGGCCCGGCGGCTGATGGCAGACCCGGTCGCGCTGACCGCCCAGATCACCCGCGCGCAGGACTTTGTCAGCCGCCGTTTCAGCCACGAAACCCACGCCGCCCGTCTGCGTGCGCTTGGTATCTCGGTGCAGTAAGGCGGCGCCGGAGCGGAGCAGATCCGGCTTTGTCATTTCAGTGTCTGACTTTAGCAAAAAGTTCATAAAACTTCACGCGACGATGCAACTTATCCCGCTTTGCGGCGTTATTGCTGAAGTCAAATAAGTCGAGGCGGATATTCTCTTGAAACACATCGCACCCTTCCGGGCTCCGATGGCAATTCGGCGTCCTTTTCTTGAATCCGGTTGCGGAGGGCTTTTCACATGATCGTGGATGCCCTGCAAATCGAGCTGGATCATGAGCGCCGGATTTCCAACTCTGAGCGCCTTTCCGTGTTTCGCCGGAACGCAACCACCTGGGAGCTGCTGATGCTGCTGGCCTCGGAAGAGGATGCCGGTTCAGCCGGGCTCTACAAGCTGGCGAAACGGGTTCATTCCGACTACCTGAGCGACAGCGCCCTGCTGAAATTCATGCGCGAACGGCGCGAAGACGGGCTTTTGCTGTTTGAAACGCACGCGAAGCGCAGCCAGTGGAGCGTGCGCCCCGATGATGCCGTTCTGGATGAACTGAACGCGCTGTTGTCGCTGCGCAACCACCAGCTTTCGCGGGCAGGCCGTGCGCGACAGCAAAGTGACAACGCCCTTTCCGCGCAAGGCTGACCCCCGCATAACATGCCTTCCCGGCCTTGGTTCAGATCCGCGCTGTAGCCGCGATCTGAAGCCGGGTGCGCTGCGCGAACAGCATTTCAAGCCGCTGCATAATCGGCGCACTCAGGCTGAGGGAGGCCTTGCTGCGCTTGTCGGCACTGGGTGTAACCAGAATGGTCCCGACGTCACGCTGCTGCTGGATGAACTTGAGCAGGGCAGATTGCCCCAGCGCGCTGCACTGGATCTGATCGACTGTCTCATGAATTCCCATCCCGGACTTGCCGTGGTTCAGCGCGAGCAGCAAAAACAGCTCCCATGTGGCGGCGTTGCGCCGGAACGCCGCGATCTGGCGGCAGCCCGCCACCGCGCGCTCAAAGTCCAGCTCAAGCTGCACCATCGCTGCCACATCGGCTTTCCTGCCGCCTCCTTCATCGGCAGCCCTGAGCAGCGGCCGCCTGGTGCCGCCGTTCACTGAAGCGCCGCCATGCGATTGCTTCCCTTCCGGGCGAACAAGCGTTTTGCTCTGGCGTTGCTGCGGCAGATCGACGTGCAGAAAACGCTCGTCTTGTCCGCTGTTATCGGTGCGCATTCAGTTTCTCCTGCACAGTCGCGGTATCAACCGAAGATCACGAGGCAGCGGGTTCCCGCGCCTCCGAGGCGTGCGTGTGAACAAACATCGCGTCGCGTTCGCGGGCCTGCGCCAAACGGTCATGGTCACCCCAGACCGAGACGCAGATGGCATCCTGCCCTCGGGCGCTCATATGCGCGGGGCAGATTTCGACAACCCGCACACGCAGGTCTGCGCCCTGGCGCAGCGCGGGCGCGATCAGCTCGGCCGCTTCGGGTGCCAGCTGGCCAATGGGCACCAGCCGACCGCGCTGCCCGATCAGCGGCAGCCAGAATCCCTTGCGCCAGAACAGCGCCGTAACTGTTCCCTTCGTATCGGCGCGCAGATCGACACTGTCGCCCAGCGTCAGCCCGAAAGAAGGCGGCGCCTTTGCCAAGGGTAACAACGGGGTCTTGTGAAGGATGACTTGCATTGCCTGTGTGCTTTCTGCCGTTGCCGGGCGGTCCCCCCTGCCGGGGCCGCACCTGTTATTGGCCCCCTATGCTATCTTGATTGCGGCGATTCGCAAAAAGGGTGCTGGGGCCATGGGCGAAAATCCACTTACGGCGCAATACCGCCTGCCCTTGCGGGGCGCTTACGTCGCCCAAAGCTCAGGTCCAGGGGCCGCCCGCGCTGCGGGTTCCTGTCAGGTCGTCGTGGCGATGATGTCCGGCACAATCCCGGAGCGCGCGATGTAAACCGCCGGATCAACGCCACAAAACAGCCCGTGCCGGGCAATCAGAACCGTCCCCAGCCCCGCCGCGCGCCCGCCCAGCACGTCGGTATGCAGCGTATCGCCCACCATCGCCACCCGCTCGCGCGGCACATCTCCCAGCCGCGCCAGCGCCGCCCCGAACGCCCCGCCAAAGGGCTTGCCGTAGAAGGCCGGGGCCAGCGGGCCGTCATGTCCCGGCAGGTCATGGGCGAAATGGCCGGGCTCCAGCGTCAGCCCGTCCTCGCGCGGGGCGACGATGTCAGGGTTGGCCACAAGCACCGGGCGGGGCTTGGCGCACAGGGCAGCCTCCAGCGCCGCCTGCCGTTCAGGCGTCCAGCCCTCTGATCCGAGGAACAGAAAGCCGTCGGCGTGGCGCAGCAATGCCGCATCCCCCTCCAGCGCCTCCACCCGCGCGGGAAGGTCATCAAAGCTCGCCCCCGGCGCGGTGATTGCGGCCCAGAGCCCGCCACGCCCCGCCAGCGCTTCACCGGCCAGATCGCGGCTGGCGACAACCTCATCTGCCGTGAAATCAAACCCCAGACGCGCGTATTTCGCCAGCGCGGTTTCGCGCGGATAACTGGCGCCGTTGGTCAGCACCACCACCCGCTTGCCAAGGTCGCGCATCTGCGCAACCCGCTCAACCGCGCCGTCAATCGCCGTCTCGCCGATGTTGAGCACTCCGAAAGCGTCCAGCACAAAGGCATCAAAGCGCTCAAACACCTCGGACAGATCGGCCACCATCCGGGGCGCCGCCGGAAACCCGGCCTGCGGCAGGCGCGCGCGCAGGGTTTCATAGCGCTGAAAGGCCCAGTCCAGACCGACACGGGGAAAGGCAGCATGCAGGGTCAAGGGCGCGCTCCGGCCAAAGGATGATGCGGCACTTTCTGGGGCTCAGGCGCGCAATTTGCAAGCATTGCCGATAGTTTGCCCAGTGCCGCCCCTTTCCGCCGTCTTCTTGATCTTTTTTGATCGGCGGTGCATCACCCGGTCGCCCGCCCGGCACTGCCGTGGCACGAATCGCTTGGAGCAGGCCTGCTTTCATGTCATCAATTTGACCGTAAGATAAAAAATCGCCTGTCGACCCAACCGCCAGCAACAGGGACATTCACCATGACCAACGCCCGCTTCACACTCACCCGCCGCCGCCTTCTGGCCACGGTTGCCGCCGGTGCCGCGCTCACCGGCCTTGCCGTCACCCCCGGCCACCTTCTGGCGCAAGAGCCGCTGCGCGTGGCCGGTGTCTATACCGTGCCGGTTGAACAGCAGTGGGTCAGCCGCATTCATCTGGCGGCTGAGACCGCGCAGGAGCGTGGCGATATCAGCTATACCTTCACCGAGAATGTCTCGAACACCGACTACGCCCGCGTGATGCGCGAATATGCCGAGGCCGGGGTGCAACTGATCATCGGCGAGGTTTTCGGCGTCGAGCAGGAGGCGCGCGAGGTTGCCGCCGAATACCCGGATGTGGCCTTCCTCATGGGCTCCAGCTTCATGCATGACCCGGACCTGCCCAATTTCGCGGTGTTCGACAACTATATCCAGGACGCCGCTTATCTCAGCGGGCTGATCGCGGGCGCGATGTCTGAAAGCGGGAATATCGGCATGGTCGGCGGCTTTCCGATCCCTGAGGTCAATCGCCTGATGCATGCCTTCATGGCCGGCGCGCGTGAGGTGAACCCGGAAATCCGCTTTCAGGTGGCCTTCATCGGCTCATGGTTCGATCCCCCCCGCGCCAAGGAAACCGCCTTCGGCATGATCGAGGCAGGCGCCGATGTGATGTATGCCGAACGCTTCGGCGTGGCAGACGCCGCGCAGGAACGCGGCGTGCTGGCGATCGGCAATGTGATCGACACGCAGGCTGATTACCCCGATACGGTGGTCGCCTCGGCCATCTGGCACTTTGAACCCACGCTCGATGCCGCCGTGGCGGCGGTCAAGGGCGGGGTGTTCTCGGCCGAGAACTATGGCGTTTATTCCTACATGATCAACGACGGCTCCTCGCTGGCGCCTCTGGGCACCTTTGAAGGCCGCGTCCCCGCCGAGATCATGGAACTTGTCGAAGAGCGTGAGGCCGCGATCCGCGCCGGTGAGTACGAGGTCGAGATCAACGACGACGAACCACGGTCAATGTAAATGTCCGGGGAAATGGGGGCGCAGGAGGTTGTCCTGCGCCTCGATGGCATCACCAAGCGTTTCGGAGCGCTGACCGCCAATGATGCGGTCAGCTTTTCCCTGCACCGGGGCGAGGTTGTGGCGCTGCTGGGCGAGAATGGCGCGGGCAAGACCACGCTGATGAACATCCTCTTCGGCCATTACACGGCGGACGAGGGCCACGTGGAGCTGTTCGGCCAGCCCCTGCCGCCGGGCAACCCGCGCGCCGCCTTGGCGGCGGGTGTCGGCATGGTGCACCAGCATTTCACGCTGGCCGATAACCTGTCGGTGCTGGAAAATATCCTGCTGGGCACCCGCCCGCTCTGGAAGCCCGGTTTTGACAAGGCCCGCGCCCGCGCCCGGATCGTGCAGCTTGCGCGCGATTTCGGCCTGTCGGTGGTGCCTGAGCACCGGGTGGGCAGCCTGAGCGTGGGGGAACGCCAGCGCGTCGAAATCCTGAAGGCGCTCTACCGTGATGCCCGCATCCTGATCCTCGATGAACCCACCGCCGTCCTGACCCCGCAGGAAACCGAGGGGCTGTTTGTTACCCTGCGCAAGATGGTGGCCAAGGGGCTGTCGGTCGTGTTCATCAGCCACAAACTGCATGAGGTTATGGCGATTTCCAGCCGCGTCGTGGTGCTGCGCCATGGCAAGCTGGCGGGCGAGGTGGCCACAGATCAGACTGACCGCCACAAACTGGCCGAACTGATGGTCGGCGCCGAGGTCAAACCGCCAGAGCTGCGCGCCAGCGCCCCCGGCCCGGCGCTTTTGACCCTTCAGAACGTTACCACCCCGGATCACGGCAACGCGCCGGGGCTGAAGACGGCGGACCTTGCGCTGCATGCCGGTCAGATCACCGGGCTGGCGGGTGTTTCGGGCAACGGGCAGGCCGCGCTGGCTGATCTGATCGCGGGGCTGGAACGCCCGGTTTCCGGCCAGATGGCCCTGCATGGCGAGGCCCCGCGCCATTGGTCGCCTCGCGCGGCGATGGATGCAGGTATCGCCCGCATCCCCGAAGACCGCCACAAAACCGGCACCATCGCCGATTTCACCCTGACGGAAAACGCCATTCTGGAAAGCTACAGCATAGCGCCCTTCTCGCGCCGGGGCTGGATGAACTGGCGCGCGGCGCGTGACTTCGCGCAGCAGGTGATCACCCGCTACGATGTGCGCTGCCCCGGCCCCGAAACCCGCATCCGCCTGCTGTCGGGCGGGAACATGCAAAAGCTGATCCTGGGCCGCGCGATGGAACCGGGGCCAAAGGTCATTTTGGCCAACCAGCCGGTGCGGGGCCTCGATATCGGCGCGATCAGTTTCGTGCATGGCCAGCTTCTGGCCGCGCGCGACCGGGCCGCGGCGGTGCTGTTGATATCCGAAGACCTCGATGAGGTGATGGCGCTGTCTGACGTGATTCATGTCATCTATGAAGGCCGCCTGTCGCCCCCCTTCCAGCGTGGCTCCATGACGGCGGCGGGGCTGGGTGCGTGGATGGCTGGCAGCGGCTTTGACGGAGTGACCCATGCGGCTTGAGCCCATCGCCAACCCCACGCTGGCGCGCACGCTGGGCTTTCCGGTGATCGCGCTGGCGCTGACAGTGCTGGCGGGCTCACTGCTGGCCATGCTCGCCGGGGCCAACCCCTTCGCCACGCTGGGCCTGATCCTCAAGGGCGCGGCGGGTTCGCGCTTTGCTTTGCTCGAAACCCTCAACCGCGCAACGCCGCTGATCTTCACCGGGTTGGCCGTCGCCGTGGCCTTCCGCGCCAAGTTGTGGAACATCGGCGCCGAGGCGCAGCTTTACGCAGGTGCCGTAATGGCGGTGCTGCTGGGCACCGGCGCTTTGGGCTGGCCCTCGGGGCTGCTGCTACCCGCCATGGCGGGGGCGGCGATGCTGGCGGGGGCGCTGGTGTTGCTGGGGCCTGCGCTACTGAAGGTGCGTTTCGGCGTGGATGAAGTTGTCACCACGCTGCTGTTCAACTTCGTCGTGCTGCTCTTCGTCTCGATGCTGCTGGAAGGCCCGCTCAAAGACCCGATGGGCATGGGCTGGCCCCAATCCTCGCGCCTGATCCCCGAGGCCCGCCTGCCCCGCATCGTCGAGGGCCTGCGCCTGCATTGGGGTTTCGCGCTGGCGCTGATCTCGGCGCTGGTGGTCTGGGTGATCCAGTCGCGCACCACGCTGGGCTATGAGATGCGCGCGGTCGGCCAGAACCGGCAGGCCGCCGAGTTCGCGGGCATCCCGGTGGGCCGCGTCATCCTGAAAACCGCGCTTCTGTCGGGCGGGCTGGCGGCGCTGGCCGGGTTTTCCGAGGTGGCGGGGCTGAAGGGGAACCTGACGCTCGATATCAGCCCGGGCTTTGGCTACACCGGCATCATCGTGGCGATGCTGGCGCTGCTGAACCCGCTGGGCGTGGTCGTCTCGGCCATTTTCGTCGCGGGGGTGTTTGTGGGCGCGGACAGCATGAGCCGGGCTGCGGGCGTGCCCACCTATATCGCCAATATCATGCTGGCCACCGCCCTTCTGACCATGGTGCCGGCCATCGCACTGACCCGTTTTCGCGTGCGCAGGGGCTGAGAGATGATGGAAATCCTTGATATCCTGCTGTCGGCCAGCTTCTGGGCCGCCGTGATCCGCATCGCCTCGCCGCTGATTTTCGCCACGATGGGTGAGTTGATCTGCGAACGCGCGGGGGTGCTGAACCTTGGGATTGAAGGGATCATGGTGGCAGGGGCCTTTGCGGGCTGGGTGACGGTTTATTCCGGTGGCGGCTTGTGGACCGGGGTGATGATGGCCATGGCAGCGGGCATGCTGTTCGGCCTTGTGCATGCCACGCTCACGGTGCCTTTCGGCCTCAGCCAGCATGTGGTGGGGCTGGGGGTGACGCTGCTGGCAACCTCGGCCACCTATTTCGCCTACCGCCTCGCCCTGCCCCGCGTCACCACCCCGCCCCGGATCGAGGCATTCCAGCCGCTGCCAATTCCATACCTGTCGGACCTGCCGCTGATCGGCCCCGCGCTGTTCACGCAAACCCCGCTCACCTATCTGGCCTTCGTGCTGGTGGCGGTGGTCTCGGTCGTGCTCTACCGCACGCCCTTGGGGCTGGCCCTGCGCGCAGCAGGCGAGAACCCCTCGGCGGTGGCCGCACAGGGGCTGTCCGTCACCGGCATCCGCATGGGCGCGGTGATCGTCGGTTCGGGCCTGATGGCGGTGGGCGGCGCTTTTCTGACCATGTCGGCCTTCAACTCGTTCTTCTTTGAAATGGTCAACGGGCGTGGCTGGATCTGCATTGCGCTTGTGGTGTTCGGCGCATGGATGCCGGGCAAGGCGCTTTTGGGTGCGGTGCTGTTCGGCGTCTTTGATGCGTTGCAGATCCGCCTGCAACAGACCGCGCTGGGGGCCGATGTGCCCTATCAGGTGTTCCTGATGATGCCTTTCCTTCTGTCCATTCTGGCGCTGGTGATCATGTCGCGCCGCGCCTCGGTTCCGGCGGCGCTGATGGTGCCGTTCAACAAGGGGGAACGCTGATGTTCGATCTGATCGTGAAGGGCGGCACCCTGCCGGATGGCCGGGTAGCTGATATCGGCATCCGGGGCGACAAGATCGCGGCTGTGGAAAAGCTGGAGGGGGCCGAGGCCGGGCAAGTAATCGACTCCACCGGCGATCTGGTCTGCCCGCCGTTCGTGGACCCCCATTTTCATATGGATGCGACGCTTTCCTACGGCCAGCCAAGGGTGAATGCCTCGGGCACGCTTTTGGAAGGGATCGCGCTTTGGGGTGAGCTGAAGGCGATTGCCACCATCGACGAGATGAAGGCCCGCGCGCTGGAATATTGCGACTGGGCGGTCAGCATGGGCCTGCTGGCGATCCGCAGCCATGTGGATACCTGCGACCCTGATCTGAAGGGGGTGCAGGCGCTGCTGGATGTGCGCGAGACGGTCAAACCCTATATCGACCTGCAACTGGTCGCCTTCCCGCAAGACGGCCTCTACCGCGACCCGAACGCGCTGGAACAGACCCTGCGCGCGCTCGACATGGGTGTCGATGTCGTGGGCGGCATCCCGCATTTCGAGCGCACGATGGATGAGGGAAGTTGGTCCATCACCAACCTGTGCAAGATCGCGGCCGATCGTGGCCTGCCGGTCGATATGCATTGCGACGAAACCGACGACCCGATGAGCCGCCATATCGAGACACTGGCCTATGAGACGCAGCGGCTGGGCCTGCACGGGCGGGTGGCCGCCTCGCATCTGACCTCGATGCATTCAATGGACAATTACTATGTCTCCAAACTGCTGCCGCTGATCGCCGAGGCCGGGATCAGCGCCATCCCCAACCCGCTGATCAACATCGTTCTGCAAGGGCGGCATGATACGTTTCCCAAGCGGCGCGGGCTGACCCGCGTCAAGGAAATGCAGGCCCAGGACATCACCGTGGGCTGGGGGCAGGATTGCGTGCTGGACCCATGGTATTCGCTGGGAACCGCCGACATGCTGGACGTGGCCTTCATGGGCCTTCACGTCGCGCAGATGACCCACCCCGATGAGATGCGCCGCTGTTTTGACATGGTGACCAACGCCAACGCCCGCATCATGGGGTTGCAGGGCTATGGGCTGGAACCGGGCTGCACCGCGTCGCTGGTGGTGCTGGACGCGGGCAACCCCGTTGAGGCCCTGCGCCTGCGCCCGGACCGGCTGGCGGTGGTGGCCAAAGGCAAGCTGGTCGCCGCAAAGGCGCGCAACGACAGCCGCCTCTCGCTGCCCGGAAGGCCCGCAAGCGTGCGACGGCGCCACCGGGCGGGCTGACTTTGGATTGACGTGGATCAAGGCAATCAAAGCGTGAGTCACAGATCATGGAAGACCTTCGCAACCCATTGCAATGGAGACGGACATGGTCGAAAAAACACCGCTCGGTAATTTCTGGCCGACCCTTTATGAGCCCTTCCGCCAGTTTGGCGGCAAACTGGCGGACTGGGTGAACACCGCATCCGAAGCTTCGTCAGACGATAGTTCCTATTCGATCCGCATGGAACTGCCCGGCGTGGCTGAAGAGGATATCCACCTGACGGTTGAAAACGGTCTGGTACGCATCCGGGGCGAGAAGAAATCGGAACGCGAGGAAAAAGGCGACACCTGGTATTTCAGCGAGCGCCAGTTCGGCAGTTTTGAGCGCAGCTTCCGCCTGCCCGCAGACGCTGACGAAGGCGCAGTCAGCGCGGCGCTCAAGGACGGGGTGCTGACCGTCAGCCTACCCCGGAAAGCCCCCAAGGGTGCCGAAGCGCGCCGCGTGACCATCGAGAAGAAATGACCGGCTGACCTGACGCCACAGAAGCTGCATTCTTCGCAGAGCGCTGCACGTTTCACGCTCGGTCTTGTGAAACGTCAGTCGCCCAGTATTAGTCGCTGGTAAACGGCGTCATCTGCGCCACGATCACGGCATTCTCCTCAAGCGCGCGCTGCATCAGCGCGCGTTCGCTCTCGTCAATCTCGTCGCCCTGCGCCAGCCGCTCTTCCAGCGTGCCGTAGCCGGTCACGTCCAGCGGTGCCATATCCGCCTGTTTGAGGATCGCCACGCTTTCGCGCACGGCCTCGGCCTCATCCACGCCTGAGGCATAGATCAGAAGCCCCGCACCAGTGCAGCCCTTGGGAAGCCCGTCGCCCGCACTGCGCCCGACCTCAACCAGCAATGTATAGACCTGCTGACGCCGTTTTTCCGGCTTGTCGCCCGTGCTTTCAGTCGCCATCCGCCACCCTCCGCGCGCGTTCATCGCCCTGTGCCTTGATCGCCCGCCAAGTGACAGGAAAGCAGCGCCGCTGCAAGTCCCCGCACCTCAGGCGAAGTCGGCGCGGATTGCCCCCGCAATAAGCCCTGCCCAGTCGCGGTAAATTTCGCGCCCGGGGTGAAAGCCGTCCACAGCCATCAGCGCCGGGTTCAGCGTATCGGTGTCAAACGGCAGAGGGTGCAGGACCGCCTGACCTGAAGGGCGCCGGGCCACCTCTGCCGCCAGTGCCGTGTCGAAAAGCCTTGCGCGCGCACCCAGAAGAGCACGCAGGGGCTGGGGAAGGGCGGGAAATCTGCCCAGCGGCGGCACGCCGGACAGGTAGATATGGCGAAGGCCAAAGCGGCTTTCCAGCACTTCCCAGAGCGCGCGCTGCTCGGCCAGCCAGCGCCGCAGTGGCACCTGCCGGATCACATCATTCACCCCCAGAACGACGACCGCCGCATCAAAGGGTGTTGGCGGCAAGGCGCGCAGGCCGGCAAGGGCATGCGCCGTGGTCGCGCCGGTCCGTGCCTCGAGGTGCCAGCGCAGGTCATAGCCGCCCAGCGCGGCCACAAGCTGCCCCGCCAGCGCATCATCCTGATGCACCACCCCAACCCCGGCGGCCGAGGACTCGCCCATGATCAGAAGCCGGAGCACCGGGCCCGCGCCACTCTGTCCCTGCCTTGGCCCCACCGCCTCGGGCAAGCGCTGCACCTTGCGGCGCACCATCATTCCTTGCATCAGACAGATCGGAGCAAGGGCAAGACGCAGTGCAAGACTGGTCAGCGGCGACACGGAAGTGCCTTTTTACTGGGCCACCTCGACAGGCTCGATCAGGATGATTTCCTGCTCACCACAGAGCACCCGCACGCCCCGGAACGGCGATTGGGTGCCATCAACCGGCGCGGGCGAAGCCATCTCGAAGCGCAGGTCATAATCACTGAGCACTTGCGGCGCGTCCATCTGGGGCGCCTCGTAAACCAGTTGAACCACCTGCACAGGCTGGGCAGAGCGATCGCTGATGCCTTGTTCCAGCGTCACACTGTAGCCGGGGGAAGGCATGGTGACGGTGCCGGTCACAATCAGTTTCGGCCCGTCCGGGCCGGGCATGGCACTGACCCATGCCGCCCAGTCATCTGAGGCCGCGACCGGGCAGGCGTTTTCCTCGCCCACCACTGCCCCGGCCTCGGCAGTGTCATCAGTCGCAGCAGCGTCATCGGTCGCGTTTTCACCCGAAGCGGTGTCGGTTGCATCAGCACCCTCGGACTGCGCCGCTTCCGCGCCGTCTTCTTCCGCGCCCGCTTCGTCGGCGCCTTCCGTCTCGGCCCCTTCAGTCCCGGCGCCCTCGGCATCAGCACCCTCGGCATCCGCGCCACCAGCTTCCGTGCCGGCCTCGTCTTCCAAAGCATCACCGTCAGCGCCGTTCTCGTCTTCCTCATCCTCTTCGCGCAGCCGCTCTTCACCCTCGGTCAACGCCTCATCCTCCAGCTCGTCGACCAACTCACCTTCCGCGCGCACCTCAACCTCGATGTTCTCGTCCTCTTCGGGTTCCTCGACGATGCCAGCCTCATCGTCCCCTTCTTCGCCAGCCTCTTCCCCGTTCAGCGCCGCCTCGCGCTCATTCAGATCAACGGCCGCTTCACGCAGTGCCAGAAGATCGGCACACCCCGTCATCTCTTCGGCCTGATCACAGACAAAGAGCTTCGACAGCAGCGTGGCACAGCCCTCGGCCGTGCGATCCGCCTCGCAGGCCAGAATACGCGCGCCGGAAATGCCTTCCTCCTGCGCCTGGGCCGCCATGGGCAGCGCAGCAAGGGAGAGGGCGAAAAGCGGGAACCGGCGACGCGACATGGGGGACTCCTCCAGAAGGGTGTGGACAATCAACGCCAGATTAGCCTTTCGGTTCCGTTCCGCAAGGCCCCGCCCCGCTGCGGCCGCCGCCCGGCGGAGTGCGCCGCCCCGGCTTCATCTTGCCAAAAATACGCCCCTTCCCTGCCCGTCCGGATGCCAATGAAAAAACCCCCTGCCCCGAAGTGAGACAGAGGGTTCATTCTGACGAAGTCGTTTCCGGCGCGGCACGGTCAGATGACAGGTGACACGGGCGCGAACAGGCGCCGCCCGATGTCAGTCGCGCAGCAGCTCGTTGATCGAGGTCTTGGAACGCGTCTGCGCATCCACCCGCTTGACGATCACCGCGCAATAAAGATGCACGCCGTTCTTCGATGGCATCGAGCCTGCCACCACGACCGACCCGGCGGGCACTTCGCCATACATCACCGCGCCGGTTTCCCGGTCAACGATCTTGGTGGATTTGCCGATGAACACGCCCATCCCCAGCACCGAACCCTCGCGAATGATACAACCCTCGACCACCTCGGAACGCGCGCCAATGAAGCAGTTGTCCTCAATGATCGTCGGGCCGGCCTGCATCGGCTCCAGCACGCCGCCGATGCCCACGCCGCCGGACAGATGCACATTCTTGCCGATCTGCGCACAGCTTCCCACCGTCGCCCAGGTATCGACCATGGTGCCGCTGTCGACATAGGCGCCAAGGTTCACGAAGGACGGCATCAGCACCACGCCCGGCGCGATATAGGCCGATTTGCGCACGATGCAGTTGGGCACAGCGCGGAAGCCCGCCTCTTTCCAGCGGTTCTCGCCCCAGCCCCTGAACTTGCTGTCAACCTTGTCCCACCAGCCGCTACCCTGCGGCCCCCCTTCCTGCGGCTCCATGTCCTTGATGCGGAAACCCAGCAGCACCGCCTTCTTGGCCCATTGGTTCACATGCCAGTCCATGCCGCGCTTTTCGGCCACGCGCAGTGCGCCGGTATCCAGCGCCTCAAGCGTGGCTTCGATAGCGTCACGCGCCGCACCGCGGGTGGCGGGGGTGATGGTGTCGCGCGCGTCCCATGCGGCTTCAATGGCGGTTTCAAGTTCGTCAATCGGCATGGTCTGCTCCTGCGGCTCTGGTCACGGGGTTACGCAGGCTATAGCCTTGGGCGGACAGGCACGCAATGCAGGCAAAGGACATCTGATGAACGACACCCCCCGCTTCCGCCCCTTTCCCGATGCGGAACAGGACGTTCGCACATCGCAGGCCGTACCCGAGACACCGCAGACCCTGAACCCGGCCTATCGGCTGGCCTTTGATGATCTGGACTTCATCAAACGCGACGCGCTGCGCCCGGTGCGGCTGCAGCTTGAACTGATGAAGACCGAAATACTGCTGACCGAGCGGCAGATCGCCTCGACGGTGGTGATGTTCGGCGGCGCGCGCATCCCCGCCCCTGACAAGCCCTCGGGCAAGCCGGGGCTGGACAGCCTCTCGCATTATTACACCCAGGCGCAGGAGTTCGCGCGCCTGATGACCCTGCGCAGTGTCGCCAAGGACAACCGCGAGCACGTCATCTGCACCGGGGGCGGCCCGGGGGTGATGGAGGCGGGCAACAGAGGCGCTGCCGAAGCCGGGGGCATTTCCATCGGCCTCAATATCGTGCTGCCGCATGAACAGGCCCCCAACAGCTATGTCACCCCGGACCTCAGCTTCAACTTCCACTATTTCGCGGTGCGCAAGATGCATTTCCTGATGCGCGCCCAGGCGATCACCATCTTCCCGGGTGGGTTCGGCACGCTGGATGAGATGTTCGAGGCGCTGACGCTGATCCAGACACGGCGCATGAAGGGCATTCCCATCCTGCTGTTCGGCCGCTCATTCTGGGAACGCGTGATCAACTGGGATGCGCTGGCCGAGGCCGGAACGATTTCGCCCGAGGATCTGAACCTTGTGCATTATGTCGAAACCGCCGAGGAGGCGGTTGAATGTATCGACACATGGCGCTGAACAGCAGGCGCGATGAGCAAACGGGGCGGTAAACCGCAAACCGCTGCCACGCTCTCCCGCTTATTCCGCCGCCGGTTTGGTGACCAGCGTGCTGCCCGGCACAAGCGTACCCACCGCACTGCGCAACCGCTCCAGCTGAAGCGGCTTGGTCAGACAGTCGTCAAAACCGGCGGCCATATAGGCCTCAACCTGATGTGACATCGCATTGGCGGAGAAGGCCAGAATCGGCAGGCGCTCATCGGCTTTGCCTTTGCCGCGCATCACCTTCTTGGCCTCGCGCGCGCGCAACTCCTTCAGCACCATCACCCCGTCCATCTCGGGCATCGAGATATCCAGAATCACCGCATCGAAGGGTTCTTTCTCATAGGCCTCCAGCGCAGCGGGGCCATCGGCGACCAGCACCGAAGACATGCCCAGCTGACCCATCATCGCGCCCAGAATCATCCGGTTGGTGCGGTTGTCATCGGCAGCCAGCACGCGCAGACCGGACAGATCGTAATGGGAATCGGCAACCGGCTTGCGGGCCTGCTCGCCCTCTGCCGCAGTGAGGCGCGGCAAAGGCAGCGTGATCGTCACCTGCGTGCCGATCCCCAGTTGCGACTGAAAGCCGATGGTGCCGCCCATCATGTTCACCAGCCGTTTCGCAATCGGCATGCCCAGCCCGGTCCCGCCGAACTTGCGCGCGATGGAGCCGTCGGCCTGCCCGAATTCCTCAAAGACATGCACCTGCTGCTCATGCGTCATTCCGATGCCGGTATCGCGCACCTCGATCAGGATCTGATCGGCATCGGTGCAATCCATCTCAACCCGGACAGAGCCGGTCTCGGTAAACTTGATCGCGTTGCCGATCACATTGTGAAGGATCTGCAGAATGCGATGCGGATCCCCCAGCCGCTTGGCACCGGCGTCACCCTGCACCGCCACCCCGAAGGAAAGCTGCTTCTCGGATGCCTTGAGGGTATGAACGGTTTCGATCCGCTGCGCCAGTTCGGGCACACTGAAGGGCACCTGCTCGATCGCAAGCTGATCGGCCTCGATCTTGGACATGTCGAGAAGATCGTTGATGATGTTCAGCAACAAAGTGCCCGAATCATGCATCACCTTGACCATGCGCGCCTGATCGGGGTCGGTGATCAGGCGTTCCAGAACCTCGGCGATCCCCAGCACACCATTGAGCGGGGTGCGCATTTCATGGCTCATCTTGGCCAGAAACTGGGTCTTGGCAGCATTGGCGCGCCGCGCCTCATCCAGCGCGGCTTCGCGCGCGCGCTCGGCATGCACCTGATCGGTGACATCGAGCACGGCATAGACCACCCGCGCATCATGCAGGTTGCCCCCGGGCACCGGCGCGGCATGGACTGAACAATACCGCGTACCCGAAGGACTGCGCAGGGTGAAGCGCGTGTCCGCAAGCGGCTGGCCGGAGGCCAGCACCCGCTCGAACGGCGAATTCCCGGCGTCCGGGCGCAAGCCGTCCTCGCCCAGCGCGAACCACTCCGCCTCATCATGGTGCTGGCCGATCATCCGCGCGCGGGTCGTGCCCAGAACCTGCTCGGCGGCGTCATTGGCGAAACGGATCACGCCCTGACGGTCCAGCACCAGAATGCCCATGGCTGAAGTGCTCAGAATGCTGCTGAGAAAGGCGCGCTCATTGTCCAGTTCCACCTGAACGGCCCGCACGGCCCGGTCGCTCTCGCGCCGCTGCAGAACCGAGCAGATGACATCGGCAACCGACTGCAGCAGATACAGCTCACCCGGAAGAAAATCATGGGTATTGTGTACGCCGTCAAAGCCGATGAAACCGTAGAATGTGCCATCGGCACGCATCGGCACCACAAGAATGGAGCGGATCGCCTGCCCTTCAAGCAACTCCCGCACCGAAGAGCTTTCGGGCAGCGCTGTGACATCGGGAACATGGAAGGGCACGCCGTTCTCCAACGGCTCGGCCATCGGCCCGTAAAGCGACAACGGCAGATCCTTCAGATGCTCGATCTGGGGCTGGATACCCGGCGCGCACCATTCATGCGTATTGCTGGTCACCGCACCGGCGTTGACGAAAACATAGGAGCGGTCACGCTTGCAATAAGCCCCGATCCGCTCGATCGCACGGTTGATCGAAACGTCGATCTGCTCGATCGGCGCGCGCAGGAGGTCGTTGAGAATTTCAACGACAAGCGCCTGAATGCGCGTCAGACGGGTCTCATTCGTTATATTTTCTGTCTGCATTCCGCCGCATGTCCGCCAATTCGACCCGACGCATCGTGGCTGACAACAACAGCCCGACCGTTGGCCGACCCACCAGCGCCTGCACTACAGGTTCCGGCAATACCCTTCCGCACACACACGCGGAACAAAAACCAAAACGAACACATACCTTGTGTAAAGCGTAACACAGCAAGCGCCTTCGTCAATGTCATGCATTAAGAAACCGGCGATATTGTGACTGTGACAGTCATAATTCTCACCCGGTTTTCTGCAACCGGCATCTGCTGCGAATCATCGCCCTGCCCTTTCGCCCCGGCCCGGTATCGGGCAAACGCTTGCACCGCGCGCCCGCGCGCGCTAGCCAGCATCGCGGCCGCACCCTGCCATCACCACCCGCCAAACACCGCCAACACCCCGCCGAAAGGAAAGCCGATGCCCGCAACAGACCCCGCCGATCTGACCGCCCGGCTTATCCGCTGCCCCTCGGTCACCCCGCATGAGGGCGGCGCGCTCACGCTGCTGCAACCCATACTGGAAATGGCGGGCTTCACCTGCACGCGGATCGAACGCGGCGCAGTGTCGAACCTGTTCGCCCGCTGGGGCGAGAAATCGGCCAACCGTCGCTTCGGCTTCAACGGCCATACCGATGTGGTGCCCCCCGGCAACCCGGAGGACTGGCGCTTTGATCCGTTCAGCGGCACCATCGCCGAAGGGCGCCTCTGGGGCCGCGGGGCCTGCGACATGAAATCAGGCGTGGCGGCATTCGTAGCCGCTGCAGTGGATTTTGTTACCGAAACGCCACCCGAAGACGGCGCGGTCATCCTTACCATCACCGGCGATGAAGAGGGTGATTCCATCGACGGCACCACCGCAATCCTGGACTGGATGGCAACCGAGGGCGAAAGCATGACCCATTGCCTGGTCGGCGAACCCACCTGCCCGCAGGTCATGGGCGAGATGATCAAACACGGCAGGCGCGGCTCGATGACCGCAACGATCACGGCGCGCGGCCTTCAGGGCCATTCGGCCTATCCCCACCGCGCCCGCAACCCGCTGCCCGCGCTGGTGGCGCTGCTTGACCGGCTGGCGCGCCACGAACTGGACCGGGGCAATGGCAATTTCGACCCCTCGACCCTTGCCCTGACCACGATCGACACGGGCAATACCGCCTCGAACGTGATTCCGGCTCAGGCCCGCGCCGTGCTCAACATCCGCTTCAACGACGGCCATACGGGCGAAAGCCTGACCGCATGGCTGCAACAGGAAACCGAGGCGGCAGCGGCGCAAAGCGGGATAGCGCTGGAACTGTCGGCCAGGGTGTCAGGCGAAAGCTTCGTGACCGAGCCGGGCCCCTTCACCGAGCTTGTGGCGCAGGCCGTCAAGGCGGAGTGCGGCGTTACCCCCGAACTCTCCACCTCGGGCGGCACCTCGGATGCGCGGTTCATCAAGGATCACTGCCCGGTCGTCGAATTCGGCCTCGTGGGCCAGTCGATGCACCAGACCGACGAGCATGTCGAAATCAGTCATATTCACACGCTCAAGGCCGTCTACACCCGCGTCCTTCAGGGTTATTTTGGCCAGAACCGGCCCGGCTGATCTCCGCCTCGCCCCTTTACGGAAAAAGGGCGCGCGCGCCCTTGGGGGGGCTGCGCCCCCTTTCCTTTCAAAAACAACAGGGGGCTTGGCCCCCTCTGGGCCTGCGGCCCATTCCCCGGCCCCTCTTTCCAGATCGGGCCACGGGCTCGGCGCTCAAAGCTGGGGCCTTCCACTGGAAGGCCCCCGAGACGCCGCTCACCCCCCGCGTATTTCCGGCAAGATGAAAGGGGCGCCGCGCCCCTGCTTCACCTGTTCAGAAATATCCCGGGGGAGTCCGGCCATCGCAGATGGACGGGCGGGGGCAGCGCCCCCTTTCTGAACAAAAAAGGCTTCTGCGAAGCAGTCCGCCGGATCAACCGCTGAGCGCACCTAGCGCAGAATCCCGATGACGCCAGCGCCGCGTCATGATAGCCGCATGGGCATGAGCACGCTTCCTTCCAAGACCGACCTGCACAGCTGGCTGACCGAAAACCCCGAGATCACGGGCCTGCGCGAGATTGCGCGTGCCTTCGGGCTCAAGGGCGCGGCACGGCCCGATCTCAAACGGCTTCTGGCCGAGATGGAGGAAGAGGGCCTTTATTCCCGCCGCAAACGCCGCCACGCCACAGACCGCCTGCCGCCTGTCGGGTTGCTGACGGTGCTGGGTCCCGACGCCTCGGGCGATCTTTTCGCCGAGCCGCAGGACTGGCGCGGCCCCGGCCCTACGCCGCGCGTTCTGGTGCTGACCCGCCCGGGCGATCCCGCGCCGGGCGAGGGTGACCGCATCCTTGCCAAGCTGATGCAGGTGCGCGGCGATGATCACGACTACCATGCCCGTATCATCCGCAAGCTGGGCACCAATCCGCGCAAGGTGCTGGGGCTGTTCCGCATCGGGGCCGAGGGCGGGCGGATCGTGCCGATCGACAAGGGCGCCGACATGGAGTGGATGGTGCCCCATGGCCAGACCGAGGGCGCGCGCGACGGCGAGCTGGTCGAGGCCGAGCAGACCGGCCCGGCCCGCATGGGCCTGCCGCGGGCGCGCATCACCGCGCGGCTGGGCGACCCTTCGGCACCCAAGGCCGTCTCGCTGATCGCCATTCACCAGCATGGTATCCCTGACCATTTCCCCGATGCCGTCATCGCTGAAGCCGATGCGATGACCCCCGCGTCGCTGGGCAAGCGCGAGGATCTGCGCGAACTGCCGCTTTTCACCATCGACCCCTCAGACGCGCGCGATCACGATGATGCGGTTCTGGCCATGCCCGATGACGATGCCAAAAACCCCGGCGGTTTCATCGTCTGGGTGGCCATCGCCGATGTTGCTGCCCATGTCCTCCCCAATTCTGAGCTGGACCGCGAAGCGCGCAGGCGCGGCAATTCCACCTACTTCCCCGACCGCGTGGTGCCGATGCTGCCTGACCGCCTGTCGGGCGATCTGTGTTCGCTGCACGAGCATGTGGACCGCGCCGTGATCGCTGTGCGGATGGTGCTGAACGCGCAGGGTGACAAGATTTCGCATCGCTTCACCCGCGCCATGATGCGCTCGCATGCCTCGCTGACCTATGAGCAGGCGCAGGCCGCGTTCGAAGGTCGGCTGGACGGTGCCACCGAGCCGCTGGCCCGCCCGCTGGCCGATCTTTATGCTGCGTGGCAGGCCACCCTGCCCGCCCGCGCGCGCCGTCAGCCGCTGGATCTGGACCTGCCCGAGCGTCAGATCATCCTGTCGGAGGAGGGCAAGGTCACCTCGGTTGCGTTCAAGGACAGGATCGACGCCCACCGGGTGATCGAGGAGTTCATGGTGCTGGCCAATGTCGCCGCCGCCGAGGAACTGATCGAACGGCGCTCGCCGCTGCTGTTCCGGGTCCATGAAGAACCGAGCCCTGAAAAGATCGAAGCGCTGCGCGAGATCGCGGTGAGCGCGGGTTATGTGCTGGCCAAGGGGCAGGTGCTGCAGACCCGCCATCTGAACGCGCTGCTGAAGCAGGCCGAGGGTGGCGAGTTTGACGAACTGATCAACATGTCGACCCTGCGCTCGATGACACAGGCCTATTACAGCCCTGAGAACTTTGGCCATTTCGGTCTGGCATTGCGCAATTATGCGCATTTCACCTCGCCCATCCGGCGCTATTCGGACCTGATCGTGCACCGCGCCCTGATCAGTGCCCATCGCTGGAAACCCGATGCGCACAAAGAGGGCCTGACGGAATGGGATATCGAGCATCTGGCCGAGACCGCCAAGCTGATTTCCGAAGCAGAGCGCCGCTCGATGACCGCCGAGCGCGACACGACTGACCGCTATCTGGCCGCCTTCCTGTCAGAGCGCATCGGCGCGGTGTTCAGCGGGCGCGTTGCGGGCATCGCGCGGTTCGGCATGTTCGTGAAGCTTGATGAGACCGGCGCCGACGGGCTGGTGCCGATCCGCTCGCTGGGGGATGAATATTTCCACCATGACGCCGATGCCCAGACCCTGACCGGCGACCGCTCAGGTCAGGTGATCGGGCTGGGGCAGCGGGTGACGGTCAAGCTGTCCGAGGCCGAGGCGGTGACCGGCGGGCTGATTCTGGAGCTGATGGAGATCGAGGGCGAGGCCATGGCCCGCCCCGCGCGCGGCAAACGCAGCCGCTACCAGCCGCGCAAGGCCGCCGCCGCACGGGCGGGCAAGGCCAAGGCCCGGCGCAAGGTTGAGCGCAAGCGCTGACGGCACTGATGCAGGGGGGCTGTCTGCCCCCCTCTTCGGCTATGCCGAATTCACCCCCCGCGCGTATTTCCGGCAAGATGAAGGGTGGCGGGCCGCCCCTGTCGCCGCGTCGTGCGCCGTTGCAGACGCGGTGGCTTTCATCACTGCGGCGGCACCGCTATACAAAGCGGGAAACAGACAACGAAAGGTCACATCCATGGACGATATCGTCATCCTCGGCGGTGCGCGCACTGCCATCGGCACCTTTGGCGGCAGTCTTGCCGGAACCCCGCTTTCCGAGGTCGCCACGCATGTGACCAGGGCCGCGCTGGCGCGCGCCGGGGTCGAGGGCGGGCAGATCGGCAGTGTGGTCTTCGGCCATGTCGGCAATACCGAGCCGCGCGATGCCTATCTGTCGCGCGTGGCGGCGATGCAGGCCGGTATCCCGGACACCACCCCCGCCATGAATGTGAACCGGCTCTGTGGCTCGGGCGCGCAGGCGATTGTCTCGGCGGCGCAAGCCCTGATGCTGGGGGATGCCGATTTCGCGCTGGCCGGTGGCGCCGAAGCCATGAGCCGGATGCCCTATATCCTGCCCGCACAGCGCTTTGGCCAGAAGATGGGCGATGTTGCCGTGCAGGACATGATGCTGGGCGCCCTGACCTGCCCCTTCGGCACCGGCCATATGGGCGTGACCGCCGAAAATGTCGCGCGCGAGCACGATATCAGCCGCGCGGAACAGGACGCTTTCGCACTGGAAAGCCAGAACCGCGCCGCCCGCGCCATCAGCGAAGGTCGCTTTGCCAGCCAGATCGCGCCCTTCATGCTGAAAACCCGCAAGGGCGAGGTGGCCTTTGATACCGACGAGCACCCCAAGCAAACCTCGGCCGAGGCGCTGGCCGGGCTGCGCGCGGCATTCGAGAAGAACGGCACGGTGACGGCGGGCAATGCCAGCGGCATCAATGACGGGGCGGCGGCGGTGGTGCTGGCGCGCGCCTCTGCCGCGCAGGCCGCGGGCCTGAAGCCGCTGGCGCGCATTCTGGGCTATGCCGTCGCCGGGGTCCGCCCGGAAGTCATGGGCATTGGCCCGGTTCCGGCGGTGGAGCAGCTTCTGGCCCGCACCGGACTCAAGGCAAGCGATTTCGATGTGATCGAATCGAACGAGGCCTTTGCCGCACAGGCGCTGGCCGTGAACAAGGTGCTGGGCCTTGACCCTGCCCGCGTGAACCCCAACGGCGGCGCCATTGCGCTGGGCCATCCGGTGGGGGCCACCGGGGTGATCATCACGGTCAAGGCGCTTTACGAGCTTGAGCGCATTGGCGGCAAGCGCGCGCTGGTGACCATGTGCATCGGCGGCGGTCAGGGCATTGCACTGGCGATCGAGCGCCTCTGACCACGGCGCAGGCCGCGCCCGGAAAATTCCTCTCCGCCGGGCGCGGTTAATCTGACCTTCACGTCTGATCTGCAATCCTGCGGCGAAAGCCTGCCCGCGACGGGCGGGCGCGCAGGATTTCGGAGCGCGCATTTCAATGACGCTGTTTGACAAGCTGGCCCAGGAGCGCCGCGCCCGGCTGGTGGCTGAAAGGCTGCTGGACCAGCGCACCCGCGATCTGGATGCCGCGCGCGCCGAAATCGAGCGTCTGGGCCGCGTATTGACCGAGGAGCGGCGCAGACAGCGCGATGCGCAATCGGGTGCGCTGGAAGGGCAACAGATCAAGGCGCGCGGCGATCTGGAAGCGGCGCATCGCAACGCCGTGATGGCCGAGCGCCGGTTGTGGGATTCGCTCAACACCATCCGCGATGGCTTTGCCGTTTATAACGCCAGCCAGGAACTGGTGATTGCCAATCAGGCTTTCCTGAGCCATTTCACAGCCTTCCCTGAGGTGCGCCCGGGCGTGCAGTACCGTCGCCTGCTGGAAATCCTTGCGCATGACGGTCTGATCACCTTGCAGGACATCGCGCCCGACGAATGGGTGGAGGCGATGGTTGAGCGCTGGCAGCAGGAAACGATCGCCTCGCTGGTTGTGCGGTTCGCGGAGGGGCGGACGGCCAAGATCATCGACCGGCGTGCGCGGGGCGGCGATATCGTCTCGATCGTGCGCGACGTGACCGAGGCCGCGCGCCATGAGACCGAGCTGGAGGAGGCCCGCCTGCGCGCCGAGGCCGCCAGCCGCGCGAAATCTGCCTTTCTCGCGAACATGAGCCATGAGATCCGCACGCCGATGAACGGTGTCGTGGGCATGGCAGAGCTTCTGTGCGACACGCCGCTTGGCGATGAGCAGCTTCTATACGCCGAAACCATCCGCTCTTCGGGTGAGGCATTGCTGAACATCATCAATGACGTGCTCGATTTCTCCAAGATCGAGGCCGAGAAGCTGGCGCTGCACCCCGAACCCTTTGACCTTGAGCGCTGCATCCATGAAGTGCTGATCCTGCTGCAGGCAGGCGCACGCAAGCGCAAGATCAACCTCCTGATGGATTACGACCTTTTCCTCCCCACCCGCTTTCTGGCTGATCCGGGGCGGACGCGTCAGGTGCTGACCAACCTCATCGGCAATGCCGTGAAATTCACCGAAGTGGGGCATGTGCTGATCCGCGTTACCGGGGTCGAATCCGGGGCGGCGACACAGCAGCTTCATATCCTGATCGAGGATACGGGGATCGGCATTGCGCCCGAGAATCTGCAGACCATCTTTGACGAATTCGCCCAGGTCGATGACCAGACCAACCGCCGGTTCGAGGGGACAGGGCTGGGACTGGCCATCAGCCGCCGCCTGATCGAGATGATGGGCGGGGACATCTGGGTTGAATCCGAGCAGGGCCGGGGATCGTGCTTTGGCTTCACGCTCAGCCTGCCGGTGGCCGAGGATGCGCCGCAGCACCCCCATGCGCCGATCCGCCTGAGCCACGTTCTGGTGGCCGATGATCACCTGATCAACCGAACCATCCTTGAGCGCCAACTCAGCGCGCAGGGGCTGGAGGTGACCTTGTGCGAATCGGGCGAAGAGGTGCTCAGGCAGGTTTCCCGGATGCAACGCGGCGAGGGGCCGGCCTTTGATCTGCTGATCACCGATCATGAGATGGTGGGCATGAACGGGTTCGATCTGGCCACCCACCTGCGTGCCGGGGGCTGCGATATCCCGCTGATCATGCTCAGTTCCAGCCCCGCGCAGCTGCGCGACCACCCCGGCGTCGCGCATTTCCATACGATCCTGCAAAAACCCCTTCTCCGGCGGGAGCTGATGCGCCAGCTCCAGCTTCTCAGCGATCCTGCGGGCAGCCCCTTGGTGCCGGATAACCCGGTCGCCGCGCCCCGGCCTGATCACAGCCAGGGCCGCGCCATGCGCGTCCTCGTCGCTGAGGATAACCGCACCAACCGGCTGGTCTTTTCCAAGATGGTCGATGGTTTCGACATCGAACTGACCTTTGCTGAGAACGGACAGCAGGCGGTTGAGGGCTTTGCCGATATCCGGCCCGATATCATCTTCATGGACATCTCCATGCCCGAGATGGACGGGCGGGAGGCCACGCGCACCATCCGCCAGATGCCCGGCGGGGCGCAGGTGGCCATTGTCGCGCTCACCGCCCACGCGCTGGCCGGGGACCGCGATGCGATCCTGTCTGCGGGGCTGGATCACTACCTGACCAAACCGCTGCGCAAACCGCTTCTGGCGGATATGATCATCCGCCACCTGCCCGACGATGTCCGCCCGCCCATCCCTCTGCCGCGCCAGACGGCATGAGGGTGCCATGCTCAGCGCGCCGGGTGCTCGCGCAGGAAAACCGGGGCGTCAGGGCGGCTGTCGCCGGGCTGAAACCTGTAGCCCATCGCGTCGAAATGGCGCAGCTCGGCCGGGTCTGTCAGGCGGTTTTCCATCACGAAACGGGCCATGGCCCCGCGGGCGCGCTTGGCGTGAAAGCTGATCACCCGCGGCGCCTCACCCTCCGCGCTGTCCACAAAGCGGGGGGTGACAACCGGCAGGCCCAGCACCTCCGGCGCCACCGATGCGAAATATTCCTGTGATGCGCAGTTCACCACCGCCGCCGCGCCCACTGCTTCGGCATCGGCCTTCAGCAGCCGGGCAATGCGCGCGCCCCACCAGTCATAAAGCGTCTTGCCGCGCGGGGTGGCCAGCCGCGTGCCCATCTCAAGCCGGTGTTCCTGTATCCCGTCTTCGGGGCGAAGAAGCCCGTAAAGCCCTGAAAGGATGCGCAAATGCCCCTGCGCCCAGTCCCGCGCGGCGGGTTCAAGCGAGGCCGCGTGCAGACCCACATAGGTGTCGCCCGCAAAGCCCAGCGCCGCCGGGCGCAGCACCTCGGGCGCGGGCTCGGCGGCGAAACGCTGAAACCGCCCGTGGTTCAGCGCGCTCAGCGCCGGGCTCAGATGCATCAGCCGCCCCAGCTGCGCCGCCGAAAGGCCGCGTGCGATATCCGCCAGCGCAACGGCTTCCTCATGAAGCCGGGGCAGCCCGACGGGTGCCGCCACGGGCCGCCAGTCCAGCTTCTTGGCCGGGGAAATCACAACCAGCATGCGCGCCTCCTTTGCGACTGAGCAGGCGTCAGATAGCCCGCAAGCGGCGCGGCATCAACCAAGGGGCGGCATTTGCGGTTGCCCTTGGCGCGGGCGCACCTTACTTGAAAAGGCACCAGACTTCTCGCCCGCCCCTTCTGCCTGCCCGGAGGCCGCATGCTCTCGATCCTGCAAATTATCTACCTGATCCTCGATGTGATGTGGTTCATCGTGATCGTTCATGTCGTGCTCAGCTGGCTGATCAACTTTCAGGTGCTCAACCTGCGCCAGCCGCTTGTCGCCCAGATCTGGGACGGGCTGAACCGCCTGCTTGAACCCATCTACAGCCGGATCCGCAGCTTTCTGCCCTCGATGGGCGGCATTGACCTTGCGCCCCTGATCCTGCTGCTGGCGCTTTACGCGGTGCGCATCGTGATCGCCAACAACATGTCCGCCTTCGTCTGATCCCGTGACATCCAGCCCCCCCGAACTGTCGCGGCCCAGCCCCGAAGACATTCTCGCCCGCGTCTTCGGCTTTCCCGGCTTCCGCCCCGGTCAGGGCGAGATCGCGCATGCCGTGATCGAGGGGCAGGATGTGCTGGCGATCATGCCCACCGGCGGCGGCAAGTCGCTGTGCTATCAGCTGCCCGCACTGTGCCGTACCGGACTGACGGTGGTGATTTCACCGCTGATCGCCCTGATGCGCGATCAGGTCCGCGCTTTGCAGGAGGCCGGGGTGGCCGCCGCCGCGCTCACCTCCGGCAATTCGCCCGACGAGAATGCCGAGATCTTTTCAGCGCTGGAGGAAGAGCGGCTCAAACTGCTCTATATCGCGCCCGAACGGCTTGCCGCCAGCGCCACAACCGCGCTGCTGCGCCGCTCAGGCTGCTCGCTGATCGCGGTGGATGAGGCGCATTGCGTCAGCCAGTGGGGCCATGATTTCCGCCCGGATTACCTGCGCATCGGTGAGTTACGCCGCGCATTGGGTGTGCCGCTGGCCGCCTTCACCGCTACCGCCGACGCCGCCACCCGCGACGAAATCATCACCCGCCTCTTTGCCGACAAGCCGCCGGTCACCTTTCTGCGCGGCTTTGACCGGCCCAATATCCGGCTGGCCTTCGCCGTCAAGAACAGCCCCCGCCGCCAGATCATGGCCTTTGCCGAGGCGCGGCGCGGCCAGTCCGGCATCGTCTATTGCGCGACGCGCGCGCGCACCGAAACCCTTGCCCGCGCGCTGGAAGAAAGCGGGTTTTCCGTGCGCGCCTACCACGGCGGGCTGGAAGACTGGGAGCGGCGCAAGGTCGAAGAGATGTTTCAGCGCGAAGAGGGGCTGATCGTCTGCGCAACCGTGGCTTTTGGCATGGGCGTGGACAAGCCCGATGTGCGCTGGGTGGCGCATGCCGATCTGCCCAAATCCATCGAGGCCTATTATCAGGAGATCGGGCGCGCCGGGCGCGATGGCCTGCCCGCCGACACGCTCACCCTTTATGGCCCCGATGACATCCGCCTGCGCCGCGCCCAGATCGACGAAAGCACCGCCCCCTCAGAGCGGCGCGCGGCTGATCATGCCCGGCTCAACACCCTTCTGGGGCTGGCCGAAACCGCCCATTGCCGCCGCCGTATGTTGCTGGCCTATTTCGGCGAGGTCAGCGAGGATTGCGGCAATTGCGACATGTGCGCGGCCCCTGCCAAACTGTTCAACGCGACCGAGCCGGTGCGCAAGGCGCTGTCGGCCATGCTGCGCACCGGCGAGTATTTCGGCACCGGGCATCTGATCGACATTCTGACCGGCAATGCCACCGAGAAGGTGCGCGCGCGCGGGCATGACCAGTTGCCCACCTTCGCCGTCGGGCGCGATCTGCCGCGCGCCGGCTGGCAGGCGGTGTTTCGTCAGATGATGGGCCGCGATCTGGTCCGCCCTGATTCCGAGCGCCACGGCGCCCTGCGCATGACCGAAGCCGCCCGTCCCATCCTGCGCGGCGAGGCCGAGATTCATCTGCGCGAAGATACCGTCACCGATGCCCCCACCCGCAACGAGGCCCGCGCGCTGGTCTCCGATGAGGACGCGCCGCTTCTGGCCGCGCTCAAGGCCCACCGCCGCAGCCTGGCCGAGGCCGCGCGCGTGCCCTCCTATGTCATCTTCACCGACCGCTCGCTGATCGAGATGGCCGAGCGCAAGCCGCAATCGCTGGACGCATTCGCGCGCATCACCGGGGTCGGCGCCACCAAACTCGAACGCTACGGCGCCAGCTTCCTTGAGGTCATCACCCGCGCCCCGGTCGCCATGCCGCACCCGGCGCGGCGCAAGCTTGCGGGTGCCGATGCTGCCCCGCTCTATGACCGGCTTCTGGCCGAGGAACAGCGCCTTGCGCGCGGCGCATGTGGCACGCTCAAGCCGCTCTCCCTCACCCCGGCCCAGCGCGCCCGTCTCGCCGCCCAGCGCCCGGGTGACCTGAATGCGCTCACCCGTCTGATCGGCGAGCGCGCAACAGAACGCTTCGGCCCGGCCTTCCTTGATCTTTTCCAGACCAACCCGGAAAACTGACGCCCGCCCCGGCCCCTTCATTTTCTGTCTGAAAATATCCCCGGGGGTGAATGGGCCGCAGGCCCAGAGGGGGCAGGAAGCCCCCTGCCCGGCCGCCACTCAGCCGCCACTCAGCACATAGGTCAGCACGGCCGCATAGAACACAAGGCTCGCCGCCAGCACGAAACCATGCCAGATCGTGTTGTGAAACGGCAACTTCTCCCACAGGTAAAAAATCACCCCTGCGGTATAGAGGCTGCCGCCGATCACCATCAGCACCACCACCGTCAGCGGCAGTTCCGCCAGCAGCGCCTGCCCGGCCACCACCCCGGCCCAGCCCATGCCCAGATACAGCGCAAGCCCCAGCCAGCGGAAGCGCCAGGGGCAGATCAGCTTCAGCGCCACACCCGCCAGCGCGGCCCCCCACAGCCCGGCGGTCAGCGCCATGCCATGGCCGGAAAGCAGCGTGAACGGCGTGTAGGTGCCCGCGATCTTCACATAGATCGCCGAATGGTCCAGTCGCTTGAACAGCCATTCGCGCGCGGCACCCCAGTCCAGGCTCTGGCTCATGTTATACAGCGCCGAACAGAAGATCATCGCAATCAGCGCCGCGCCATAGATGCTGACCCCGGTCAGCGACAGGGCATCGCCCCGTTGCAGCATTGTCACCACAATCAGCACCGGCACCGCCATCAGCACCAGCGACAGCCCGGCGACATGAACCACCGCATCCGACAGCCGCTCGGCACGGCTGTAGCGGCTGGGTGTGGCGGTGGCAAGGGGCATGGCGGGCTCTCTTTCAGCGTTAGGGCAGGGCATGGTCAGGACTGGGCAAGACATCGGCAAGGCGCGGGTCAGCATACAGGATAGCCCCGATGCCCCCCGCGCGGCAAGTCTGCCCCCGGGTCATCCCGCCCGGTGACACGCAGGCGTGAAACCCTGCAAAGGCACTACGGGCGCTTGACCTTCTGACAGCACTGGTTCACGAAACGCACCGCAGGAAAGGCGCGCCATGTATCCGATCGTCAGGCTGATCAAAGAGCAGTTCAAGTTCCGCAATGCCCCGCCGCTGGGGCTGTTCGACACGCATGTGTCGCATCACCGCTGCTGGCCCTGGGATATCGACCCCTGGATGGAGCTGAACAACGGCCGCACGCTCACCCTGTTCGACCTTGGCCGCATGCCCTTTTCCACCCGCACCGGCATGTTCCGGGCCATGCGGGCCCACGGCTGGGGCATGACTGTGGCAGGCAACAGCACCCGCTACCGTCGCCGGGTGCGGGTGTTTCATCGCTTCAGCACCCGGACACGCATGGTGGGCTGGGACCGGCGCTTTCTCTATGTAGAGCAGTCGATGTGGCGAAACGGCGAGGCGCTGAACCATATCCTTATCCGGCTGGCGGCGACCAATGAAAACGGCATCCTGCCGCCCGAGAAACTGATCGCGGCCATGGGCTATCCCGGCCTTGAATGCCCGGCGCTGCCGGAATGGGTCGGCGCATGGATCGCCGCAGATGCCCTGCGCCCCTGGCCGCCCGCGCGTCAGAGCTGACCGCATCCGCGCCGCGACCGCCGTCTGCCACAGCAGGTCCATTTGGCGCAGAAGCCAGTCATCTTTAGAATCATTCCACAAATTGACATGGATCATGTCTTCGTGACCGGAACTCTGCTTGTCTGCCCGTGACGCGCGACAAGCCACCCTCCCCTGTGCCGTTCAGGACGAATCATCGGCAGCACAGGGCAACAAAGGAGACTTCTGGTGACCCTGCGACTTGCCAAGCCTTTTGCCATCACGGCCACCGCGATTGCGCTGTGCCTTGGCGGCGCGGCCTCGGCCCAGGACATGGGTGAGTATATCACCATGTTCGAGCCGCTGCCCGCCATTCCGCCGATTCCATCCGGCGCCACCATGTCCACCGAGCGCATTGACTTGGGCCGCATGCTGTTTTTTGAACCGCGCATTTCCGCCTCGGGCGTGATCAGCTGCGCGACCTGCCACAACCCCGCACTGGGCTGGACCGACCGTATCCCCCGGGCCACCGGCCATGACGGGCAGGTCGGCGACCGCAACACGCCGACGGTTCTGAACTCCGGCTTCCTGCGCGCGCAATTCTGGGACGGGCGCGAGCCTGATCTTGAAGGGCAGGCGCTGGGGCCGATTCAGGCCGAGATCGAGATGAACATGACCCTCGAACAGGCAATCGACCGCCTGAAAGAGTTCGAGGTGTATCGTTCGGCCTTTGCCGTGGCCTTCCCCGGTGACCCCGATCCGGTGAACCCGCCCAATGTGGCACTGGCCATCGCGGCGTTCGAGCGGACGCTGAACACCCCCAACTCGCCCTTTGACCGCTTCCTGATGGGCGATGAGATGGCGATGACCGCGCAGCAGCAAAGCGGGATGCGCCTGTTTGTCGATAACGGCTGCGTGGCCTGCCACAACGGCCCCAACCTGTCGGACAGCAACTTCCATCGCTTCGAGCTTCCGGGTTCGACCGATGCGGGCCGCTTCCTTGTGACGGGCGACGAGGCTGACCGCTTCGCCTTCCGCACACCGACCCTGCGCAACGTCACCGTGACCTACCCGTATTTCAACAACGGCTCGGTCGCCAATCTGCGCGATGCAGTCAATCTGATGGGGCAGCAGATGCTGGGCCATGATTTTGCCGAGGAGGAACTGGAAGATCTGGTCGCCTTCCTCGAAGCGCTGACCGGCGACATGCCGCATATCGAAGTGCCCGCACTGCCGTAAATTTCAGCAAACCGCAGCACGCCCCGCCCCCGGAACACCACCGGGGGCGGTTTTCTGTGCAACAGCCCTTTTCTTTCGCGCTTTCCCCCCGCAGCTTGCACTCAGACATGAGAGCCATGGAGGGGCAGATGCCCGGCACCACCCAAAAAGCCAGTGCAATCCCCGGCCCCGGCCATAACAACGGCCCGAGCATGGAACCCGGCGCGGGCTGGCGTCGCCATTGCTGGAGCGTGGCGCGCGAGGCGCTGCTGCCCACCTTGCCCATCGAGGTGCTGCGCCAGCGGGTGAAACGCGCCGCCGAAATCGGGCTGGACTACCGCACCTATGCTTCCATCCGCGCGGCCTCAGGCCATGATGTGGTGGCGTTCCTGTTCTCCACCAATGCGCTGCACCTGCTGCCCCGGCGCCCTGATCTGTCTGAAAACCGCGCCCGGCGGCTTGAAACCGTTGCCGGTGCGGGCCGCGCGGCACTGGCGCAGGCCCCGCTCAGCCCCGCCGACCTGAGCCGCTTCATGCCCGCCCTGCTTGACCACGCCAGCCAGGCCCCTGCCCCCTATGCCCCCTGGTCCGAGGCCCGCGCCCGCGTGCTTGGCGCACTCACCGGGCCGGGCTGGCCGCGCGGCGGCGTGGTGCTGGTCGGTGACACCGGGCCGGAGCACGAATGGGCACTGGCCGCGCGGCTCGGCTACTACCTGCCAGCCGAACGGTTCTTTGCCGCCTGACCGCCGGGGCTGCGCGCGCTGGGGGCGCAGGGGGCGACATTTCCCCTTTTCTTTTCCGCGCGCCCCCGTATAGTCCGGCGCATGGATACCGGAATGCGCCCTTTCTGCCCTGACCTTGCCCCGCATGCAGCGGCACGGCATGGCCTGCGCGGCCTCCTCCTCCTTAGCGGCCTCTGAGCGTGCCTTCATAGGGCGCGACCGCTCAGAGGTATGCAGCGCCCAACGCCCGCCCGCTTCGGAAACCAGACCAAGAGACAGCCATGAACACCAATACCGAACAGAACCGCGTTCTGATCTTCGACACCAGCCTGCGTGACGGTGAGCAATCGCCCGGCGCAACCATGAGCCATGCCGAGAAACTGGAAATCGCCGCCCTGCTCGATGAGATGGGTGTCGATATCATCGAGGCGGGCTTTCCCATCGCCTCGGAAGGCGATTTCGAGGCCGTGCGCGACATCGCCATCAATGCAAAAAACTCGGTGATTTGTGGGCTGGCCCGCGCCAATCTCACCGATATCGACCGCGCCTGGGAAGCGGTGAAACACGCGGCCCGCCCGCGTATCCACACCTTCATCGGCACCTCGCCGCTGCACCGTGATATCACCGCCCTGAACCTGGACGACATGGTCGCGCGCATTCAGGCGACCGTCGCCCATGCCCGCAATCTGTGCGACAATGTACAATGGTCGCCGATGGACGCCACGCGCACGGAACGCGACTACCTGTGCCGCGTGGTTGAAACGGCGATCAAGGCAGGTGCCAGCACCATCAACATCCCCGATACGGTCGGCTACACCGCGCCCCGCGAAAGCGCCGATCTGATCCTCATGCTGCTGGAGCGGGTGCCGGGCGCCGATACGGTCGTCTTCTCAACGCATTGCCACAACGATCTGGGGATGGCCACGGCCAACAGCCTCGCCGCCGTGGAAGCGGGCGCGCGCCAGATCGAATGCACGATCAACGGGTTGGGCGAGCGGGCAGGCAATACGGCGCTGGAAGAGGTGGTGATGGCCATGCGCGTGCGCCATGACATCATGCCCTTCACCACCGCCATCGACACCACGAAAATCATGAACCTCTCGCGCCGCGTGGCGCAGGTTTCAGGCTTCGCGGTGCAGTTCAACAAGGCCGTGGTGGGCAAGAACGCCTTCCTGCACGAATCGGGCATCCATCAGGACGGGGTGCTGAAGAACGTGCAGACCTTCGAGATCATGCGCCCTGAAGACATCGGCCTGACCGCCAAGAACATCGCCATGGGCAAGCATTCGGGCCGCGCGGCGCTGCGCGCGAAACTGTCTGAACTGGGGTTTGAGCTGGGGGATAACCAGCTGAAAGACGTGTTCGTCCGCTTCAAGGCACTGGCGGATCGCAAGAAAGAGGTCTTTGACGACGATCTGGTCGCCCTGCTGCAGGATACGGCATCGACCGGCGAGGACGATTTCCTGCAGATCCGCCGCCTGCGCGTGGTCTGCGGCACCGATGGCCCGCAAGAAGCCGAACTGACCATGCTGGTCGGCGACAGCGAGAAAAGCATCGATGCCACCGGCGACGGCCCGGTGGATGCAACCTTCAACGCGGTGAAAATGCTCTATCCGCATGAGGCGCAACTGGAACTCTATCAGGTCCATGCCGTGACCGAAGGCACCGATGCGCAGGCAACCGTCTCGGTCAGGCTGTCAAAAGACGGGCAGGTCTATTCCGGGCAATCGGCCGATACCGACACGGTGGTGGCCTCGGCCCGCGCCTATGTCAACGCGCTCAACCGGCTGCACCTGCACCAGAACCGTGGCAACAACTCGGCCCTGATGCAATCGGCTGGCTGACAGGCGGGCGTCAAAAGAGGGGGCTTTGCCCCCTCTGGGCCTGCGGCCCATTCACCCCCAGGATATTTATCGAACAGATGAAAGCGCATTCTTTTCTCTTTCACCTGTTCAAAAATATCCCGGGGGAGTCGCCCGAAGGGCGGCGGGGGCAGCGCCCCCCAACGCCGCGCAGCGGCAAGCAAACAGGCTTCTGCGCAAGCAGGCATTCAGGTCTGCCTTCAAACTTGCCTGTGAGGCGCCTTGTTACCGAAACGTGAGCGTTCGCGGGCGGTTTGGTGCCGGTGGTTCCTGCCTCGGCCCTTTACGACGCGGGGCTCGCAGGCCTATAAGTGCGCGCAATGCGTTCCGCAGCCTGCGGAACGGTATCATGCATGCTGGAAAGACGCGGAATGTTCGGACTCAGAGGGCTATTTTCGTCAGATATGGCGATCGATCTCGGCACGGCCAATACGCTTGTCTATGTCAAGGGGCGCGGGATCATCCTTAATGAGCCCTCTGTCGTAGCCTATCACGTCAAGGACGGGCGCAAGCAGGTTCTGGCGGTGGGCGAGGATGCCAAGCTCATGCTGGGCCGTACCCCCGGCTCCATCGAGGCGATCCGGCCGATGCGTGACGGCGTGATCGCCGATTTCGATGTCGCCGAAGAGATGATCAAGCATTTCATCCGCAAGGTCACCAAACGTTCCACGTTTTCCAAGCCCAAGGTCATTGTCTGTGTGCCCTATGGCGCCACGCCAGTTGAAAAGCGCGCGATCCGCCAGTCGGTTCTCTCGGCGGGCGCGCGGCGCGCGGGGCTGATTTCCGAGCCCATTGCCGCCGCCATCGGCGCGGGCATGCCGATCACCGACCCCACCGGCAGCATGGTTGTCGATATCGGCGGCGGCACCACCGAGGTGGCGGTTCTGTCGTTGGGCGATATCGTCTATGCCCGCTCGGTCCGGGTGGGTGGCGACCGGATGGATGAGGCGATCATCAGCTATCTGCGCCGCCACCAGAACCTTCTGATCGGCGAATCCACCGCCGAGCGCATCAAGACAACCATCGGCACCGCCCGCATGCCCGATGACGGGCGCGGCCAGACCATGCATGTGCGCGGGCGCGACCTGCTGAACGGTGTGCCCAAGGAAATCGAGATCACCCAGGGTCAGATCGCCGAGGCGCTGTCGGAGACCGTGCAGACCATCTGTGAGGCGGTGATGATCGCGCTGGAAACGACGCCACCCGATCTGGCCGCCGATATCGTTGATCGCGGTGTCATGCTGACCGGCGGCGGCGCGCTGCTGGGTGACCTTGATCTGGCGCTGCGCGAGCAGACCGGCCTGATCATCACCGTGGCCGACCAGTCGCTGAACTGCGTGGCACTGGGCACCGGCAAGGCGCTGGAATATGAAAAACAGCTGCGTCACGCGATCGATTACGATAGCTGACCTGGCCGCTCCATCGAGGCCCGCTTGTGCCGAACGACCGTCTGAACGAGGCTGATTACGTCCGCCCGGTGCGCCGGCTCGTTCTGGGCGTGGTGATCATCGTCTTTGGCGCCCTCTTCCTGTTGTGGCGCATCGACAGCCCACGGGTTGAGCGCTTCCGCATGGCCTTTGTCGATGCGGTGGTGCCCAATATGGACTGGGCCATGGCCCCCGTCACCCGCGCCAGCCGCATGATCGAGGATTTCCGCTCTTACGCGCGGATTTATGAGCAGAACCAGGAGCTTCGCCGCGAATTGCAACAGATGCGCGCCTGGCGCGAGGCCGCGTTACAGCTTGAGCAGCGCAATGCCCAGCTGCTGGATCTGGCGCAGGTGCGGCTGGACCCGCAGCTGACGCATGTTACCGGGGTGGTGATGGCGGATGCGGGCTCACCTTACCGCAAATCGGTGCTGATCAATGTCGGCGCGCGCGACGGGATCGTCGATGGCTGGGCGGTGATGGACGGGCTGGGCTTGGCGGGGCGCATCGCCGGAGTCGGCCAGCGCTCATCCCGGGTGATCCTGCTGACCGATTCGAACAGCCGGGTGCCGGTGATGCTGCAACCCTCGGGCCAGCGCGCGCTGCTGAGCGGCGACAACGGGCCGGTTCCGGTGCTGGAGTTTCTGGAATCGCCCGATGACGTGCGCCCCGGGGACCGTGTGGTCAGCGCTTCGGACGGCGGCGTGTTCCCGCCCGGGCTGCTGGTGGGCGAAGTGCTACAGGGCACAGACCGTCGCCTGCGGGTGCGCCTTGCCGCCGATTACGGGCGGCTGGATTTTCTGCGCGTGCTGCGCTCGCGCCCGGCGGAGCGGATCGGGCATTCGGGCACCCTGCTGCGCCCGGTAGACGCCACGGGCCTGCCGCTGGACCCTGCCACCGGCGCCCCTGCCGCCCAGACGCCGGCAGAGGACAGCGAAACCACCGGCACAGCCGATGAATGACGCGCTGCGCTTCGATACGCTGGCCTTTCTGGCGCTCTATCTGCTGATCGTGAGCGCCACGCTCTTCCTGCGCCTTCTGCCGCTGGATCTGACGGGCACGGGCCTGCCGGGGCCTGACCTGCTGTTATGCCTGACCATGGCATGGCTGCTGCGCCGCCCCGTACATCTTCCGGCCCCGGTCATCGGCGCAGTCTATCTGATCGAAGACCTGCTCACGCTGCGCCCGCCCGGCCTTTGGGCACTGCTGGTCCTGGCGGGGACCGAGTTTCTGCGCCGTCGCCAGCTGGTGGTGCGCGAGATCAATCTGGCGCTTGAGTGGGCGATGGTTTCGGGCGTGATCGTGGCGATGACCCTTGCCAACCGGCTGGTTCTTGCGATTGTGATGGTGCCGCAACCGCCGCTGGACTTGAGCCTGCTCAAACTTGCCTTCACACTGGCCGCTTATCCGGTCGTCGTGTTGGTCCTGCATTTCGTGCTCAGGGTGCGCAAGCCCGCAACCGGCGAAGTAGATGATCTGGGGCGCAAACTATGAAACGGCCACCAAAGGACAATGCAGAAAGCGTGCGCACCATCTCGCGGCGTGCCGCGCTGCTGGGCGGGGCGCAGCTGGTGTTTGCCGGCGCGCTGGTGCTGCGGATGCGCACCATGCAGGTGGCGGAATCTGATCAGTATCGCCTTCTGGCCGAAGAGAACCGCATCAACATCCGCCTGCTGCCCCCGGCGCGCGGGTTGATTCAGGATCGCCACGGAACGATTCTGGCCAATAATGTGCAGAATTACCGCGTGGTTCTGGTGCGCGAGGATGCGGGCGATCCGCGCGCGGCACTGGAGCGGCTGGCACAGATCATCGCGCTTACCCCCGATGAGATCGACCGTGCCGAGCGCGAGATCATGCGCCACCGACCCTTTGTTCCGGTCACCATCGCCGACCGCCTGAACTGGGAAGAGGTGGCGCGCGTCGCCGCCAATGCCCCCGCCATGCCGGGCATCACGCCCGAGGTCGGTTTTTCGCGCCACTATCCCTTTCAGGCCGAATTCGCCCATCTGGTCGGCTATGTCGGCCCGGTGTCGGAGGCCGATCTGGCCGCGCGCGAATCGCCCGAGCCGCTGCTGATGATCCCGCGCTTCCAGATCGGCAAGGTCGGGGTTGAGCGCGAGATGGAGGATTCACTGCGGGGAACCGCCGGGCACCGGCGGGTCGAGGTCAACGCCGTGGGCCGCGAAATGCGCGAGCTTGACCGGCAGGATGGCGATGCGGGCCATAACGTGCAGCTGACCGTTGACCGCACGTTGCAGGCTTTCACCATGGCCCGGCTGCATGAGGAAAGCGCGGCGGCGGTGATCCTGGAAGTGACGACAGGCGACATTCTTGCCATCGCCTCTACCCCCTCGTTTGACCCCAATCTGTTTGTGCGCGGCATTTCGGTGACTGATTTCAACGAACTGCGCGAGAATATCTATCGCCCGATGTCGAACAAATCGGTGCAGGGCGCCTATCCGCCCGGCTCCACCTTCAAAATGGTCACCGCGCTGGCCGCGTTTGATGCCGGGCTCGCCACGCCGGAGGAGCGCGTCTATTGCCCCGGCCATGTCGAAATCGCCGGGCGGCGCTTTCATTGCTGGAACCGTTCCGGCCACGGGCGGGTCAATCTGGTGACTGCCCTGTCGGAAAGCTGCGACATCTACTTCTATGACATGGCGCAGCGCGTCGGTATCGACCGGATCAATGCCATGTCGCAGCGTCTGGGGCTGGGGGTGCGTTACGACCTGCCGTTTTCCTCCATGTCCGAGGGGCTGAACCCCTCGCGCGAATGGAAGCGCGAACGGCGCGGGGCGGAGTGGCTGGTCGGCGATACCGTCAATGCCTCCATCGGGCAGGGCTTCGTTTTGTCCACACCGTTGCAACTGGCAGTGATGACGGCGCGGCTGGCCACCAACCGCGCCGTGCTGCCCCGCCTTGTCCGCGCCATCAACGGCGAAGAGACGGCGGTGCCCGAATACGCCCCACTGGGGCTGTCGCCCGCTGCCATGAGCCTTGTGAAACGCGGGATGTGGGAATGTTCCAACCACACGCGCGGCACCGCGTATTCCTCGCGTATCGTGCAGGACGGCATGCGCATGTGCGGCAAGACCGGCACCAGCCAGGTGTTTTCCATCACCGCCGCAGAACGCGCGTCAGGCATCCGCAGTCAGGATCAGTTGCCGTGGAACCGGCGTAACCACGCGCTTTTCGTGGGTTTCGGGCCTGATCCGGATCCGCGCTATGCCGTTTCGGTGGTGGTTGAGCATGGCGGCGGTGGCTCTTCTGCGGCCGCACCCATCGGCCGCGATCTCATGCTGGCGGCGCAGGCCGGTGGACTGCCTCCGATCGAGGCCTATCCGCAGCCGCAACGCAACCGCATCGAATCGATGCTGCGCGAGATCAGCGAGCGTATCGGTCCGCTTGATACCCCCGCCTCGGGGCGCGGCCGGGCATGAGCTATCTCGAATATAACGTCAAACATACCCCCTCCGGGCTGGTCAAGGTTCTGCACGTCAACTGGGCGCTGGTGCTGCTGCTGACGGCGGTGGCCTCGGTGGGCTTTCTGATGCTGTACTCGGTCGCAGGGGGCGATCTGGAGCGCTGGGCAGAGCCGCAGATGAAGCGCTTCGCACTGGGGCTGGCGGTGATGCTTGCCGTGGGCTTTGTGCCGCTGTGGTTCTGGCGCTCCATGTCGGGGATCGCCTATGCGCTCTCGGTGATCCTGCTGCTGGGGGTGGAATTCTTCGGATCGGTCGGCATGGGCGCGCAGCGCTGGCTTGAGCTGGGGCCGATCCGGCTGCAACCGTCGGAACTGGCCAAGATCTCGGTGATCATGGCGATGGCGGCCTATTATGACTGGCTTGACGTGCGCAAGACCTCGCATCCGCTCTGGGTGCTTGTGGCGGTTCTGATCATCGCGCTGCCCGCCTTTCTGACCCTGCGCCAGCCTGACCTTGGCACCTCGTTGCTGATCCTGGGCGGCGGCGGGCTGGTGATGTTCTTTGCCGGAGTCAGCCTGTGGTATTTCTTCGTGGTGGTGGCGGCAGGCGGCGGGTTGGTCACACTGGTGCTGTCCTCGCGCGGGACGGAATGGCAGTTGCTGAAAGACTACCAGTTCCGCCGCATCGACAGCTTCCTTGACCCCACCCTTGACCCGCTTGGCGCGGGCTATCACATCAATCAGGCGATGATCGCGCTGGGGTCTGGCGGCTGGTCCGGACGCGGTTTCATGCAGGGAACGCAGTCACGGCTCAACTTCCTGCCCGAGAAACACACCGATTTCATCTTCACCACCCTGGCCGAGGAATTCGGCTTCATCGGCGGGGTGTCGCTTCTGATCCTGTATCTGGCGATCATCGTTACCTGCGTCATTGCCGCGCTTCAGGCCCGCAAACGCTTTGCCTCGCTGATCATTCTGGGCGTGGCGGGCAATTTCTTCCTGTATTTCGCCGTCAACATGGCAATGGTCATGGGGCTGGCCCCGGTGGTGGGGGTGCCGCTGCCGCTGGTTTCCTATGGCGGTTCGGCCATGCTCATGATCATGATAGGTTTCGGCCTTGTCCAAAGCGCCTGCGTCCACCGCCCGAGGGAGCGACCATGAAACCCGTGATCCTGTTTGCCGGTGGCGTCACTCGCTGGCCCCATTGGGAGGGGCCCTTGCGCGCCGCCCTCCATGATGCGCAGATCGACGCCGATCTGGTGACAACCGCCGCGCCCGAAACCGTCGATTACATCCTCTATGCTCCAGGCGGCGATACCCCGCCGGATTTCACACCCTTCACGCGCTGCAAGGCGGTGCTCAGCCTCTGGGCCGGGGTGGAGCGGATCGTGGGCAACCCCACCCTGACCCAGCCGCTGTGCCGCATGGTTGATCCGGGGCTGACGCAGGGAATGGTCGAATATGTCACCGGCCATGTGCTGCGCGCCCATCTGGGCATCGACGCACTGCTGAGCAGCCAGAACGGGCGCTGGAACCCGGTGGTGCCGCCGCTGGCGTCCGAGCGCCCGGTAGCCATGCTGGGGTTGGGCGCGCTGGGAACGGCCTGCGCAAAGGCCCTCGCCGGGCTGGGCTTTCCGGTGCTGGGCTGGAGCCGTCGCGCCAGGGATGTCTCCGGCATTGCCTGCCTGCACGGCGATGCGGGGCTGCGCGCCGCGCTCAGGCAGGCGCAGATCGTCGTCACCCTCCTGCCCTCGACGCCCGAGACCGAGAATACCCTCAACGCCGAGACCCTCAGCCTGCTGCCGCGCGGCGCGGCCCTCATCAACCCCGGGCGCGGCACGCTGATCGACGATGACGCGCTGCTGGCGGCACTGGCCAGCGGGCGGGTGGGCCATGCCACGCTGGATGTCTTCCGGGTGGAGCCCCTGCCGCCCGACCACCCGTTCTGGGCGCATCCCCGCATCACCGTCACGCCCCATGTCGCCGCCGACACCCGGCCCTCCAGCGCGGCCCACGCGCTGGCCGAAAACATCCGCCGCAGCCTTGCGGGCGAGGCGCTTTTGCATGTCGTGGACCGCACGGCAGGCTACTGACATGGCCGACATCGCGGTGATCGGCGCGGGCGTCATCGGGCTGACGACGGCCCTGCGCCTCTGCACTGAAGGGCATGCCGTCACCCTGATCGCACCGCAAGAGGCGCCGCATATGGCCTCCACCGGCAATGCAGGCACCATCGCCGAATACGCCATCGACCCGGTCGCCACCCCCGGTGTGCTGCGCGCCCTGCCGCAACTGCTGTTCGACCCGCTCAGCCCGCTTGCCATCCACCGCCCGTCACTGGCGCGGCTCGCGCCGTGGCTGCTGCGCTTCGGCTGGCAGGCCTTGCCCGGCCCGTCGCGGCGCAACCGCCGCGCGCTGGTGCCGCTTCTGGCCGGTGCGGGCCCGCTATGGGATGCTCTGGCGCAGGAGACCGGCGCTGCCACGCTGCTGCGCCCCCGGGGCGCGCTCTATGCCTTTGATACCCCTGCCGCCCTGCGCGATGCCGCGGAGGGGCTGGAAAGGCGGCGCCTGCACGGGGTGGCGGTCGAACTGATCGACGGTGCCGCCCTCGAAAGGCTGGAGCCCGGCCTGCCGCAAGGGCGCTTCGCGGGCGCGGCACACTTTCCCGGCACCCGCGTCCTTGATGACCCTGGCCAGATGCTCGCCCGTATCGCCGCCACCGCGCAGGCGCGGGGCGTTCAGCGCATCGACGCCACGCTCAGCGCCCTCAGCCGCACCGCAGGGGGCTGGCGCATGGCGCTCGACAGCGGTGCCACGCACAGCGCGGAACAGATCGTGCTTGCGGCGGGCGCATGGTCGCAGGGGCTGGCGCTCGCCTTGGGCCTTGCCATTCCGCTCGATACCGAACGCGGCTATCACCTCGAATTTGACCTGCCCGAGGATGCAATGCCGCTCGCCCGCCCGCTCTGCCCTGACCGCTTCGGCTTTTACCTCACACCGATGCAGGGCCGGTTGCGCGCGGCGGGCACGGTGGAGCTGGGCGGCCTCCATGCCCCGCCCTCTCCCCACCGCTGGGATCAGCTGGAAAAGGGCGCGCGCGCCGTCTTCCCCGGTCTGCCGCCGGTCGCGCGCCGCTGGATGGGCCTGCGCCCCTCGCTGCCGGACAGCCTGCCGGTCATCGGCCCCGCTGGCCCGCAGGCACCGGGCGCATGGCTCGCCTTCGGGCATGGGCATATCGGCCTTACACTGGCGCCGCGCACCGCCGGGATGCTGGCCGATATGATCGCCGGGCGCCCACCCGCGCTTGACCCTGCCCCCTACAGCGCTGCGCGTTTCACCCGCCGCAGTGCAGGTTGAAGCCCAGCACACCGGGGCACCGCGCAGGCCCCCTCACCTGTTCACAAATATCCTGGGGGGCGCCGAAGGCGGGGGGCAAAGCCCCCCTGCGCGCTCACCGCCGGGCCATCCGCCAGATCCCCGCACCACCGACCGAGCCCGCAAAAAACGCCGCCGCCGCCGATACGATGCTCGGCCCCGCAGGCGTGTCGACCTGCATCGACAGGCCCAGCCCCAGCAACACCGCCGCAGCCCCCAGCAGCACCGCCAGCACGGCCATCCCCTCAGGCGTGCGCGCATAGACCCGCGCGGCGGCTGCCGGAATGATCAGCATCGCCGCGATCAGCAGCGCGCCCACCACCTTCAGCGCCACCGCCACCGTGATCGCCAGCGCCAGCACCAGCACCAGCCGCTCGCGCGCGGGGTTCAGCCCTGCGCTCTGGGCCAGATCCTCGCTGATCGTCGCGGCCAGAAGCGGGCGCCAGCGCCACAGCATCAACCCCGTCACCAGCGCGGCCCCTGCGGCGATCACCATCAGGTCGGTGCGGCTGACCGTCAGGATATCGCCGAACAGATAGACCGTCAGATCCACCCGCACCCCCGGCAGGAACGACACCGCCACCAGCCCCAGCGCCAGCGCCGAATGGGCCAGCACGCCCAGCGTGGTATCCATCGCCCAGCCCCGCCCCGCCAGTGTGGAGACAACCACCGCCATCACCAGCGCGGTAACCAAGGTGCCCAGAAAGACCGAGACCGAGAAGGCCAGCGCCAGCGCCACGCCCAGAATCGCGGCATGCGCGGTGGCATCGCCGAAATAGGCCATCCGCCGCCAGACCACGAAACAGCCCAGCGGCCCCGCCGCCAGCGCCACCATCAGTCCGGCAAGGGCCGCCCGCAGGATGAAATCATCGATGATCATGCCCCGCCCCGTCCTGATGGCTGTGCGGTTTCCCCTGCGCGTGTCCGTGTGCGTGTCCGTGTGCGTGATCATGGCCATGATCATGACTGTGACCATGCAAAGGGTCGGATAAGTGGCCTTCCTGATGCTCCAGCCCGTGCTCATGGTCATGGTGATGTTGATAAAGTGCCAGCGCGCCCTGTGTCCCCAGCCCGAACAACGCGCGGTATTCCGGTGCGTTCGACACCACATGCGGCGTGCCCTCGCAGCAGATATGGCCGTTGAGGCAGATCACCCGGTCCGAGGCGCTCATCACCACATGCAGATCATGGCTGACCGACAGCACCGCGCAGCCGAACTCGCGCCGCACATCCTCGATCAGCCGGTAGAAGGCGGCGACGCCGGGCTGGTCCAGCCCCTGTGTCGGCTCATCCAGCACCAGAATCTGCGGCTGACCGGCCAGCGCCTGCGCCAGCAGCACCCGCTGGAACTGCCCGCCTGACAGCGTGCCCATCGTCCGCCCGGCCAGCCCCGGCACGCCCACCCGCTCCAGCAAGGCGGCCACCTCGGCCGCGCTCAGCGGCTGCAGCAACCGAAGGAAGCGCGTCACCGTCAGGGGCAGGTTGGGGTCCAGATGCAGGCGCTGTGGCACATAGCCCACCCGCAGCCCCGGCGCCCGCCAGACCCGCCCGGCACTGGGCGCGATCATCCCCAGCACCGCCCGCAGAAAGGTCGATTTGCCCGATCCGTTGGGTCCCACCACCGTGACAATCTCGCCCGGCCGGATTGCGAAATTGATACCGGTCAGTACCGGCTGCGCGGCGCCATAGGCCACGCTGACCCCCTCGGACAGGATCAGGGGTGCAGGCGTCGCTGCCTTTACAGCGTGGGCCGCGCTCATGCTTCGGCTGCCCGGCATTCCGGGCACAGGCCCGATGCCTCCATGCTTACCCGTTCAATGACGAAATCGGCCTCGGCGGCGCCGGCATCCATTACCGCGCGCAGCCGCGCTGCCGGGATTTCGGCCACCGCATTGCAGCCCCGGCAGATCAGGAACGCCGCGTGATGGTCCTCACCCGGATGCAGGCAGGCCGCGAAAGCATTGATCCGCCGGATGCGGTGCACCAGCCCCGCTTCCACCAGAAATTCCAGCGCGCGGTAGGCCACCGGCGGCTGATGGCCGAATCCGTCCTCGGCCAGCCGTTCAAGCACGTCATAGGCCCCCATCGCGCCGTGACGCTCCAGCAATATCTCCAGCGTGCGCCGCCGCACCGGGGTCAGGCGCAGGCCGCGCGCGGCCACCACGCTTTCGGCCTGTGCCAGCGCCGAGGTAACGCAGCGGCCATGATCATGCGGTTGGAAGGCTGAGCTCGACATGGGCAATCCTGCGGGGTTTTCGGGGCGCTGCGGTTGACTTGTTACCATATAACATGACACTTAAGGCAATCAACGCGCCCTCAGTGAAAAACGAAGAACGGACTGCCCCATGCGATACCTTACCCTCCGCTCCGGCGCCAGCCTCGCCGCTCTTTTCGCCGCAACCTCGCTTCACGCCCAGACCCCTGCGGTGATCACCGACATCCCGGTGACGCACGCGCTGGTCGCGCAGGTGATGGACGGGGTGGGAACGCCTGATCTGCTGCTGGATCGCGGCGCTGACCCGCATCATTTCCAGTTGCGCCCCTCGCAGGCCCGCGCCGTTGCGGGCGCCGGTCTGGTGGTCTGGATCGGGCCGGACCTGACCCCCTGGCTGGGCCGCACGACCGACGCGCTGAGCGACGGGCAGGTGCTGGAACTGCTGGCCGTCGAGGGCACGCAACTGCAACCCTACGCCGAATCGCGGCTGCTGGCGGGTGATCAGCATGGGCATGCGCATGAGGATCACGGGCATGATGATCATGAAGATGAAGAGCATGATCATGATGATCACGGGCATGACGACCACGGGCATGCCCATGATGACGACGGCCATGACGAGCATGAGGATGAGGACCATGGCGACCATTCCCACGGCGATCATGATCACGCTGAACACGACCACAGCGACCATGATCACGGGCACAGCCACGACCACTCTCATGGCGCCATCGACGCACATGCATGGCTGAACCCTGACAACGCCCGGACCTGGCTTGCCGCCATCGCCGAAGAGCTTGCCACGCTGGACCCCGGAAATGCCGCGACCTATCGCAGCAATGCGCAGGCGGCGCAGGAGCGGATCACCGCGCTGAAATCCGAGATGGAGACCATCCTTGAACCGGCCCGCGATACCGGCATCGTGGTCTATCATGACGCTTATGGCTACCTTGCCGAAAGCTTCGGGCTGAACGTGCTGGGCTCGATCACGCTGGGCGATGCGGCCACCCCGGGTGCCGCCCGCCTCAGCACCATCCGCGCCAATCTTGAACAGGCCGGGGCGGAATGCATCTTCCCAGAGGCAAACCACCCCGACGCCTATGTCGCGCTGGTGATCGAAGGCAGCGCGCTGCGCGTCGGCCGCCCGCTTGACCCGGCAGGCACCGCACTGGAGCCCGGCCCGGCGCTTTATGAAACGATGATGCGCGACATGGCGCAGACGATTGCAGACTGCGCGACCGGGAACTGACCCCGCGCCAGCCGGGTGCCTGGCGCCGGTGGTCCCTTCCAACCGGCGCGGGCGTCACCGCTGATAACGGGCGCGCAAACAACGATCTCAGGCCTGCCCCGCACCGCTGACGACCAGCCAGGGGCTGTCGAACCAGTGCTCTTCCAGATTGGGGCTGGTGCCGATCCGGTCCACCACCGCAAAAAGGCCGGGTGCTGCCAGCGGGGTCAGCACCCCGTGCCAGGTGCCGCGCCGCAGGTTGATGCCCTGTGCCCCATTGGTCAGGAAGGCGCGCGGCTTCGCTTCGGGGTGCTCTGTCACGATCACCAGAAACGGATGCTGCGTCATCGGCAGGAAGGCCTGCGAGCCCTCCGGATGACGCTCGACCAACTCAAGCCGGTAGGGCAGCGAACGGGGCTCGGCGTGGAAAAGCGAGATGCCGGCACGGCCCGCCGGCAGGGTCTCAGGCCCGAAATCCAGCACGGCGCGGTCATGGAAACGGCCGCAGAGGCCCTGATTGATCAGCCTGTCCGGGCTGCCCGTGGCCTCAAGCACCTCGCCGAAAGGGGCGAAGGCCGGGGCGGTCAGAGGTTCGGTGCGGAAGATGCGGTTCATGGAAGGCTTTCGCGCCAGAAGGGAGGCCGGGTTTCGCTTGGCAATCCCGGGGGTTTCACACCCCCGGACCCCCGTGGGATATTTATGAACAGATGATAAAACAGCACCCTCACGCTGCGGGGCCGGGCCATGGGCTGCGCAGGCGGGCGTGGCGGTTGACATCCTTGTAGAGCAGGTAGCGGAACGGCCCCGGCCCGGCGGCATAGCAGGCCTGCGGGCAGTAGGCGCGCAGCCAGAGGAAATCACCGGCCTCGACCTCGACCCAGTCGCGGTTGAGTTTGTAGACGGCCTTGCCCTCAAGCACATAGATCCCGTGCTCCATGACATGCGTTTCCTCGAACGGAATCACCCCACCGGGCTGGAAGGTGACGATGTTCACATGCATGTCATGGCGCAGATCCTCCGGATCGACAAAGCGGGTTGTCGCCCAGCGCCCGTCGGTGTCGGGCATGGCGTGCGGCGCGATGTCGCGCTCATTGGTGACAAAGACCTCAGGCCGCTCAACCCCGGCGGCGGATTGCCATATCTTGCGATACCAGTGGAAGCGGGCGGGTTCATGCCCCTCGGCCAGAAGCGTCCAGCGCGCGCCGGGGGGGATATAGGCATAGCCGCCCGCATCAAGGTCAAAGGCCCGGCCATCCACCCGCAGCGTCAGCAGGCCAGCGGTGACGAAGAGCACATGCTGCGCCCCCTCCTCGGCATCGGGCGCATCTGCGCCGCCGCCGGGCTGCACTTCCATCACATACTGGCTGAAGGTCTCGGCAAAGCCGGACAGGGGGCGCGCGATCATCCAGAGCCGGGTCTTGCGCCAGCCGGGCAGAAAGCTGGTGACGATATCGGAAAAGCAGCCGCGTGGGATGACGGCATAGGCATCGGTGAAAACCGCGCGCTGGGTCATGAGCGCTGTTTGCGGCGGCAGGCCGCCCTTAGGGGCGTAATAGCTCATGGCAGCATGTCCTTCAGGCGCAGCGCGGCGATCCGTTCGACCTGGGCGCAGGCGGTGGTGAATTCGGTATCCGTGTCACTGGCAAGCCGCTGGTGAAAGGCGGCAAGGATCGAGGCTTTGGTGTTGTCGCGCACGGCGATGATGAACGGGAAGCCGAATTTGGTGACGTAAGCGGCATTCAACGCCTCAAAACCGGCGCGTTCCTCGTCGGTCAGGGCATCCAGTCCGACCGAGGCCTGCTCGGCGCTGGATTCAGCCGTCAGCCGCCGGGCCTGCGCCAGTTTGCCCGCCAGATCAGGATGGGCGCGCAGAACGCCCAGCCGCTCATCGGCGCTGGCCGAACGGAACATCCGGGCGAGCGCGTTGTGCAGGCCGGTGGCGCTGTCATGGGCCGGGCCAAGCTCCAGCGCCCATGCCCGTTCCGCGATCCATGGTGAATGCTCGAACACGCCGCCGAAACGGGCGACAAAGGCGTCACGCTCCATCGCGCTGGGGCGCGCAACGCGCCGGTGCGGGTGCTGCGCGGCCCAATGCGCGGCAATCTCGCCCCGCGTGGCGAACCAGGCCCCGCCCTTTGCTGCCACGTGGTCCAGAAATCGGATCAGCCCCGCCACCTTGCCCGGCCGCCCGATCAGGCGGCAATGCAGGCCGACCGAGAACATGCGCCCGCCCTCGGCATGGAGGGTCTCAAATGTGTCGATCAGGTACTGGCCAAAGTCCTGCCCCGTCACCCAGCCCGGCGCGGTGGCAAAGCGCATGTCATTGGCCTCCAGCGTGTAGGGGATGATCAACTGGTCGCGGGTGCCGGTTTCGGCCCAATAGGGCAGATCATCGTCATAGGTATCTGAAATCCAGTCGAACGCACCAGTTTCGGCCGTCAGGCGCACCGTGTTCAGCGAGCAGCGCCCGGTGTACCAGCCACGCGGCGGGGTGCCCACCACCTCGGTATGCAGGCGGATGGCCTCGGCAATCGCGGCGCGCTCCTCCTCTTCGGGCATGTCGCGGTGTTCCACCCATTTCAACCCGTGCGAGGCAATCTCCCACCCCGCCTCCGTCATCGCGGCCACCTGCACCGGGTTGCGCGCCAGCGCGGTGGCGACGCCATAGATCGTCACCGGCAGTGCGCGCCCGGTGAACAGCCGGTGCAGACGCCAGAAGCCCGCCCGCGCGCCGTAATCGTAAAGCGATTCCATGTTCCAGTGGCGCTGGCCGGGCCAGGGCTGCGCGCCCGCGATATCAGACAGAAAGCCCTCGGACTGGGCATCGCCGTGCAGAAGGCTGTTCTCGCCCCCTTCCTCATAGTTCAGTACAAGGCTGATCGCCACGCGCGCACCGCCCGGCCAGTGGGCCGCAGGGGGTGTGGCACCATGGCCGGTGAAATCGCGGGGGTATCGGGGAG